>NZ_JBHRWK010000014.1:0-782855 GCF_042647925.1 Amycolatopsis speibonae
TCTTCCTCGGCTGGCTCGGCACCGTGCTGTCCAAGGAACACAACCAGAAGAAGTACGCCGAGATGGAGGTCCGCTCGCTCACCGGCGCGGGCGCCGAAAAAGCGACCCAGCACTGAGTTGTTCTTCACGCGCGCGCAACGGCACGGGATGCGAGGATGGCAGGGTGGTGAGCCCTGCTGACATCCCGACCGTCGCCGTCCGTGATCTGCCCAAGGACGGCGTCGCGCTGCTCGACGTCCGCGAGGACGACGAGTGGGCCGCCGGGCACGTCCCGGGCGCCAAGCACATCCCGATGGGTGAACTGCCCGCGCGCGTGGGCGAACTCGACGATCTGCCCGACGACCAGCCGGTCTACGTGATCTGCCGCAGCGGCGGCCGGTCCGCCCGCGCCGCCGCGTGGCTCAACGCGAGCGGCTGGGACGCGGTGAACGTCGCCGGCGGGATGGGGTCCTGGAAGCAGGAGGGGCGCCCGATGGTCGGCGACCATGCCGGCGTCGACCCCGAAGTGCTGTAACCGTGCAGCCAGGCCACTTCCCGCCGAGGACACCGGTACCGCCGGTGCGTCCGGCGCCGGTGCAGCAGCCGAGGCCCCAGCCGGCGCGTCATCGCGTCCGCTGGGTCGCTTCGCCGCCTCCCGGTGCCTGGCCGCAGCGGCGCGAACCCGTGGCCGAGCGCTACTCCGGTCCGCCGTCCTATCCGGTCCCGCCGCGCTGGGGTTTTCCGAACCTGGTCTGGCGCCGCCCGACCGCGGTCCCCGGGACGGCGTCCGGCGAAGTCACCGCCGGGGAGCGGCTGCGGGTGATCACGCGCAGTCTCCTGCCGGTGCTGTGGACCTTCGCCGCGCTCGCCGTCGTCGCGGCGGCCTCGGAGATCTGGCGCTATGTCCTGCTGGTGCAGAGCCGCGACTCCGCGTTGTCGACGTCCGTCGTGTCGGTGTCCGACAGCTTCGTGATCACCGCGGGCCTGCTCACGACGATCCTTTCGCTGCTGCCGTCCGGGCTCACCGTGTGGTGGCTGCTCGTGGCCAGGCACGCCGCCGCGGACGCCTCCGGCGAAGTGCCGCCGAGGCGGCTGTGGCAGGTGCTGGTGTTCACGCTGGTGCCGGTGGCGAACCTGGTCATGGTGCTGCCGATCGTCGCCGAACTCGAACACGCCGTCCTGCGCCGGACCCGGGAAACGCGGCCGAAGCCGTCGCGGTTAGTGCTGGTCTGGTGGGGTGTCTGGGCGCTCAACTGGCTGCTGCTCGGGCTCGTCATCGTCTGGCGGTTCCGTGACGGCGTCCAGGCGCTGGCCGACGGGGTCGTGCTGGTCGCGCTGACCGATCTGGCCGCGGCCGGGCTGGCGGTGGTGACGGCGCTGCTCGTGAAGCGCATGTCCGGCCTGCTCGCGCCTGTAGCGGAGAAGCGGCTTCGCCTGCTTCGCGTGCTGAAGGTGGACGGCGCTCCGGACCCGGAACGCCGCGAACGCCCCGCCGCTTCCGTGCGCTGACCGGGGAGTCTGCGCACTCTGCCGAAGGCCGATCGGTCTGTACATGGGGGCATGAACAGCGAGCAGCAGGAGGGTGACCTGGCCGCCGGGCCAGGTCCGCCGGTCCGGTCCGTGAAGGCCTCCTTCCCTACCCTCAGGGTAGTAAAGGAGGCCTTCGCTACCTTCGCGATCGCCACCAGCCGTCACGGCGGCTGCGCGTGAAGGCCCCCTTCCCGCGGCTCAGCCGAGGAAACTCGACCTTCACGTACCTCAAGCAGGCAACGACCTGGAACGAGGCTTTCAGCGGGTGGTGACGGGCAGCGAGTGCAGGCCCCGGATCACGAACTCCGGCCGCCGTTCCGGTGTCTCCGCGAGCTCCAGGCCCGGAAGCTTCGTGGCCAGCGAGGTCAGCGCGGCCGCGATCTCCACCCGCGCGAGCGGGGCCCCGACGCAGTAGTGGATGCCCATGCCGAAGCCGAGGTGCGCGTTCGGCGTGCGGCCGATGTCGAGGGTGTCGGGCCGGTCGAACACCTTCGGGTCCCGTGCGGCGGCGCCGAGGAGCGCGCCGATCTTCTCGCCCTCGGCCACCCGGAACCCGGCGATCTCGACGTCGGCGGTCGCCGTCCGCTCGAAGAGCTGCAGCGGCGCGTCGAAGCGGATCAGTTCCTCGACGCACGGGTCCAGGAGTTCCGGGGAGGCCACCAGCCGCTCCCACTGGTCCCGATGGGTCAGCAGCGCGTTGACGCCGTTCCCGATCACGTTCACCGTCGCCTCGTGCCCGGCCATCAGCAGCAGGACCGCGGTCGCGACCAGTTCGTCCTCGGTGAGCTCGCTGCGCAGGAGATCGCTGACGATGTCTTCGCCAGGGGAGTTCGCGCGCTGCTTCGCGACGTCACGCAGGTACTCGACGAACTCCGAGGCCGCGGCTTCGGCGGCGTCGCGCTTGTCCTCGGCTAGCCCGTACTCGTACATCTTCACGATGTGGTTCGACAGGGTGACCATGCGCGGCCCGTCCTCGATCGGGACGCCCAGGAGCTCCGCGATGACCGCGACCGGCAGCGGCTGCGCGAGGTGCGCCAGCAGATCGGCCGAGCCGGTCTCGGCGATCTCGGCGGCGAGGCCGTCGACCATGCCGTCCGCGAGTTCGGCGACCATCGGCCGCAGCCGCTGGACGTGCCCGCGCCCGAAAGCGCCCGCGATCACGCGCCGCAGCCGGGTGTGGGCGGGCGGCTCGTTCTCCAGCAGCGAGTTGCGGTGCAGCAGGTTGAACGACGCGAACCGTTCCACCGGCAGCGCGTCCTGCCAGATCCGGCCCAGCCCCCGGTGCCTCAGGACGGCGGCCGAGGCCGCGTGAGACACCGCCACGGCGATACCGAGGCCGTCGTGCCGGTGGACTTCGCCGCGCTCGCGGAGTTCGGCGAAGTGCGGATACGGATTCGCGAGGAAGGCCGGGTCGGCGAGGTCGAACACGTCCCGACTGTAGCCGCGCCGCGCCGGGAGCCCGTCCCGGCGCGGCGCGAGGGTCACAGATGCAGCCAGAGGCCCAGGTGCAGGCCGATGCCGTGATGGTGGTGCCCGTGGTGACCGACGCACAGCAGCAGGCAGTGGCGCGCCTGGTCGGTCGATTCGGACTGTGGCGCGGCCGATGCCGTACCCACGGCGGGCCCGGCCAGCATCAGCCCGAGTGCCACGGGAAACGCGGCCAACGCGGCCCGTTTCGAGGTGCTCATCTGCGATCCCTTCTCCGCACGACGACGCCGGATGGCGCCGAGATCGAGTATTCGGGGAGATAGGGGGAAAACGGCAGGCTGATCACCCGCGATTAGATCGTCCGAATGATGACAACCATTTTCAGTCATGTTTGCGTGATACACGAACGGCCGCTGAAACCGGCCGATCCGGTCAACCCGGCGGCCGGTGGGGTGTTCATCCGCGATGGTTTCGTTACCAACCCCGCTGAACCTCGGACAGGCATGGCGTCTCTAGGGATGTCGGAACGCGGTAGCGCGGGACGGCAAGGGGACTGCCGTGGCCGTCTGGGCCGGAAGTGAAACGAACTCATTCGAACCGAAACACCGGTCGAGATGCCGGAGAAAGCCGAAGGGCACCAAGTTCTGGGTGTCGCCGAAGACCGTCGAGGTGGGCGGAAAGGTGACCGCGCAGGGCCGCTGCGTCACGCCGCACGGCTTCTCGATCGTCGCGCCGGACGGGTTCACGCAGGTCGCCGACAAGTCGGTCAAGCGTGCCGGTGGCACCGACGTCAAGGTGACCTTCCAGCTGCGGCCGAGTGTCAAGCCCGGCGACCACCTGTTCGTCCTGCTGTGCGACACCGTCGAGCCCGCCGCGACTGCGAAGGTCGTCCCGGCGGCCAAGAAGGAGCCGGTCAAGAAGCAGGTTTCGAAGGTGCCCGCCGGTGCGCCGCAGACCGGTGGCGGGCCCGTCGACGAGCCGTCTTCGGCCGGTTGGCTGATCGCCGGGCTGGCCGGAGCGGGCGTGGCGGGTGCCGGTGGCACGGTCCTGATGCGCCGTCGTCCGGCCCCTCGGTCCTGATCGCGTGCGGGAAGGGCGGGGGCCTTACGAGGCGCGCGCCCTTCCCGCGATAGCGTTCCGAACCGAGCTTGAGGAGGCTGACGTGGGCAAGGGTTCGCGCAAGAAGGGTCCCAAGACGACCTCGGACCGCAAGCCGAAGGTGCGCGACGTCTTCGTCGGCCAGCCCTTCGAGGGACTCGCGGCGGAGACCGAACTGATCGCGCTGCGCGAGTTCGTCCCGTCGGCGACGGCCGCGCTCACGCTGAAGGGCTCCGGCGAGAAGGTCACCCTCGGCACGGTGCTGCCGATGGCGGCGGCCGCGTTCGTCCGGTCCGACGGTGAGCGCTACGTCGGGATGCAGGTGCAGACCCGGTCCTCGGACATCAGCCGCGACCTCGGCCGCGCGCTCCAGTGGGTGCTGGAGGCCAAGGAGGGCGACGTCCTGTCCGTGCCGGACACCACGACGCCGCCCACCGCCGACGAGAAGGCCCGCCTGCAGGACCTGCTCGAAACGGGCGTCGAACTCGACGCCACGCTCTACAACGACTTCGCCTGGTGGCTGCCCGAGGACGCCGACGCGAGCGGTGACGTCGCGCTGTCCCTCGAGCGCGCGAACGCGGCGATCATGCCGACCGAGCGCCTCGGCGCGGGCGCCTACTGGGTGCTCGCCGGCGAGAAGGCGCACCTGCGCTGGGTCCGCCCCGAACCGGAGAACCTGCTGCTGCAAGCGCTTGCGCGGCTGTCCGCGGCCGGTGAGCTGGGCCTCGGCGAAGGCTCCCGCTACGCCGGTTCGTTCCGCGCGCACGGGCTGCTCGTCCCGGTGTGGGACCTCGACCCCGAGGCCCACGCCCGCGAGTGGGCCGACGCGAAGGAGCAGCTCGGCGTCCGGCTCGACGCCGCGCTGAAGTCGCTCGACACCGAGCCGCTCAACGCCACCGAGCGCCGCTCGCGCGACGGCCTGATCGGCCGCCAGCTCACCATCCGCTGACCCACCCCGTCGCAATTCGGCACCTGCTTGCGGTGGTTGCACGCGCAACCACCGCAACCAGGTGCCGAATTGCGCGAGGATGGTCGCGTGATTCTTCATATCTGCGCCGAGGGCGAGTGGGCCGCCGTGCCCGAAGGCGGCGTCTACACCGCCGCGTCGCTCGACTCCGACGGCTTCATCCACTGCTCGGACCCGGGAACGGCGCATATCCCGGCCGACGCCGTGTTCCCCGGCCGCACCGATCTGGTGCTGCTGGAGATCGACCCGGCGCTCGTCGGCGCGCCCGTCGTCTGGGAGGACGGCGACCCGCCGCATCCGGCGGGTATCCAGTTCCCCCATGTGTACGGTCCGATACCGCGTAACGCCGTGGTGGCCGTGCACGAATTCCCAGTTCAGGGGGACGGTTCGTTCAGAATTCCCGAGTCCGTGTCGAGACGTTGAGCAGGCAACTCCTCATCCGGCCGGGCGTCTCCCGAAAGTGTTCGCGGCGAGAGACAACCTGTGGGGGCGGTCATGCGTTTCGGGAGAGGTGAGCCAGGTGGACCTGGCCGAGTGACCCCGGGAGGAGGCGATACGGTGACCGCTGCCGCGACGGTCATCCCGGGGACGGACGTCTGGGGGGCCGGCGAAAGCCGAGGGAGAGAAGTGCCGGGCGAGCTCACCGACTTCGGCGACTTCGTGCAGGCCAGCCTTCCGGGCCTGCTGAGGTACGGCCACGCCCTCACCGGGAACCCGCACGACGCCGCCGACCTGGTCCAGACCGTGCTGGAGAAGATCGGCTCCCGCTGGTCCTACGTCCAGCACAAGACCGGCGACCCGATGGCCTACATCCGCCGTTCGATGGCCAACGCGCACATCAGCCGCTGGCGCCGGACCAAACGGGAGAGCCTGGTCGCCGACCTGCCGGACACCCAGCCGTACAGTCCGGCGGACCCGTTCGAGCACGAGCCGCTGTGGCGGGCGTTACGGGCGCTGCCGCCGAGGCAACGCGCGGTGATGGTCCTGCGTTACTACGAGGGACTGTCCGAAGCGGAGATCGCGGATTCGCTCGGCGTCAGCCAGGGCACCGTCAAAAGCCAGGCGAGCAAGGCGATCTCGTCGCTGCGCACGAAGCTCGCCCTGTTCGAGCCCAAGGACGAAGGGAGGGAAGCGGGATGAACATGTCCGAAGAGGACGTGCAGCAGAAGCTGCGCGACCTGTTCTCTGATGAACGGCTGGGCGCGTCTTCCACGCTGAATCCCGAGACGATCGTCGCGGGCGCCCGTCGTCGCCGCCGTCGCCGTCAGCTGATGCAGACGACGAGCGGGATGGCCGCCGCGGTGGTCATGCTGGGCGGTGGGCTCACGGTCTTCACGATCCACGACACCGACAACGGCGCGTCCTTCCCCGGCGACCAGCTCACCATGGGAGCGGCCTCGTCGAGCCTGGTGCGGCCGGGACCGGGGAGCGCGGTGCCGCCACCGTCCTCGGTGGCTGAGCCACCCGACCCGACGACCGTGCCGCCGCATTCGACGGTCTCCGATGGGCCCGTCAAGCCGCCGAAGAGCACCGCCGCCACGAAGCCGCCCGCACCGGGCAAGGTGACCACTGGCGCGCTGCTGACCTCCGCCGGCTTCGGCAAGCTCCGGCTCGGGATGAGCGAGCCCGAGGCGGAAGCCACGGCCGGGCCGCTGCGGGCGAAAGAGGTCCGGGGCGCCTGCACGTACGGCTACGCGGAAGGGGCCGCCGTTCCGGGGCCGACGTCGGTGTCGCTGACCGAGGCCGACGGGATCACCGTCATCAACCCGGCGGGCACGGTGCACACCCCGGAAGGGATCGGCGTCGGCTCGACCGAGGCGGACATCCTCGCGGCCTATCCCGGCAGCACCAAGGACGGCGGCGCCTACGTCGCGCCGGTCAGCGCGGTGAGTGCGTACCGGATCTTCGTGGCCAAGGACGGGTCGGCCGTCAGCATCCTGCTGACCAGCATCAACCAGGACTGCCAGTTCAGCTGAGGCCGGGGCTGAAGTGGCCGCGCGCAAGAGAAAACCCGGGCTGCTCCAAGGGGGAGAGCCCGGGTTTTCCCTGTGGTGGGAGCGTTGGTCAGTGCGTCAGAGCGCGCCGCCCGCGACGGGGGGCATGCTCGAGTCGGTGCCGCCGTCACCGACGGACTCGCGGTGCAGGTGGTTCTCCACCTCGAACAGGTTGCCGTCGGCGCGCTTGACGATGTTGAGCAGCGTGGACATCTGGGAGATCTCTTCGACCTGCTCCTTGAGGAACCACTGCGTGAACTGCTCGCCGATGTAGTCCTCTTCGGCGCGGGCGGCCTTGGCCAGCTGCTGGATGTCGGTCGCGACGTCCTTCTCCTGCTGCAGCGCGAGCTCGATGAGCTCACGGACGTCGGAGAAGTCGTTGCGCACGTCGCCGGTGCCGGGGATCTCCACGTGGTGGTCGGTGTCCAGCATGTACTGCACCAGCGCCATCCCGTGGTTCCGCTCTTCGACGGACTGCTTGTAGAAGTGCTTCGCGAGCTGCGGCAGGTCCTCGGCGTCGAACCAGACCGCCAGCGCGATGTACTGCTGGGAGGCGTTGAACTCGTTGTGGATCTGCGCCTGCAGCAGTTCGTAGAACTTCGAGCGCGGTTGCTTCTTGGTGAGGGCCATGTGTTCGACGATACGTCATGTCCCTATTCGATTTCCACTTTTACCTGGTGATCTGCCCCCTATTAGGTTACCATTCCCAATACATAGGATCACCTCAATTAAGTAAGCCTTCCCTAATCAATGGAATCAATTAGGGAAGGCTTACTTAATTTCTGTTTCAGATGCTTTCGCGCCGGATCGGGCACGACATGCAGCGCGGTCCGCCGCGGCCGGAGCCCAGCTCGGAGCCGGTGATGGCCAGCACCTCGATACCGGCTTCGGCCAAGCGCGCGTTGGTTTCCACATTACGTTCGTACCCGACGACGACGCCGGGGGCGAGCGCGAGGGTGTTGTTCCCGTCGTCCCATTGCTCGCGTTCCGCGGTGACCGGGTCGAGTCCGGTGTCGATGACGCGAAGCCGTTCGATTCCCATTGCTTCGGCGGCCGCGGTGAGGAATGGGGCGGGCCCTTCCACTTTCACGGAACCGTCGTCGGTGGGCCGCATGGTGAACGCGGTCAGTGAATCGGCCGAAAGCGGATACATGACGACGGCGTCGGCCGCGACCATCGTGCAGACGGTGTCCAGGTGCATCGTCGCGCGGGTCTGCTGGATCGGGACGGCGAGCACGGTGTGTGCGATCCCGTCGGCGAACACCGAACGCGCCAGCGACTCCGCGCCCGCCGCGGTGGTCCGCTCGCCGACACCGATCGCCAGGACACCCGGCGAGAGCAGCATGACGTCGCCGCCCTCGATCGGCGCCGAATGCGCGCCGTAGGCGCGGGACGCGTGGCGGAACCACGGGTGGTAGGCGTAGATCAGGTCCAGTACCGCGGTCTCGCGGACACGGGCGGGCATGGTGAGCGACGAGACCGCGACCCGGTCGCCGATCCACGCCGACGAATCGCGGGTGAACAGCAGGTTCGGCAGCGGATCGACGGCGAAGTCGTTCGGGTGGTTCATCAGCCGGACCAGCGAGGCGCCCTCGGCGGCGGGCAGCTCCTCGAAGGTCATCCCCGCCATCAGGACCTCGGCCAGCACCGCGGGCGAGACGCTCGACAGGTGGGAACGAAGCGAATCGGCCAGGTCGGGCCCGAGCCGCCGCTCGTCGACGGCCGCGTGCACCCCGGCCGCGTGGGCGCGGGTGTCGGCGAGCGCCGTGCGCAGCGCGTCGGCCAGCAGCAGCACCTCGACGCCGCGGCCGCGCAGCACCTCGGCGAACGCGTCGTGCTCCTCCTGCGCGCGGTCCACCCAGGGGATGGAATCGAACAGGAGCTGGTCGTTGTTGCGAGGCGTGAGCCTTTTGAGCTCGTTGCCGGGCCGGTGCAGCAGTACCGCGCGCAGGGGGCCGACTTCGCTGTCAACTCGGGGTGGAGTCGTCTCGTCAATCACGGTTTCACCCTAGCTAGGGAAGCCAGGAAACTCGCCCCTTGAGCAGCGCGTATCCGACGAAGGAAACGAAATCCAGCATGGTGTGCGCGACGATCAGCGGCCACAGCCGGTTCGTCTTCTGCCATAGCCTGCCGAAAACGAGGCCCATCACGACGTTGCCGACGAAGCCGCCGAATCCCTGATACAGGTGATACGACCCGCGAAGTACCGAAGACGCGACCAGTGAGGTGTTCTCGCGCAGCCCGAGCTGCCGCAGCCGGGTCAGCAGGTATGCCACTACGAGCACCTCTTCGGCGAACGCGTTCCCGAAGGCCGACAACGTCAGCGTGATCGGGCGCCACCACGTCTCGCCCAAAGTGGACGGTTGCACCGACAGGCTGAACCCGAGGCTGTAGGAGAGGAAATACAGGCCCAGCCCCGGAATCCCGATCACCGCGGCGAGCAGGAGACCGTGGACGACGTCGCGGCCCGGACGCTGCTTGTCGAGCCCGATCTCCGCGAGCTTCATCCCGCCGCGCCACAACAGGTACAGCCCGAGCGCGCCCCAGCCGACCAGTTGGCCCGCGCTCAGGAGCTGCTTGAGCAGGTCGACCAGGCTCAGCGTCGCCTGGGGGACGTTGAGCTGGGCCTGTTGCTGCGCCAGCGGGACCGGCTGCAGCAGCGAGTCCACAAGGGACAGCAGGCTGCGCAGCCCGGACAGGCCGAGGGTGATGCCGAAGACGACGACCAGTTCGATGACGATCGCGCGACGACGTGCCGGGTCTTCCACGAACTCCGGCAGCGCCGGGCGTTCGGGACGCAGCCAGCTCATCGGCCGCACGTTACCGTCGGGTCATGCCCAGGAGTATCGCGACCAACGAAACCGTCGACCGTGCCGAACTCGTCGACTTCCTGACCACCCGTCACCGCGCCATCCTGATGACCACCAAAGCCGACGGCGGCCCGCAGCTCTCCCCGGTGACCTGCGGCGTCGACGGCGAAGGCCGTCTCGTCATCTCCACATACCCGAAGCGCGCGAAGGTCGTCAACGTGCGACGCGAGCCGAAGGTGTCCGCCTGCGTCCTGTCCGACGAGTGGAACGGCCAGTGGGTCCAGCTGAACGGCACCGCCGAGGTGCTCGACCTCCCCGACTCGGTCGAGCCGCTGGTCGACTACTTCCGCGCGATCTCGGGTGAGCACCCCGACTGGGACGAGTACCGCGAAGCGATGGTGAAGCAGGGCAAGAGCATCATCCGCGTCACCATCGACTCGTGGGGCCCGATCGCCAAGGGCGGCTTCCCGGCGGAGCTGGCCTAACCGAACGTGTACGGGCAGCCGACCAAGCGGCGGATCTCGCCGCTCAGCTGCTGCGGCCCTTCGACCGGACGCGAGAACGCGAGCCGGACGTCGTGGTCGCCGGAGTCGGCCTCGACCCGCAACCGCAGGCCGTAGCGGTCCAGCCCGAGCGGCCGGATCCAGCCACCGCGCAGTTCGGTGGGCACGTGCTTGGCGAGCTGCTGGACGACGTCGGCGTGGTCGGTCTCCAGATGCCGCAGCCACGCGGCTTCGTAGTCGTGGAACGGGTCCGGCGGCGCGGCGCTGAACATATGCGGCCGGAGCGAGTGCGTGCCCTCGGCGTCCGCGAGCACCAGGGACGCCGGGGTCAGCCTCAGCAGTGTCAGGCCGTGCCCGACGTCCAGCAGCCGCTCGTCCGGCCGGGTTTCGGCGATGGAGACCGCGCGGGCGCGCGCCGAGACCTCGGAGAGCGGGCGGAGCCAGCCGGTGATCCACAGCAGCCCGCGGATGGGTTCACGCAGGTCGACCGGCGCCTGATCGGTCAGTTCGACCATCACCGCGAGCTCGCCGCGTTGCGCTTCGTGCGCGCGTTTCACCAGGTGGTGCTCGTCGGGCAGCAGGATGCTGACGCCGCCGCTCGTGTGCACGTGGTGCAGTTCGGGGATGACGCGGCCGTACTGTCCCGGCTGGTCACGCTGTTCGGCGGTCGGTATGAGCGTCGCCGGTCCGTTGCGGGTGGCGATCGTCTTCGCGCGCTCCGCGGGGTTCGGCGCCGGCGGGCGGCGAATGGACGTCGGTGTGGTCACGGCTCACCTCCTAAGTTAGGTGAGCCTAACCTGATTTACGCGCCGAGCGGAAGTAGCTTCGATCACTTCTCTTCGGGCGCGTATACGTTGACCAGGTGGAAGACCACAGAATCCGGGCGCTCGAACCACCCAAAGGGGTTCCGGCGGCGAACATGCCGGCCCTGGTGCCCCTGCTCGACCGCCTCACCGTGACGTATGGAACGACGGGTTTCGCGTCCGGACTGCTTGTCGTGCTGGGCATCGTCCTGGCGGTGACGGGCAGATACGGGATCGCCGTGCCCGTGTTCCTGCTCTCCTTCATGACACCGGTCTCGCTCTACTTCGGCTACGTCGCACTCGCCGGATCCTCGCCGATGCGGAAGCTCACCGACAAGCCGTTCCGGCTGGTGAGCGGGCTGGACGACGCCGTCGTCGCCGGTTCGCGGGTGAGCGTCCCGCTCGACGGCCGATGGCTCGTCGTCCGGCTGCCCGCCCCGCTCCGCGCGCAACTCGCGGCCCAGCGGCGGCTGTGGGTGCTCGGCCCGTTCTTCCTGCTTCCCGGCGTCATCGCGCCCCGGCGCGGCAAGTTCCGGGACGCCCCGGTGAAGGGCTCGGTGCCGCTGACGGCCGAGCCGGTCACGCCGGGGCGGATGCTCACCCTGCAACGAAGGCTGCTGGCCTCGTACTACCTGCTCGGCGCCGGTCTCACCTTGGTGGCGGCCGCCTTCTCGATCTGGATCGCCGCCGACTTCCCGGACCGCCACGGCAGTCTCGTGGCGGAAGCGCGGGTGGTGGCCGCCCTGTGCGTCCTCGCGACGCTCGGGCTCGCCATCACGGCACTCGCGGTCGCCCGGCCGTCCCCGGACCCGGGGTGGACCGAACTCGCCGTCGTCTCCGGGCCGGCGTCGGTCAACCTCTTCGGCATGGTCACGGTGAAGGGCCGGACGGTGCTGCCCGACGGCCGCGAGGTCACCGTCCGGGCCGGTGGTTCGGACCCGTCACTGGCCGCCGGCATCGCCGCGACCGGACGGCTTTGGGTACTCGGTGTGCCGAGGGCGGGAAAGGCTGCGAAGGCCGGAGTGCCCGGTCATGCGGTTTTCGGGCCGGTCAAGTTCGGCTCGTGAGTGGCTAGGACGGTTCTAATGAGGGATAAGGCAAACCTGGCGTGTTTGTGGACGGCGTCGTGACTCTGCGCGACGCCGGGCCTGTGGTGCCGACTGTGTGGATTTCGGTGCGTTGGATGCTCAGAAATCCACACGGTCCAGCGTGATCGGACCGGTCACGAGAGCGAGCGTCGCGTCGCCTCCTCGGTCTCCACGACACCCCGCCGGATCCCCTCCAGCTGCTCACCCAGCTCGCCGATCGTGGTGGTGTCGAGCAGCGAATCGCCCGTGGCGGCCGACAATTCGGCCGCCCTGGCGACCAGGCCGTCGAGGCCGAGCGCGCCGGATCGCAGCTGCGCCAACAGCTTCCGCTGCGCGCTCGTAAGCCGAGCGTGCACGTCTTCCTGGGCCTGAACGGCTTCGAGCGACTGTGTCAGGTCGCCGCGGATGTCGTCGTCGGCGGTCTTCAGTTCCTTTCGCAGCCGGGCCTTCTCGGCGGACACAGCGACCGGATCGACCCGTTTCAGCGCCTTCCCGGTGGCGGACGTCCGGCCGGCCAGCCGCCGGAGGGTGTCGACGGTTTCCCGCACCACCGGTTCCATGTCGGCCACCCGGTCGGCGAGCGGGCCGGCGTCGAGCGAGCCGGAAATCGACCGGAACCCGTCTGCCGCGGCCTCCGCACGCCGCAGCCAGTCCGCCTCGGGGGAACCCGGTTCGACGTCGGGGAGAGCCCGTTCTTCGGGCTCTGGCGAGGGTTTCACGCGCGTCGCGGCGGCGACCCCGGCGCGGGCGGCGAGCACGGCCACCCCGATGCCGAGCGCGGCGACCACCGGCAGCTGCACCGCCCAAGCCGCGCCCGCCGACGTCGCCGCGAGGAGCATTCCCCACGGTTCGGCTAGCTCACGGACGAAACGCATATCCGAGGATCTCAGAAATTCGAGATCACGGCGGTGAAGACCTGGTCGATCGAGTCCGGTTTGGACGAGTCGTACCCCACGCCCTGAGTGGTCTCGGCGATCTCCTTGAGCACGTTCAGGTCCGCGTCGGAGCCGTAGGCGATGGTGAACATCCGCACCGCCTCGCCGCCGCCCTCGGTCCGCAACTGCCCGACGAGGTTCGGCAGATCGATCCCGCCCGGATCCTCGTTGCGGCCGTCCGTGAGCACGACGACGGCGTTGATCGCGTCCGGGTCCAGCCGTTGCTTCATGAACTCGTAAGCCGCGAGCGACGAGTCGTAGAGCCCCGTCCCGTTCTGCGGCGTCAGCCCGTTCAGCCGCGACGCCAGTTCCTGCCTGCCTGGCTCACCGCCGATCGGAGACACCGGCCGGAGTTCGACGTAGTCCTTGTCGCCGTCCAGTTTCGTCGAGAACATCCACAGCCCGACCTTGTCCGCGTCGCTGAACTGCGGCAACGACGCCACGGCCGCCTGCTTCGCGAGATCCATCTTGTTCTTCCCAGTCCCGCTGACCCCGTCGCCCATCGAACCGGAGACGTCGACGACCAGCAGCACGTTCGCCTTCTTCCGCAGGTCCTTCCACGACTTCAGCACCTCGGTCAGCACCGGCGGGCTCGGCGGACGGATCAGGTTGAGCTTCGCGTCCGGCTGGGCGCCGTTCTCCGTCGTGGTCTGCGAGCCGGGCTTCCCGTCGAACGTGCGGAAGCCGATGTCGCTGAACTTCTGCTGTGCCTCGGCGCCGCGCAGATGCGCGAGGAAGTCCGCCGCGACCTGCTTGTGAAGGTCGTCGGCCCAGTTCAGCACGGTGAACGGGTGGTCGGAGTCGAGCGTGCCGTCGCTCGGGTAGATCCCGACGAGCGGCACCTTCGGCGGCGCGTGCTGCCCGCGTTTCGCCGGGTCGTTGGTGGGATTGCCCTGGTTGTAGCCGACGAGCGAGTTCTCCTCGACCGTCACCGCCGAGATGTACGACAGCGCGGCACCGCGGTCGTCGGCCTTCTGCAGGTTCGTCAGGAACGTCAGCGTGTTGTCGCCGTAGTGGACGATGGCCTGCTCGACGTTCCGCACGAACGTGCGCGCTTCCGGCTTCGCGAGCGCGTTCGCGGTGAGGTCCGAAGACGTGCCCGTCGCCGCGTAGTAGGCGCCGATGGTGGCGTTGAGCCCGGACGTCGAGATGTTCGGATTCGTCTTGCCCAGCCGGAACTTCCCCCACTCCGGGTGGCCGTACTTCGCCCAGCCCTGCGGATCCGTGGCGAGCGCGGCGAGGTCCTTCCAGCCGATGCCCTTGCCCGGCCAGCCGAGCGCCTCGGCCATCGGTTTCGGCATGGCGACGACCAGCGGCGCGTTCGCGACCGATTCCGGGTCGCCCTCGGGCACCAGCGCGGGGTGGTCGGTGCCGGTGAGGTTCTGGCGCAGCAGGTTCACCCAGCCGGACGCGGCGGGCGTCCAGACGTCCGGCCGCGGGCCGTCCACCGCCTCGTTCCAGCCGCGGGACAGCGCCTGCATCGCGGTGCCGGAGGACTTCGACTGCACGAGCACGTCGACGCAGCGTCCGGCCACCGTGCGGCCGCTGTAGCCCTTGGCGATCTCGGTGACCACCCCGGCCTTCTCCGGTGACGACGACACCTGCAGCTTGACCGCGTCGCCCGTCGTGCACTTCGCTGCCGCGGCCTCCTCGCCGGAGTCGCTCGTGATCGCGCGCAACCCGATGATCAGCCCGATGGCGACCACCGCCGCGGCCACGAACGCCAGGACCTTGCGGCCGCCGCGGGACTGCTGAGGATTCACGACCATGGAGAACCTCCGCCGGTGGGAACACCGATTATCCGGAGGTTTCGCCTCGGCAGGGTCGGCGTTGCCGAACCGTTGCGGCCGTGGCGGTAGTTATCCCGCCACGTCCCCCGCAATTAGTCACCTACTTGCGCGGGCACCTGCCGGCGCCTGTTTTCGAACGCCGCAAGTAGGTGACTAATTGCGCAGTCGTCAAGCTCCCGGGCCCCGGCCGGACCAGGTCCACGCGTAGCCCGGATCCTCCGAAGCGTCGGCCGCCTCGCCGAGGTCCAGCGGCGCGAAGGTGTCCACCATGACGGCGGTCTCGTCGAAGAACTGGGCCCCGATCGACGCCTCCGCGGCCCCGGGCTGCGGCCCGTGCGTGAAGCCGGACGGGTGCAGCGAAAGCGAGCCGACCTCGATCCCGGAACCCTTGCGCGCCTCGTAATTGCCGCGGACGTAGAACATCAGCTCGTCGGAGTCGACGTTCGCGTGGTTGTACGGCACCGGGATCGACTCGGGGTGGTAGTCGACCTTGCGCGGGCAGAACGAGCAGACCACGAAGTTCGGCCCCTCGAACGTCTGGTGCACGGGCGGCGGCTGGTGCACGCGGCCGGTGATCGGCTCGAAGTCGTCGATGTTGAACACCCACGGGTACAGGCAGCCGTCCCAGCCGACGACGTCGAACGGGTGCGTCGCGTAGGTGTAGCGCGTCAGCCCGGCACGGTGCCGCACGAGGACCTCGACGTCGGTGCCGTCGACGACCAGCGGCTCCGACGGGCCGCGGATGTCGCGTTCGCAGTACGGCGAGTGCTCCAGGAACTGGCCCTTCGCCGACAGGTACCGCTTCGGCGGGCCGATGTGGCCGCGCGCCTCGATGGTCAGCAGCTTGACCCCGCCGTCGCCGCCGTCGTGCGGGAGAACGCGATAGGTGCACGAGGTCGGGATGACGAGGTAGTCGCCGTCGCCGATCTCCAGCGGGCCGTAGATCGTCTCGACGGTCGCGCTGCCGCCCTGGACGTAGAAGAGTTCGTCGCCCGCCGCGTTGCGGTACAGCGGCGAAGGGCGCGTCGCGTGGACGAAGCCGATGGTGACGTCGGCGTTGCCGAACAGCCGCCGCCGGTCGGTGACCGCGTCGGCGTCGCCGAACTTGAGGTCGTGGGTCTTGAAGGCGCGGGGCTTGAGCGGGTGGTTCGGGGCGATCGGGCCGCGCTCGTCCTCGATCGCGACGGCGTCGACGATCGCGGTGGGCAGGCCGCGGTGATAGAGCAGGGCCGAGTCCGCCGAGAAGCCCTCGACACCCATCAGTTCCTCGGCGTACAGGCCCCCGTCGGGCTTGCGGAACGCCGTGTGGCGCTTGTGCGGGATCTCGCCTACCTGCCGGTAGTAAGGCATCGGAATCTCCCCGGAACGTGTCCGTTGTGCGAACGATTTTGTCCTGATGTCGTACGCTACTAGCGTGTCAGTCGTGTCAAGCGCTGTGGAACTCACGCCACCCGGCCCCCGAGGAATTCCTCCCCTGTTCGCGCGGCTCGTCGACGACTCGGCGTTGTTCCCGCCCGGCGAGGCGTCCATGCCCGAAGCGCTGCGTGCGCACTTCGCGTCGAGGTCCGGTGAGCACTCCGGCGTCCTCGGTGTGTTCCTGTGCCAGGCGTCGAGGCTGCCCGAGCTCATCACCGAACTCATCAAGATCAAACCCAAGGAACCGCTGCCGCTGTCGCTGATCATCGACACCGGCCTCGGCGGGGTTCCGAAGGCGATCTCGATCGTCGAGTCGCGCAGCGAGATCCTCGCGCTGCGGATGGTGGAGATGCCGGCGCCGTCGGACGTCGACGAGGTCTGGCTGGAGCGCGTCTCCGAGTTCGTGCCTGAAGACGTCATCCGCGTGGTCGAGCCGCGGCGCGGCGTCGGCTGGCTGGACGGCGTGCGGAAGGTGATCGAGCACGGCAGCTGGCCGAAGATCCGCTGCGGCGGCAAGGCGGGCGAGAACTTCCCCAGCGTCGACGAGGTCGCCGACTTCCTCGCGGTGGTCAGCGGCTCGTCAGGGGCGTCGTTCAAGGCCACGAACAGCCTGCACCGCGCCGTCCGCCACACGGACGAGACGAGCGGCTTCACCCACCACGGCTTCCTGAACCTCATCGTCGCGTCGGCACGCTGCCTCTCGGGCGGCGACGTGCGCGCCGCCCTGGAGTCGACCGACAGCGCCGCGCTGGCCGACGAAGCCAAGGGGATGTCGGAGCCGGCCGCGAAGGCCGTTCGCGGGCTCTTCGCCTCCTACGCGGCGGCCTCGTTCGACGAGCCCGTCGCCGACCTGGGAGAACTGGGGTTGCTGTGACCCGCGAAGGGTCGCTGACCCTGGACAGAGGGCTGGCGCTGCTGCAGGCCGTGGCGGACGCCGGTGGCGAGGCGGCGACGATCTCCGAGCTCGCCGTCGCCATCGGCGCGAGCCGGGCCGCCGTCTACCGGCTGCTGGTTCCGCTGTCCGAACGCGGCCTGGTGTGGCGCGACGGGAACAAGGTGCGGCTGGGCGTCGGCCTGCTCCGGCTCGCCGGGCAGGTCCTCCCGCAGCTGCGCGAGGCGGCCAGGCCGGTCCTGCGGGAGCTGGCGGAGAAGGTCGGCGCGACGGCGCACCTGTCGGTCGCGCAGGGAGACCAGGCGCAGGCCGTCGCGGTCGTCGAGCCGTCCTGGACCAGCTTCCACGTCGCCTACCGGGTCGGCACACGCCATCCGCTGTCCTCCGGCGCGGCGGGCAAGGCGATGACGCTGCGCCCCGGCGGCGGCGAAGGCTGGGTGGTCTCGTCCGGGGAACTGGAGGCGGGCGCGTCCGGGGTCGCCGCGCCCGTGCGCGGGGTGCCGGGCTTGAAGGCCAGCCTCGGCGTCGTGTCACTGGAGCCGCTGGACGCCTCCGTGGTCGGCCCCGCGGTCGTGGGGGCCGCCGCCCGGCTGGCCGAGGTGCTGAAGCAGCCCGAGTAGCGCCTCAGCGGGTGCTGAGCAGCGGGCGCACCATGGTCGCCAGCAGGGTGAGGTCGACGGCGAACAGCAGCCGCTCGAACAGCCCGAGCGTGACCTCCTGGTGCGACGGCCCGGTGAGCATCGTCCAGACGAACCCGCCGAGCACGATCGCCACGGCGGCGAAGCTGGCCACCGAAAGCCGCCGGATCGTCGTGCGGCGCGGCTCCCACGGGCAGCGCGCCCGGCCTGGGCGGGTCAGCACCCAGGCGGCGGCGGGAAGCGCGAGGAAGGCCGTCAGCGCGGCGTAGTTGTGGATCTGCCCGGCCAGCGACCGGGCCTGGCCCTCGGGGTCGACGGGGACCAGCGCGAGGACGAACAGCCCGGCGCACCACACCCCGAGCAGGACGAGCACGGATTCGTACCCGCTGCGGTGTGCCTTCGCGATACCGCCGAGCAGGGCGAGCGAGCCGAACCCCAGCGCCAGGCACATCGCGCCGAACAGCGGCGCCGCCGTCGAACCGGGCGAGAGGTAGCCGTAGACGTACTCGGACAGCGTCTGCCAGATCGGGCTGACCTGGCTGGACAGCCTCAGGTGCAGGTCGATCGAGATGGCGACGGCGACGGCCATGCCCAAGACCGCGAGCCTGCCGTGCAGCGGGGAGACGGCACGGGCCGTGAGGATCTTGGGCGAGGTCACGACCGGTTTCTCCAGGCACGTCGGGGCGGGTGTTCACCTTTTCGTTCCCGAAAGGTTACCCGGCGAACCTGTGAAAAAGCCGTGCGCCTCAGAAGGCGAGCTGGGCCAGCGCGAACAGCGAGAACCCGGCGAAGACGAAGCCCGCCACCCGCTGGATGAGCTTCGGGCGGATCCGGCTCCGGACCTTCGCGCCGATGAAGACGGCGAGCCCGGCGACGGCGACCAGTGCGACGAAGGAGCCGAGCGCGACCGCGAACGGGTTGCCGAAGCGGGCCGTGAGACTGGCCGTCGCGAGCTGTGAGGCGTCACCCCACTCCGCGGCGAACAGCACACCGAACGACGTCAGCGCGGAGCGGAGGAAGGTCGCAGGACCCACTCCGGAGCGCGACGCGTCTTCGCCGCCATCCTGGCCGGGACTGAACCCTTCGCGAAGGAGCATGTACGCACCGATACCGAACATCGTGGCGACGATCGCGGTCACCAGCGTCCCCGGAAGCAAAGTGAGCACACTGCCGAAGATGGCGGCGATCGCGCATTGCACGGCGAAGGCCGCGGTGACCCCGGCGAATACCGGCCAGGCGCGGAAACGGGTGGTGAGAACCAGGGTGGCGACGAGGGTCTTGTCCGGCAGCTCTACGGCCAGTACCAGGCCGAACGCGCTGATCAGCGCCAGCATCGAGTCAGACATGATGATTTGCCACCCCTTTCACTGCAACGATAAAGGGGCGATTCAGGGAAAGGCAAGCTGATCGCATTTCCGAATCGGTCGGCATGTACGGTCGAATTGTTTTTCCAGGCCGGGCACAAAGGAGGTTTCGGCGAACCGAATTCTTTTTTCCGGCGCGCTGGTAGCGTCCGCGAACATGGACGAGAGAGCGCGGATCGACGACGTGTGCAGGCGGCTGAAGGACCACTATGTGTTCCCCGACGTCGCCGAGAAGCTGACGGTGTTCCTGCGGGCGAGGCTGAGTGACGGCGCGTACGCGGGACTGGACGATCAGGCGTTCGCCGTCGCGGTCACGCAGGACCTGCAGTCGGTCAACGGGGACAAGCATCTGCGGCTGCGTCACCACGTCGACCCGCTGCCCGAGGTCGACGACCGGTCCTTCGATCCCGACGAGTACCGGCTCGAGGCGAAACTGAACAACCACGGCGTCGCGTCTTCGCGGCGGCTGCCGGGCAACGTCGGGTACCTGGAGACGAAGTTCTTCTACGAGCCGGAACTGTCCGGCGAGACGCTGGCCGCGGCGATGACGTTGCTGGCGGACACCGACGCGCTGCTCGTCGACGTCCGGGAGAACCGGGGCGGCGACCCGATGGGGGTGGCCATGCTGATCAGCTACCTGGTGGGCGAGCCGATCCACTACAACAGCATGTACCTGCGCGACGGCGACGTGACCAACCAGTTCTGGACGCTGCCGTACGTGCCGGGCCGGAAGTTCGGCCCGGACAAGCCGGTGTGGGTGCTGACCGGTCCGGTCTCGTTCTCCGGTGCCGAAGACCTGGCGTACTCGCTGCAGCAACTCGATCGGGCGAAAACGGTCGGCGCGGTCACCGGTGGCGGGGCGAACCCGCGCCAGCAGTACAAAGTGGACACCCACCTGGACATCACCGTGCCGGACGGACGGTCCGTACACCCGGTCACGGGGACCAACTGGGAAGGCGTCGGGGTCCAGCCCGATGTTCCTGTCGCGGTCGAGGCCGCTTTCGACGCCGCGTACGCGTTGGCGCTGGACCACGTGCTGACACTGGGGGATTCGGGTGTGCGGCGGCCGATCGCCGACGAGGCCAGGCTCACACTCGCCGGTCTCGGCTGAACCAGGGCGTGGGACCTACGTCCTGTCGAGAACGGGACCACTTGAACTGGCGGGCTCACCGGGCGTTGAGCAGGCTTGAGGCGTGGAGGTTCTCGATCTCGCTAGGTGGCAGTTCGGCATAACCACCGTCTATCACTTCCTGATGGTCCCGCTGACCATCGGGCTTTCGGTCCTGGTCGCCGGGATGCAGACGGCCTGGGTCCGCACGGGTGACCGGCGCTATCTGAAGATGACCAAGTTCTGGGGGAAACTCCTGCTGGTCAACTTCGCGATGGGCGTGGTCACCGGCATCGTGCAGGAGTTCCAGTTCGGGATGAGCTGGAGCGCGTACTCACGGTTCGTCGGCGACGTGTTCGGCGCGCCGCTGGCGATGGAAGGGCTCGTCGCGTTCTTCGTCGAGTCGACCTTCCTGGGGCTGTGGATCTTCGGCTGGGACAAGCTGCCGAAGAAGGTCCACCTGGCGTGCGCGTGGGCGTACTCGCTGGCGACCGTGGCGTCCGCCTACTTCATCCTGGCGGCGAACTCGTGGATGCAGCATCCGGTCGGGGTCGAGTTCGTCGACGGGAAACCGACGATGAACTCGATCTGGGCGGTGCTGACGAACAACACCGCGCTGGCCGCGATCCCGCATACGATCGCGGGCGCTTTCTCGGTGGCGGCGGCGTTCCTGGTCGGTGTCGCGGGCTGGCAGTTGTGGCGCAAGCGTTCGGAGGACGACGAGCACCGCGCGGTGTGGCGTTCGTCGTTGCGTCTCGGCGGCTGGACCGGGGTGGTGGCCTTCGCGGTGCTGGCGATCACCGGCGACATGCAGGGCAAGCTGATGTTCGAGCAGCAGCCGATGAAGATGGCGTCGGCGGAAGCGTTGTGCCACACGGAGAAACCGGCGAGCTTCTCGATCATCGCGATCGGGGACGTGAGCGGCTCGAACTGTGAGGACGTCAAGACGTTCAACGTGCCCGCGTTGCTCTCGTTCTTGGCGCACAACGACTTCTCGACCGAGGTCAAGGGTGTCGAGAACCTGGTGACCGAGTACCAGGCGAAGTACGGCACGAACTACCCGGACGACCCGCAGCTCGGTTCGCTCGCGGGCAAGCCGATCGACTACGTGCCGAACCTGCCGGTGACCTACTGGGGTTTCCGCGCGATGATCGGCTTCGGCGCGATCTCGGCCGGGATCGGACTGCTCGCGCTGTGGCTGACCAGGCGAGGACGGATCCCCGGGCAACGCTGGTTCCCGTGGCTCATGCTCGGCGGGATCGCGACGCCGTTCATCGGCAACAGCGCCGGCTGGATCTTCACCGAGATGGGCCGCCAGCCCTTCGTGGTGGTGCCGAACCCGACCGGTGTCGACGGGGTGTGGATGTTCACCGCGCAGGCTGTCTCGAAGTTGTCCACAGGCGAGGTCTGGACGTCGCTGATCGCTCTGACGACCGTCTACGCGGCTCTCGGCGTTGTCGAGGTCTTCCTGATGCGCAAGTACGTGCGCGGCGGCGTCGACGCCGTCATGCCACCCCAAAAACCGACCTCGACCAGCAAGAACAGCGATTCCGAAGGCGGTGACGGCGATGACGACGCGCTGGCCTTCGCCTACTGATCGCCTCTTGACGTCACCTGCCCAGCCCCCCGCCCTTCCCGGGGGACGGCCCCGCACCCAGCGTATCGGGGGTATCGCTCGGGTGGGTTACCCACAGCCAATCTGTGGACAACTCGGGTGGTTGTGGATAACTCAGGGCGAGCAGGGGTGGAAGCGTCGGATCGGCCAGAACGGCGTGGTAGGGAGTGCCGCGAAAGTGGCATTCGCGACATGTCGCGCGGCGTCACCGGGGCACGACGGGGCCGGGCAGGCGACCAGGCAGCAGGCCGGGCGGGCAAAACAGGTCAAGCGGGCCGGGCGGGCTGAAGGGGCCCTTCGCCGCATCCCACGCGGTGAAAGCGTCCTTCGGCCCACGAGGTCCACGAGGCGCACGAAAGGGAGCATCCGATGACCCTCGAAACGGTCTGGTTCTGCGTCATCGCCCTGTTCTGGCTCGGTTACCTCTTCCTCGAAGGGTTCGACTTCGGCGTCGGCATGCTCATGCCCGCGCTCGCGAAGGACAACACCGAGCGCCGCGTCATGGTCAACACGATCGGCCCGGTCTGGGACGGCAACGAGGTCTGGCTGATCGTCGCCGGCGGCGCGATGTTCGCCGCGTTCCCGGGCTGGTACGCGTCGCTGTTCTCGGCCGCGTATTTGCCGCTTCTGGTCGTCCTGCTCGCCCTCATCGGCCGCGGCGTCGCGTTCGAATACCGCGGCAAGGTCGACACCGACCGCTGGCGCCGCAACTGGGACCGCGTCATCGGGATCGGCTCGTGGATCCCGCCGTTCGGTGTCGGCCTGCTCCTCGCGACCACCGTCCTCGGCCTCCCGCTCGACGCCGACGGCAACCGGGTCGGCGGCGCGTTCGCCGCCGTCCGCTTCGAAACGCTGCTCGGCGCGCTCGCCGTCGTCGGGTTCTCGCTGGTCCACGGCGCCGCGTTCCTCGCCCTCAAGACCGAGGGCGACCTCCGGCACCGCGCGCGGAAGCTGGCCACACGCCTGCTCCCGGTCGCGCTCCTGCCGTTGCTCGCGTTCCTCATCGTCGTGCAACTGCGCTCGGGCGACCTCTGGACGCTGCTCCTCATCGGTATCGCCGTCGTCTCGGCCGCCGTCGCGTGGTTCCGGATCCGCGCGGGCCGGGAAGGGCAGGCGTTCGCCGCGCTCGGCGGGGTCATCGCCGCCTCGGCGGTCGCGATCTTCGTCGCGCTGTACCCGAACGTCCTTCCGTCCACCGTGGACCCGGCGAACACGCTCACCATCGCGGGCGAGGCGTCGAGCCCGTACACGCTGACCGTGATGACCTGGGTCGCGCTCTTCGGCGCCCCCGCCGTCCTGATCTACCAAGGCTGGACGTACTGGGTGTTCCGCAAGCGCATCGGCACCCGGCACATCCCACCGGTGCACGCACCATGACCGAACTTCCCGGCCGCGACACCCTTTCCGCCACGGAGTCCACAATGGACCCAGCGCGACCGGGGAAGGGTCCGCTCGGCGCGCTCGCTCCGCTTTCGGCAGCGGCGCGCCGGGCGTTGATCCTCAGTGCCATCCTGTCCTTCGTCAATGCCGTATTGCTGGTGGGACAAGCGTTCCTGCTGGCCGACGTCCTCTCCGCGGTCGTCCGCGGAGCACTGGGGGACCGCACCGTCCAGCTGTCCGTGCTGCTCGCGCTCGTCGCAGGGCGCGCGTTGACCGGCTGGGCGGTGCGGGTCGTCTCCGCTCGCGCGGCAGCTCGCGCGAAGGAGGAACTGCGCGCCAAGGCCCTCGACCACGCCCTGAAGCTCGGCCCGGAATGGATCGCTCGTCGCGGCCACGGTGAGCTGACATCGTTGACCACCAAGGGGCTCGACGCGCTCGACGCTTACTTCACCCAGTACCTCCCGGCGCTGGTGACCGCCGCGATCGTGCCCCTCGCCGCCGGTGCCGCGATCCTGTTCGCCGACTGGCCGTCGGCCGCGCTCGTCGTGATCACCGTGCCGCTGGTGCCGCTGTTCGCCATCCTGATCGGCAAACACACCGCCGAGCGGGTCGCCGAAGCCGCCGACGCCGAACAACGGCTGTCGGGACATCTGCTGGAACTCGTCCGCGCGCTCCCGATCCTCAGCGCCTTCCGCCGCGCCGAAGCGCAGGCCGAGACCGTACGGAAGATCTCCGAACGTCATCGCCGCGCGACGCTCGAAACCCTGAAGGTCGCGTTCGCGTCGGCGTTCGCGCTGGAACTGATCGCGACGCTTTCGGTCGCGCTGGTCGCGGTCGTCATCGGGGTCCGGCTGGTCTCCGGCGACCTGCCGCTGGCCATCGGGCTCGGCGTGCTGATCCTCGTACCGGAGTGCTACCAGCCGCTGCGCGCGGTCGGCGCCGCGTTCCACGCCAGCGAAGACGGCGTCGAGGCCGTGCGCCGGGTCGCGGACGTCCTCGCGGAACCCTTG
The DNA here is from genome assembly GCF_042647925.1 of Amycolatopsis speibonae. Classification (NCBI taxonomy): domain Bacteria; kingdom Bacillati; phylum Actinomycetota; class Actinomycetes; order Pseudonocardiales; family Pseudonocardiaceae; genus Amycolatopsis; species Amycolatopsis speibonae. Next base: position 24,349 of record NZ_JBHRWK010000014.1, read on the forward strand.
CCGCCCAACGGTTCCGAGACGCCGGCCAAGGGCGAGGTCCACGTCGGCGGGCTCCGCGTCGCAAGGCGCGGCGGATTCGCTCCGGACGGCGAGACGTTCTCCGCCCGGCCTGGTGAGATGACCTGGCTGCGCGCGCCCAGCGGCGGCGGCAAGTCGACGACGCTCGCCGCGCTGCTCGGTTTCGTGCAGGTCCACGACGGGTCGATCACCGTCGGCGGCACCAGGCTCGCCGACGCCGATCTGGAGCGCTGGCGCGAGAGCGTCGCCTGGGTCCCGCAGTCGCCGGTCTTCGGCGGGGGTACGGTCCGCGACGAGGTCGGCGCGGACGACATCCTCGGCGAACTCGGGCTCACCGGACTGGCCGGACGACCGGTTTCGAAGCTGTCGCAGGGACAACGTCAGCGTGTCGCGGTGGCGCGGGCGCTGGTGCGGGTCCGATCGGGCGCGTGGCTGCTCCTGCTCGACGAGCCCACCGCCCACCTCGACGAGGTCAACGCCGGACTGGTCATGGCCGCTGTCCGCAAGGCCGTCGACAACGGCGCCGCCGCGATCATCGCCGCGCACGAACGCACTTCCGGTGTCGACATGTCGGCCGACTCGGTGAAGGAAGTCGTCACGACGGAGGAACGGACGGCGACCAGGCCGGTCCCGTGGCGTGACCTGCTGCAGCCGAGGTTCTTCGGCGGGGCGCTGCTCGGTGCCGCCGCCCTGCTCGCCGGGGTCGCGCTGACCGCGCTTTCGGGCTGGCTGATCGCCAAGGCGTCGCAACAGCCGCCGATCCTGACCCTGACGGTGATGATCGTCGGCGTGCGGACGTTCGGCCTCGGCCGCGCGGGGCTGCGCTACCTCGAACGGCTGGTCACGCACGACGCCGCGTTCCGGATCGCCGGGAGCCTGCGGGTCCGGCTGTGGGAGTCGCTGGTGCGGCTCGGACCGGCACGGGCGCTTCGGGCCGGTGAGGAGCAGCGACGGCTGGTCGGCGACACCGACACCGTGCGCGATCTGCTGCCCCGGGTGATCACGCCGCTGATCGTGGTCGCGCTGGTGGCCGCGGGCGCTGTCGCGGTCCAGGCCTCGGTGCTGCCCGAAGCCGGACTCGCGCTGGCCGCGGCCGTCGTGGTGAGCGCGTTCGCGCCGCTGCTCGCGCTCCGGGCGGAACGCCGCGCGACCAGCGCGCTGGCCGCCGGACGGCGTTCGGTGTCAGCGCAGGTGCTGGGCCTGTTCGAAGCGGCCGCCGAGCTGATCGCGTACGGGGTCGACAAAGAGCGACGTCGACGGATCGCCACGACCGACGCCGCCCTGACCGCCGAAGCGCGGCGACAGGCTTTCGGCGCCGGCGCGGCCGACGCCCTGATCATCCTGGCGACGGGGGCCGCCACCGTCGTGAGCACCGGGTTCGCCGTGCGCGCCGCCGCCACCGGCGCGCTGGACCCGGTCCTCGCGCCGGTGGTCGCCCTGCTGCCGCTCGCGCTGGCGGAGGTCCTCTCCCTTCTTCCGCCCGCCGCGCAGCACTGGGACACCCTGCGCCAGGCCCGGCTGCGCCTCGCCGCGTGCAATGAAAGCGTCCTTCATCGCAAAATTTGCAATGAAGGGGACTTTCACAGCACCGGCGGGGTGCGGATCCGGAACGCCGACCTCGGCTGGCCCGGCACGGCGCACCCGGTCCTCACCGGTGTCGACCTCGACATCGCGCCCGGTACACACGTCGCCGTCATCGGCCCGAGCGGCGCCGGGAAGTCGACGCTCGTCGCGGCCCTGCTCGGTTTCCTCAAGCCGGGCAAGGGTGACGTCGCCGCTCCCGAGAACGTCGCGTGGGCGCCGCAGGAACCGATGCTCGTCTCGACCACCGTCGCCGAGAACCTGCGCCTCGCGCGGCCGACGGCGTCCGAGGCCGACCTGCGGAAAGCCTTGTACCAGGCCGTTCTCGAGGACGTCGAGCTCGCCACGATGCTCGACAGCGCGGGTGCCGGGCTGTCGGGCGGGCAGGCGCAGCGGGTCGCGCTGGCACGGGCCGTGCTCGGTGCCGCGCACGCCGACCTCGTCCTGCTCGACGAACCGACAGCGCACCTCGACGAACCGACGGCGAAGGCCGTCCGCGAACGGCTCGGCGAGGCGCTCGCCGGGAAAACCGTCGTCCACGTCACGCACAACGCGGCCGAAGCCGCCGGCGCCGACGTGATCCTGGAGGTCCGAGAGGGCCGCGTCACCACGCGAGCACTGGCCGGAGCGGACTAATGTCGGCAGCACTCATGGATCCCACGCTTGCCGCGCGCGCCCTGTCCGCCGCCACCGAGATCACCGGCACCGCCCTGTCCGGCGACGATCCGGGCGACGTGCTGGAGACCGTGGTCGCCCGCGCCGTCGAACTGGCCGAGGCCGACCTCGGTCTCGTCATGGTGCGCGCGGACGACGGACAGGTGGTCGTCGAGGCCGTGCACGGGGACACCACCCCGGGCCTGCGAGGGCTGGCCTTCGCCGCCGATTCCGCGGCCGGACAGGTTGCCCGCGGCGGGGAACCCGTCGTCAGCGAGGATTTCACCGTCGATCCCCGCACGGCGCCGTTCGTCCCGCCGGAGCTTCGGGGCTTCGGGCCTTTCGCGGCGTCGGCGTTCGGCGCGGGCGGGCGCGTCCTCGGCGCGCTCACCGTCTACCGCCGCCATGGCGGGGCTCCGTTCTCCGCCAGCACTGTCGAGGTGCTTACCGCCTTCGCGGCGCAGGCGGGCGTGGTGCTCGCCCTGGCGGAAGGCGCCAACGCCCGGCACCGCGTGACGCTTTACCAAGAGCGCGAACGGATAGCGCGCGAACTGCACGACGTCATCGTCCAGCGGCTCTACGGTGCCGGGATGCAGCTCGACCGGGTCCGCAAGAACATGCGGAAACGGTTCGCGCAGGCCGACGGCGCGCGGTTGTCCGAGGCGATCGACCAGCTCGACCAGACCATCGAAGAGATCCGCGGCACCGTGCGCGCCCTGCGCAGCCCGGAACCCGCGAACGAGACCGTCACCGCCACCGACCTCGCCGAGTCCGCGCGGGGCGAGGTGCGCATCGCGGGCGAGCTGCTCGGCTACCCGCCGACCCTCGAACTGTCGGGAGAACTCGCCGACATCCCCGCCGAGCAGGCGGACCACATCCGCGCCGCGCTCCGCGAGGCACTGTCCAATGTGGTCAGACATTCCGGGGCGAGCGAAACCCGCGTGGCGCTCAGCCGTGACGAGGAAGGCGTCAAACTTCGCGTGCGGGACAACGGATCCGGTGTGCCGCAAGGGGTCGCGAAACGCGGTCTCCGCCATCTCTCCGAGCGCGCGACGACGTCCGGCGGGCGTTTTTCGATCAATTCGTCGCCGAGCCTGGGGACTTTGGTCGCTTTCGACGTTCCGCTCGATCAAACCGTGTGAAATTAACGGTCTTTCGCGTTCATTCGAGTGACGATTCGGGTTTTCGGATTAATCCGTAACGACCGGGGCCGCCACGCGATTGTAAGGGAAATCAGCGCGCTCGGAGCGCGGATTCCCAGCGAAAGGACCCCACATGTCCTCGGTTCGTCGCGTCCTCGGCACGGCCGCGATACTCGCCGGTTTCACCATGTTCGGTCCGGTTTCCGTAGCATACGCGCTGGAGCTGCCCGCTGTCGCCGAGCAGAACTGCGAGGGCTTCCAGTTCGACGGAATCGCTTGCGAAAACCTTCCCCAGCGCGGAAAGACGCCGACGATAACGAGCACGCCCAGCCTTCCGTCGATCACCACGGAAACGCGGTCCGCGCCCTTCGCCGACAAGGATTGCGCCGATTTCCCCTCGCAGGCCGCCGCGCAGGCCGAGCTCAAGAAGAACCCGCGTGATCCGCACAAGCTCGACGGCGATCACGACGGATACGCCTGCGAATCCCGGTTCGGCGAACCCGCGCGGTCCGGCCAGGTGAAGGTCAAGCCCGTCGGCGGCGTCGCGACCGGCGGCGGTGAACCCGTCGAACCCAACGGCGGGCTCCTGGAGATCGGCGTGGTCGCGCTGACCGGCGCCGCCCTCTTGGCCGCGTCGGCCACGGGCGCGTCCTTGCTGCTCCGGCGGCGTGCCGAACGATGATCCGGGCTTCCTGGTGCCGATGGCCGTTTCCGCTGGTCATCGGCACGTTCATCGGAGTGGGGCTGGCGGTCGCGCTGACCGCGTGCGCCGCCGGTCCGACGGGCAGGATCGCGTCACCGGCGGCGCCTTCCACGGTGACCGCGGTGGCCCCCTCGCCGACCGCCACCGCCCCTTCGCTCGCGTCCGCGAAACCGGCGAAGCTCGAAATCCCGGCGATCGGGGTCCGCACCGGTGAGATCGTCGACCTCGGCCTGACCGGTGACGGCAGCCTGCAGGTCCCGCGCGACGCGATCACCACCGGCTGGTTCACCGGCGGCCCGGCACCCGGCGAGGCCGGGCCCGCCGTCCTCGCGGGGCACGTCGACTACAAGAAGGTCCCCGGTGTCTTCGGCAGGCTCAAGGAACTCAAGACCGGCGACGAAGCCCTCGTCCACCGAGAGGACGGGATCACCGCGGTGTTCACCGTGTACGCCGTCGAGCGGCACCCGAAGACGACCTTCCCCACGGAGAAGGTCTACGGCGACACGCCCGGGCCGGAACTGCGCCTGATCACCTGCGGCGGGGACTTCGACTCCTCGACCGGCAGCTACCTCGACAACGTCGTCGCCTTCGCGAAGCTGGCCCGCACGTAGATTCGCCGGATGCGCACCGTCTACGTCGTCACGCATCCGGAGGCCACCCATCACGTCGATCGCCTGGTGGGCGGCTGGTTCGATTCCGAACTCACACCCGACGGCGAGCGCGCGGCCGCCGCCGTCGCCGAGTCGCTGCGCGCGAAGGTGCCGGACGACGTCGAGCTCTACTCGTCGGACCTGCGCCGCACCGCGCGGACGGCGGAGGTGATCGGCGCACGGCTCGGCGTGACCCCGATCCTGGACCGGCGGCTGCGCGAGAAGTCGTATGGGGAAGCCGGGGGCAAGCCGCAGGAGTGGCTGGACAGCCGGTTCGTCCCGCCGCCCGCCGTCGGCGAACGGCTGGGGCACGACGAGGGAATCCCCGGCGCCGAGACCAAGGGCGCGATGGCGGCGAGGGTGTACGCGGCGATGGAGTCGATCCTGGAAAGCCGCTGTGCGCACCAGATCGTCGTGACGCACGGCGGCGCGCTCACCTTCGTGATCGCGGCGTGGATCCGGATGCCGCTCGAGTCGGCCGGGTACGCCGACTTCCGCGCTTCACCCGGCAGCGTCACGACGCTCCGTGAGGACGACTACTTTCACAACCGGCAGGTCGTGACTCTCGCCGGAAAATGACAGGATCTCCCCGAACTGTCGACGAAGACGTGGGGAGATGACATGCCGAGGTTCCTGCGAGCCGTGGCCCTTGCCGCCGCCGTGGCGGTCGTACCGGTGGCGCTGCCCGGCACCTCCGCCGCTTCGGTCACATCGCATTGCCCGCAGCTGCGGCTGGCCGACCACTGGTACGGCGGCAACGCGGCGAAGATCCAGCAGGTCATCGACGAACGCGGCCGCTGCGGCGCGAAGCACGGCGAGCGGCCGGTCGCGGTGTTCGACTGGGACAACACGGTCATCAAGAACGACATCTCCGACCAGACCGTCTTCTGGATGATCCGGCACGACAAGGTCCTGCAGCCGAAGAACAAGGACTGGCGGACGACCAGCCGGTTCATGACCGACGCCGGCGCGAACGCGCTCAGCAAGGCGTGCGGCACCGGCACCCCGGCCGGGAAACCGCTCTCGACCAGTAAGAACATCACTTGCGCCGACGAGCTCCTCGCGGTGCGGAAGAACGCGAAGACGACAACCGGCGAAGAGGTCTTCGCGGGGAACAACCGGCGCTACATGGAGGCGGCCTACGCCTGGGTCGCGCAGATCAACGCCGGATACCGGCCGGACGAGGTCCGCGCGATCGCCCGCCAGGCCAGGGCGGCGGCGCTGCTGGCCCCGATCGGGGCGACCCAGAAGGTCGGTTCGAGCACCCAGGTCGCGTGGATCCGGTACTACCCCGAGATCAAGGACCTGGTCGCGACGCTGAACAAGGCCGGCTTCTCGACCTGGGTCGTTTCCGCCTCGCCCAAGGAGTTCGCGGACGTCTGGGGCTCCGCGATCGGCATCCCGCCGAGCCGCACGCTCGGGATCTACTCGCAGACCACGAACGGCCGCATCAACGGGCACCTCGAAGGCTGCGGCGGCCACGCCGACGGCGCCGACGAGATCATGACCTACATCGACGGCAAACGCTGCTTCATCAACGAAAGGATCCTCGGGATCCGCGGCGCGAAGGCGATGGAGGCGGCACCGGCGGACAAGCGGCAGGCGCTCGCCGGCGGCGACGCGACCACCGACGTCACGATGCTGCGCGACGCCACCGGAGTCCGCGTCACGCTCAACCGCAACAAGGACGAACTCATGTGCCGCGCCTACGACAACGCGGACGGCAAGTGGGCGGTGAACCCGATGTTCATCGAGCCCTTCCCGGCGTTGAACCGCACCTACCCGTGCTCGACGACGGCGTACGAGAACGCCGACGGCACCCACGGTCCGGTGCTGCGCGACGACGGCACGGTCATCCCGGACCAGCGGGACACCGTGCGTCCCTGAGCGGGTTCACGATGCGTGACGCTCGGTCGCCCCGCTGCTACCGTGGCGTTCTTGGCTGAGTGAGGGGGAGGCCGTGGTTGACCTGTTGCAGGTCGTCGTCGACGAAGCCGCGAAGGCGGCCGCCGCCTCGGCGGTGGGGACGGTCTCCACGGCGACCCGGAACGTGGTGTCGCTGCTCAAGGAACGGCTCGGTACCGGCAAATCCGGCAAGGACGCGCTGAGTTCCCGGGCGCTGGCCGCCGCCCGCGCGGACAAGGAATGGGCGGAGCGCCTGATCGAAGCGGTGTCCGTGCTCCACGCGGAAAACACCTCGACGGCCACGGCGGGCATCGAGAACTTCCGCAACCACCTCGCCCTCCTCGCCGACCCGCCGAGGGCCGGGCTGAAGCTGATCGTCGGCCAGGGCGGTTCGGGTAAGACCGAACTCGCCCGCCAGCTCGCCGACAGGGTCCAGGAGGACTTCCCGTCGGGCCGGGTCGAAGTGCCGCTCGCCCGATACCGCGAAGGCGACGAATTCGACGCCGCCGCGGTGAAACGGTATGTGCTCCAGGAGTTCGGGATCCCGCACGGCGAGATCCCGGTCGACGACGAACAGCTGGACAGGCAGTTCCTGTCGGTGCTGGTCACCCGATCGTTCGTGCTGATCCTGGACGACGTCGAATTGGCCGCCGAGCTGGCCTTGTTCACCCGGTTCCGCACCAGCCTGGTGCTGGCGACGGCTTCGGTGTACAGCCGCGAGCTGAAAGCGTGTGATCCCACCGCCATCGAGCTGAAGGGGCTCGACGTCGACGGCGCTCGTCAGCTGCTCACGGATTTCTGCGGCAAGGTCCGGCCGGGGGACGAACCCGTCGAGGCCGACAGGCTGATCGCGCTCTGCGACCGGATGCCGTTCGCGCTCCGCGAGGTCGGGGTCACCCTCGCCGGTCGCGCCGGGGAAGCCCGGCCGGTGGCGACGCTGCTCGACGAGTACCACGCGACGGGTGTCGTCGACGCCGAGGGAGTCATCCAGGATTCCTTGCGGCGGACGTTCGCGCGGCTTTCGGACGCCGCCGTCGAGGCCTGCGCCCTGTTGGCCGAGCATCCCGGCGGCTTCTTCACGAGGGCCACCGCGGCGGCGACGACCGGCGACCCGAAGGTCCTCGACGAGCTGATCGCCGCGCGCCTGACCCAGCAGGTCGGCGACTGGTATTCGCTCACGATCCTCGTCGGCCAATACGCGCGCACTCTGCCCGCGGACCGGGAGGCGGGCTTCGATCGGCTGCTCGCGTATGTCCGGGACACGGCTGTCGCGGCGGACTTCCGCGAGAACCCCGACCGCCTGCGCACCTACGTCGTTCCGTCGAAGCGGGACTGGGAACCGCGGGTCGATCACATCGACTGGCTGGAGTGGCACCGGTCGCTGATCGGTGAGCTGGTGAAGCTCGCCTGCCTGCGCCGCCGCTACAAGGAAACCCTGCAGCTGGCCGGATCCTTCGAAACGCTCGTGAACAAACGCTGGTACTGGCGCGAATTCGCCGAGATCAGCGACTGGGCGGTGAAAGCCGCCGACGCGAAACCCGCGCAGCTCGCGCGGGCACTGATGATGCGGGGCAAGGCCCGCTACATGGCGCGCTGGTTCCCGGCCGCGCTGGAGGACCTCGACAGGGCGGCGGAGATCCTGGCCGGGCCGGCGGTCGGCATCACCGAAAACCGCTGGCGCAAGCTCCAGGCGTCGCTGGCGGAATTCCGGGGACGCTTCCACGAAGAACACGCGGACCTGCTCGTCCACCGTCAGGCCGGGAAGGCGGAAGCCGCGCGGGAACTCGCGGAGGCCGTCCGGCAGCTCCGGGTCGCGTGCGCGCTGAGCACGGAGCAGGCCGATGCCCCCGCGCTCGCCATCCACCCCCGGATGCTCGCGAACGTCCTGATCAAATCCGGCGAACCGGCCGAGGCGATCGCCGTCCTCGGCACGATGACAGCGCAGGGACGAAACCAAGCCCGGATCGAGATGGTCTACGCCAACGCGTACCTGGCGCTCGGCGAATTCGCCGAGGCGCGGGCACGCTTCGACTCGGCCTGGAATCAGATGGCGGCCCAGCGAGCCACCCAATACGTCTGGGAGCTCAGGGAACTGCAGGCACGGCTGTTGACCGCCGAGGGTGACCCGGGTGCGATCGAGGTCTGGGGACGGCTCGCCTACGACGCCACGCGGATCGGCCACCCGCGGGCCGATCGGTACTTCACCGCACTCGAATCGTCACCGGCCGATCGCCGACGTTGATCACCTCGGTCGGCGACAACCTGCCCAGGTAAGCCAGCGAAGCGGCGATCAGCGGGTCGAGCGAAGCGCTCGCCATGGTCAGTTCGTACTGGGCGCCGTCACGGGTCCGGACCAAACAGGTGTTCCTGTCGACCGTCGCGGCGGCCACCGCTGCGTCCGGCCACCGGCGAAGGATCTCCTCCGACCAGCTAGGAAACCGGTCCTGCTCTTCCACGCGGCAGTAGACGATCGCCGCGCCGGACAGCTGCCGCAGCGTCGCCCGGGTTTCGTGCGACACCAGGTGTTTGCCCGCCAGATCGTGGCGACGGCCGGTGCTCGGGAACCGCACGATCCTGATCGCGGGCCCGTCCTCCTCCGCGCCGACGACGAAGGTGGCGACCTCCTGCGGTTCGACGTCGGGCACCTCATGGGGCGGGAAGGACGCTTCGGTGGCGGGTTCGGGAAGCTTCATCAGCCGGTACAGCCACGGCCGCAGCAGCCCGGCCGAAAGGCCCGCGGCGCCGACGGCCTGTTTGACGACGGCCGCGTGGTCGCCGGGGCTGTGCCGGTGGATCGCGAGATCGATCTGGGGGCCCAGTGGGGCGTCCGGGTCGAGCCGCGCGGTCTGCTCGGCGAGCGCTTCGATGGGTGAACCGGGAACCATGGTTTCGCCGCCGTCGCCGATCAGGAGCACCGGCCGGTCCACGGCGGCGGCGTACAGCGCCAGCGAACCGAAGTCCGAGATGACACACGAAGCGGCGGTGAGCGCGGCCTGCCAGCCGGCTTCGGGCGGGAGCACCCGAAGGCCCGCTTGCCGCGCCTCGGAGAGCCACGCGTCGACCTGCCAGGGGCTGTGGGCCGCGGTGATCCCCGGGTGGAGCACGGCGCAGCAGCGATAGCCGTCGTATTCGAGTTCGGAGACCAGCCGCAGCGGGAGATCGGGCACGGTCCCCAGCAGGGAACCGGGTCCCCAGGTGGAGGCGACGACCACCAGCTTGTGGTCGGGCGCCCCGAGGGCCGCGCGGTAGGCGGACGCGCGATGGATCCCCGCGCGCAGGCGGTCGTGGCACGGATCCCCGACCATCACCGCGCGCGCCGCCGCTTCCGGGCCCGCGTCCCGCAGGTGGGCGCGTTGCTCGGCGTGGGAGAGCGCCACCATCGCGGGGACGACCCGGCCGTCGCGGAGGAGCCGGGCCGGATTCATCCCGGCGACCGTCCGGCTCCGCGGGTAGAACTTCTGGTAGCCGATCCCGTGGGGCACCAGGACGATCGGCGCGTCGAAGAGATGCAGGTCGTCGTTCTCGCTCGCCGCGATCACCAGGTCGAAGCGGCTCTGGAGGGCTTGCCGCCACGGGACGACGGAGGCGCGAAGCGTGCCGAGGAACTCGGGGACACCGGCGCCGAAGATCGCGGTGCTGCCCGCGTCGTAGGTGAAGACCAGCTGGAGACGGCGATCGTTTTCGATCAGCGAAAGGATGTCCAGCAACCTGGTCAGCGTCGTGACCGTGCGGACGACGACCAGGACCTTGCGTTCGACGCCGATGGTGAGCCACTGGTCGAAATCGGGATCAACCGGTACTTTCGCCCAAAACGACGGGGGGGGGTGCCGTTTTCGCGCACTACCTGTCCCGGCGCGCGATCCACGCCGCGGCCTGGGTGCGCCGTTGCATGCCCAGCTTCGCGAGGACGGACGTCACGTAGTTCTTCACCGTCTTCTCGGCGAGGAACAGGCGTTCCGCGATCTCGCGGTTGGACATGCCCTGCCCGATCAGGTCCAGCACCTCGCGCTCGCGTTCGGTGAGGGAGCCGAGTTCGTCCTCCGGCGGATGCCGCAGCTTGTCGAGCACCCGCGCCGTCGACAACGGGTCGAGCAACGACCGGCCCGCCGCGACCTCACGGACCGCGTTGACGACGTCCTGCCCGCGGACCTGTTTCAGCAGGTACCCGGCCGCGCCCGCCATGATCGCGCCGACCATGGCCTCTTCGTCGTCGAACGCGGTCAGCATCAGGCACTGCGGCGGGTTCGCCTTCGAGCGCAGTTCGCGGCAGAGCGCGATGCCGTCGCCGTCACCGAGCCGCACGTCGACCACCGCGACGTCCGGTTCCACGTGCATCGCCACGGCGAGGGCCTCGTCGACCCCGCTCGCCTCGGCGACGACCTCGATGTCGGGCTCGTCGGTGAGGAGGTCGCGCAGACCGCGCCTCACCACCTCGTGGTCGTCGATGAGCAGCACCTGGATCGGCATACCCCCACGTTACTTCGTCGCCTTGACGACCATCCCTTCCACCAGCGGAGACGGCAGCCCGGCCCGCTCGCCGAGCCACCGCACCCACTTCGGCAGCAACGCCTGGGCGACGGGGCGATGAGGGTGATCCCGCCAGTCGCCGATCACGTCCTGGTAGTAGCGGATCCGGTCGGGGGACGCCGAGAACCGGGTGTCCGGGACGAGGCCGCCCATCCATTCCTCGGCGAGATCCTCGACGATCACCGGATCGGGTTCGTTCCCGTACCGCTCGATGTGCCAGGCGGCGAACGGGCGGGCCATTTCGGCCGGGTCGGCGTCGTCGAAGAAACTCCGGCGCGGCGGGAGCGGCGTCTTCCGCTTCTTCAGCGCCGCTTCGAGATCCTCGAACCGGCGTTGCGCGCGGTACCAGTTGTCCAGCGCGGCCGGTGATTCGTCGCCGATCACCATGAAGTCGCAGCCGACCAGGCCGGTCAGCCGTCCGACGTCGGTCACGGCTCGCGGCGCGGCATCGACGGCCTCGTCACCGATCTTCTTCCGCCACGCTTCGAAAGCCTGCTCGACGTCGTCGTAGACGCCGCCGTCGGCCACGGCGCAGAGCCCGGACATGTCGACGTCGAACAAGTAGACGCCGGGGTAGCTGTAGGCCGCGATCACGGCGAGGCGGGTGCCGTAGACGTCGCGGGTTTCCCAGACCTCACCGGTCGCTTCGATGTTCCGCAGGGCGGTCGGCCATTCCGACAGGCTCGCCGGCTCCGATGCCGCTTTGACGCGGGTGATCGAGGACCGGAGCATCGGCACGACACCGGGTGCCGAGATCGCGAGCAGGCCGTGAAGAAACCGCCACAGTGCTTCCGAGGGCTCCGTCTTCGACAGAACGGACACGTCGCCGACGAGGGCGGCGAAGAACCGGTCGAGGTTGAGACCGTCGTACTCCTCGTCGAGGGCGCGTTTCAGTTCGGCGCCCAGCAAGGCACAGGTCGCCTGTTCGAGGTCGCGCGCCGTCTCACAGACCAGCAGTCCGCTGATGCCGTTGAAGATGTTCTCGATGGCTTCGTCGAACCAGTGGGGGAAGGACACCGGCTCGCCGACGAGCGGAGACTTCGGCTTCTTGGTCTTCTTGTGCTTTTTGGGCTTCCGGCCACGGGACACGGGCATGCCCCGAACCGTAACCGTTCAGCGCGCAGGGCATCGCCACGGTTTCGTCCAGCCGAGGCGAAAGCCGCTCAGCGTTCGGGCGCCGGGAACCGGTGCTCGTTCCGGTCGATCTTGGCGTTGGCCGCTTCGACCAGATCCACCCCGAGGCTGTTCGCCAGCTGGAGGAGGTACAGCGTGACATCGGCGATTTCGTCGACGACGTTGTGCGCCAGTTCAGGGTCGGAACGCCACTTCGCGGACTCCTCCGGGGTGAGCCACTGGAACAGCGAAGTCAGCTCGCCGACTTCGCCGGACAGGGCCATGACGAGGTTCTTCGGGGTGTGGAAAGGCTCCCAGTCCCGTGCGGCGGCGAAGTCGCGGAGGCGCTGGTTCAGGTTCTCGAGAGTCACGTGCCGTGCCTACCAGATCGTCACGGTGCGCTAACGGCCGTATGGCGGACGAGCGTTGACGGGCAAATCGCGATTTCCCTAACGTCGCTCCGCGTCGGGAAACCGATCCGGAAGGAAAGTCTTGACGCACCAGCGAAGCCTTCGCTCTCGCATGCTCTCCATCGCCTTCGTACCGAGCGCGGCCCTGCTGCTCGTCGCGTTGTTCATCGGCGGATTCCTCGTCCAGCAGGCCATCCAAGACCGGGACGACGCCGAGAACGGAGCGGTCACCATGGCCGAGGCCAGCCAGGGGATCGCGGCCCTGCAGCGGGACCGGGCGGTCGCGTTGCGGGCACCGGGCAGCCGATCGGCCACCTACACCGCGTACGCCGATCGCATCGACGCCGCGCTTTCCTCGCTGCGCGAGATCGCGAGGTCGGCTCCCGACGCCGAGGTCGGCTACCAGCAGACGATCGCCGTCGAACTGCTCGCCGTCGTCGAAGGGATGGACCGCAGCGATTCCCTCGCGGTCGCCGGGATCGACGACGAGGGGCGCCGCGACTACGCCGCGGATGTCGGCGCCTACCGGTCGAGGCTCGACGCGGTCGCCGGAAAAATGACGGAAAGTAACCGCCAGGCCTACCGGAATCTCGTCGCGAGTGTGGACTGGAGCCGGTTCGGCGCGGTCGAAACCGCGTTGAGCGCGGCCACGCCACCGTCCGTCGGCCAGGACGCCTGGCGCGTCGCGGCCGGCGTCGTCGGCCGCTCCCTCGGCGACCTCGCCGCCCGCCAGATCGAGTACTCGGCGCAGCTCGCGATCGACGCCGGGCGCCGGGTGCTGAGCGGCGCCCTCGCCGCCGCCACGTCGATCGCGCTGCTCGCGGGCGTGGTGATGGCGATCGTCCTGCAACTCGCGCGGCGGCTCCCGATCCCGGTCATCCGCTGCCCTTCGCGCGTCGAAGCGACGCCGCAGGCCTGGTCACACCTGGTGAGCGACTACGCCGAAAAGAGCACGCTGTTGGCCCACACACGTCGGTGAAGGGGTCGGGCAGACTGTTCCGGGTGAGTCCCACGACGGATCTGCGCCCCTACCTGCGCACCTTGGACGCGGAGACGCTGGTGGACCTGCTGCACGCCCAGGCCGAGCGTGACCCTGTGTTACGGCAGGCCCTGGAGAGCCGCTTCGTCACACAGGGGAGTGACCTCGCCGAGGCGCACCGTCTCCTCGACACCGCCGTGATGGCGGGCAACGTCGAGTACGCCGCGAAGGTCGGCTCGGTCCTCGACACGCTCCAGCGTCTCCTCGACGCCGGCAGCCGGGCCGATCTCGCCCCGCTCGCCCGCCGGACGGTGGACGACATCAGCGAGATGCTGGAGCAGATCGACGACACCTCGGGCGAGGTCGCGGACAGGCTGGATCGCGCCGTCGAGCTGTACGCGCGGGCCTGCGTCGCGCGTCCGCCGGATCCGGAGATCCTGGCGGGCTGGATCCTCGAAGTGGAGTTCGACGGACCCGGCCGGCCCGCCATCGAGCTGGCCGACTTCGCCGCCGCACTGGGGGACAAGGGAATCGCCCGGATCAAGTCCACTGTGGACAGTGTGCTCGCGGAGCAGCCGTCCGGGACGAAACGCGAGACGGCCGAGCGGTTGCGCGAGGAGCTGGCGGAGGTGTCCGGCGACGTCGACGCGCTCGTCGCGATCCTCGCCGCCAAGCCGCCGCGGGTCGACGTCAGCCTCAAGATCGTGCGCGTGCTGCGCGCGGCGGGACGGCACAGCGAGGCCATCGCGCACGCGGCGAGGGCGCTCACGCACGACAAGAAGGAGGAGCCGCCCCCGCGCGAAGAGGAGCCGGTTCCCCCGTCGCGCGAGGACTTCGACGAGAAACCCGGCGCCGCGACCTATCTCGCCCTGCGCGAGGAGTCGCTCGAAACGGGCCGATGGGTCGCGCAGCGCAAGGCCGCGCTGGGCCGGTTGCGGGAACTCGCCGCCGGGAGCACGGAGGCCGCCGACGAACTCGTCCGCGCGTTGCTCGGCGAGGATCGTCTCGACGAGGCTTGGCGGGCCGCGGTGCGTTTCGAAGCCTCTTTACCGGTGCGCGTCGAACTCGCGGATTCGCGTTCGATCGCCCATCCGGCCGAAACCGTTCCCGTCTATCGGGACCATGTCGAAGAATTGATCACGCACAAAGATCCGAACTCCTATCGCGAGGCGGCCCGGCAACTGCGCAAACTCCGCGCGGTGCACAAAAAGGCCGGTACAGCTGAAGAATTCAGCTCGTACCTGGGCAACCTGGTGGAAATACACAAACGCAAGACGCGGCTGATCGCCGAGGTCAAGGCGGCAAGAATCGCGATTCCGAAACCGGTCAGGGCGTAACCGCTCCCGCCGTCGGTCGTTATCGGAAGTGAACCGAGGAAAACCCGGCGAAAAAGGTCGAGCCACGCTGGCGGGCCAGTGAAGTCGCGGTGGTCCGGAACCGGTGTCCGCCCGCGCCCTCCCCGCGACCGGGACCCCGTGTTTCGCGCCCAGGACCACCGCGACGAGCCCGATCGGGTCCGCGTGAAAACATGTCGCCATGAGTCCGGTCAGTCGTGCCCGCAAGAAGGCAGCCCAGCCCTCCACCCCGAGTGTGACGGGCCTCTTCAAGGACGTCCTCCGGGACTTCTCGACCCTCGGCGCCGAGCCTGAGGTGCTCGACGTCGAGCTGCTGACCTCCGAGGTGCTCGGCCAGTGGTGGGACATCGAGGTCGAAGAGGGGGAACAGCCGCTGGGCCTGGAGCTCATCGCGTTCGCCGAGCGGAAGATCACCCCCGCCGCGGCCGCGCTGCTCGCCGGGATGCGGGTCTTCGCCGAGACCGAGGAGGAGCGCGAGGCGGCCGCTTCGGCGCTGGACACCGTGCTGGGCCGCGGGATCCCGGAGCCGGAGTGGGTGGCGGACCTGGCCGCGGTGACCGTCGGGGACTGCTGGCGGACCGGTGACGTCTTCGGCGACGAGTCCTCCCTGCTCTGCGTCTTCTCCCGCGGCGGTGCCGAACACGGTCTGCTCGCGCTGGTCGACTTCACCGAGGGCGGCCGCATCCGCGACGTCGTCGTGGTCGACAAGCCGCAGGACGTCCTGGCCGAGATGCGGCAGCAGGCCGCCGACGACCCCGAGCTGGTCACGCTGGAGCGGGTGCTGCCCGAGCGCGCGCACCAGCTGCTCGCGGACGGGCTGGCCGCGACGGACGTCGTCGAGGAGCCCGACGTCAGCGAGGACTACGCGCGGTTCCACGCGCTCGCGCTGGCCTGGATCCGGTCGCTTCCCGAGCCCGAACCGTCGCCCGAGATCACCGAATGGCCCGCGCAGGTCCGAGAAGAGGTCGTCGCCGACTTCATCGGGTCCGGGCTCGTGGAGGACACGGAGGCGACGCGGTTCTACGCGCGCCTGCTCGTCGACTACGGCTGCGAGACCGAGCCGGGCAGTCCGCTGCGGGTCGGGCCCGAGAAGCTCGCCCGGTTCCTCGAGTCGCTGCTGGACGGCGAGTTCGAGGTCGACGAGGAGTACGAGGACGCGCTGGAGCCCGCCCTGCTGGGCTGGGTCGGCTGGGCCTCCGATCGCGCCGGGCTCCCCGAGGCCGCGCGGGTGGCGCTGCTGGAGAGCGCGACCGAGTTCCTCGAAGAGTTCGCACAGGACGAGGACTCCACGCTCGACGTCTACTTCGACGGTTCCGAAGGGATCGAAGACCCGGCGGAACTCGCGGAGGCGCTCGAGCGCCGGATGTTCGCCGTCCCGACGGTCTACACGGAGATCGGCGACGAGGAGCTGGAACTCGAGCCCGCCGACCCCGAACAGCGCCGCCTGCTGGTGATCGGCGAGCACCCCGAGTACCACGAGGCGCTGGCCGAGGAGACCTTCGACGGCGAGCCGAGGATGCGGCTGGCGCTCAAGACCACGATCGTCGACCAGCTCTGGGACGACGAGCCCGCCGAGGTCTGGCAGGCCGTGCGGCGGCTGAGCGAGACCGGGCAGGAGCGCGACGAGATCTTCGACCGCCTCGTCGACGCGCTGGCCGCGCAGCTGACCGAGTCGGGCGAACACGAGATGGACTACGACGTCGACGACTACCGGAAGGCGCTCGGCGACCTCGCCTGACAAACCCCGCTTCCCCGGTCACCACCCACCACCTTGCCAACCCCACCCATTCCATCTAGTCTGTCTAGATGGAAGCAGCAACCTGGCAAGTGCAGGACGCCAAGCAGCGGCTGAGCGAGCTGCTGCGCCGGGCCGCGGCCGAGGGGCCGCAGTTCGTCACCAAACATGGGGAAGAGGTGGCCGTGGTGCTGGACATCATGGATTACCGGCGGCTGGCCGGAGGCGGTGAAGCCGTCGATTTCAAACTCGTGCTCTCCGGTGAGCATCACCATCCCGAATACGGGGAGGCGCTGGCCGACGTGCTGGAGGAGATCGCCGCCGAACGCGCGGAGGATCTGCCCAGGGATGTCGTGGAGGTGAGCGGGTGAGCTTTCTGCTGGACACGAACATCGTGTCCGAGGCTCGGCGCCGCACCCAGAACCCGGGTTTCGCCCGGTGGTGGGGCGGGGTGTCGTCGAGCAGGCTCTATTTGAGCGCGCTGACCGTGGGAGAGATCGAGAGGGGGATAAGCAAACTCAAGCACCGAGGAGATCAGGACACGGAGCGCGCGGACGCGCTGGCGGACTGGCTGGCCGGGCTCACCGCGCAGTTCGCGGAACGGATCCTTCCGGTGACCGCCGAGATCGCGGCCGAATGGGGCAGGCAGTACGCGCCCCGGAAAGTGCCGTCCGTCGACGGGCTGATCGCCGCGACCGCCCGGGTCCACGAACTGACCCTGGTCACCCGGAACCTCGCCGACATGGCCGGGCTCGGGGCATCCGTGCACAACCCGTTCGACTGAGGTCCAGCGCCGGCTCCGCCGTCACGCTTTTCGAGAAACGGATCAAGACGTCCGGACGCCTTGATCGGCCATGCTCAGCTCAGTTCGGTTCAGCTCGGTTCAGCTCAGCGGGGCCGCGGGAGTGCCCTTGCTCTCCGTGACTTGCGACTTCTTCCGGCGACGGTCCCCGCGGGCGTCGTCGAAGTCGACGACGAAGGCGCCGGCGGCCATGGCCACCAGGAGTGCGAGTCCGAGGATCGAGCCGACCCAGGTCAGGATGATCGAGAACATCGTGAGCCTCCTCCCTGCTCAAGGTCCTTTTTTCGAGACCTCTTGAACCCCTGACACAAGGGTCGCCTCGGGGGGCTGTAGCCGGTATCGGCCAACCGGTTACACGTACTGAGCGTGGATCGGCCGATCGGCCGATCAATGCCGCTCACCGGTAGCGGTGCGCGACAGACCGGCGACCGAGGCTCGCCGGTCGTGCAAAGGCTGGTCCTTGTGAGGGAAAGCCCGGAATTCGCCCAGGTGATCGGCTTCCGGCGAAGTGATCTTGAATGTCGTCGTGAATGCTCGCCGTGAGTAGAGATTCCGTGCGTGCCCGGTCACTCGGTGTCCCCGATGGTGGCCCTCGTCCCGCGCGATCAGAGGCCGCACACCCGAGTTCCGAAGCCAATCACGTGAGTTCCGCCTTCAATCACGCGAGTTCGCCGTCTGATCACGCGAGTCACGCCTCCGGGCCTGGCGTCGCACCGTCGAACGAGCCGGACTCCGCCGGGCAGAGGCGTCGCGACACGTCTGCCCGGCACCCGCCACCACGCTCTGTCACTAAGGCTCTGTCACTAAGGCCCGGTCATCAAGGCCCGGTCACTCAAGAGAATCGACCGTTCCCGTTTCAGAGCTTGCGGAGCCGGACCCGGTTGATCGCGTGGTCGGCGTCCTTGCGGAGGACGAGGGTCGCGCGGGGCCTCGTCGGCTTGATGTTCTCCATCAGGTTCGGCTCGTTGATCGTGCGCCACAGGTGGCGCGCCTCGGCCCGTGCCTCGTCGTCCGGGAGGCCGGCGAAGTGGTGGAAGTGTGACGCGGGGTCCGCGAAAGCGGTGTGCCGCAGCTTGAGGAAGCGCTCGACGTACCAGCGTTCGATGTCGGTCGTCGCCGCGTCCACGTAGATCGAGAAGTCGAACAGATCGGAGACGCTGAGCCGAGGGCCGGGCTGGAGGACGTTCAGCCCCTCGAGGATCAGGATGTCGGGTTGCCCGACGACCTGTTCCTCGTCGGGAAGGATGTCGTAGGCGAGGTGCGAGTAGACCGGCGCGCTGACCCGCTCCGCCCCGGACTTCACCTCGGTGACGAACCGCAGCAGGGCCCGCCGGTCGTAGCTCTCGGGGAAGCCCTTGCGGTGCATGATCCCGCGGCGCACCAGTTCCGCCCGCGGGTAGAGGAACCCGTCGGTGGTGACCAGGTCGACCCTGGGGTGATCCGGCCAGCGGGCGAGCAGGGTGCGCAGGATGCGCGCGGTGGTCGACTTGCCGACGGCGACGCTGCCGGCGATCCCGATGATGTACGGCACCTTGGTGCCCCGACTGTCTTCACCGAGAAAGGTGGTGGTGGCTTCGTACAACCGTTGCCGGGCGGCGACCTGGAGATTGATCAGCCGGGAGAGCGGCAGGTAGACCTCGGCGACCTCGGCCAGGTCGACCTGTTCGCCTAGACCGCGCAGCCGCAGCAGTTCCGCGGCGGTCAGCGGCAGGGGAGTCGACCTGCGCAGCTCGCGCCACTGCTCACGGTGCAGCTCGACGTAGGGACTGAGCTCACGGACCCGCGGCATCGCACACTCCTCGCCCGTCGCCTGCGCTGGCGCCGTACAAAACCGTGTTGACGAGTTCTCGGCGGAGGACATGCCGCGAACCGGATGAAGCCGCTTTAACGGTAGGGCTTGCAGCTCGTGAACGCGCTGCGATGTGATGTACCCCGCTTCGGGGCGTTACTCTCCGTTACGGGGGCGGACGTGGGTGAAGACCTCGTTCCACGCCGCGGCGACCTGCCGGGCGCAGGAGGCGGGAGCGACCCCGCCGACGCCGGTACCGAGTCCGGGCATCGCGATCGTGTGCACCAGATCGCGGACCCGGCCCTGGTCGAGGCTGCCGTCGCGCCATTGCCGGAACACCGCCCTGGCGGCCAGGTACGGGTGAACGGTCTCGCGGGGGAGGCTCTCGCCGGGCTCCCGCATCGTCGGGGCGCTGATCAGCCAGGCGGGCTCCGCCTCGCCGGTGGGCACGATCACCGCTTCGCCGATCGGGAGTTCCCCGCCGTGGAAGGCGAGGACGGCGCTGCGCACGTTCTGCTCGACACCGGGATAGGCGCGGGCGTAGACGGCGTCGATACCGCCGCGCATCCAGCCGTAGGAGTTCGCGGGGCTGACCACGGCCTGAGCGACGACGTCGAGCACGGACCCGCGGTGCACGAAGACCCGGCCGTCCACAGTGTCCGCGACGGTGGCCCAGGCTCGCGCGAGCAGGTCATCGACGGCGCACAGCACCAGCTCCGGCGTGGGACGGTCCGGCAGGGGAGCGAAAGACGAGCCGGCGTCCTCGCGGCCGGTGTGCGTGCCCGGTTCGGCGGTCACGCCCTAAGCATGGCAAAAAAAGCCACCCGGCGTAACCGGTGCGCGTACCGGCTGTCCGAGTGAAAGTCACCACCCGCGGCGTGCGTAATCTGGCGGGGTGTCACGGATCGCCTACTTCGGCCCCCAGGGAACCTTCACCGAACAGGCCGCGCGGCGGCTCGCCCCCGGCGAGGAGCTGATCCCCGCCGAGACCATCCCGGCGGCACTGGCCGCGGTGCGCTCGGGCGCGGCCGACGCGGCCTGCGTCCCGATCGAGAACTCCGTGGAGGGCGCTGTCACGGCCACCCTCGACAGCCTGAGCGAGGCCGAGCCGCTCATCGCGGTGGCGGAGGTGCTGCTGCCGGTCCACTTCAGCGTGCTGACCCGGCCGGGCACGACCGAGATCCGCACGGTGGCGAGCCATCCGCACGCGCTGGCGCAGGTCCGGCACTGGGTCGAGGCGAACCTGCCCGGCGCGCGTCCGGTCGCGACGTCGTCGACCGCCGCGGCCGCGGTCGCGGTCGACGCGGGTGACTTCGACGCCGCCGTCACCGCGCCGGTCGCCGCCGAGCACTACCCGCTGGAGGTGCTGGCCACCGAGGTCGCCGACGTCCGCGACGCCAAGACCCGGTTCCTGCTGGTCCGCGCGCCCGGTGAGCTGCCGGAGCCGACCGGGGCCGACCGCACGTCGATCGTCGCCGCCGCGACGAACCGGACCGGGGCCCTGGCGGAACTGCTCACCGAACTGGCCGTCCGCGGGATCAACCTGACCAAACTGGACGCCCGCCCGACCAGGAACAACTTCGGCGAGTACCGCTTCTTCCTCGACTTCGAGGGCCACGTGACCGAGCCCCGGATCGGCGACGTGCTGGCCGCGTTGCGCCGCCGGTGCCGCAACGTGCGGTTCCTCGGCTCCCACCCGCGCGCGGACAACGGCACGACCGAGATCGAGCCCGGCGCCGCCAACGAGGATTTCACCGACGCGATCGCCTGGGTCGAGTCGGTACGGAAGGGAGCTCAGGCGTGAAACTTCTCCTCGTCCGCCACGGCCAGACCGACGGCAACGTGCGGGGCGCGCTCGACACCGCGCTGCCCGGCCCGCCGCTCACCGAACTGGGCCGGGAGCAGGCCCAGGACCTCGCGACGCGGCTCGACGGCGAGCCGATCGTCGCGGTCTATGCCTCGCAGGCCGTCCGCGCCCAGCAGACGGCCGCGCCGCTGGCCGCCAAGTTCGGCGTCGACGTCCAGGTCGTCGACGGCGTGCACGAGGTCGCCGCCGGTGACCTCGAAGGCAAGACCGACAAGGACTCGATCACGACGTACATGAGCGTCGTGCGCCGGTGGACGCTCGGCGAGCTCGACCCGCCGATTCCCGGCGGCGAGACCGGCGCGCAGGTTCGCGCCCGGATGCTCGACGCGGTCGCGCGATTGCGCGCCAAGCACGAGCAGGCCGACCCCGACGGCACGGTCGTCCTGGTGAGCCACGGCGGCGCGATCCGGCTGGGCGGCGAATGGCTCGCCGGGAACGTGACAGCCGAGGTCGCCAACCAGGGCCTCATCCCGAACACCGGTGTCGTGGAACTCGTCGCGACCCCGGCCGGCTGGACCTGCCTCACCTGGGCGGAAGTCCCCGTCGAACGCTGACCAGGGACGTTTGCCTTCGCTCCCGCCGGGGTATGCACCCCACAAGATCGATTAACACCTTGTGGGGAATTAACCGGGAGAGCGCAACCCGCGCCGTGGACAACACGTCTACTTCAGTAGTGGGTCACCCGGCTACAGGGAGGCGAATGACCATGGTTCGTTCGAAGATGATCTCCATCGGCGGTCTCGTCGCGGGCACCGCCGGGCTCCTGCTGTTCAGCGCCTGCGGCTCGGAGAGCGCACCCGTCGCGCAGAGCCAGTCCGTGCCGCCGTCCAGTTCGGCGCCGGACACCTCGGCGGCGCCCAGTGCGAGCTCGTCGAGCCCGGCACCGGCCTCGCAGCCCGCTCAGGCACCCGCCCCGGCGCCGAAGAACGACGGGCTCTGCAAGGCGGGCGACGTCAAGCTGTCCGTCGGGGGCGGTGACGCCGCCGCGGGCACGGTGTACCGGCAGCTCGTCATCACCAACACGAGCGGGCACCCGTGCACCGTCCAGGGCTTCCCCGGCGTCTCCTACGTGACCGGTGCCGATGGCCACCAGGTCGGCGAGGCCGCGTTCCGCGACGGTGACAAGGGCGGGCCGGTCCAGCTGAACAACGGCGAGCGCGCGATCGCCGACCTCGGCTTCGTGAACGTCCGCAACTACGACGAGGCGGCCTGCAAGCCGACCGAGACCCGGGGGCTGCGGGTGTACCTGCCGCAGGAGACGGCGTCGAACTTCGTGGCGGTACAGGGACTCGGCTGCGCGGGGAAGATCCCGGGCAACCAGCTGACCGTGAAGACGCTCCACAAGGGCTAGAGCTGGGTGCAGAGCTGTTCGGCCTGCGCCAGATGCCGCTGACCGGCGATCTCGTTGAAGTGCAGGCTGAACACCATCCGGCTGACGCCGTCGATGTGTTCGGCCAGCGGCCGGTAGGTGTCGCTGGCGGCGGCCGCCGCGGCGGAGAGTTCGCGCGCGGCCGTCATCCGGTGCAGGATCTCGGGGGCCAGGACGGCCACGGTCCGGTCGCCGGGGGAGTCGGTGGTGTCCGGGATCGTGCCGACCCTGGCCAGCGCGGAGCACGCGTCTTGCGCGTCTTCGAGCGCCCCCGCGTTGACGCCCGAGAGCGCCCACAGCATGCCGATCACGCCGCCGCCGATGACGAACCCGGCGACGGCGGTGACCACTTGCGGACGTCTGGAAGGTTCTGTCGTCCCCACGCCGGCCTCCGGCACCAGTGTCTGCTGCATCGCGGACCTCTCCCGTCACCAGCTGGGCGGTGATGGGCTATTCCAGCACCAAAGGCCCTCGTTTTCACTGGTCTTGGTGGAGAACCCGCACCTCCGTGGCCGATTCGTCATCGAAGGCACCTCGCCGTAACGAGACGAACGCGAAACCGGCAACGCCGAACAGCAGGAGCCCGGACGTCAGGAACGTCCGGGCCGGGGAACCGAGGGTGTGGGTGAGGACCCCGCCGAGTAGCGCCCCGATCGGGATCGCCCCCCAGACGACGGTGCGCCACACGCCGAGGACCCGGCCGAGCAGTTCGCCGGGGACGAGCTTGTGCCGCGCCGTCCCCAGCACGATGTTCACCGCGACGACGGCCGCCGCGAACAGGCCGAACAGTGCCGCGCCCGCCACCGGCGAGTTCGTCAGGCCCATGCCGGTGAACGCCACGCCGGAGCAGGCGGTGCCCGCGATGAGCACCGCGCGCCGACTGGACGCTTTCACCAGCCGCGGAGCAACCCCTGCGCCCAGCAGGCCCCCGATGCCGCCGACGAACGCGAAGAGCCCGAAGGCCGCTTCGCTGAGGCGCAGGTAGTCGATCGCGTACAGCACCAGCTGTGCCTGCGCGAGCTCGCTGATCAGGCTGATCAGCCCGGCGACGACGACCAGGCGCAGCACCAGCCGGTTGTGCTTCAACCAGCGGAAACCCTCCGCCAGCTCGGCACGGAGGTCGGTGCGGGTGCTCTTCTCGGCGGCTTTCGGCCGGTAGCTCCCGGCGAGGCCGATCAGCACGGCCGCCGCGATCGCGAAGCCGACCGAGTTGAGCAGGAACGGGAACGTCGCGAAGAGCGCGAAGGTGGCGCTGCCGACCGGCCCGCCGAGGAAGGTCTGACCGACGATCTCGCAGGCCTGGAGCTTGCTGTTCGCGCTGTCGAGCGAACCCTCGCCGACGACGGCCGGGATGAGCACGTTCGCGGCGCTGTCGGCGACCACTTCCGCGACGCCGATGAGCAGGGCGGCGGCGTAGACCATCCAGATCGTCACCCCGCCCGCCGCGACCAGGGCGGCCGTCCCGCCGACGACGACCGCGCGGGCGATGTTCGCGAAGATCATCGCGCGCCGCCGGTCGATCCGGTCCAAGAGCGCGCCCGCCGGGAGCGCGAACAGCAGCCACGGCAGGAACTGGGTCGCCGAAAGACCGGCGATGAGCAGCGGGTCGCGGGTCAGGGTGACCGCGAGCAGCGGGAACGCGACCTTGCCGATCCCGTCGCCGAGATTCGACGCCGCGCTGGACGCGAGCAGCCAGCGCAACCGCCGGTCACCCCGCCCGTGCACCGTCGACTCGGCCATGCACCGCCTCCCCAGGCATTCGCCGGCGGCGGCCGGCGACAACGTGTCGAAAAAGTTTAGCGGGGCTGTCGCCCAAAGTGGTGGGGTTGTTACAGCCAGTTAAGAATCCGGAGGATTCGTAGTGCTCAACGCACAAAAATCACCGACTGTGCCGCCTTCGGCGCGGAATCCGCCGGGACGGGAGCAAGGGACCTTTGCTATCGCCTGTCCGGCGGCTCAGCCCCAGCCGAGTTCGTGCAGCCGCGCGTCGTCGATGCCGAAATGGTGGCCGACCTCGTGGACCACCGTGATCAGCACCTCCTCGACGACGTCTTCCTCGGTGTCGCACATCTGCAGCAGCGGCCGCCGGTAGATCGAGATCCGGTCCGGCAGCACCCCGCCGTACTCGTGAGTCCGTTCCGTCAGCGCGACACCGTGGTAGAGCCCGAGGATCGTGGGCGACTCCTCGTTGAACTCCTCGACGAGGACCACGACGTTGTCCATGGCGTCCGCGAATTCGGGCGGGAGCTCGTCCAGCGCCTCCGAAACCAGCTCTTCGAAGCGCTGCTGGGTCATCTCGACGGGCACGGGATCACCCACCGGTCTTCGGAGCCGAGGAGGACGCCGGCGGGCCGCCGCCGTCCGAGGGCGGGGCGTCGCCGTTGCCACCGCCGTTGCCGACCTTGACGCTCCCGGTGACCGGCGCGAGCCCCTTGTTGTCCGGCAGGACCGCCGCCACCTTGCAGTTCACCAGCGTCGACCCGGCGTCCCAGCTCTCCTGCTCGCGGACGTCCCAGCTGCCGATGAGCTTCTTCGCCGCCAGGTCCGCGTTGCCGGTGTACTCCTGCGCGGCCGTCGAGCACTCGGTGTCCAGCCAGGTGTTCTGCTGCTCCTGCGACGGGTAGCCGTCCTTGAACTTCGTCTTGAGGTCGAGCGTCGCGATCATCTCGTACGAATGCGGCTGGGCGCAGTCGACGGGGTCGCCGAAGCTGTTGTTGAGCAGCGCGAGGCAGGTGCCCGGCTCCCATACCGCCGACTGGTTCTGCTCCTTCGCCGGGCCCTTGGTCGGCTGCAGTTTGCCGCCCTGACCTGCCCATTGCAGCCCGCACCGCAGCTGCCTGTCGCCGTCTTCCCACTGCGCGGGCGTCGGCCGGAGCAGGTTCATGCTCAGCTTGCCGTAGGGATCCAGCGTGCGGCCGAGGTACGGCTTGACGTCGACGGTGCAGCGTGACCGGGAGATCTCCTGCCACTGCTCCAGATTCGGGCTCGGCACCCCGGCGGGGTACTGCGCGCCGATGTCGACGATGCTGGTGACCTCGAACAAGTGGGACTCCGCGCACGACACGCGCTTCGCGTCGTTGGCGTCCGGGTTGTTCCAGGTCAGGCAGGTGCCTGGGGGAGACTGGAACGCTTCGACCGCGGCGGGCGACAGTTTGGGGGCGCCGCCGCCCGCACCGCCCTCCGGGCCGACGTTCCACGAGAAAGCCACACTCAGCGAAAGCGCGATGATCGCGCCCACGAACACACCGGCCATGACGAGCCGGGTGCGCAGGGTGCTCAGCGCGTTTCGCGGATCACGGAACCGCTCGGCCTGTTGAGACATCCACTCCATGATGCCCGCGCCGCACGTAAGGTGCGCGTACCGGGTGGTTAGTGTTGGACACGGGTTCGGGCCGGCGGGCGATTACGGAGCTTCGATGACGCAGGATGACAACCAGGGGGCACAGACGCCTCAGGAGCCGCCCAAGCGCGGTTCCATGCGCTTTCAGGACGGCAGCACGCAGGCGCGGCAACCGTCGTTGGCCGAGCAGCGGGCACGGCAGCAGGCGCTGGCGGAGCAGGAGCGCCAGGAGGTGCTCGACGCCGAAGCGGCTCGCGCCGCCGAGAAGAAGTCTTCGACCAAGAAGAAGCTCCTGATCGGCACGGGTGTGACCGTCGGGCTGGTCGGCTTGATCGCGACGTTCTACACCGTCGCGAAGCCGGAAGAGGTCACGGCGGTCTGCGCCGCCAAAGACACCGACATCATCAACGACGACCAGAACTGCGACGAGAGATACGTGACGTCGCACGGCGGCCACGTCAGTGGCGGCTTCTTCTTCATGCCGATCGTCGGTGGCGGCTTCAACAGCTACCGCTACAACTACGGCGGTTCCGGCGCGATCGGGCAGCGGGTCTCCGGCGGCTCGTACACCGCGCCGTCGAACGCGAACGTCAGCACCAAATCGGGCAAGTCCGTCCAGCGCGGCGGGTTCGGCATCAGCGGCAAGAGCGGTACCTCCGGCGGTACCGGCAAGAGCGGGGGCTCGTAGTTGTATCGGGATTCCAAGCCGCCCCGGCGGGACTGGCAGAACATCGTCGAGGAACAGGGCCTGGTCTTCGGCACCCCCGCCCGTGACGGCGCCGGCAAGTCGAGGCCGTACTGGGACGAGTCGGTCCACTACGTCTTCGACATGGACGAGATCCTGTCCGTCGAGGCGGACGTCGAACTGCTGCACTCGATGTGCCTCGAAGCGGTCGACAATGTGATCACGACCGAGCAGTACCACCGCTTCGGCATCCCCGAGTGGGTCTGGCCGCATATCGCGGAGTCGTGGAAGCGGCAGGATCCGCACGTCTACGGCCGGTTCGACCTGCGCTACGACGGCAAGAGCCCGGCGAAGCTGCTCGAATACAACGCCGACACCCCGACCTCGCTGCTCGAGGCCGCGGTGCTGCAGTGGCACTGGAAGACCGCGGTCTTCCCCGAGGACGACCAGTGGAACTCGATCCACGAGAAGCTGGTCGAGCGCTGGGGCGAGCTCGCGGACAAGCTGCCTTCGAACGAGCTGCACTTCACCTGGTCGTCCGCCGATCCGTCCGGTGAGGACCACGTGACGACGGCGTACCTGCAGGAGACCGCGGCCGAGGCCGGGCTCGACACCGTCGGCCTGTCGATCGAGGAGATCGGCTGGGACCCGGTGCTCAAGCGGTTCGTCGACCTCGAAGAGTCGCAGATGGCGACAGTGGTGAAGCTCTACCCGTGGGAATGGGTGGTCGACGAGGAGTTCGGCCGCTTCGCCGTCGAGACCATGCCGCGCACGCTGTGGGTCGAGCCGCTGTGGAAGATGATCCTCTCCAACAAGACGCTGCTCGCGATCCTGTGGGAGAACTACCCGGGGCACCCGAACCTGTTGCCCGCCTTCGCCGACGACCCCGGTCTGCTGACCGAGTACGTCCGCAAGCCGAAACTCGGCCGCGAGGGCGCGAACGTGCAGATCGTCGCCACCGGGTACGAGACGCAGACCGACGGTGTCTACGGCGCGGAAGGGTACGTCTACCAGGCGTTCGACCCGCTGCCGGAGTTCCAGGGGTACCGGCCCGCGCTGGGTGCGTGGATCGTCGGGGACCAGGCCGCCGGCCTCGGGATCCGGGAGACCGCGGGACTCGTCACAGACGACGGTGCGGCGTTCGTCCCGCACCGCATCGTCGAGTCGTGATAGAAGCAACCGCACAAACCTGACATTCTCGACCGGTATCTCTCTGGGAGCACCCTGTGACGACCACCCTTGCGCTGTCCGACACGTTCGGCTCCGACCTCGTGCGAGGGATCGGCGCGATCCTCCTGTACGGCGTCGTCGGCCTGCTGATGATGTTCGCCGGGTTCTGGGCCATCGACTGGACCACGCCCGGCAAGCTGTCCCAGCTGGTCACCCGAGGCCTGCCGAACGCGGTCATCGTCACCGCTTCGGGCCTGCTGTCGATGGCGTTCATCATCGTCGTGGCGATCGCGAACTCCGCCAGCGACCTGACCGAGGGGCTCATCACCTCGCTGGTCTACGGCCTGCTCGGCATCATCGTGCAGGTGCTCGCGGTCCGGCTGCTGGAGTGGGCGACCCGCATCGACATCCGCTCGACCATCGAAAGCGACAAGTTCGCCCCGGCCAGCGTCGTGGTGGCCTCCGCGCACCTGGCCCTCGGCCTGATCGTCGCCGTCGCCATTTCGTGATCTTCTGACATCCTGAAACCGGCATAGGCGCACGATTCCCACTAACGTGGGAGCCGTGCGCCTTTTAAGGACACCGGACGACCGGTTCTCGGACCTGCCCGATTTTGACTTCGAACCGCGCTACGCGGAACTCGTCGACCTCCACGGCGGCGTGATCAGAGTGGGTTACGTGGAGGCCGGACCCGAGGACGGGCCACCCGTCCTCCTGCTGCACGGCGAGCCGACCTGGTCCTACCTCTACCGCAAGGTCATCCCGGTGCTCGCCGACGCCGGACTGCGCGCCATCGCGCCGGACCTGGTCGGCTTCGGCCGCTCCGACAAACCCGGCGACATGGTCGACCACACCTACCAGCGGCACGTCGAGTGGATGCGCGCGTTCGCCTTCGACGTGCTCGACCTGACCGACGTCACCCTGGTCGGCCAGGACTGGGGCGGCCTGATCGGCCTGCGCCTGGTCGCCGAGAACCCCGACCGGTTCGCCCGGGTCGTCGCGGCCAACACCGGCCTCCCGACCGGCGACACCGACATGCCGGAGATGTGGCACAAGTTCCGCGACACCATGGAGAACGCGCAGGTCATCGACGTCGGGCGGTTCGTCCAGTCGGGCTGCCAGACCCGGCTGTCCGAGGAGGTCCGCGCCGCCTACGACGCGCCCTTCCCGAACGAGATGTACAAGGCCGCGCCGCGCGCGATGCCGTCGCTCGTGCCGATCACCCCGGACGATCCGGCCTCGGCCGCCAACCGGGCCGCGCTGAAGGTGCTTTCGGAACTGGACAAGCCGTTCCTGGTCTCGTTCTCCGACGGCGACCCGATCACCGCGCCGTGGGGCCTCGAACTGCGGGGTTCGATGCGCGGCGCCCGCGAACTCGAGCATCCGACGATCACCGGCGCCGGTCACTTCCTGCAGGAGGACGCCGGTGTGCGGCTGGGCGAGGTCATCGCGCGCTTCGCGACGTCCTGAGTGCTATGAAAGGTCCTTTCCTTGCAAAATTTGCAAGGAAAGGACCTTTCATAGCGTTCGTCAGGAGATGGCGGCCAGCGCGTCCACGACGATTCCCAGGCCCTCCGCCGCCTCGGCGGCGGTGAGCGTCATCGGCGGCGCGATCCGCAGCACGTTGCCGTGCAGCCCGCCCTTGCCGATCAGCAGCCCGCGCGCCTTGGTCTCTTCCATCATCCGCGCCGCGGCCGCCGTGTTCGGCTCCATGCCGCCCGGCTTCACCAGCTCGACGCCGATCATCAGGCCCTTGCCGCGGACGTCCCCGAGCAGCGGGTTCCCCGTCGCGCGCAGGCCGTCGAGCAGCTCGGTGCCCCGCGCGAGCGCGTTGGCCTGCAGGTCGTGGTCGGCGATGTGGTCGAGTACCGCGGCCGCGCCCGCCATCGCGACCGGGTTGCCGCCGAAGGTCGAGATCGAGTTCGCGGCCAGGCAGTCGACCAGGTCGCCGCGGGCGACGAGGCCGCCGATCGCGAGGCCGTTGCCGAGGCCCTTCGCGAAGGTCATCGCGTCGGGGACGACGTCGTGCGCCTGGATCCCCCAGTAGTGCTCCCCGGTCCGTCCCCAGCCGGTCTGCACCTCGTCGGAGATGAACAGGATCCCGTACTGGTCGAGGACCTCCTTCATCGCCTTGAACAGGCCGTCCGGCGGTGAGCTGAACCCGCCGACGCCCTGGATCGGCTCGGCGATCATGCAGGCGACGTCGCCCGAAGTGCCCGTCTCCAGCACGTCGACCAGGTCCGCGACGCACGCGTCGATGTACTCCGTGTCCGAAAGCGCCCGGAACGGGCTGCGGTACCGGTAGCCGCCGTGCACGTAGCTCACCTTGACCGGGCTGAGCGACGACGCCGACCAGCCGCGGTTGCCCGTGACACCGACCGTCGCGAACGACCGCCCGTGGTACGAGTTCCGCATCGCCAGCACCTGGTTGCTGCGCCGGTACTGGGTGGCGAGCATCAGCGCGGTGTCGTTGGCTTCGGTCCCGGAGTTGGTGAAGAACACCTTCGCGTCCGGGATGCCGGAGAGCTTCGCGATCCGCTCGGCCAGTTCGACCTGCGAACGGATCAGGTACAGCGTCGAGGTGTGCAGGATCCCGGTGTCGAGCTGTTTGCGCACGGCGTCGCTGATCGCCGAGACGTCGTAGCCCATCGAGTTCGTCAGGATGCCCGCGAAGAAGTCGAGGTAGCTCCGCCCGGTCGAGTCGATGACCCGGCGGTCCTGCGCGTGCACGATCTCGATCGGCTCGTCGTAGTAGAGCGCCAGCCAGGACGGGAGCACCGCCTTGTGCCGTGCCAGCAGGTCCGCATCGGTCATCGGGTTTCTCCGTCCGCAGCAGGAGATTTCAGTATGGGGACGGCCCGAAACGGGCGACAACGATCAGACTGTCGGGTTCTCCGCGGCGGCCCGCACAGTGTGTACGCGAGGGTTACCGGGAAACTGCCTCGAAGTGCGTGAAGGCCACGGACTACCCTCGGCACTCGTGATTGACCCCAGGACTCTGCGCGATGACCCGGACGTCGTGCGCGCTTCGCAGCGCGCCCGTGGCGAGGACGAAGGAGTGGTCGACAAGCTGCTCTCTCTCGACTCCCGACGCCGGTCTTCGATCGCCGCCGCCAACACGTTGCGCGCCGAGCAGAAGTCGCTGGGCAAGCTCGTCCCGAAGGCGCAGGGCGAAGAACGCGCCGCGCTGCTCGCCAAGGCGAAGGACCTCGCCGCCCAGGTCAAGGCCGCCGAGGTCGAGCAGACCGAGGCGTCGGAGGAGTTCGACCAGCTGCACCGCGTGGTGCCGAACCTGGTCCACCCCGAAGCGCCCGAAGGCGGCGAGGACGACTACGTCGTGCTCAAGCACGTCGGCGACCCGAAGAAGTTCGACTTCGAGCCGAAGGACCACCTCGAACTCTGCGAGGGCCTCGGCGCGCTCGACATGGAGCGCGGCGCGAAGGTCTCGGGCTCGCGGTTCTACTTCCTCACCGGCATCGGTGCCCAGCTGCAACTCGGCCTGCTGAACATGGCGATCGCACAGGCGACCGCGAACGGCTTCACCCCGATGATCACGCCGACCCTGGTCCGGCCGGAGATCATGGCGGGCACCGGTTTCCTCGGCGCGCACTCGTCGGAGGTCTACCGGCTGCGCGACGACGACCTGTACCTCGTCGGCACCTCCGAGGTCCCGCTCGCCGGCTACCACGCCGACGAGATCCTCGACCTGCGCAAGGGCGCGAAGCGCTACGCGGGCTGGTCGTCCTGCTACCGCCGCGAGGCCGGTTCGTACGGCAAGGACACCCGCGGCATCATCCGCGTCCACCAGTTCGACAAGGTCGAGATGTTCGTCTACACGCGTCCCGAGGACGCCGAAGCCGAGCACGCGCGCCTGCTGGACTGGGAAGAGCAGATGCTCGCCAAGATCGAGGTCCCGTACCGGGTGATCGACACCGCCACCGGCGACCTCGGCACGTCGGCGTACCGGAAGTTCGACTGCGAGGCGTGGGTGCCGTCGCAGGACACCTACCGCGAGCTGACTTCGACGTCGAACTGCACGACGTTCCAGGCCCGCCGCCTCGGCATCCGCTACCGCGACGACGACGGCCGCCCGCAGACCGTCGCCACGCTGAACGGCACGCTCGCCACCACCAGGTGGATCGTCGCGATCCTGGAGAACCACCAGCTCGAAGACGGCTCCGTCCGGGTCCCGGAAGCGCTTCGTCCCTTCCTCGGCGGAACCGAGGTGCTCACGCCGACATCGAAGTAGGGTCCGCGTCGAGGAGGGACCCCGCATGAACCGCCGCAGCACCCCGATCACCGCGCCCTTCGCGGCGGTCCTCGTGCTCGGAACACGCCGACGCGCCGGCCCTCAAGCTGCCCGGTATCGAGACCGTGGAAGGACTCCGACGGCACCCCCGAGGAGACCGACAGCGGCCACTGGGACGACCAGGCGAAGGCCTGTGACCTGCTGCGGGCCGCGCTGCCGACGGTGAGCGCGGCGCTGCCCGCCGGTTCGTGAACGGCGGCCGCGCACAAGTAGTGTGCGAGCCGATGAGGAGGGGACGCATGCGGTTTCGGAATTCGCTCGCGCTCGGGCTGGCGGTGCTGACACTCGGCGGCTGCACGTCGACGATCGGCGGTACGGCCTCGCCGGTGCCCGGACAGGGACCGGTGATCACGAAGGCCGAGCCGTGCAAGCTGATCTCGCAGGAGCAGGCTGAAGCCCTGGGGGTCACCTACCCCGGGAAGGAGCGCCCGGCGGACAAGGCGCGGAAGATCCCCGGGACCTGCCGGTATCCGGAGCTGGACGACGCGCCTCAAGGGGTCGCGCTCGAGGTCTCGCAAAGTTTCGACCTCTCCCAGGCCGACTACTCCAACGGCGCCGTCCCGGGGGAGAAGTTCGGCATCGGCGGCTTCACCTGGACCAGGTACGCGACCATCCTCGGCCCGAGCTACTGCTCGCTGATCACCGAGCTGGACCCGAAGACCTTCGTCGAGATCACGAGTGACGCCCCCGGCGACGACAACAGCAAGGCCTGCGACATGGCGAAGGCCGCGGCTCCCGCTGTCGCCTCCCACCTGCCGGGGGGACAGCCGAGCCCGCCGCTCACCCCGCCCCCTGGCCAGAAGCCGATCGAAGCCTCCGGGCCGCTCGTGGCGGTCGATCCGTGCTCCCTGCTCAAGCCGGACCAGGTGACGCCGCTCAACCTCGCGGCCGCGCGGCCGATGAACGGTTCGTCGAACGATCCCAAGAACGGCTGCCAGTGGGACGACACCGACGGCGACAAGGGCAAGAAGGCGCTCGACCTGTGGGTCTACACGGCGACGAAACTCGAGGACGTTCCCGGTCTCGAAGGCACCCCTGTCGAGCAGGTGGTGGCGGGCAAGAAGTGGGTCGTCTACTCGAGCCCGGACAGCCCGATCTGCGTCGCGATGCTGCCGGTCACGGAGACCTCCTCGGTCAAGCTCGACACCGGTGACCTCAGCGACAACGCCAAGGCCTGCGAGATCCCGCAAGCCGTGATGCCGCTCGTGACAGCGAACCTGCCCGCGTCTTAAGCGCTCACCTCGTCGGCGATGTGCTTCGCGATCTCCAGCGCGCTGGTCGCCGCCGGCGAGGGCGCGTTGAGGACGTGCACCTGGTTCGGCGCGGTCTCGATCAGGAAGTCGTCGACGAGTGAGCCGTCCGGGCGCAGCGCCTGCGCCCGGACCCCGGAGCCGTGCCGCACGATGTCGTCCTCGGTGACGGCGGGCACGAGCCGGGCCAGGCTTTCGGCGAAGCGGCGGCGGGAGAACGACCGGCGGACCTCGCCGAGCCCGGTCGGATACGCGTACTTGCGCGCGAGCCGCCAGACACCGGGGAAGCGGGCGACCTCGGCGAGGTCCTTCGCGGAGACGTCGCGCCAGGTGTAGCCCTCGCGGCGCAGCGCGAGCACGGCGTTGGGGCCGGCGTGCACGCTGCCGTCGAGCATGCGGGTCAGGTGCACGCCGAGGAACGGCAGCGACGCGTCCGGGACCGGGTAGATCAGGCCGCGCACCAGATGGCGGCGTTCGGGCTTCAGTTCGTAGTACTCGCCGCGGAACGGCACGATCCGCGCGCTCGGGGTGAGCCCGGCGAGCCGGGCGACGCGGTCCGCGTGCAGGCCCGCGCAGTTGACGAGCGCGTCCGCGTGGATCACGTCGTCGCCGGTCGCCACCTCGACGCCGCCGGTGCGGCCCTGGCGGATCCCCAGCGCGGGCGTGCCGAGGCGCAGGTCGGCGTCGGACTCGTCGAGCAGCCGCACCAGCGCGGTGCAGACGGCGGGGAAGTCGATGATGCCGGTGGACTCCACGCGCAGCGCGGCCACGCAGGAGACTTCGGGTTCGTACTCGCGGGCTTCGCTCGGGGTGATCAGCTTGGCCGGGACGCCGTTGGCTTCGGCCCGTTCGGCGAGCACCTTCAGTGCCGGAAGCTCCGCTTCGGAGGTGGCGACGACCAGTTTGCCGCACACCTGGACCGGCACCCCGTACTGCCGCGCGAAGTCCACAATGGACCGATTGCCCGCGGTGGACATCCTCGCCTTGAAGGAACCCGGCTTGTAGTAGAGCCCCGCGTGCACGACGTTCGAGTTGTGCCCGGTCTGGTGGGCCGCCCAGTGGTCCTCCTTTTCGAGCACCGTGACGTCCAGACCTCGTTTGGTCAGTTCCCAGGCTGTGGCGAGACCGACGATCCCGCCCCCGATGACTACGACTGTGCGCACGATCGACCAGGTTACCCGGACCGCTACCTGACAGGTGTCAGGTTAACTGGTAGCGTACCTGACCGATGTCAGGTAAACGGTTGAGCAAGGACGAGCGCCGGGAGCTGATCCTGGCCGCGGCGGCGCGGGTGTTCGCCGCGTCCGGGTACGACGCGGCCGGGATGCGCGAGGTCGCGACGGCGGCCGGGATCAGCACACCCGTGCTCTACGACCATTTCCCGTCCAAGGCGCGGTTGTACGCCGGCCTGCTGGAGTCCGAAGTGGACAGTCTGCTGGCGGGCTGGGAAGGGCTGCCGCCGTCGGAGACCGCGGAGGAGCTGTTGCGGGCCAGGGTGGCGGCGATCTTCGCCTGGATGGAGACGAACGAACGCGGCTGGCGGATGATCTTCGCCGAGACGCCGTCCGACGAGGGCGTCGCCGAGGTGCACCGGCGCGGGCAGGCCAGGGCCACCGGACAGCTGACCGAGGTGTTCGCACAGGTCCCCGGCCTGGCGTTGACCGCGGACCTGCCGCGCGACCGCGCGAACGAAGCGCTCGCCGAAGCGGCGAAAAGCGCACTGAACGCCATCGCCACCTGGTGGTGGAGCAACCGCGACATCCCGCGGGACCAAGTCGTCGCGCTCACGACGGATCTGTTGTGGCGCGGTCTGGGGAACCTGATCCAGGAGGACACATGAGCATCGACACCACCGAGCGGTACCGCCGGGCCCTCGAGACCAAGGACGTCGAACTCGCGCTGAGCGCCTTCGCGCCGGACGCGGTCGTCCACTCGCCGCTGACCAGCCGGGTCCGGTTCACCGGGCACGCGGAACTCAAGCCGCTGCTGGAAGTCGCCTACACGCATCTGCGCGACGTGCGGTTCCACACCGACACCGGCGACGCGTCGACACGCGTCGTCGTCTACAGCGCGCGCATCGGCGACGAGGAGCTCGAAGAGGCGGCGGTGCTGAAGCTCGGCGAGGACGGGCTCATCACCGAGGTGACGCTGTTCGTGCGGCCGCTGCCCGGCATCGTCACGCTGATGAACGCCTTCGGCCCGGACATCGCGCGCCGCAACGGCCGCACCTTCGCGGCCCGGCTGCTGTCGGTGGCCACGAAACCGCTGCTGGCCATGGTGCGGTCGGGTGACAAGCGGGCGGTCCCGTTGGCCGGACCCCGATGACACTTCACGCCGCCGCAGCGACCGGTGTAGCAGGCGAAGTCTCTTCAGGGTCTTCAAGCACCTTCGGGACTCCGCGCAGCGTGAACAGCGCGCTCACCGCCAGCAGCGCCATCAACCCGGCCGAGCACAGCATCGTCAGCCGCAACCCGTCGACGAACGCCATCTTCGCCGTGGCGAGGACCACAGCTCCCTGCTCGGGCGGCAGCTGCGCCGCGACCTGGACAGCGCCGCCGAGCGTGTCCGAGATCGCCCCGGCGGCCTCCGGCGGCACGCCCGCCGGGATGACGAGTTCGCTCCGGTACAGCGCGCCGAGCACGCTGCCGAGCACAGCGATCCCCAGCGCCCCGCCGAGTTCGGTCGCCGTCTCGGAGATCGCCGACGCCGCGCCCGCCCTGGCCTTCGGCACGACGCCGAGCACCGTGTCCGTCGCGACGGCGAGGATGAGCGACAGCCCGACCCCGAAGACGATCATCGCCAACAGCAGATCCGAGTAGACGATCGTCACACCGACACCTGAATACAGCGCGAACCCGACAGCCGACAGCGCGCAGCCCAGCGCGATGGTGACAGCCCGCCCGAGGGCCTTGATCGCCAGCGGCGCGAGGACGCCGCCGAGGATCGCGCCGCCCATCCCCGGCAGTCCGGCGAGCCCGGATTTCAGTGGCGACCAGCCCGCCACCAGCTGCAGGTACTGCGCGAACATCAGCGACACCGCGAGCTGCGCGAACATCGCCAGGATGGTGGTCCCGACGGTCGCCGAGAACGCCCGCTGCGCGAACAGCTTCAGATCCATCAGCGGTTCGGCCAGTCGCGGCTGCCGCAGGACGAACGCCAGCAGGCAGCCGAGCCCGAGCACCGCAGCGAGAGCGATGTCCCAGTGCCCCCAGCCCTGGTACGCGACTTCCTTGATCGTGTAGACGATCCCGACCATGCCGGCGATCGACAGCAGCACACTGGGCACGTCGATCCGGTGGGAAACCGGGTTCTTCGACTCGGGCAGGATCAGCGCGCCGGCGATCACCATGACCACCACCACCGGCACGTTGACCAGGAACACCGAACCCCACCAGAAGTGGTCGAGCAGGAAACCGCCGACGAGCGGCCCCATGCCGAAACCGAGGATCGTCAGCCCGCTGGACACCCCGATCACGGCCGCGCGTTCCTTGCCGG
Source organism: Amycolatopsis speibonae (assembly GCF_042647925.1). Classification (NCBI taxonomy): domain Bacteria; kingdom Bacillati; phylum Actinomycetota; class Actinomycetes; order Pseudonocardiales; family Pseudonocardiaceae; genus Amycolatopsis; species Amycolatopsis speibonae. The sequence continues at coordinate 61,197 of NZ_JBHRWK010000014.1, forward strand.
TGAACACGTTCCGCACGATCGACAGCGTCGACGGCATCAGCGTCGCGGCGGCGATCCCGAGCAGCGCGCGGGCGGCGATCAGCAGTTCCGCCGTCGGCGCGTACGCCGTGATCACCGAAGCGACGCCGAACAGCGACGCCCCGATCAGCAGCAGTTTCTTCCGGCCGACGCGATCGCCGATGTTCCCCATCGTGATCAGCAGCCCGGCGAGCGCGAAGCCGTACGCGTCGGCGATCCACAGCAGCTCCGTCGTCGACGGGTGCATCTGCTCCGAAAGCGACGGCAGCACCAGGTGCAGCACGGTCAGGTCGATCGCGATCAGCAGTTGTGCCAGTACGCAGACCGCGACGGTGCCGATCTTGCGGCCCTTGCCGATGGTCACCGCGCCACGCCGAAGGTGAGTTCCGGCGAGTGTCGCGCGGCGCCGTTTTCAGCGTCGCCGAGGTAGAACCGCGTGCTCATGGTGCGGGCCGCCGGGTCGAGGACGGTGCGCCACAACGTCCGCCACGGCGCGCCCGGCTCGATCGCGACGGACACCGCGTCGAGCGCGTCGCGCGGTCCGGCCTCCGCCTCCTTGGTGAGGGTGCGCAGCCGCTGGTAGGTGAGCATGGTCTCCGGCGTGTCCTCCGGCAGCGCGTCGATGTCCGGGTAACGGTGCAGCGGATGGTTCGTGACGCACAGCGGCCCGTCGGCGACCTCGACGAAGTACTCGATGTCGTGCGCGCCGCGCTCGTAGACGAAGCCGCGGCCGGAGGCGTCGGCGACGATGTAGTGACAGGGCGCGCCGTGCGCGTACTGCTTGGCGAGCATCAGCGCTTCCTTGGCTTCGTCGACGTTTTCGCAGGTGTCCAGCAGGTACCGGCAGACCTGGGGTACCGAGAGTCCCGCCTGCGGCCCGGGGTCGTGCTCCAGCGGTGTGGCCGCTTCGAGGTCGGCCATCAGCAGCGCGACGACGAGCCCGGCCTCGTTGACACCCTCCATCGCACCGTCCACTGTGGACATCGAAAGCGACGTCGAGGCGAGGCCGTCGTCGGGGATCGTGGTCAGGACGTAGGGCCGTGACGCCATCGGCACGGTCCCGTCGTCGACGGGTTCCGCGCCCGCCATCACCGCGCCGAGCTGGGTCCAGCTCAAGGTGAAGAAGTCGTAGTTCCGGCCGAGCGTGCTCCCGGTCCACAGCGCCGAACAGCCCGATCCGGCGGGCAGGGCGGAGGCGTTGTCGAAGGAGACAGCCGCGTCGGCCGGGAGCCCGTACGCCTCGGCGAACCCGGCCGTGCGTTCGGCGTACTGCGGCCAGTTCCGCGCGAACCAGGTGCGCCGCGCCCTGGCGGCGAGCGGGTCGATCGACGGCGGCGTCCAGTCCGAGCGCGTCTTCGTTTCGGCGCCGAGGGCGTGGCCGATCTCGGCCTGGGTGCCGCGCAGTGTCAGGTGCCGCACGGCCAGGAAGTCTTCGGGAGATCCCGCGAGGTAGGTCATGCCGGGAAGCGTGTCCACCGCCGCTGACCGTCCGCGCACCACGCGCTGACGGCTTGTCATCCGAATGTCATGTGCCCCGCGCGAAAGTGTTCTCACCACGGCAAACGACAAGCGAGGGAACCATGCTGAGCAACAAGGTGTACATGATCGCCGGGGGCGTGCTGTGCGTCCTCTTCGTCGCGCTCGCGATGGCCGAGTTCTCCACCGGCTACCCCGAGGACGGCCTGCAGGACCTGTTCTACGCCGTCCTGAGCGCCGGCGCCGGCACGCTGCTGTACGTCCTGGACCGCCGTCAGCGCGAGCGCCGCGCGGCCGCCTCGGCACAGCGTGACGCCCGATGAGGAACATCGACGGCGGTTTCCTCGCCGCGCCGGACCAGGCCGCGCTCGACCGCCGGGAACGGGAGGCGCGCAAGGGCAAGGGCGCGCTGCTCCTGACCGTCGCGGGCGGGTTCGTCGCGCTGATCGCCGGCTACAACGTCCTCGTCGACTTCTCCCCGGTCTCGCTGGTGGTGACTTTGATCGCGCTGGCCGTCGCGGTCGGCGGCGGTGTGCTGACCAAGCACCTGATGCGCGCCGTGCGGTTCCGGGTGCACAAGCCGAACGCGGGCCTCGTCGGCGCCGCGAAGCTGACCGGGCTCCTGGTGGCCTTCTTCGGGATCGCCGCCCTGCTCGGTTCGATCGAGGCGCCCGGCCCGCTGCGGATCGTCCTGATCGCCGGCGGCGTCGGCACCATCGCCTACGTGCGGTCGCTGCACGACCAGCGGTGGGTGCTCTTCGAACTGGACGCGGTGGGCGTCCGTGTCGAGCGGACGGTCGTGCCCTGGCGTGACGTCACCCGGCTCACCACCGACCCGGTCGGCCCCGGCATGACCCGGCTCGGCGCGGTCGGAGTCAACGCGGAACCGCTGTACGTCGCGGTTCAGGACAGCGAACTCGACCCGCGTCTCCTGGCCGAGGCCGTCGGCCGCTTCGCGCCGCAGGGCATCCAGCTGACCCGCGCTCAGGGCTTTCTGGGCAACCCGGCCAGTTGAGCGGCGCCGCGGACGCCGAGCCCTCGGCGGTAGGCCCGGTCGAAGCCGTCGCCGAGCCGCTTCCGCGCGGACGTCCGGAGCAGGGCGGCGTCCAGATCGACGGCGAACGGGGTGCCCCGGATGGTCACCGCGGCGCCGATCAGGAGCGCCGCCCGCTCGGGGTCGTCGCGGCGCAGCGCGACCCCGGCGAGGCCTTCGACGGCGCAGGCCACGGTGGTGCTGTCGTGCCACTGGTCCGCCGAAAGGAGCGCCTGCCGGTGCAGTTCCTCACCTTCGTCGACGTGACCTTCGGCGGCCGCGACCCAGCCCAGCGAGATCATCGCCCCGGCGCGGACCCCTTCGGCCGCGAACGAACCGCCGGGGCATTCCGCGAGCGCGAGTTCGCTCAGCGCGCGGGCCGAGGGCAGGTCGCCTTCGTGCCTGGCGAGGAAGGCGAGCCCGATGTATCCGCACGCCCGGCTTTCCGGCATCCCCGAACGGCGCGCGATCTCGACGGCGAGTTCGAAATCGGCCCGTGCCCCCGCCGCGTCGCCGTGCAGCAGCTTGCTTCCCCCGCGACGGCACAGAAGATCCGCGTTGTCGTCGGATGCGCCGAGTTCCCGCATCAACCGGAGCGCTTCGGTCATCATCTCGAGGGCTTCGGTCTGGCGGTCCGTCCAGACCAGGATCTGTGACAGGTGATCGAGGGCCATCGAAAGGCCCCAGCGCTCCCCGAGCTTGCGGAACGCCTCGGCCCCCAGACGCAGAAACCTTTCCGCCGTTTCGAGTTCGCCTCGCATCAGCGCACGGAGCCCGTAACCGGTCGGCGTGAGCGCGAGACTCCAGGCGTCGCTGTGCGCCATCAGGGCCTGACCGCGTCTCAGCAGCTCATCGCCGTCACCGGGCGGGCCGGCCACGACCCCCATCAACAGCAGCAGCGCCGGGTTCCGGGGTGCCTTGGCCAGATCAAGCACGAAGTCGTGCACCGCGGGCATGTGCCTGTCGAGCGCTTCGTGGCCGCGGAGTCCCGCGGCGGCGTTGAGCACGGAGAGCTGGTACTCCTCTTCGAGGTCGTCCGGCGGCCGAGGGCCGAGGTTCTTGACCACTTCCAGGCTCAGCGTCGCGCCCTCGAACCGGCGCCCGCGCATCCACCAGTACGTCACCAGTGACGCCGAAAGCCGAAGCGCGATCCGTACGTCGGCTTCGGCGGCCCAGCGCAAAGCGGCCAGGAGATCGTCGTAAGCGGCGTCGAGACGGTCGAGCCAGACCAGCTGGTCCCCGGTGCGCAGAAGCGGATCGGCCTCCTCGACGAGCTCGAGGAAGTGCTCCGCGTGCGTACGCCGCAGATGCTCGGCTTCGCCCGCTTCGGCGAGCTTCTCGGCGAAGAAGGCTCGGATGGTTTCGAGCATTCGATACCGATCGCCACCGCGTTCGACCAGCGATCTGTCCACAAGGGACGGAAGCAGCTCCGCGGTGTCCGTGACGGCGCAGACCGCTTCGGCGTCGGCGAGGGTCGTGCCGCCCGCGAAGACGGTCAGCCGCCTGCCGAGCAGGCGTTCGTCCTCTTCCAGGAGATCCCAGCTCCATTCGACGACCCCGCGCAGCGTGCGATGCCTGCTCTCGGCGACCCGGCTGCCCCGCGAAAGCAGCTTGAAACGGTCGTCCAACCGGGCGGCGATCTCGCCGACCGGCAGCGTCCGCACCCGCGCGGCGGCGAGCTCGATGGCCAGCGGCAGCCCGTCGAGCGCGGCGCAGACACGCTGGACGTCGCCCGCCGTGCTGTCGTCGACGGCGAAGCCCGGATCGCTGGCCCGCGCGCGGTCGGCGAACAGCCGGACGGCGGCGAACTCCAGCGACCGGGCGGCCGGTGTGCCCGGCGGTGGCACGGCGAGCCGCGGCACGGGGGAGACGGCCTCGCCGGTGATCCCCAGCGGTTCCCTGCTGGTGGCCAGTACACGCAGCGCCGCGGCCGCGCCGAGCAGCCGGGCGACCAGCTTCGCGGCGGCCTCGACCAGATGCTCGCAGTTGTCGAGCACGAGCAGCACCGCCCGGTCGGCCAGCGCGTCGATCAGCCGCTCCAGCGGCGCGTTCTCCACGGTGGCCGTCCCGAGCGGGACCGTCCGCAGGCCGAGCGCTGTCAGCACGGCGTGGGCGACGTCGGCGTTCTCGCTGTAGGGCGCGAGTTCGACGAAGACCGCCGGAAGGTCCGACGCGGTGGCGGTCTCGACGGCCAGCCGCGTCTTGCCCGCTCCGCCGGGGCCGGTCAGCGTCACCAGCCGCGAGCGGTCCAGCTGACCGAGTACGTGCCGAAGGTCGCCTTCGCGGCCGATGAAGCTGGTGAGCTGCGCGGGGAGCGGCACCGTCGTGGTCTTGACTGGCGGCGTCTCGCCGCGAAGCACGGCCAGATGCGCGGCGGCGAGGTCCGGCCCGGGGTCGGCGCCGAGTTCGTCGGCCAGGACGCGCCGGGCGTCCTCGAACGCGGTGAGCGCGTCGGCCTGACGTCCGGCGGCGTGCAGCGCGCGGATCAGCAGCGCGCGTGGCCGTTCCCGCAGCGGCTGGTCATCGATGACCTCGCGAAGCCCGGCGAGGACGTCTTCGTGCCTTCCCAGCTTGAGTTCGGCCTCGGCACGGTCTTCGATCGCCGACGTCTTCAGCTCGTTCAGCCTCGTGACCTGCGGATCGCGGAACGGCGCGTCGGTGATGTCCGCGAACGCCGGGCCACGCCAGAGACCGAGAGCGTCGCGAAGCAGTTCAGCCGCCTTCGCGGCGTCTCCCGCGGCGAGAGTGCGACGGCCTTCGGCGGCGAGCCGCTCGAAGCGGTGCACGTCGACGTCGCCGGGGTCCACGGCCAGCCGGTAGCCCGCCGGGCTGAACTCGACGGGCGCGAGGTCCTTCAGCGCCCCGCGCAGCCGCGAGACCTGCGATTGCAGCGCGTTCGCCACCCCTTCGGGCGGCTGCTCGCCGTAGAGGCCGTCGATGAGCCGCTCCGCCGGGACGACCCGGCCCGCCTCCAGCGCGAGCAGCGCGAACAGCGTCCGGACCCGGGGCCCGCCGACTCCGACGGTGGTGCCGTCCTCGCGGCGCACCTCCGTCGCCCCCAAGACGCCGAATCGCATGAGGGCAAGCCTAACGGTGTCCGGGTGCTGACCTGGGTGGATCCAGCCCGCCCGAGAACCGCCGAATGGCGTCTATACACTTCGCCGGGTCCCCACGCAATGGGAGAGGTATGTCTACGCAGGAACCTGTGGTCCTCGGTCAGCCGACCGTCGGAGACGAAGAACTCGCCGCCGTGGCGGAGGTGTTCCGGTCCGGCTGGCTGGCCGGCGCCGGCCCCGCGTGCCGTCGTTTCGAGGAACGCTTCGCGAAGACCGTCGGCACCGCGCACGCCCTGACCACCAGCAACTGTGGGTCGGCACTCTTCCTCGGGCTCCGTGTGCTCGGCGTGAAGCCGGGCGACGAGGTCATCGTCGGCGACTACACCTTCCCCGCCACCGGCCACGCCGTGCTCCAGGCGGGCGCGACACCGGTGTTCGCGGACATCCGCCCGGACGTCTGGAGCGCCGACCCGGCGTCGATCGAAGCCCTGATCACCCCGCGCACCGTCGGCATCCTCGCCGTCGACGTCGCCGGGCAGCCGGGCGACTTCGACGAGTACCGCGCCATCGCCGACAAGCACGGCCTGTGGCTCTTCGAGGACGCCGCCTGCGCTGCTGGCGCGACCTACAAGACCCGCCCGGCAGGCAGCCTCGCCGACCTGGCCGCATTCTCCTTCCACGGCCGCAAGGGCATCACCGCGGGCGAAGGCGGCGCGCTGGTCTCGGACCGCGAAGACCTCATGGCGCACGCGCGCAAGCTGCACACCTACGGCATCGAGCCCGCCATCACCCGCGAGGGTTCCGGCGCGCTGCCGATCCCGGAGTTCCACGAGCTGGGCTACAACTTCCGGCTCTCGGACGTGCAGGCCGCGATCATGAACGTGCAGCTGGACCGCCTCCCGGACCTGCTCTCGGCCCGCCGTTCGGTGGCCAAGCGCTACCACGAGGCGTTCGAGAACCTGTCCGGTCTCGACGTCCCGGTGGAACTGCCGGACCGCGAACACCCGTGGCAGGCCTACATCCTCACCGTGGCCCCGGAGATCGACCGCGACGCGCTCGCGCTGCGGATCCGCGAGCAGGGCGTGCAGTGCAACTTCGGCACCTACTCCTCGCACCTGCAGCCCATCTACGGCAAGAAGCAGACCTTGCCGGTATCGGCGGACCTCTTCGCCCGTCATCTCGCCATCCCGATGCACGCCAACCTCACCGATGCCCAGGTCGACCGGGTCATCGGGACCGTCAGCGCCGCACTGCCGAGCTAGGAGAGAAATGCCCGACAAGAAGGTCTTCTTCACCGGGGGCGGCGGTTTCATCGCCGCGCACGTCATCCCGATGCTGATCGAGGGTGGCTACACCGTCCGCGTCTTCGACAACATGACCCGCGGCGACCGCGCCCGGATCAACGAGTTCGTCGCCACCGGCAAGGTCGAACTGGTCGAGAAGGACGTCCGCTACGGCGGCGCCGTGCGTGAAGCCATGCGCGGCTGCACGCACGTCATCCACTTCGCGACCGTGTCGATCAACAAGTCGGTCGCGGACCCGCACGAGTCGATCGACATCAACATGGTCGGCAACCACAACGTCTTCGCCGCCGCGGCGGACGAGGGTGTCGAGCGGGTCGTGTTCGCCTCGACCGCGTCCGTCTACGGCGAACCGAAGCGGCTGCCGATGCACGAGGACGACGAGCTCAAGCCGCTCACGCCGTACTGCATCTCGAAGCGCGCGGGCGAGGACATGCTCGGCTTCTACGAGCGCACCAAGGGCCTGTCCTGGAACGCGCTGCGGTTCTTCAACGTGTACGGCCCCGGCCAGAAGATCGAGGCCTACTACACGTCGGTGATCAACCACTTCATCCAGCGCCTGCGCGCCGGCCAGCCGCCGATCATCGACGGCCGCGGCGACCAGTCGATGGACTTCGTGCACGTCACGGACCTGGCCCGCTCGGTGGTCGCGGCACTCGAATCGGAGCAATCGAACGTGCCGATCAACATCGGCACCGGGATCGACACCTCGATCGCGACGCTGGCGAAGATCCTCATCGACGCAGTCGGCGTCAACGTCGAGCCGCTGTTCAACGAGCGCGACGTGCTGGTCTCGCGCCGGGCCGCCGACATCACACGTGCCCGCGAGGTCCTCGGCTGGGAGCCGAAGATCTCCGTGGAAGAGGGCATGCACGAACTGGTGAAGGCTTCGGAGTGAGTGCCGGGCCAGGGGAGAGCCGCCCCATGCGCATCGCCGTCGTCAACAACTTCTTCCCGCCGAGGGTGGGCGGAAGCGCGCACATGGCGGCGTCCCTGGCCGAGCAGTACGCGGCGCGCGGGCACGAGGTGCTCGCGATCACCGCGGCCTACGCCGACGCCCCGGCCGACGAGACGAAGGACGGCTACCGCGTCGTCCGCCTGCCCGCGGTGAAGATGCCGCAGTTGGGCCTGTCGATCGACTTCGACATGAGCTTCGCCTCGCTGCGGCCGGGGAACTGGCGGCGGCTGCGGGCCCTGCTGGACGAGTTCAAACCGGACGCGATCCACCTGCACGGGCAGTTCTTCGACCTGTCGTGGCTGGCCGGGCGGTACGCGCGGCGGCACAAGCTGCCGATGCTGCTGACCATCCACACGCTGCTGATCAGCGACAACAAGCTGTACGGCGGTGTCTTCCGGTTCCTGGACACCGTGCTGGTGAACCCGATCCTGCGCTACCTCAAGCCGCGGTACGTCATCCTCGACAAGCTCGGAGTCGACTACTGCGTCGAGCGCTACGGCACCAGCGACGACAACTCGGACTACTTCCCGATCGCCGTCGACACCGGGAACTTCGAGAAGCCGCTCACCAAGGACGTGCGGGCGGAGCACGACCTGGGTGACGGTCCGGTGATCGTCTCGCTCGGGCACGTGATCCCGCTGCGCAACCGGCTTCCGCTGGTCGAGGCGCTGCCGTCCATTTTGGACAAGCACCCCGGCGTGAAGGTGGTCGTCGTCGGCCGCGTGTATCACGACGTCTTCCTCAAGCGGGCCGAAGAACTCGGTGTCGCGGACGCCATCATCGTCACCGGCGCCGTCCCGAAGGCCGACGTGCCCGCGTACTTCGCCGCCGCCGACATCGTCACGCACGACCTCAACGGCGGCTGCGGCACCGCGTCGCTGGAGGCGATGCTCTCGGGCACCGCGACCATCGCTTCGGTCACCGAGGACAACTACCCCGGCATCGAACTCCGCAACGGCGAGAACATCCTGCTGGTGCGCCCGGACGACAGCGAGGCGGTGGCGAACACCGTCATCGAACTGCTCGACGACCCGGAGAAGCGGGCTTTGGTGGCACAGCGCGAAAGCGCGATGGTGCGGGCCAACTTCGGCCTCGACGTCGTCGCGGAGGAACACCTGCGCACCTTCGAGAAACTGGTGACCGAGGCCGATGTTCTTCGATGACGAGCGCAGCAACCGGCTGCGCCCGCAGATCCTGACCGAACTCGTTTCGCAGTACATGAACGACGCCGAGCGCGCCCGGTTCTACGGGCTGCCGGAGTCGACCAGGGTCCGCGAACGGGTCAAGATCATCAGCCCGGAGAACCTGACGATCGGCGAACACTGCTGGATCGGCGAAGGCGCCGCGCTCGACGCGAGCGGCGGGCTGGAGATCGGCGAGCACACCAGCATCGGCCTGAACACGCTGATCTTCACCCATTCCAGCTGGCTCGCGAACATGACGCTGCAGAACCACTCCGGCAGCGACCTCATCGAGCGCAAGCCGGTGAAGATCGGCAAAGGCTGCTTCATCGGCGGCCTGGTGGTGATCATGGCGGGCGTGACGATCGGCGATTTCGCCACGGTGCAGCCGAACTCCGTGGTCGCCAAGGACGTCCCGCCGCGCAGTCTCGTGGCGGGCAATCCCGCGCGGGTCTTCCAGCGCTACGACGACGAGTACATCCAGTCCGAAGTGGAGCGTGTGCGCGGCGAGAACGCGCGGCGGCGTGCGCTGGCTGAGGAGCGGGGGGACACTTCTTCGTCCTGGGGCGCTCCGGCGGGCGACTTCACGGAGTCGTGAGTGTTTTGGGTCGTTCTAACGACACTGATCACTCACGACAGGTGACTCTCGACGTCTGGGCGGCCATGCCCCAGAATCGGGCCGAAGTGTCCGGCGGCGTCCTGGTCGCGGCACCATCCCTGGATTCCCGGCACCAACTGGCGGTGACGCGGCTCGCGTATTTGCTGGATGAGCGGCTCGCGGGTCTGGCCGCCTTCGCTGGAGTCGAACTTTTGCTTGCCGACGAGCCGTTGACCATTCGCGTACCGGACGTTCTGGTCACGAGCCGCCCCGACCTGGACGTTCCCCGCTCGGCCGCCGCGGACGTGCGGCTCGTCATCGAGGTCCTGTCCGAGGGCACCGTCCGCACCGACCGGGTCACCAAGTTCTCCGAGTACGCCGAAGTCGGCATCGAGCACTACTGGATCGTCGACCTCGAAGACCCGGCGAGCATGGTCACCTATCGCCTGATCGACGGCGAATACGAGAACTTCGGAGAGCACACCGGCAAGGTGAGCTTCGACTTCGACGGCACGCCGCTCACCTTCGACCTCGACGCGCTGACCACCCGCCACGCGCAGCGCCCCTGATCACGCGAGTCACCCCTCCAATCACGCGAGTTACCTCTCTGATCACGCGAGTCACGCCTCAATCCTCAGTCGGACGGGAACCACCACCCCGCCAGAGCCGACTATTAGGCTCAGCGTGCGAGTTCCCCGGCGAGGAGGGTGAGGCAGATGAGGTTCAAGCGGTTCGGCGCGTCGTTGCTGGTCACCGGGCTGGCCCTGCTGGGCGCCGCGACCCCGGCGCTGGCCCATTCGGAGCTGAAGAGCAGCGACCCGGCGAGGGGCGCTTCGCTCGCGACGCCGCCGACGCAGATCAAGCTGACCTTCACCGGCCCGGTCACCCTCCCCGAGAACCCGATCCAGATCACCGGCCCCGAGAACGCGTCGTGGACGGTCGGCCGGGCGGAGGTCGCCGGCATGGTCGTCACCGCGCCGGTCCAGGCCGTCGGACCCGCGGGCGAGTACACCCTCCGCTACAAGGTGACCTTCGAGGACTCGCACGTCGCGAGCGGCTCGGTGAAGTTCAACCTCAGCGCCTCAGCCCCGATAAGCCAGGTCCAGAGCAGCCAGGCCCAGACCAGCCAGCCCCCGACGAGCAGCGCGACCCCGGCACCGCAGTCCGGCGAGACCACTCCCGAAGGCCTGCTGCCGACCTGGGTGTGGATCGTCCTCGCGGTCGCCGTGGTCGCCGCCGGTCTCGTCGTCGCGCTCCGGTTCACTCGACGGAAGGACTGAGCCTTCACGGAACGGCAGCGGTCGAGGCAACCTTTCAGGTGGTCAACCGTCGAACGGAGATGAGGACCAGGGTGGCTCGCGGCGATGACGAGTTCGTCGAGTTCGTGCGGAACTCGTCGACCCGTCTTCAGCATGCGGCCTACCTGCTGACCAGCGATCGCCATCAGGCGGAGGACGCCGCCCAGACGGCGCTCGCCAAGACGTACGCGGCCTGGTCGCGGGTACGTCGCAAGGACGCCTACGCCTACGCGCGGCAGGTCCTCGTCAACCATGTCATCGACGGCTGGCGGCGCCCGATCCGCGAGAACGCCACCGAGGAGATCCCCGAGCGGCCGAGCGGGCTGGACGTCGCCGGGGCCGTTGTCCAGCGGAAATGGCTCCTTGACGCGTTGCGTACGCTCACAGACCGGGAGAGAGCCGTAGTGGTGCTCCGGCACTTCTTCGACTTGAAGGAATCCGATGTGGCCGGTGAGTTGGGTGTCTCGGTGGGCACCGTGAAGAGCACCAACTCCCGCGCCCTGACCAAGCTGCGGATCACCGCGGAGGACGGAACGGAACTGATCGGGGGGCTGGGACGATGACCGACCTCGAGACGCTGCGCTCGGCTTTGCGGGAACCGCCTGCCGAGGAGTTCACCGAGCCCGACCTCGGCGCGATCATGGCGAAGGGCGGCCGTATCCGCCGCCGTCGCCGTCTCGCGACCGGCGCGGGCGGGGTCGCCGCCACCGTGGTGACGGTGCTGGTCATCGTCGGCGCGGTCGCGCTGCGGGAGCCGGCACCCGCCCAGCGACCGCTCCCGCCGGCCGCGAGTGCTCCGTCCTCGTCGCCGCTGGTGCCGACGCCCCCACCGCAGCCGACGATCACCAAGGCGGCGCCGAGCCCGGCGCCGCTGGGCAACGTCATCTCGCTCGAGACCAAGGGCGATGGCGGCCGGGAGATGGTGCTCTACGCTTCCGCGCTCGACGAGCCCGCCCTGCCGGAAGTCGAGTTCGCCCTGCGGGTCGCGTACCGGAACGACGACGGTACCTACGAAGACCTGATGACCAGCAACGAGTACAAGAAAACCGACCGGTCGTTCGGCTTCCACGCGGTGGACGGCGGTGATCTGGTCCAGGGCGCGTTCGTCCCCGTGTTCGGCTACTTCTCCGGCTCGGCGGCGCGGATCACCAGCACGGTCCGGGGGAAGCCGGTCGAGGCGAAGGTGGTCCCCTGGAGCGAAGACCCGACGGTCGCCATCTTCTGGTTCGACGGTTCCCAGGTGGAGTCGGCGGGCGTCCTGACCCCCCTCATCGCCTACGACGCGAGGGGCCAGCGCCTCACGAAGTGAGCGACTGATCTCCACCCGGGCCGAGGCGCGGTCGCCGGATTTCGGCGAAATAGGCGCGGACCGGGGACCGGTGCAACCCGACGATGCCGGACACGGTCCCCGCGAGGACGAGCACGTCGATCACGATGAGAACGATCCCCAGGGCCGGCACCTGTACTTCGCCGCCCAGCACGGTGGCGCGCTCGGTCGCGTCCACATAGCCGGCCACCGCGGCGATCACGGTGGTCAGCAGGATGAGGCTCACGAAGCACGCCGAAACGGTGAGGGCCACCCGTGCCCAGTTCCGGCCCGCCCTGGTCACCACGCACAGCGCCATCTGGACGACGCCGAGCACGAGGAACCAGATGATGGCCGACGAACCCGAATCCTCCCGGCGGAGGCGGGACATGCCTTCCGGAACTTCGGCGTCCGCGGCTTGCACGAAGGCGAGGATAGAGAGCAGTCCCGAGGTGATCATCCACGTCAACGCCGCCAGGGCCAGAACGGTCGTCGCGCGCTTGAGGGTCTTGGGCACCCGCGGACGTTAGCCGTGCCCGGCCGGGACAGGTCCCTGACGTCAGGCCGCGGCCTGCGTCAGCACCTGGTCGACGACGGAGTGCGAGGGCAGGATCAGGTCGCGCTCGGTGTCGGCGTCGATCTTGCCTTCGAGCAGCTCCAGGAACCTGTCCAGCTGGGTCGCGAGCGGCTCGCGCGCGGTGACCAGCTCCGGGATCTCGATGACGGTCTGCTGCCGGTAGCCGAGGCCGTCCTCGGTGACCGAGTCGTGCGAGACGTGCCGGTAGATGGTGACGTCGCGGCGCAGCAGGTCGATCTCGATCATGCGGTCCAGCTCGGACACCCAGAGCGAACGGACCTTGCGCTGCCCGAGGCGGGACGCGGAAACCGTGGCGAGCCCGGATTCGAACGAAAGCACCGTCTCGATGGTGTCTTCGGCGCCCTCGACCGAGTTCGGGTGGAAGTAGCCGGCGCCGGAGGCGACCCGCTGCGGGGTCGCGCCGCCGAAGAACTGGATCGCCAGGTCGACGTCGTGCACCAGCAGGTCCCACGCGACACCGGTCTTGATGCGCGGCGCGTAGGGGCCGTGGCGGCGGGCCATCAGGTGGATCGGCTCGTTGACCAGCGCCCGCGCGGTCATCACGGCCGGGTTGTAGCGCTCCAGGAGCCCGCACATCAGCGGGACGTCCTTCTTCGCCGAAAGCCCGACGATCTCCTTGGAGAATTCGAGGCTGTTGCACACCGGCTTCTCGACCAGCAACGGCTTGCCCTGGCCAAGGATCTCCTGCGCCAACTCGTAATGTGCCTCGGTGGCCGAGGCGAGCACGACGGCGTCCACATCGGACAGTGAGCCGATTTCGGGCGTCCACTGGGTTTCGTAGCGCTCGGCGACCTTGCGGCCTGCCTCTTCACGCGGGTCGATCACGCGGACGAGGTCCACGCGCTCGTTCGCGGCGAGCACACGGGCGTGCAGCGAACCCATGTTCCCGGTGCCGATGAGGGCGATCCTGTGCGTCGTCATGCGCCGAGTACCTCGCGAACCGTTTCGATGATGGTGTCCAGATCGGACTCGGAAAGGTGCGGGTGCACCGGCAGCGAAAGCGCCTGCGCGGCGACGGAAGCGGCCACCGGGAAGTCCTCGACCTTCGCGTCGGGGATCAGCGGGTTGTTCCGGTAGCAGTCGTAGTCGAAGACGATCTTCGGGTAGTAGATCCCGTTGCCGATGCCCTTTTCGGTGAGGGCGGCGGCGAGTTCGTCGCGGGAGAGGAAGGCGTGCGGGCCGACCAGCACGGTGTACTGGTGCCACACGTGCTCGCGGCCCGGCAGGACCTGCGGGATGTCGAGACCCGGCGTGCCGGCGAGGCCCTCGGAAAGGCGCTTCGCGTTGGCCTGGCGGGCGGCGGTGAGCTGGTCCAGCTTCTCCAGCTGCGGGATGCCGACGGCGGCGTGCAGGTCGGTCATCCGGTAGTTGTGCCCGGCGACCTCGTACTGGTACCGGGCGCGCATGCCCTGGTTGCGCAGCACGCGCAGCGCGTCGGCCAGCTTGTCGTCGTCCGTGGTGATCACGCCGCCCTCGGCGGTGGTGATGTTCTTGGTGGCGTACAAGGAGAAACAGCCGATCCCGAAGGATCCGGCCTGCTTGCCCTCGAACGACGCGCCGACGGCCTGCGCCGAGTCTTCGATGATCTTGAGACCGTGCTCGGCGGCCAGCGGCGCGAGCTTGCCCATGTCCGCTGTCTGCCCGTAGAGGTGCACGGGCATCAGGACCTTGGTGCGGTCGGTGATCGCGGCGGCCACGGCGTCCGTGTCGATCGCGAAGTCGTCGCGCCGGATGTCGGCGAAGCGCACTGTCGCGCCCGCTTCCAGGATCGCGTTCAGCGTCGCCACGAAGGTGAACGGCGAGGTGACGACCTCGTCGCCCGGCTTGAGGTCGAGCGCCTGGATGGCGGCGACCAGCGCGGTGGTGCCGTTGTTGACGGCGATCGCGTGCTTCGTGCCGGAAACGCTCGCGAACGCGTCCTCGAAGCGCTTGACCATCGGTCCCTGTGCGATGGCGCCGGATCGCAGCACCTCGACGACGAGGTCCTCCGCGTCACGGACGTCGACCACGGTAATGGGGATCATCTGCAAGTCTCTCTCGACTGGGCGTTCTGGTGCGTCCGGTACAGTGAGCCGCCGGTTCTGCGCCCGGCCGCCCTCTCTGGCGCGGGCCACACGTTACCGGGACCGCCGAAGCGCCCATTACCCCAGGCTGCCTCCCAGCCACGACGAACGGATCTCACGTGGTGAACCGCATCCACCCGACAGCGATCATCGGCGAGGGTGTCGAGCTCGGCGACGACAACGTCATCGGACCGTTCACCGTCATCGTGGGCCCGGCGCGCATCGGCGACGGCAACTGGATCGGCCCGCACGTGACCATCGGCACCCCGGGCGAGGACCGCGGCCGCGAACACCCCGCCGCCTGGGACTCCGCGCCGAACGGTGATCCCGATCACGACGGCCACGGCGTCGTCATCGGCAGCCGCAACCGGATCCGCGAGTACGTCAGCGTCCACCAGGGCACCTGGCGCACGACCACCGTCGGCGACGGCGGCTACTTCCTCCGCGGCTCCCACATCGCCCACGACTGCCTGGTCGAGGACGCCGTCACGGTCGCCTCGAACGTCATCACCGGCGGCCACTGCCACATCTGGACCGGGGCGAACCTGGGCATGGGCGCGATCCTGCACCAGCGGGTCGTCATCGGCCCCGGCGCGATGGTCGGGATGAGCTCCGCGGTCCGCAAGGAGGTGGGCGCGTTCACCATCGCCGTCGGCAACCCCGCACGGGTGACAGGCGTCAATACCGTCGGGCTGTCCCGCCGCGGGCTGGACGAGGCCACCATCGAGGCACTGGGACCGTGGTTGAAGGGTAAGGCCGGTCTCCCTGAGGACGGGCTGGCCGACCGGCTGCCCGGCGACCTCTCTACCTTGGTGAAGGCGTGGGACGCCCGTCCGCGCGAGTGAGTACTAGGAGTTCAACGATGGCGGAAGTCGCCGGCAAGCTGCGTGAGGTCTTCGTCGAGGCGCTGGACCTCGACGGCGAGGTCGATGTCGAGAACCTGAAGTACCGCGACATCGAAGCCTGGGACTCGGTCGGTCACATGGCGCTGGTCGCGGCCATCGAGGACGAGTTCGATGTGGAATTCGACACCGATCAGGTGATCGACATGTCCAGCTTCAAGGTCGCCGTCGACATGGTGACCGACCTCCAGTCCAAGTGATGCTGGACGGAAAGGTCGCCCTGGTCACCGGCGGTACTCGGGGCATCGGGCTCGCCACCGCGCGGGCGCTCGCCGAGGCGGGCGCCACCGTGGTGCTGACCGGCCGCGACGAGGCCAAGGCCAAGGAAGCGGCGGCCGCGGCGGGGGCCGCGAGCGGACTCGCGCTGGACGTCACCGACGCCAAGGCCGTGTCGACGCTGGTCCGCGGCGTGGCCAAGGAGCACGGCAAGCTCGACATCGTGGTCGCCAACGCCGGGATCATGGAGGACGCGCTCCTCGGCATGATCCGCGAGGAACTGGTCGACACCACGTTGAGCACGAACGTCGCCGGCACGCTGCACACCGTCCAGGCCGCGGCCAGGGCGATGATGCGCAAGAAAACCGGCGCCATCGTCGTTCTCGCCTCGATCGTCGGCGAGCACGGAAGCGCCGGTCAGACGGTGTACGCGGCTTCGAAGGCGGCGGTGGCGAACATCGCGCGTTCGGCCGCGAAGGAACTCGGCCGCTCCGGGATCCGGGTCAACGCGGTGGCGCCCGGCGTCATCGACACCGACCTGACCTCGGGCCTGACGGAGGACGCGAAGGCCGAGAACATCGGCAAGACGCCCCTCGGACGGCTCGGGACGCCCGAAGACGTGGCGAACGCGATCCGGTTCCTCGTCAGTGATGACGCCTCGTTCATCACCGGCCAGGTGCTGGGCATCGATGGAGGACTTGTTCTCTGATGACCCTTTTGGGTGTGGGTGCACGACTGATCGACGTCACGAGCGGCAAAACGCTCGCGGGCGAGGAGCTCGACACGGAGGTCACCCGCGTGGGGGCCGCGCTGGGGCTGCTGCCGCCGGGCGCGCTGTTCGCGCGGATGTCTGTGGACCTCGAAAGCGTGCTGAACTACCTCGGCGCCTTCGAAGCGGGCAGGGCGATCGCGCTGATCGACCCGGCGCTGGACGCCGACGTCCTGGCGGGGCTCATCGAGCGCTTCCGCCCGGCCGCCGTGCTGTCCGCGCCGGACGCGCCCGCGCCCGAGGGGTACGGCGTCTCCGACGGGCACTGGGTCCGCGAGTCCGCCGAAGGTGTCGAGCCGCATCCTCACCTGGCGATCCTGCTGCCGACCAGCGGTTCCACCGGCAACCCGAAGCTGGTCCGGCTCTCGCGGGGCGCGGTGTTCGCCAACGCCGACGCGATCGCGCAGGTGCTCGGCATCGACGGCGACGAGGTCGCGCCGACCTGCCTGCCGCTGCACTACAGCTACGGCCTGTCCGTGCTGAACTCCCATCTCGTCCGCGGCGCGACAGTCGTCATCGAGCCTTCGGGCGTGCTGGGGCGCGGCTTCTGGGACGCGGTCAACGAGCACAAGGTCACTTCGCTCGCCGGGGTCCCGTATCACTACGAGATGCTGCGGCGGCTCAAGTTCGACCCGGCGAAGTACCCGACGCTGCGCACGCTGACCCAGGCGGGCGGCAAGCTCCGCGACGACCTCATCGCCCAGTTCAACGACAAGATCCGCGAGGTCGGCGGGCGGATGTTCGTGATGTACGGGCAGACGGAGGCCGCCCCGCGGATGACCACCGTCCCGGCGGACCGGCTCGCGGAGAAGCTCGGCTCGGCCGGGCCCGCGCTGCCCGGCGGCTCGTTCGCCGTCCGGCGTGAGGACGGTTCCGAGACCAAGCACCCGAAGATCGTCGGCGAGGTCGTCTACCGCGGGCCCAACGTGATGATGGGGTACGCCGACGACGAGGCGGGGCTGGCCGCGGGCGACGAGTACGGCGGCGTGCTGGCCACCGGCGACCTCGGCTACCTCGACGAGGACGGGTTCCTCTACATCACCGGGCGCCTCAAGCGGATCGGCAAGGTCTTCGGCAACCGGGTCAGCCTGGATGATCTCGAGCACGCCGTGCGTTCTGCTTCGGTGGGGATCGACGTCGTGGCCGCCGTCGCGGCCGGGGACAAGGTCGTCCTGTTCGCCGAGTTGCCTGAGGGCGACGGAGCCAAGGCGATCTGCAAGGACGCCGCCAAGGCGCTGTCCGAACGGCTGCACCTGCACACCAGCGGGTTCGACGTCCGCGCATGCGACACCGTGCCGCTGCTCGCCAGCGGCAAGATCGACTACCGGTCGCTGGAGGCCCAGGTATGAGTGTGTTCACGCTTTCGCAGGCCGAGCGCGAGAAGCACTTGCTTCCGCAGCTCGCCGAGCTCACCGAGCACCACCGCGAGAACTCCGAGGGCTACGACCGCATCCTCTCGTCGCTCGGCATCGCGCGGGACGCGTCGTTCGCCTCCATCGCGGACCTGCCGTGGCTGCCGGTGCGGATGTTCAAGACGCACGACCTCCGGTCCATTCCGGAGTCGGAGATCTTCAAGACGCTGACGTCCTCGGGCACCACCGGCGCGGGCGCGTCGCGGATCTACCTGGACAAGGCAGCCGCCGGCGCGCAGACCAAGCAGCTCGGCGCGACGCTGCAGGAAGTCCTCGGCAACGAGCGGCTGCCGATGCTGATGGTCGACACTGTCGGCATCATCAAGAACCGCCGCTCGTTCTCCGCGCGCGGCGCGGGCGTGCTGGGCATGGCCAACTTCGGCCGCAAGCACACCTACGTGCTCGACGAGAACGACGAGCCGGACGTCGAGGCGGTCAAGACGTTCCTCGCGACCTACGGCGACAAGCCGTTCCTGATCTTCGGCTTCACCTTCATGGTGTGGCAGTACCTCTACGAGGTCGCGCGTGAGCACAAGCTGGACCTGTCCAACGGGATCCTGATCCACTCCGGCGGCTGGAAGAAGCTGATCGACCGCGCGGTCGACAACACCGAGTTCCGCCGTCGCTTCAAAGAGGACACCGGCCTCACTCGGATCCACAACTACTACGGGATGATCGAGCAGATCGGCACCGTGTTCCTCGAAGGTCCTTCCGGGAACTCGCTGTACTGCCCCGACTTCGCGGACGTCGTGATCCGGAACCCGGAGACCTGGGAAGAGCAGCCGGTCGGCGAGCCGGGCGTGATCGAGGTCGTCAGCACGCTGCCGCATTCGTACCCGGGCCATGTCCTTCTCACCGAGGACCTCGGTGTCTGCAACGGGATCGACGACGGCGACTGGCCGGGCAAGCACTTCTCCGTCATGGGCAGGCTGCCCAAGGCCGAGGCCCGCGGTTGCTCGGACACCTTCCAGGGGGCGGCGGCATGACACTCAACCAGCGTTTTCCGGTTTCGGACGCGATCGAGGTCGACAAGCTCGTCGAAGAGCTGCGGGCCGAGCCTGTCGGCGGACGGCTTCGGGTCGGTGACCCGCGTGTCGTCGAGTTCCTGACGAAGTTCGCGCGCAAGCTGCTCGCGCCCGCGACGGCTCGCCGTTTCCCGGAGCTCGCGTCGCTCGGTTTCTTCCTGCGCAAGGGAGAGATCGCCAAGGCACTCTCCACTTTGGAGACTTCAGGCGACGCACTGCGCTTCCCGCGCGGGCTCGTCTTTCACGTGCCGCCTGCCAACGTCGACACGATTTTCGTGTACTCGTGGGCGCTTTCGGCGTTGGCGGGCAACCACAACGTCGTCCGCGTGTCCTCCCGTTCGGCCGGTGCGGCCGAGACGGTGCTGGAAGCGCTGAACGCCGCACTGTCCGAAGTGGACGCGGACACCGCCGCCGCGATCACCGCGACGCAGCGCATGGTCACCTACGACCGCAGCGACGCGATCAGCGGCGCGCTGTCGGTCGCCGCGGACCTGCGGGTCATCTGGGGCGGCGACACGTCGGTCGCGGCGCTGCGCAAGTACCCGCTGGCGCCGCACGCGCGCGACCTGACCTTCCCGGACCGATCGTCGTTCGCGGTCGCGTCGGTGCGCGGCTGGCAGAACGCCTCCGAGGCCGAGCGCCGCGGCGCGGCCGAGGGCTTCTACAACGACTCGTACTGGTTCGACCAGGCCGCCTGCTCGTCACCGCGCGCGGTGTTCTGGGTCGGCGACGAAGCCGGGGCGAAGGAAGCCGGGCAGGAGTTCCGGAAGCTGCTCGCCGAGGTGCTGGCGACGAAACAGCACGTCACCGAGCCCGCGATGGCCGTCCAGAAGCGGGTTTCGGCGTACGGCGCGGCCGTCGACGGACTCGTCAGCGGCATCGAGTTCCAGGGCAACGGCCTCGCGACGCTCGAACTCGCCGACCCCGCGATCCTGCCGCGCGAATGGCTCGGCGCCGGCACTTTCGCCAACGCGCGGGTGGAAACGCTTTCCGACCTTGTCCCGATCGTGCTCCGCAAAGATCAAACCGTCGGTCAATTCGGCTTCAGCAAAGAAGAATTGACGCAATTCGTGACGGAATTGGCGGGCCGCGGCGTCGACCGTGTCGTTCCCTTCGGATCGGCCCTGACGTTCTCCGTGATTTGGGACGGCTACGATCTGCTGACCGAGTTCAGCCGCTTGGTGACCGTACAGGCCTGACCTGCGGCGACAGAGGTACAGCAGAGGAGGTTCAGTGACGACTGTCGAAACGCCCGAAGAGGACACTTCGGTAAGTGTTAAACAGCCGAAATCCACCAAGGCGAAGATCCTCGACGTCGTCCGCTGGGTCGCGATCCTGCTGGTCGTCGCTTTCGCGGCGAAGACACTTGTCACCAATTGGGGTGAATTCTGGCGGACCTTGTCCGAGGTCGCGTGGGAATCCTCCACGTTGAGCCTGCTCGCGCTCATCGCCGCGATCATGGTGTCGACCTACGGCTGGCAGGTCATGGTCGACGACCTCGGCAAGCCGATCGGCTACGCCCGCGGCGCGCAGATCTGCCTCGTCGGCTCGCTCGGAAAATACGTGCCGGGTTCGGTGTGGGCGTACCTGCTGCAGATGGAACTGGGCCGCAAGGCCGGGCTCGCCAGGGCCCGGATCTTCACCGGTTCGCTGATCCAGCTCGGCGTCGGCGTGGTGTCCGCGCTGGTCGTCTCGCTGCTCGCGGCACCCGCGGTGTTCAGCAACAGCCCGCGGGCGATGTGGCTGTTCGTGCTCATCCCGGTCGGCCTCGCGATGCTGCACCCGAAGGTGCTGACCTGGGGCACGTCGCTCGTGCTGCGGATCCTGCGCCGCCCGCCGCTGGACCACCGGCTGAGCTGGTCGGTCGTCGGGAAGGTCTTCGGCTCGTCGACGGCCGCGTGGGCGCTGCAGGGCGTGCACCTGTGGCTGCTGGCGAACTCCGTCGGCACGCCGGGCTTCAGCGGTTTCGTGCTGTGCGTCGGCGCGATGGCCGTCGCGATGACCGTCGGGACGTTCGCGTTCATCCTGCCCAGCGGGGTGGGCGTCCGCGAGGTCGCGCAGGTCGCCGTGCTCACCGCGTCGGGCCTCACCGTCGGCCAGGCGACGGCTTTCGCCATCGCTTCGCGCGTCATGTTCACCGTCGCCGACCTGATCACCGCCGGCGCCGCCGCCCTCTCGGCCCGCCTGGTGACTTCCCCACGCAATTAGTTGCCTAATTGCGGCTACCAACTCGCGTCGGTCGCGGACGTAACGGCGCAATTAGGCAACTAATTGCGTGGGGCCTGCGCGGGGTTGAGCCGGTAGATGACCGCGTCGGCGTTCCGGTACACCTCGGTCACGAAGTTCAGCCCGTCCAGATCTCGCAGCCCGGCCTGGCGCGGGGCGCCCGTCGGGTAGCCGTACTGCCCGAGGATCACCCAGCGCACGTTCAGCCGCGCCGCCGCCGCCCGCACGTCGGCGTTCGACGGGTACTCGCGGAAGTGCCACTCCAGCAGCCGCGCGTCCGACGGCGACAGCGTCTCGTCGAAATGCCCGGAAGTCGTGCGGACGCCGGAGAGCGCGTAGGTCCACACCGTCCCGTCCAGACGGTCGTTCACCGCGCGCTCGCCGGGCTTCGCGAACTCGGCGAGCTTCTCCATCGCCACGACCTCGTCCGGGCTCACCGGCAGCTTGTGCGGGTTGATCCCCGGCGTGTTCGCGTAGCCGGACGCGACCTTCTCCGCGTTGGACCGCGCGTAGAAACCATTGCTCAGGAAGGCGAACCCGCCGAACACCAGTACCGCGACGACGAACGCGGGCACCTTCCGGTGTGCCACGGTGTCCCGCAGCCATGCCTGCGTCTCGGCGAGCCCGTGCGCGGCGATGATCGACAGCGGGATCGCCGCCATCGACATGAACCGGTACGGGTCGTTCCACCACGGCCGGGACAGCGCCAGCACGACAGGCTGCTCCGACGACGTCACCGCGATGTAGGCGAGCCCCGTGACCAGCGCAGTCACGCCGATCCAGCGCAGCCCGCCCGCCCGCGAGAAGAAGATGAAGCCCAGCAGCAACGTGGCCGAAAGCCAGATCTGCGGAAAGGGCTCGTGGTGCTGGAAGCCCAGCAGTGCGCCGAGCGCCGTCGAGGCCCGCCATTCGACCGGCCAGCTGCGGTAGGGCACCTCGCCGTTCGCGAGGCCGATCGCGCCGAACAGCTGCAGCCCCGCCACGACGACCGCGAGGGCGCCGACGATCGCCAGCGCACGCAGGTCCCGGCCGATCCGCCGCCACCGTTCACCGGGCGCGACCCAGCGTTGCAGCAGCAGCGGGCCGGCGAACAGGATCGCGCCGAACAACGCCGACGAGTGCACGCACAGCAGGCCGACAGCGCTGATCAGCAGCACGAAGCCGGTGTCGGGCGCCGGGCGGTCGAGGTACCGCTTCACCGCGACGGCGGCCAGCGGGGTCAGCGCGAGACCGAGCAGGAACGGGAGCAAAGGCCCCCTGCTCATCGATTCGTACAACCCCATCACCGGCGCGATGGAAACGAGCGCGGCCGCGCCCGCGAACACCGCGCGCCCCCGGAACACGCGCACCATCGTGACCAGCGACAACGCCAGCAGCGCGGGCAGCAGCGCGGTGTTCACGTCCAGTGTCAGCGGGATGCTCGCCGGGCTGAGCAGGTACACCACGGACGCGAGCAGGTGGTACGCGTTGGGGTAGAACACCGGCGCCGCGTCGCCGTACCAGTTGACCTCGCCGGTGGCGAACAGGCTGCCGTCACCGGTTTCGGCGATCTGCCGGACGCCGTTCGCGTGGTACACGGCGTCGAACCCCTGCGGGATGGCGTCCAGCCTGCCCATCCCGCGCACCACCGCGTACATCCCGACGGCGGCCGCGAGCAGCAGGCACGCCCCGACGGCGAGGTGCCCGGACCGTCCCCACAGCGGTTCCTCCGGTGCGGGCGGCCACCGGCGCAGGGTGAGCCGTCGCAGGCCGTACGCGACTCCGGCGAACAAGACCGTCGCCACCGCGTACGTCACCGGGCCGAACGGAAGGCCGAGCGCGGAAGTCCACGGCCCGGCGAGCCCGCCGATGGCGTAGCCGAGCAACGGCGTCATCCCCGCGAGGACCCAGCCGCGCAGGCCGGCGGCGAGACCGGTGAGCAGACCGGGAAGGCCGATGACGAGCAGCGCGACGCAGACCGTGAGGACGTCGGTCAGCATGGAGGTCTGGGTGGGCACAAGGCTTCCTCAGCGTCTGAAAGCGGAGTGGGGAATCCGCACGGAACCCCGAGGCGTGGAACGGAATGGGAAGCCAGATTAACGGCACTGGGCCGTTACCCGAAGGAGTCACATCCCGACGGGGAATTCGGCGGAACCTCGCCTACTCCATGCGCACCCAATTCCCCCATTCGTGTCAATTGACTGCGCCGAAAGAAACACCTTGGCGCGGCGATCGATACTTGACCGTAGTCTTTCGTCAGGGGAGTGGCTCGGCCCGGGAGGGTGGGGATCAGGTGGTGCTCGCGCTCGTCGTCGCCTGGTTCGTGGTCGCGATCTTCGTCGTGGTGGCCTGGCCCAAGATCAACGCGGACAAGAACTGGCGGGCCGCCGCGCTGCTGCTCACCCTCGGTTTCTCCGTGGTGCACCAGCTGGTGTTTTCGACCATCGCGGAAGACGCGTACATCACTTTCCGCTACGCGCAGAACATCGTCGACGGCAATGGTCCGGTGTTCAACACCGGCGAGCGGATCGAGGGGTACGCGAATTTCCTTTGGATGATCTTGATCGCGTTGCCGAAGGCCGCTTTCGGGGTCGATATCGAAACCTCGGCGATCGTGCTCGGCGTCCTCTCCACCCTCGGCACCGTCCTGCTCGCGCACGTGACGGTGAACCGGGTGGTCGGGCGGGCCGCGGGGGAGCCGCGCCCGGCCGCCGGGGTGGCCGCCGCGGTCCTCGTCGCGGGCGCGGGCGGGCTCGCCGCGTACGGCGGATCCGGCACCGAGACGCCGTTGTTCGTGCTGCTCGTGTTCGGCGTCTTCGCCGCGCTCGCGGCCCGGCGCCCGGTCGTCGCGGGCGTGCTCGTCGCCTTCGCCATGATGACGCGCCCGGCGGGGCTCCTGCTCGCGGTGCTGGTCGGGAGCTGGCTGGTCATCGCCGCCCTGCGCGGCCGCTGCACCTGGTGGGCGCCGGCGGGCTGGCTGCTCGGCGGGTTCGTCTTCGCGGCGCCGTGGACGGCGTGGCGGGTGACCTACTACGACCACGTCCTGCCGACGTCGGTCGTCATCCCCGTCGACCTCGCCGTCCCGGATCGGGTCGATCGCGGTTGGCAGTACCTCTCGGGCTTTTCGGTGGTCCACCAGGGATTCCTGCTGCTCGGCCTGGTCGCGGCGGTGGCGCTGCTCCTGCGCCGCACCGGCCGCACGCCGCACGAGGCCGAGGCCAGGTCGCTGACCTGGCTGATGCTCGTCACCGCCGTCGCGCTCACCGGGTTCGTGGTCTTCTTCGGCGGCGACGCGAGGCCCGCCTGGCGGCTGCTGGCGCCGATCCCGCCGCTGCTGGCGGTGGCGGCCGTGTCGGTCTACGGCGTGCTCGCCGCGGCCGCCGCCGCGAAACCGAGCCCACGGCCGCGGGCGCCGGTCCAGCGGCTGGTGCCCGCCGCCGCGGTGGCGTTGTCCGGGCTCGCGGTGCTGGTCTCGGTGTTCAGCCCGGAGATGCTGGCCCGCGTGCGCGCCTGGCACGACCACGGCGCGCAGCTTGAGGAGATCGGCCGCTGGCTCGACGCGTACCTGCCGCCCGGTTCGGTCGTGAGCACCTCCGCGCCCGGTGTGCTGTCGTACCACGCCGGGACGCAACTGCAGATCGTCGGAGTCCGCGGTCAGACCGAAGAAGGGGGCGAGGCCGTCGTCTCCCGGCGGCGTCCGACGGTCGCGGTCATCACCGACACCGGTTACGCGTCGAAACAGTCATGCGTGATCGACCCGGCGTACGCGTCGAGATACCGCGTCGCGACCTTCGCGCGCGAAGGAACGTCGTCGTGGCTCACCGTGTTCCTGCGGGCAGACGTCGAGCGCTCGGTGAGGTCGGCCCTCGACTTTTCACCCGATTTCCGCCACGTACCGTGCCCTTCGTGAGTGTCGACGAACGCGTTTCCCCCAGCCGGCCGGCCGCGCTTGAAGCATCTTCGCGCCTGTTCGGCCTCGGCGTGTTCGCCGCCGCGCTCCTCGTGCTGCTCGTCCGCTTCCTCGTGCCGAGGCCGGTCGGGATGTCCGACAACGGCGACGGCTTCCGCGTGCTGTGCGGCGCGGGTATCCCCTGGAAGGGCAAGCCGGAGCAGTTCGTGCACCTCGCCTACACCGCGCCGGCGGGTGAATGCGACGCCACGTATCTGCTGACCCAGAGCTGGTTCGCGCGGATCGCGCGGTCGATCGGCGGGCTGCTCGGCCTCGAATCGACGCTCAGCCTGGTCGTGCTCGGCGTGCTCACCAGCGTCCTCGCCGCCGCCGCGGTCGCGCTGATCGTCGTCGGACTGCCGTACTCGCGTCGCGTTCGACGCTTCGCGGCTGTGGGACTGTTGCTGGTCGTCGCGGACTCCGCGTTCTTCGGCTACTTCGCTTCCGTGCTCGGCGAAGGTGCCGCGTTCCTCGGCCTCCTGCTCTCCGTCGGCGGCCTCCTGGTGTCCGCACGACCCGGATGGTGGCGCTACGCGGGCCTGGCCGTGCTGCTCTTCGGCGGCGTCGTCGCGGTCAACGCCAAGGTCCAGACGCTGATGATCCTGCCGCTGCTCGCGCTCGCCGCGCTGCTCGTCCGCCCGGACGGCGTTCGCGGCCTGAAGCGCTGGCTCCCCGTGGTGTTCGTCATCGGCGCGCTCGCCGGAGCCACGGCCTACGTGCAGCAGACCGTCGAACCGGCGAAGCTGCCCGACGGCTCCCTCGCCGCGCGTCCCGGCGACGATTCACGCGAGATCAACATGTTCAACACGATCTTCTTGACCATTGTGGACGGTCGGCACGACACCGCGGCCGACCTCGCCGCACTGGGCCTGCCCGCCTCGTTCGGCCAGTACGCGGGCAACGGCTGGTGGCATCCCAAGCCCGCGACGATGGATCCCGAGTACCCGAAGTACCGCGAACAGATCAGCAGGCGCAACGTCATCGAGTACTTCGCGACGCATCCCTTGCGCACCCTCGGGATCCTGGACCGCGCGGCGGGCGATCTGCTCACCGCGCGGCCGCCCTACCTCGGCAGCTTCGACCAGTCGGCCGGATTCGCCCCGGAGGCACAGGAACACCGCGTGCCGGTGGCGTCGACCATCACGAAACTCTTGGCGCCACTGGGTTTCTTCGCCCTGCTGCCGATCTGGTTCCTACTCGCCTGGCGCGGCTGGAAGACCCGGCGCGACGCGGTGGGCATCGCGCTGGGCTTCCTGCTCGTCGTCGCCGCCGGCCAGTTCGCGCTGGCCGCGCTGGGCGACGGTTTGGAGAACGTCAAGCACCAGGTGATCGCCTTGTACTGCACGCTGCTCGGCGTCGTCCTGGCGATGGTGACTTTCGCGCGTCAGGAGGGCTTGTCGTCCCCGACGTCCAAGGTCCCTTGATGCGGCCGGAAGCCGTTGAAGCCCTTGGTCCGTGCCCACCGCGGTGTCGTCGGGAACGACACCAACGCGGCGAAGATCAGTAGTGCGACGGCGTCGACCCAGAACACCGCCGCACCGCCGACGAACCGCAGGTTCACCGCGATGTAGAGGAAGAACAGCGCGCCGACCCAGAGCCGCCGTCCCTCACTCCGCTGCTGGTCCAGCACGACCGCGGTGAGCGCGACGATCAGCGGCGCCAGCATCACGAACACCCGCGGTGTGTCGGTCGCGACGAGCCGTCCGGCCAGGCAGCAGGCGAACAGCCAGACACTGGCGATCAGGAGTTCCGCGCGCAGGCCGTAGCGGCGGTACTGCTGGTAGAGGCCGTAGCCGAAGATCAGCCAGAAGAAATGGAACGTGGTGAACAGTTCGACCTGGCCGGTGCCCTTGCTCGCGTTGAGCGCGAAGCGGATGTTGTCGAGCAGGCCGCTGTTGGCCTGGCCCGCGCCGAAGCCGTAGTCGCCGCCGATGAGGTTCTGCGCCCAGATCCGGTAGCCGACGTAGATCCCGACGGCGACCACGAACACGCCGATGCCCCCCAGGACATCGCGATCGCGGAACGTGCGGCCGCGTGTCCACGCGATCAGCGGGTACAGCGGGGCCAGCAGCAGCGTCGTCTCCTTGTTGATCGCGCCGAGCACGATGACGATCGCGAACGGGATCAGCTTGCGTTTGAGGACGAACCAGATCGCCAGCAGGTAGAGCAGGTTGTTGAGCGGGTCGACCAGCCACGGGTTGCTGAAGACGTACGGCGCGTACCAGAACGTGCAGGCCAGCGCGACGGAGGCGAGCACCGAGGTGAACAGCTGCAGCTTCAGGTACGAGCGCAGGAATTCGAAGAAGACGATTACCGTGGCGAGCGTGACCACGAAGGTGAAGGCCACCCAGAGGACGTCGAGGGAGAGCCCGGTCAGCAGATTGCCCCGGTGGACGATCCACGGGCTCAGCATCCGCAACGCGAAGGGGTTCTCGACGGCGGCGCCGGTCTGCTCGGACATGCGGTAGTAGTTCACCGCGTCGCCCCAGGCCGCTTCGTGCGGTTTGGGGAACTTCGGCATGAAGGAGATCAGGTTGATCAGGGAAATCGTGCCCAGCGCGAGATAAGCCCAGAGGCGCTGGGCACCGGGTCTGCCTCGCGGCATCAAGGTGATTTCGGCGGTTTCGTGCGTCACCTGCCCATTTTAGGGCAGTGACCAGCGACGATGTCGCGAAACCCGGCATGTGACCTACGCGACCGCAGGTTGGTTACCCTACGGTAGCGTAACCTGAACGAATGGCCGATCTCGTTTACCCGCCCGTCATCATGGCGGCGAAGCTCATGTTCCGGGTGCTGGACAACCGCATCCGGGTGGAGGGGACCGAGCACATCCCGGCCACGGGCGGCGCGGTCATCGCCTGCAATCACGTGAGCTACCTCGACTTCATCTTCTGCGGGCTCGGCGCTCAGCCGGCGAAACGCCTGGTCAGGTTCATGGCGAAGAAGGAGATCTTCAGCAACCGCGTCGCCGGGCCGCTCATGCGCGGCATGCACCACATCTCCGTCGATCGCGGCGCGGGGCTCGCGTCGTACCGCGAAGCCGTCGAGCGCCTCAAGGCCGGAGAGGTCGTCGGGGTGTTCCCCGAAGCCACGATCAGCCGGTCGTTCACCGTGAAGGAGATCAAGTCCGGCGCCGTCCGGATGGCCGCCGAAGCGGGCGTCCCGGTCGTGCCGATGGCGCTGTGGGGCACGCAGCGGCTGTGGACCAAGGGCCGCCCGAAGGATCTCACCAAGCGGCACGTCCCGATCTCGATCCTCGCCGGCGAGCCGATGCACCCGAAGGCCGACGAAGACGCCGAAGTCCTCTCGAAGGACCTTCGCGTCCGGATGTCCGCGCTCGTGGAGCGCGTCCAGGCCGGCTACCCGGAGAAGCCGTCCACCGACGACGAGCGCTGGTGGCTGCCCGCGCATCTCGGCGGCACCGCGCCGACGCCGGAAGAGGCCACCAAACTCGACCGCGAAGGCCGCTAGAACCAGCGTTCGAGTACCTGCGCGACACCGTCCTCGGAGTTCGGCGCGGTCACCTCGTCGGCGACGTCCAGGACGTAGCGGTGCCCGTTCGCCATCGCCACGCCGTGCCCGGCCCAGCCCAGCATCTCGACGTCGTTGGGCATGTCGCCGAACGCGATCACCCGCTCGGCCGGGACGCCCAGCCGCTCGGCGACCTCGGCCAGCCCGGTCGCCTTCGTGATGCCGCGCGCGGAGACCTCGATCAGGCCGTTGTCGGTCGAGTAGGTGATGTCGACCGCGCCGTCGAGCACCTCGCGCGCCGCCCGCGCCATCTCGTCGGAGGTCATCCCGCGCCTGCTGATCAGCAGTTTGATCGCCGGATGCCCGAGCACCTCGGCCCGCGGCGCCTGCGCGCCCTCGTGGTCGCCCCAGGGGTTGTGGTAATCCGGTTCGATCACGAAATTGCGCGTGTGCGGGTCCTGCGCGGTCTCGCCGACCCGCTCCGCGGCGTACCGGCAGCCGGGAAGAGCGTGATCAAGAGCACTCGCGGCGTCGTGCAGGAGCTGGGGTTCCAGCAGACCGTGGACGGCCACGATCCGGTCCGTCCCGATCTCGTACAGCACCGCGCCGTTCGCGCAGACCGCGTATCCGGTCAGGTCCAGTGGGTTCGCGATCGGCGCGATCCAGCGCGGCGGACGGCCGCTGACCAGCACGAACGGGACTCCGCTCTCGGTGACGCGCCGGACGATACCGATCGTGCGTTCGGTCAGGGTCTCCAACGGGCCGAGCAGGGTGCCGTCGACATCGGAGGCGATCAAGAGGGGTTTTTCCACCTGCGCATTGTCCCCGAAGATCCGCCCATCGGGCGAAGTGTCGGTCTGGACCAGTACCTTCCCGATGTGCGCGTAGGCATCGTGATCCTTCCGGAAGATCGTTGGTGGGCGGCCGAGCCGAAATGGCGGGCCGCCGAGGAATACGGCTTCGACCACGCTTGGACGTACGACCACCTCGGCTGGCGGACTCTCGTCGACGGCCCGTGGTTCAGTGCGATGCCAACGTTGACGGCGGCCGCGATGGTGACGTCGCGAATCAGACTGGGCACCTTCGTCGCGTCGCCCGTCGCGCGGCATCCCGTCCCGTTCACCCGGGAGCTGACCACCCTCGACGACATCTCCGACGGCCGGTTCATCCTCGGCGTGGGCGCCGGCGTCCCGCATTCCGACTACGACGCCGCCGTCCTCGACGGCCCGGAGCTGTCGGCCAAGGAACGCACGGACCGCTTCACCGAGTTCGTCGAAGCGCTCGACGGGCTGCTGATGACCGACGGCTTCGACTTCGAGGGCGAGTACTACCGGGCCAAGGGCGCCCGGAACCTGCCCGGCTGCGTGCAGCGGCCCCGGCTGCCGTTCCTGGTGGCCGCGAACGGCCCGCGCACGATGACGCTCGCCGCGCGGTTCGGCGCGGGCTGGGCCACCACCGGCATCAAGTCGGACACCCAGGACGAGTGGTGGAAGGGCGTCGCGGAACTCTCGAAGACCTTCGACGAACGCCTCGAGGCCGTGGGCCGGGACAAGGCGGGCGTGCAGCGGTTCCTGAGCCTCGACTCGGCGCCGGTCTTCTCCCTCTCCAGCGTCGGCGCCTTCACCGACGCGGCCGGGCGGGCCGGTGAACTCGGGTTCACCGACATCGTCACGCACTGGCCGCGGTCCGGGGACCACTACGTCGGCCGCGAGTCGACGCTCGAAGAGGTCGTCAGCGACGTACTCCCGGTACTCCAGGGAAGAAACTCCTAGGCCGATCGGGTGACATTGGGGGGTTTGCTCAACCGGTTCCGCCTAACGGTCGTCTGAGGGATGAGTACAGCGAGTGGGTGCGGCCGGTGACGGCTGCCCCTCATGGGTCACCCCGGGGGTGAATGGGGGACGGAGGCTCGCGTGGTCGCGGCGGGGGCAGTCCGCGACCACGCGAGCCTTAACCTTTTGGCCACCTGCCGCTGACCTGCGCGAAGGTGGCGATACCGTCGCGAACTCAAGGTCGTGCCCCTCAACCCCTGCAGCCGACAACCGAGCATCCAGCACGAGCCCCACCAGAACCGTCTTAGCCACTCACGAGGCTCTCAGCGGGCTCAGCGGGTCAGCGTGTAGATCGAAGCGCCCGCGTTCCCGAAGTCCTTCCGCAGGAAGTTCAGCCCGTCCAGATCCCGCAGCCCCGGCGCCGGCGGCTCACCGATCTTGATCGGCGTGCTCCCGATCAGCACGTGCTTGATGTTCAGCCGCTTCACCGCGGCCTGCACCTCGGGGTCGGTGTCGTAGTCGCGGAAATGCAGCGCCAGGTACTTCGCGTCCGGCGGCGGCACGCCCGGGTCGTAATGCCCGGCGACCGGGTGGATGCCGGTGATCGCGTACAGCCAGGCCGTCCCGTCGAAGCGCTCGTTGAGCACCTTCTCGTCCGGCCCGACGTTCATCTTGGTGAGCGCGTCCATCGCGGCCAGCTCGTCGGCGCTGACCGGCGGGGTGACCTCGCCCTCGGGCCCGTTGTAGTACAGGAACGACACCGCGTGCGCGTTCGACTCGGTGTAGAAGCCCTTGGTCAGCACGGCCGACGCGGCCACGACGAACACAGCGGTCGCCAGCCCGAGCCTGGCGGGCAGCGCGGGACGGGTCTTCACCCACGAGCGCCCGCTCGCCCACTTCGCGAACCAGCGTTGCAGTTCCGCCATCCCGTGCCCGGCCAGCAGGCACAGCGGGATGGCCGCGAGCGCCATCAGCCGGTACCGGTCGTTCCACCACGGCCGCGACAGCGAGATCACCCACGGTTCGGCGCCGAACGAGGCGACCAGCACGAACAGCGCCGAGAAGCCGACCGCCGCGAGTCCGATCCAGCGCATCCGGCCGAGCCTGAACAGGCTCAGGACGCCGATGACCAGCAGCACCGTCAGCCACACCTGCGGCGCGCTCAGCACCTGCCGGAAGGTCACCAGCAGCCCCAGCGACTTCAGCACCGGCAGTTGCGAGCCCCACGCGTAATAAGGGTAGGAACCCGAAGTGAACTTCAAGGCGCCCAGGATGTGCGGCGCCGCGAGCAGCGCGCTCCCCGCCATCACCGGCACCATCTTGACGACGTCGCCGCCGATGACCCGCCAGCCGCCGCGGCCCTCCGGCACGCCGTCGAGCCGCTTGTGCCGCAGCGCGCGGTACCAGCGCTGCACCACCAGCGGGAAGGCGAACAGCAGCGCGCCGAACAGCGCCGACGAGTGCGCCGCCAGCAGCCCGACAGCGGTCAGCGCGAGCACGTAGCCGGTGTCGAGACCGGGCCGCGCGAGGAACCGGGCCAGCGCGACCACGGCCAGCGGCGTCAGCACGATCCCCAGCGCGAACGGCAGCAGCCCGCTGGACACCGACTCGTACGCGCCGGTGGTGGCCGCGGCGGCCACCAGGGCCGTGCAGCCCGCGAACACCGCGCGCCCGCCGAGCTGGCGGATCAGGGCGACCATCGACAGCGCGAAGATCCCGGCGACCGGCATGGTGATGGCGTTCAGCGTGACCGGGATCGTCGTGCCCGAGATCGAGTACACGAGCGAGCCGACCAGGTGATACGCGTTCGGGTAGAACGAGCCGTCCGGGTACCAGTTGACGGTGCCCATGCCGGTCAGCGAGCCGTCGCCGGTCTCGGCGATGTAGCGGATGCCGTTCGCGTGGAACACCGTGTCCCAGCGCTGGAACACCGCCGTCGTCCCGCCGCGGGCCGAAAGCACCACGAGGATGGAGATCCCCACGGCCAGCGCCACACAGGCGGCGACGGCGTAGTGCGCGCGCGGGTGCCACTTCGTCGGCGGCTCCTCGGCGCCCGGCTTGATCCAGCCGCGGCTCTGGCCCAGCTTGCGCAGGCCGAAGCCGATCCCGGCGAGCACGGCCGTGACGCCCGCCACGGTCAGGGGGTTGTACGACACGCCAGCGAGTGCCAGCCACGGACCGGCCAGCCCGGTTACCGTGTAGGACAGCAACGGGGCCAGGCCCGCCAGGGCCCAGCCGCGCAGGCCCGCGGCCCGGCCGACGAGTCCGCCGGGGATGGCCAGCACG
The DNA here is from genome assembly GCF_042647925.1 of Amycolatopsis speibonae. NCBI lineage: Bacteria > Bacillati > Actinomycetota > Actinomycetes > Pseudonocardiales > Pseudonocardiaceae > Amycolatopsis > Amycolatopsis speibonae. The sequence goes on from NZ_JBHRWK010000014.1 coordinate 94,090, forward strand.
GCCAGGTACGTGATGGTCGCACCGAAGTACGACCAGAAGGTGTCCGGAGTAGGCACTGCTTCCTAAAATGTGTCTGTCGAAGGTGGAAACCGGTGCTCGGATGCAGGGCACCGAGGTGACCTGCGTACCCTCGATGCCCGTGAGCGCGCACACGAACCCCGACAAGATTACTGAAGCCGATTTCGCCGGCTACGACCTCATCGTGGTCGGGTCCGGATTCTTCGGGCTGACCGTCGCCGAACGGGCCGCGGCCGAGCTCGGCAAGAAGGTCCTCGTGCTGGAGCGGCGCCACCACCTCGGTGGTAACGCCTACTCCGAGGCCGAGCCCGAGACCGGGATCGAGGTGCACCGCTACGGTGCGCACCTGTTCCACACCTCGAACAAGCGCGTGTGGGAGTACGTCAACCGCTTCACCGAGTTCACCGGCTACCAGCACCGGGTCTTCGCCAAGGTCAAGGACCAGGTCTACTCCTTCCCGATGAACCTCGGCCTGATCAACGAGTTCTTTGGCAAGTCGCACACGCCGGACGAGGCCCGTGAGCTGATCGCCAAGCAGTCGTCGGAGTTCGAGACCGCGAACGCGCAGAACCTCGAAGAGAAGGCGATCTCACTGGTCGGCCGCCCGCTGTACGAGGCGTTCATCCGCGGCTACACGGCCAAGCAGTGGGAGAACGACCCGAAGAACCTCGGCGCCGACATCATCACCCGGCTCCCGGTCCGCTACACCTTCGACAACCGCTACTTCAACGACACCTACGAGGGTCTGCCGGTCGACGGCTACACCGCGTGGCTCGAGAAGATGGCCGAGCACGAGAACATCGAGGTGCGGCTGAACGTCGACTACTTCGACGTCCGCGAGCACATCCCCGCCGGCACCCCGACCGTCTACACCGGACCGCTGGACCGCTACTTCGGCTACTCCGAAGGCCGGTTCACCTGGCGCACGGTGGACTTCGAGTCCGAGGTCGTCGAGACCGGGGACTTCCAGGGCACCTCGGTGGTCAACTACAACGACGAAGAAGTGCCCTACACCCGGATCATCGAGTTCCGGCACTTCCACCCGGAGCGCAAGCACTACCCGAACGACAAGACGGTCGTGTTCCGCGAGTACTCCCGGTTCGCCGGCGAGGCCGACGAGCCGTACTACCCGATCAACACCCCGGAAAACCGCGAGAAGCTCGAGGCCTACCGCGAGCTCGCGAAGACCGAGGCCAAGGAAAAGAACGTGCTGTTCGGCGGCCGTCTCGGTACCTACAAGTACCTCGACATGCACATGGCCATCGGCTCGGCGCTGTCCGCGTTCGACAACAAGATCGCGCCGCACCTGACCGATGGCGCGCCTCTCGACGGGTCCCTCGATGCTTGAGAAGGGCGCACCCACGGGTGAAGTGGCCGTCCTGTCGAAGGTTCAGGGCGTCCTCAAGAGCGACGTCTCGGTGAAGGCGGCACGGGGTCTTTCGCACTTCGGCGAGCACAGCGCGGGATGGTTCGCGCTGGGCCTCGTCGGGGCCGCCGTCGACAAGAAGCGGCGCAAGGACTGGCTGGTCGCGGCGGTCGGCGTCGTCGGCGCGCACGCCGCGTCGATCGCGGTGAAGCGCGTGGTCAGGCGGCCGCGACCGGACCACCCGAGCGTCGAGGTCCTGGTCTCCACGCCGAGCAAGCTGAGCTTCCCGTCCTCGCACGCGACCTCCACGACGGCGGCGGCGGTGCTCTACTCCGGATTGACCGGGCGTAACCTGGTCCCGGCCCTGGTACCGCCGATGCTGGCCTCCCGGCTCGTGCTCGGCGTCCACTACCCGACCGACGTACTGGCCGGAGCGGCCCTTGGGGGCGTAGTCGGCGGCTTGATACGTAGGAAGCTGAAGCGACGATGAGTGAAACGACCGAGAAGGCCGATTCGAAGCCCGACGACGCAGATCCCGTGGCCGGGGCCGCCGAACCGAAGAAGATCGCCGGCGGTCTCGTCGGCGGCATCATCAAGACGGCACGCCCGCGCCAGTGGGTGAAGAACGTGCTGGTGTTCGCCGCACCGTTCTTCGCCTTTTCGAAGTCGACGGACCGGACCGGCCTGCTGGTCGCCGCACTGATCGCCTTCGCGGCGTTCTCGCTGGTGGCCTCCTCGGTCTATCTCATCAACGACGCCGTCGACGTCGAGGCGGACAAGGCGCACCCCACCAAGCGGAACCGGCCGATCGCGGCCGGGATCGTGCCGGTCCCGGTGGCCTACGTCTCGGCGGTGGTGTTCTTCGCCCTCGGTCTCGGCATCTCGTTCTTCGCCAGCTGGCAGCTCGCTGTCGTGCTGGCGGTCTACGAAGCCGTCCAGCTCGGCTACTGCTTCGGGCTCAAGCACCAGCCGGTGGTCGATCTGGCCATCGTCGGCTCGGGCTTCCTGATGCGGTCGATCGCCGGTGGTGTGGCCGCCGGTCTCGCGATGTCGCAGTGGTTCCTGCTGGTCACCGCGTTCGGCTCGCTGTTCATGGTGGCGGGCAAGCGCTACGCCGAGATCATGCTCTTCGAGCGCACAGGGGCGAAGATCCGGTCTTCGCTGAAGAAGTACTCGGCGAGCTACCTGCGGTTCGTCTGGGCGACGTCCGCGGCGATCCTGATCATGTCGTACTGCCTGTGGGCGTTCGAGATCCGCCAGGTCGAGCACGACTCGGTCTGGGCGGTCGTCTCGATGGTCCCGTTCGTGGTCGCCGTCCTGCGCTACGCCGTCGACGTCGACGGCGGCAACGCGGGCGAGCCGGAGGAGATCGCGCTCAAGGACCGCGTGCTCCAGGTGCTCGGCGCGAGCTGGGTGGTCACGCTGTTCCTGTCGTTCTATCTCTGATTCGACAGCTTCGGCACAGCGCATCCACAGGTTGCGCACGCATCCTCGGTGATGGGAGCGGGTACGAAGCCCGCTCCCATCGACCTAGGAGCGAAAGATGAGCGACCCGCAGCGGCCGTCCGAAGACGAGGACAAGACGGTCGAGCAGCCCGCGGTCGGTGACGAGACCGCGAAGAAACCCGCCGAATCCTCGGCGGAGACCACCGCCGAGACTCCTGCAGCCGCCCCAGCCGGGCCGCCGCCGGGCTGGGTTCCGGCTCAGCAGGCTTCGCCCGCGAAGGGTGGATTCCGCCGCTTCGTGGGGCACCGCGCGACGCAACTGGTCGCGGTCGGCCTGATCGGCTTCCTGCTCGGTGGCGGGATCATCGGCACCGCCGTCGGCCTCGCCGTCGCCAGGCACGACGACCGGCCGGGGATCTCCCGCGAGCACCGTGGCCCGGGCGGTCCCGGAGCGCACCGGGACTTCCGCGACGGCCCCGGCGACCGTGGTTGGCGTGACGATTCCCATCGAGGGTAGATAACGGAATCATCACGGCACCGTGTACGGTGCTTGTGATGCGAAGCGCCTCCGCTGAACTTCCCCAGGCTTCCGGTGCGCTGCCGGGAGTCGCCGTCCTCACCCGCCCCTGGGTCCTGCCCGCCGGGGCGGCGGTGGCTTCGGCCCTGGTGTTCGTGCTGGTAAGCGGGCATTTGATCGACGATACGTACATCACGCTGTCGTATGCGAAGAACCTCGCCTTCCACGGCCATTGGGGCCTGATCGAAGACGGCACCGCCAACACCGCGACGTCGCCGCTGAACGTCCTCGTGCTGGCGCTGGTCACCTTCATCGTCCGTGACGCCGTCTTCGCCGCCGGGATCGTCTTCGTCGCCAGTCAGGTGGCGCTCGTCCTCGGGCTGCGCCGCATCGGCGCCTCGACCGGCCTCTCCGGTGGCTTCGCCCCGCTGGCGCTGGGCCTGCTGCTGGTGAACCCGCTACTGCTGTCGTCGATCGGCCTCGAAGTCGCCCTCGGCGCGACGGCCGTCGTCTGGCTGATGGTGTTCCTGCACGAACGCCGTCCCGCCGCCGCGGGGGCGGTGATCGGCCTGATCGCGCTGATCCGGATCGACCTGCTGCTGATCGCGTTCGTGCTGTTCCTCGCGCGCCGCGAATTCTGGGTGGGCATCTGGCGGATGACGTTCGCCGCGCTCGCGGTGATGCTGCCGTGGTTCGGGTTCAGCTGGCTGGTGCTGGGTTCGGCGGTGCCGGACACCCTGGTCATCAAGATCATGCAGCGGTCGTGGGGACCGTTCAGTTTCACCAACGGCCCGCTGCTGTACTGGCGCAACTACCCGCTCGAGGCGACACTTTCCTTCCTGCCGCTCGTGATCGGCGGCCTCGCCGGTCTACTGTGGACGTTCCACTACCGGCGCGGTTCGGACCGGGCGAAGCGCCTGCTGCCGTTCGCGACGCTCGCGATCGCCGGTGCGGCGCACTATCTGGCCTACTGCTGGCTGAACGTCCCGCCGTACCACTGGTATTACGCGCCGAGCATCGTCGGCGCGACGGTCTTCCTCGCCGCGGCCGCTTGCGTTGTCCCCGGCCGGGCCCGGCTCGGCGCCGGGGTCCTCGCAGGCGCGTTCCTGCTCGTGAGCGTCGTCGCCTACGCGACCCCTGAACTGCCGCGCCGGTTCGCGCCCATCACCAGCAACCACGCCGCGTCCGACGAATACCGCCGGATCGGCACGCAACTGGCCGAACTGACCAAGGGGCGCAAGGTGGAAAGCGCGGGCGAGGTCGGCGCGCTCGCCTACGCCTGCGACTGCGACATCGTCGACCAGTTCTCCGACCGCGGCTCGGTCGACCCGGCGATCATCGAGACGAAGAACCGCAGTGGCGAGCTCGGCAAGGCGCTGCTGGCGGCGAACTTCCGGTTCTTCGACCACAGCGTCCCGCCCGCGACCCCGGACCTGGTGCTGGCCACCACCCGTAAGACGCCGCCGTCGAACGCGCTGGCGACCTGGACGATCCACTCACCGTGGATGGGCACGCAAAAGCTCTATCTGTTGCCCGCGCGGTAGAACCAGTCGCTCCACCGTCCATTCAGGACATTCTGGGCGTGTTCTTCACGGTGTGGGTGCGGTGAGATATCGCTGGAGCGTGGGTCCGAGCCAGTCCACGATCTCCTCGCGGCCCAGCGCCACGGCCGCCGGGAACCGCAGCACGTAGCGCGTCAGCGCGAGCCCCAGTACGGTCGAGGCGCACAGTGCCGCCCGCGCCGGCGCCTGCTCCGGCTCGGGGCCCAACCGGCGGGCCAGTGGGATCAACTGGTCGCGCAGCACACTCTGCATGCGATCGGCCGCGACGGGGTCGGTGACGCCGACCCGCATCAGCGCGGTGAGTTCCGCGTTCTCCTCCCACAGTGTGAGGAAGCGACGCACCAGCGTACGGCCGATCGCCTCGCCCGGTTCGACGGGCATGCCGGGCAGTCCGGGGTCGATCGAGACAGCCGCTGCGAACAGGCCCGCCTTGTTGCCGTAGTAGCGCATCACCATCGACGGGTCGATCTCCGCGTCGCGCGCGATGGCCCGGATGGTCGCCTTCTCGTAGCCGTCGGCCGCGAACCGCTCGCGCGCCGCGGCGAGGATCGTGGCGCGGGTGGCGTCGGAACGCCGCGCGGCCTGCGGATTCTCGGTGTGGTCAGTCATGTCAACAAGCGTAGGCCAACGTGTGTTGACAGTCCAGGATCGGGCCGCTAGGTTTGCCAACATGTTGGCCAACGGGTTGGCAAACATGTTGACAACTGAGAGGAAGTACCGAAAATGGCCACGCTGCAGAGCTTGGACCCGCACACGCCGATGTTCGCGCAGTTCAAGGAGAAGACCGGACGCATCGTCCTGGCCAACACCTTCGTCGTCCCGAAGGGCAGGACCGAGGTGTTCCTGGACCTGTTCCGCAGGCAGGCGGAGTTCATGAGGGCCCGGCCGGGATTCGTGTCCCTGCGGATGCACCAGGGAACGGCCGGAAGTCAGCTTCTGCTGAACGTCGCGGTCTGGGAGTCGACCCAGGCGCTCGCCACGGCGCTGGGCAGTCCGGAGTTCCAGCGCATGGCCGCCGAGTTCCCCGACGACATCGTGTCGTATCCGCACATCTTCGAGCAGATCGACGTATGACACGGCAGCCGGAGAAGCCCTGCCCCCAGCCTGAACGTCAAAGGAAGAGAACCATGTCGCTGAAGAACGTCAACACCGTCCTGGCCGCCGTATGCGCCCTGTTCGTCCTCTACCTCGGATTGTCCTTCATCCTGGCCCCGGAGGCGTCCACCCAGGGCGTCGGCCTGCCGGCCTGGCCCGCCGGCGACGGCGACGGCTTCCTCATCATGAAGGGCACCCGCGAACTCGCGATGGGCCTGGTCATCGGCATCCTCCTGCTGACAGGCCACCGCCGCGCCCTGGGCTGGGTCCTGCTGATGGAGGCCGTCGCCCCGTTCGGCGACATGATCAACGTCTTGGCCCACCAGGGCCCGTTCGCCATCGCGTTCGGCATCCACGGCCTGACCGCGGCGCTGATCGCGATCACCGGCCTGCTGACCCTCCGGGAGACCAGGAAGGCTCACAAGGCCACCGCCCCGACGCCCACCCCGCAGCCCGCCTGATCCCTCGTCGGGCAGGAGATGCGCGTGCGAGATCCGCATCTGGTCCTCTGGTTGCGGTCCTTGCCCGCGCAACTACCGCAACCAGAGGACTACTTGCGGGCGTTAGCGGCGCGAGTGGGCGCGGTCGGCTCGCGTGACCGCCAGCAGGTCCCGCTGGTAGACGATGGACCCGTCGGCGAAGACGAACTGGAGCACCGGCCGCGCCGGGAAACTCCGCCCCAGGTACTGCGCGGTCACCGAACGCACCACCCCCGACGGCATTTCGTCGAAGGTTCGAAAAGGCCGGGCGGGATCCTCGCCATCCAGCAGCTTCGCCGGGTACACGACGGCCAGCCGCCGGTCGGACAGCGTCAGCCGCGCCTCGCCGTGACCACCGGCGAGGTGGTCCGCGAGCCGCACGGCCGTCTGGTCCGCGGAGCGCGCGACGGCCCAGTAGGCGATCGTCGGGTCGTCGGTCCAATCGCCTTGGAGGACGTCCGGCGCGGGCAGTGGCCATCGCGTTTTCCCTGTCACCGCAGGGGTTTCCCGCGACGGCGCATAGGGCAGCGTGAGCTCGCCGTCCAGCAGGAGACCCACGTAACCGTGCGCGGGCGGGCAGCCGACGATCAGGCGCTCCCCGGGCGCGAGCCAGAACTGGTGCAGCTCCCGTTCGACGATCTCGTCGACGGTCTTCGCGGTCAGCGGCGTGTTCTCCATCAGCTCACCGTCACCGAGTGCAGCCAGGCGAACTGACGCGGATCGTCGCAGTCGAAAAGGAAATCCATCCCTGATCCGTCCACAAAGGACGCCCGAAGACATGGGCGCCGCTTCTTGCCGTGCTCGGCCACCGAGAAACCGGCGATCGACCCACGCGGGATCTCGGCGCGCGGCACCATTTCGTGCCGGGCGATCGGGACGCCCTCGGCGTTCTCGCCGTAGGTCTTCGTGGTCATGATCGCGGCGATGTCCTTGCCGAACCCGATCGCCTTCGACATGAACGACTTCTTCGAGGGCGTTTCCGGCGGGACCACCTTCTCCAGCACCAGCAGCCGCGTGCTGGTCAGCGCCCAGAGCCGCGAAAGCGAACCGCTGGTGGACAGCTCCCGCACCGCCGAGTGCGCGATGCCGCCCTGTTCACCGAGCACGATGACCTGCGGTGACGGCGGATTCGACGCGCCGCTGTCGTCGCCCCCGCCCAGTGCCGCGCCGACCATGTCGCCGGCGAAGTTCGCCGCGCCCGAGCCGAGCTTGCCCAGCACGCTCTTCTTCGGCACCCCCCAGGGATCGAGGCCGCGTACGTCGTAGTTCAGCGTGCGGCCGTACGCGGCCCACAGCAACCGTTCGCCCGGGTGCAGCGAAGGCAGGGCCTGCGACGCGGCCCCGAGCGGGTAGCCGAGATTCATTCTTCGATCGTGAACCCTCTGTCGGTCGCCGCGCGGCGCTCTTCTTCCGACGACGAATCCTGCGATTCGTTGTAGCCGGCCTTGACGCCTTGCTCGACGCCCAGCTCCGTCAGGTTACCGGCACTGCCGCGGAAGGCGGCCTTGCCGACGCTGGTCGTCCCGCTCATGCCCATCGCCCGCAGCCCGGCCTCGGTGAGGTTCGTGGTGAGGGCGTCCGAGCCCTCGCCGCCGACGCCGAACCGGTCCGCGAACTTGTTGGCGGTCTTGGAGGCCCCGGTCGCCGGGTTGGCCTTCGTGACGATCTTGGCCAGCGGGTTCTTGTCGATCTGGTCGGCGAGCCGCTTCTGCAGCCAGTTGCCGTCCCGCAGTCCCTCGGCGCGCTCGACGACCTTCTTCAGCGGCCCGTTGCGGAGCATCTTCAGGATGTCTTCGAGCTTCTCGATCAACGGCTTGAGCTTCCCGAGCAGCTGCTTGACCTTCATCCCGAGCCGCCCGCCGGTCACCGCGACCTGACCGGCCGTGGCCGCGCCCGCCGCGCCGACCGAGGCGCCCGCCGTGATCCACGAGGCGGCCAGCGCGGCCAGCCACTCGATGATCAGGCCCATCACGAGTTCCTGGATGATGTCGATGACGATCTCGACGAACGCGTCGAACAGGTCGGCGGCGATCTCCAGGATCTGCTGCAGCCCGCGGACGTCGTTCGCGAACGCCTTGGCGCCGCCCGAGAACTCGGTCATCTGGCCGCGGAAAGCGTCGCCCGCGTCGCCCCTCCAAGGTTCCTTGGTGGCCTCGGCCCGCTTCTGCTCGTGCTCGGCGACGCCGTCGAGCCATTTTGCCGTCTGTTCCCAGCCCTTGGCGGTGCTGCGCATCTGCTCGGGGTCGCCGATCGCGGGCTCCAGCACCAGTTCGACCAGCGGGCTGATCACGATCCCGATCAGGAAGCCGAGTCCGTTGTCCAAAAAGGACTGTCCGGGGCTCATCACGAGCTGGAGCTGTTCCATCCGCGCGTGCACGGCCGCGATCGCGACGTCCGGCGGGCTGCTCGCCCTGGCGACGTCCGAAGACGTGCTGACCCACGAGCTGCCGTAGCCGCCGTTCTGCTCCCAGTACCCCTTGCGGCCGGAGTCGCCCGCGCTGTTGAGGTCACCGAGGCTGCCGGGGCCGCTGCCGCCGTCGTCCAGCCCGGCGCCGAGCGCGGTGATGGCCTCGGCGGTGCCCTGGTTGTGGTCGACGTAGGTCTTCGCCGCGGTGGTGGTCTTGTCGGCGATCTGGTCCATGAAGGACTTCGCCTGCTCGGCGAGGTCCTGGCACTCCTGCAGGCCTTCGAAGTACTTGAACGCCATCAGTTCGCCGAGCGGGCCGAAGCAGTCGTCCGAGACCCTGGCCTGCTCCAGCAGGCTCGCGAGGCTGCCGAAGTTCCCTGACGCCTCTTTGGACCCCGTCGCGTGCGCGGTGAGCGCGTCGGTCTGTACGCCGAAGCCGGTCATGAGTCCCTCCGCAGGATCGGGCCGCCGAAGTCGTCGTCCTCGGAGGGAGCGGGGCGCGCCGGACGCTGAGTGCGGACGGGCTGTTGAACAGCCGGTCCGGCGAGGGATTCCGCGGGCGGGGGAGCGCTCGGCCCGAGCGGTTCGACGTGGGCGTTGAACGCCTCTTTGAACTGCTCCGCGCGGTCACCGAGGATCGGCTGGACGGTCTGCTGCATCGCGGCCGCCGCCTGCTGCGTCGCTTCCCTGATCGCTTTCAGGATGTCCTGCTGCAGCGCGGTGTGCGTGCGGTTCATCGCCTTGGGGGACAGCTGGAGTCCCAGCAGCGCGCCGGACGGGGCGACGGTCACCGCCACGGTGCCGTCGGCGTTGCGCGCGGAACCGCGCAGCCCGGCGATCTTGTCCTTCAGTTCCGCTGCTTTGGCGGCCTGCTCCTGAAACGACCGGATGGCCGCGTCGAGCTTGGCTTCCTGGTCAGCCATCGATTCCTCTCAACCCGGGGACGGATGGGCGTCCGTACCCGGGTGAGACGAATCCGATTGTGGGCTCGTTCCCTAGATCGGCAGTTTCCGGAAGATCGGCCGGGGGATGTGCCGCAGGGCCGACATGACCAGGCGGAACGGCGCGGGCGACCACACCAGTTCCTTGCCCGCGCGGGAGGCGGCGACCGAGGTCTCGGCGACCTGCTCGGCGTCGACCGTCAGCGGGGCGTCCTTGAGGCCTTCGGTCATCTTGGTCCGGACCTGGCCGGAGCGGACGACGGTGATCTGCACGCCGAACTCGGCCAGCGCTTCGCCGAGACCCAGGTAGAAGCCGTCGAAACCGGCCTTGGAGGAGCCGTAGACGAAGTTCGACCGGCGGACGCGCTCACCGGCGACCGACGACAGCGCGATGACCTTGCCGTGGCCCTGCTTCTTGAGCTTGTCGGCCAGCGCGACCCCCACCGAAACCGCGGCCGTGTAGTTCACGGTCGCCGCCTCGACGGCCTTCGCGTGGTCCTGCCACAGCTCTTCCTGGTCGCCGAGGAGGCCGAACGCGACGACGGTGACGTCGATGTCGCCCGCCTCGAACGCCTTGTCCAGCACGGCCGGGTGCGAGTCCAGGGCCTTGGCGTCGAAGTCGACGCATGCCACCTCGGCGCCCTTGTCCTTCAGGCGCTGCGCGGCCGCGTCGAGCCGGGACGACTGACGTCCGGCCAGCACGACCCGGAGGGGGCGCTCGGCCAGGTACTTCTCCGCGATCGCGAGCGCGATGTCGGAGGTGCCGCCGAGCAGCAGCAGGGACTGGGGGTTGCCCACAGCGTCGATCACAGTTCCAACCTTCGGGACATGTCAGAGGCGAAAACGCCTTCGGGGTCAACGGAAGCGCGGACCTTGCGCCATTCCTCGAGTCGCGGGTACATCTTCGCGAAGTTCTCCGCGGAGGTGCGCGAGTCCTTCGCGGTGTACAGACGGCCGCCGATCGCGAGCACGTCTTCGTCGAGTTCCTGGCAGAACCGGCTCAGCCCGTCCTTGATCGGGAAGTCGAGGCAGACCATCCAGCCGGGGTGCGGGAACGACAGCGGCGCCGCGTTGCCCTCGCCCATCTGCTTGAACACGTTGAGGAACGACACGTGCCCGGAGTCCGCGACCTTCTGGATGATCCGGCGCAGCGGCTCGTGCGCGTTCAGCGGCGTGCTGAACTGGTACTGCAGGAAACCCTTGGTGCCGTACGCGCGGTTCCACTCGCCGAAGAGATCCAAAATGTGGTAAAAGCCCGAAATGTTCTGGATGACGCCACGGGCGCTCTTCGGCGTCTTGCGGTAGTACAGCTCGCCGACCGCGCCGAACGTGAGCTTGTTGGCCAGGCCGTTCGGGAACACGTCGGGCAGCGTCACCAGCTGTGGCGCGTCGAACTTCAGCGGGTCGGCGCGAAGCTTCGGGGGCAGCTCGTCGAGCTTCGCCAGCGAGCCGCGACCGAAGGCGGCGCGGCCCATCTTCGGGCCGGTGGAGATCGAGTCGAACCACGCCGAGGAATAGGTGTACTTGTCTTCGGAGCCGTCGGTGACCAGCGCCAGCGTCTCGTCCAGGTTTGCCGTCCGGTCGAGGTCGGCGATGAAGTAGGCCGTCTCCGTCTTGGTCATCCGGATCTTGGCCCGGACGATGATGCCGGTCAGGCCGATGCCCGCCACGGTCGCCCAGAACAGCTCCGAGTCGGGGCCGTCCGGCGTGATCGTGCGCACCTGCCCGTCGGCGGTGACCAGGTCCATCGACACCACGTGGTTGCCGAAGCTGCCCGCCGAGTGGTGGTTCTTGCCGTGGATGTCGTTGGCGATCGCGCCGCCGATGGTCACCTGGCGCGTCCCCGGCAGCACCGGGACCCACAGGCCATACGGCAGGCCCTCGCGCATGAGCTTGTCGAGGCTGACCCCGGCGTCGAGGTCGACGATGCCGGAGTCCGGGTCGATCGAGTGGATGCGGTCCAGCGCGGTCATGTCGACGACCAGGCCGCCCGCGTTCTGTGCCGGGTCGCCGTAGGACCGGCCTAGGCCGCGCGCGATGACCCCGCGTTCCCCGGCCTGGGTCACCGCCTTGGCGATGGCCTCCACGTCGGGGGTGCTCAGGACTTCCGCGATGCTCGGCGACGTCCTTGCCCAGCCCATGAGCGACTGCCGCTGTGTTTTGGGCCGCTGTGTCTTGGGTGATTGGGTCACGCCGACCAGGGTAACCACGCCGAACACTGCCCGGAACGTGACCCTGAAGTGCTCGCTTCTACACTTTGCGCATCAGCCCCAGTAGTTTATGAGGTAGAGCAGTGGTGGCGACCGACCCGAAAGCCGGTGCGACGGCAGCAGAGCCGTCCACCCCTGGGCTGCTCGGGCAGCTCATCCGCTTCGGCCTCATCGGCGGCTTCTGCGCCCTGGTCGATTTCGGCGTCTACCAGGGGCTTCGTGCTCTCGGGATGGACGCGACGCCGTGGGTGGACATCGCCCGCGCGCTCAGCTTCATCCTGGGCACCACGACCGCCTTCTTCCTGAACCGCAAGTTCACCTTCGCCGGTGGACGCCAGGAAGGCGCACGTCAGATCGGTAGCTTCGTACTCCTGTACGCCGTGACTTTCCTCGTCGCAGTCGGCGTCAACCGCACGATGCTGCACGTCCTGCCGGACTCGGCCTGGAAGGCCACTTTCGGCTGGGTCGTTTCGCAGGCAACCGCGACCGTGATCAATTTCGTCATGCTCAAGTGGTTCGTTTTCCGTGAGCCCCGCCCAGTCTCAAGCCCAGTCGTGTCAAGCACAGAGGAGAACTGAGGATTCATGCCCGGTAAAGCCGCCGTCACCGGAGAGGCCCCGAGCGCCATGGTGAGCACTATCGACGACACCCGCTTCGCGGAACGCACCCCGCAGGGCCGTCTCACCGCGCAGCGCGGGCTCTACGCCGGCCCGGCCCCCATCGTCAGCAAGGACCTCTACGCCGAACTCGAATGGGGCAGTGCCGTGCGCGAACGCGCGGGCATCGCCATCGAGCCGGCGTCGAAGGTGTCCGGCAACACCTACTTCGGGCGCTTCCCCGCGAGCTACTGGCAGCGCTGGACCGACGTGACCGAGGTCGCGGTCGAGGCCGTCGTCACCGGCGACGGTCAGCTGTCCGTCGGCGCTTCCGACATCGAGGGTGACGCGCGTGTGGTCGCCGCCGAGATCGTCGCGGGCGCGAAGCAGCGGAAGGTGACACTCACCGCGAAGCTCGACAAGTTCTACGACGGCGGCGCGCTCTGGCTCGACATCGAGACCGAGGGCGGCCAGTCGCTGCGCGTCGAGAACGTCCGCTGGACGGTCGAAGCGCCGGAGAAGATCCGCCCGACCGCGGTGACCATCTGCACGATGAACCGGGCCGACGACTGCCTGTCGAACCTGCAGGCGCTCGCCGCCGACGTCTCCTCGCTGGAGACGCTCGACGCGATCTACGTCGCCGACCAGGGCACCGACCTCGTCGAGTCGCGCGACGGCTTCGAGCAGGTCACGAAGGACCTCGGCGACAAGCTGCACTACATCAAGCAGCCGAACCTCGGCGGCGCCGGCGGGTTCACCCGCGGCCTCTACGAGGTCGCCGGGCACACCGAGACCGAGCACGCGAACGTCCTGTTCATGGACGACGACGTGCTGCTCGAGCCGGACCTGGTGATCCGGATGACCGCGTTCTCCAACCGCACGGTCAACCCGGTCATCGTCGGCGGGCAGATGCTGAACCTGCTGCACCCGAACCAGCTGCACGTCGGCGCCGAGTACGCCCGGCTGAACACGCTGGAGCCCGGTCAGCCGGTCACGCACTCGCTCTCGACCGCCGACCTGCTCGGCGTCGACGAGGAGACCCTCAAGCCGAACCGCCAGGAACGCCGCCTCGACGCCGGGTACAACGGCTGGTGGTCGTGCCTGATCCCGTACGAGGTCGTCAAGGCCACGGGCTACCCGCTGCCGTTCTTCTTCCAGTGGGACGACGCGGAGTACAGCTACCGCGCACGGGGCGCGGGCTTCCCCACGGTCACCCTTCCGGGCGCCGGCGTCTGGCACGCCGACTTCCACTGGAAGGACTGGGACGAGTGGCACCGCTACTTCAACCTGCGGAACTCGATCATCACCGCCGCGCTGCACTCGCCGTTCAACCTGAACCTGCTCTCGCGCGTGCTCATCGCGCAGCTGGTCCGGTACCTGCTCGGCATGCAGTACGGCCTGTCCGCCACGCTGATCAAGGCCGTCGAGGACTTCCTCGAAGGGCCGGAGGTCCTGCGTGACGGCGGCGTCGCCGCGATGAAGGAGATCCGCCGGATCCGCGACGAGTACCCCGAGACCAAGCGGCACAAGGCCACCGACGTCCCGGGTATCGCGTCGAACGACATCGGCATCATCAACAGCGCGCCGCGGCCCAGCATGCAGCGCCTGGTGCTGATCAAGCGGATCCTCGACCGGGTGCTCGGCCGCAGCCGTCACTCGCTCGGCGCGATCCCGATCGACGAGGCCCACTGGTGGCACGTCGCGACCTTCGACACGGCCGTCGTCACCGACGCTTCGCAGGAGGGTGTGCGGGTCCGCTCGTACGACCGCGTGAAGATGTTCGAGCTGGCACGGAAGGGCGCGAAGACGATCCAGCGGCTCCGCAAGGAAGGCGCGGCGGTGCAGGAGCAGTACAAGCGCTCCATGCCCGAGCTGACGTCGCGGGACAACTGGAAGCGGCTCTACGAGCTGTAGTCCGCTCCGCTCAAGAGAGTGCTATGAAAGGTCCTTTCCTTGCAAATTTCGCAAGGAAAGGACCTTTCATAGCGTTCGGGGCACCCCACAGTCGACTGAAGTAAGGGTAGCCTTACTCGCATGACGGATCTGGTCGCCCGAGCCCAAGCCCTCGCTGATGACCTTCTCTTCCCGGCAGCCGCCGAAGTCGACCTCAAGGGCGAAGTCCCTTCGAGTCACTTTGACGCCCTCGCGGCCGAAGGCTTCTACGCCCTCGCGGCGCCCAAGGAAGCCGGCGGTCCCGGCGTCGACCTCCCGACGATCGTCGGAGTCCTCGAAGCCCTGGCGGGCGGCTGCCTCAGCACGATGTTCACCTGGGTCCAGCACCACGGCCTGGTCGCCGGACTGTCCCTCACCGACCGCGCGGACCTGCGCGAGCGCTACCTCCCGGCGCTGCTGACCGGCGAACTCAAGGCGGGCGCCTCGTTCGCCGCGGTGATCCCGACCCCGCCGAGGCTGCGCGCGGAACGCGTCGAGGGCGGATACCTGCTCGACGGCGAAGCCCCGTTCGTCAGCGGCTGGGGCATCATCGACCTGCTCCAGCTCTGCGCCAGGGACGGCGACACCGTCGTCAGCGCGATCATCGACCCGGTGGCGGGGAAGCAGGTGGAGGTCCAGCCGCTCGACCTCGTCGCGGCACAGGGCACGTCCACCGTGCACCTGGCCTTCACCCGCTACTTCCTGACCGACGACCGCGTCTACGGAAAGGTCCCGCACGCGGACTTCATCGCGGGCAACACCTTCGTCTCCCGCCTCAACGGCTGCGCGCCGCTGGGGCTGGCCGCCAGGGCCGCGCGACTGCTCGAAGTCCTCGGGAAGGCCGACGTCGCCGCCGGGATCAGGGCCGAGATCGTCACCGTTCGCGCGCGGCTCGACGCGGCCCTCGCCAATCCGCCCGCGCTGCCCGCGGCCCGGGCGGCCGGCGCGGAACTCGCGTTCCGGGCCGCCGGCGCACTGGTCGCGGCCAACGGCAGCACGTCGGTCCTCGCCGGACGACACCCCCAGCGGCTCGTCCGGGAAGCCACCTTCCTGCTGGTCGCCGCCAGCCGCCCGGAGATCAAGTCGGGACTCCTGGAGCTCTTCTCGCGGGACTAGTGGAGCCCGAACACCCGGGTCTTGCGGTTCAGATCGTCGATGTAGGCGGCCGCGACGTGGGTGAAGTTGATCGCCACCTCGGAGTCGTCACTGGTCTGGATCGTCTGGACCGAACCGGTGCGGACGAAATGCGAGAGGTCCTTGGTCAGCCGTTCGGTTTCTTCCGTCGTGAGCGCGAAGAGCAGCGGCTCCCCACCGGTGGCGAGATGGAGCACGAGCGCGGGTTTCTGGTCTGCCATGAACCCATGGCACCAGCCTTGATCACGGCCGGGCAAGCGGGTTCGCTGCGGGCGTACCGGGCGCGTGGACTACGTTCATCCCGACGAACAAGACACCCGCGGGGGGAAAAGGCGATGCCGCATTCGTTCTCGCTGTCGCTGGCGGCGGTGGACATCCTGCTCGAACACGGCCGGTTCGGCCCGGCGCCGGTCCCGTTCGACGTCCCGCACATCGGCACCACGACCGATCAGCGCGCGCTGGTGCGCGAAGCCGTCTTCCGCGACCTCGAAGGCCGCGGCCTGATGCGCGGCGGCAGGCTCGACGCCGACGTCGAACTCGCGATCGCCACGTTCGTCAACCCGCAGCTCGCCGTCTGGACGGTCGCGCAGCTGGAGAAGGACAAGCAGCTGTTCGCGAGGTCGGCGACGAACGGCCAGTTCGCGGTCGTCGTGCGCCAGGAAGAAAACCTGCTCGTGTTCGAAGAGACCAGGCCGACCGCGATCGTCGCGTCGATCGTCGACCTGCTGCCGCTCACCCCGGCGGGACCGGGCCAGTCCGTCACCATCGCGAAGCCGGCGAGCGCGCCGAAGCGGCCTCGCAACGACGACGCGTACGACCCCTTCGCCAAGGTCAGCGGGCCCCGCTCCCACGGGTCGAACCCGCAGCAACGCCACGTGGAGCGGATCTTCGAGAAGCCGAAGACGCGCGTGGGCCAGTTCAGCGTGTTCATCCGCGGCGGTCAGGTCTTCCCGCCGCTGGCGTGGTTCGACACCGAAGCGGGCCGGTTCATGATGACCTCGCGTCAGGCGGCCGACGGGCAAAGTTGGCTGACCTATGCTCCGGCCGACAACGCGAGGATCGCGCAGCAGCTGTATGCCCAGCTCGAAGGCCAGTTCTGAACCAGCGGGAACCGGGCTGACGACCGTTTCGTCACAGTTCGGGCGCGTACCGCGATGATCGGCGAATAGGCTCGATCCTCGTTGCGCTGAGTGTTCGGCTAGTAGACTGCCGGGCGGTACGCACGGGCGAGCAGACGATGCAGTGGGGCGGACGATGGCTTTCGAAGCGGACGGCGGACAGGCGGCACCGAACTTCTCGATCGGCGCGGCCGTGGGCGCGGCGGCCAACTACGTCGCGGCGGGTGGCCTGAACCAGGCCGCGATCGCCAAGGTCAGCGCCGAGACTCAGAAGCTGGTCTCGGCCGCCAAGAGCGGCGGCTTCAAGATCAGCGAAGAGGGCGTCAAGCCGCTTCGTGAAGCCCTGGCGAACATGTCGGAAGAGCTCAGAGAGCTGAAGATCAAGACCATGGCGCTCAACGACGCGCCGCAGCTGGGTGGCCACCCCTACGGCAAGGCTGTCGCGGCCCACGACCACAAGGGCGCCGCCCAGTCGGCCAACTCCGCGAGCGCGGTCATCGGACAGTTCGAACAGGTGGTCAAGGACGCCGACGAGGCGCTGGCCAGGGCCGCAGGACTGTACAAGGGTGTCGAAGACCAAGCGATCGACGCCACCAAGAAGATTCAGGCTTGAGGACGATGAAGAAGCTCTACGTGGTGCCGCTCGCCGCGGCCGCCCTGGTACTGGCCGCGTGCTCCAGCGAGAAGCCGGGGAGCGCCAGTCCCGCGCCGTCGGCCCCTCCCGCGCAGTCGAGCGCGTCCAGCGCCCCGGCCACGTCCGGCGGGGACACGGCGTCGATCGACCCGTGTTCGCTCGTCAGCGCGGCGGACTTGGCGTCCTACGGCACCTTCAAGCCGCCGACCAGCGAAAACGCGGGCGGAGCCCGTCTCTGCACGCTGAGCAAGGAAGCGGCGACAGCCGCCGAAGGCCTCTCGATCGGTGTCGGCGTCCGTGACACCCAGGGGCTCGACACGGTGAGCGACGCCGGCAACGGCAAGACCAGCGGCAACGTCAACGGCCGCAAGGCGGTACTCGCACCCAGGCCTCCGGGTGGGTGCCTGATGGCTCTCGAACTCACGGCGTCGGCGCGGGTCGACGTCCTGATCGCGGGCGAAGACACCGAGAAGGCCTGCGGGATCGCCGAGAAGGTCGCAGACCTCGTCGAACCGAAGCTTCCGAAGGGCTAAGGGGGAATCAGGATGACCACGAAGACACCGAACCTGAGCGAGAAGCAGGTCTCCGACCTTTCACCCGCGGCGCGTGACACGTACTTCCAACAGAAGGCCCAGGAAGGCGTCGACCCCAGCGACGGCTGGCTTTTCGGCGCGGTCAAGCAGTTCATGGCCTCCGGGAAGGCGCACCAGCAGTCCCAGGAGGTCGGCGACAAGAACGTCGATCAGCTGACCAAGGACGGCGAGGTCAAGTACGTCGAGGGGCTGGAGCCGTCGAACGCGGACTACCAGGGCTACGAGCACGACAAGCTCGAACAGTTCGTCAACAGCAACTTGAACGTCGAGCAGGTCACCGAGGTCTCCACGGCGTACCACGACCTGCACAAGGCGTTCAGCACCTTCTCGACGACCATGGACAAGGCGGTCAGTTCGTCGCAGGGCACCTGGGAAGGTGACGCGGCGGGCAACGCGCAGGGCTATTTCAAGAGCCTCAGCAAGTGGTCCGAGGCGAACTCCCAGAACGCGAAGCTCGCCTCCGAGACGATCTACGACCAGGGCACCGCGGCTTCCACCGTGAAGAACACGATGCCCAAGCCGATCACCTTCAACTGGAAGGACGAGGTCGGCGGCTGGGTGACGTCGAACCCGTTCAACCTGGGCGACAACATCGACAAGTCCATCCAGAAGCAGAAGGACAGCCAGGACGCGCACACCGAGGCCGCCTCGGCCATGCACAACTACGACAAGGCCCTGTACGACGCCGCGTCGAAGCAGCCGTCGTTCGCCGAGCCGCCGAAGTTCGGCGTGGACGGCGGCGGCAACGGTGAGGACCCGGGCAAGTCCGGCCGCTACGAGGTGCCTCCCGGCTCGTCGAACCCGCCCGGCCACGGCAACCCCGGCAACACCTACATCCCGCCCGGCAGCGGTAGTGGAGGCAACGGCGGCGGTGGTGGCGGAGGCGGTGGCTCAGTCATCCCGCCGGGCTCCGGCAACATCCCCGGCCCGGGCAGCAGCACGGGTGCGGGCAGCATCCCCTCGAGCACGACACCGTCGGGCTTCCTGGGCAACCAGCCGCCGGTCGGCACGCCCGGCCCGAACAACAACATGAACGGCATGCCGATGAGCCCCATGCCGATGTCGCCCATGATGGGCGGCGGCATGGGCGACTCGGAGTACAACGGCCGAGGTGGCCGGAGCGGTGGCGGAAGCGGCTTCGGTCCCGGTGGCGGTTCGGGCTCGACGCCCGGTTCGGGTTCCGCGTCCGGCGCGGCCCGCCCCGGTGGTGTCGGCGCCGCCGAAGCGGCGGCAGGCCGCGGCATGGGCGGTCTCGGCGGTGGCGCCGCCGGTCGTGGCGGGCCCGGCATGGGCGGTGGCATGGGTGGCCGCGGTCAGCAGTCGGAAGGCGACGAAGACACCGAGCACCAGCGTCCGACGTACCTCGTCGAGGGTGACCCGGACGAGGTCTTCGGCACCGACATGCGCACCGCGCCGCCGGTCATCGGCGAATAGACAGACGAAAAAGGGGCCCCTCGCACGAGCGAGGGGCCCCTTTTTCCGTCTGACTCAGTAGCGGTAGAACTTTTCCTTGCGGCCCTGGCGCACCAGCTTCAGCCACTGCAGGAAAGCCTTCGGGTCCCGCTTCACCCCGACGAAGTACAGCCCGAACCGCACGACTTCGAGCGCGCCGATCTTGCGCATGCCCGGCTGCGACAGCAGATATCCGCGGTTGCGGTAGGTGTAGTAGCGCTTGACCTCGTTTTCCGGGTCCTGCGCGTGGAACCGGCCGCCCAGCATCGGTTTGAACTCGTCCGAGCCGTCCGGGTGCAGGTACGCGGTCTTCAGCGAGGTGCCGAACGGCAGCCCCGAACGCACCAGGCGCCGGTGCAGTTCGACCTCGTCGCCGCGGAAGAACAGCCGTAGGTCCGGCACGCCGACGACGTCCAAAGTGGACGCACGGAACAGCGCGCCGTTCATCAGCGAGGCGATGCCGGGCAGGAAGTCGACGCCCAGTTCCGACGACGAACGCTTCCAGGTCAGGCCGCGCCGCAACGGGAACGCGAGCTTGTCCGGCGCGTCGATGTTGGACACCACGGGGGAGATCTCGGCCAGATCCCGCTTTTCGGCCTCGTCCAGCAGGATCGCGAGGACGTTCTCGTCGGCGGGACGGCCGTCGTCGTCGGCCAGCCAGACCCAGTCCGCGCCCAGCGAAAGCGCGTGCAGCATGCCGAGCGCGAACCCGCCCGCGCCACCGAGGTTGCGGTGCGAAGGCAGGTACGTGAAGGGAAGCGGGTAGCTCTCGACGATGTCCCGCGCCGACTTGTCCGGCCCGTTGTCGACCACGACGAGGTGGTCGACGGGCCGTGTCTGCGCGGCGATCACCTTGAGCGAGTCCGCGAGCAGTTCCCGCCGATGGCGCGTGACGACCACGCCGACGACCGCGCCTTCGGGCAACTGCCGGGTCTCGCTGGTCATCCTTGACCGCCGTTCGTCAGCGACACCGTCTCGGGTTCGACGCCGAACCGCTCCAGCGTCTCCTTGCTCATGTTCTCGAACGGGTCGCGCCCCTTGTAGCCGGTGAGCACGTCACGCAGCGAACCGCGCTGCTTGACGTGTCCCTCGTCCATCCAGATCGCGGAGTCGCAGAGCTCGAAGAGGAACTCGTCGGAGTGGCTGGCGAACACCAGGATGCCGGACCGCTTCACCAGATCCTTCAGCCGGTCCTTGGCCTTGTTGAGGAACGCCGCGTCGACCGCGCCGATGCCCTCGTCGAGGATCAGGATCTCCGGGTCGATCGAGGTGACCACACCCAGCGCCAGCCGCACGCGCATACCCGTGGAGTACGTCCGCAGCGGCATCTGCAGGTAGTCGCCGAGTTCGGTGAACTCCGCGATGTCGTCGATGCGGGCTTCCATCTGCTTCGCGGTCATCCCGAGGAACAGGCCGCGGACGATGATGTTCTCCAGCCCGGAGATCTCCGGGTCCATGCCGATGCCGAGGTCGAAGACCGGCGCGATCTTGCCCGAGATCTTCGCCGAGCCACGCGTGGGCTCGTAGATCCCGGACAGCAGTCGCAGCAGGGTCGACTTCCCGGCACCGTTGTGGCCGACCAGTCCGACGCGGTCGCCCTGCTTCAGCGAGAGCGTCACGTCGTGGAGGGCTTCGATGATCGGCACCTTGCTCTCGGTGCCGATCTTGCCGCCGACCTTGCCCAGAACGCGCTTCTTCAGCGAGCGGGTCTTCGCGTCGAAGATCGGGAAGTCGACGTAGGCGTTGTGCACATCAATGCTGACCATCTGTCACACCCAATAAGAGACGCGGGAACGGTAATTGCGCATCGCGACCAGCGCGAGGATCCAGCCGATGACGGTGATGCCGAGCACCACGTACCAGCTGTTGATGCTGACTTCCTGTCCGATCAGCGGCGCGCGCACGATCTGGATGAAGTGGAACAACGGGTTGCCGTGGACGAACGGCAGCGCCCACGAGGTGTTCGCACGGGCGCCGCCCGCCAGCAGCTGGTCGATCGGCCACACGATCGGCGTCAGGTAGAAGAGCAGCTGGATGATCGAGCTGATCACCTGCGGGATGTCTCGGTAGCGGGTCGAGATGATGCCCAGCAGCAGGGTGACCCAGCCGGCGTTCAGCGCGAGCATGAAGAAGCCGGGGATCGCGGTGAGCGAGTACCAGCCGATGCCGGGGTGGCAGATGCCGGAGTAGCCCGGATTGCAGTTGCCGGTGTTCAGTGAGTACGGATGGTTGAGCGCGGTGTAGAAGATCGCCACGACGATCACGTAGACGATCAGGTTGTGCATCAGCATCAGGGTCTGACGCCACACCGTGCGCAGCACGTAGACCGACAGCGGCGCCGGGAGCTGTTTGATCAGCCCCTCGTTGGAGATGAAGGTCTCCATGCCCTCGGACAGGCAGCCGCTGATGAAGCCCCAGATGATGAACCCGGTGCTGATGTAGGGCAGGAACGTCGCCGTCGGCATGCCGAACAGCTGTGAGTACAGGAGTCCCAGGCCCAGCGCGATGACACCCTGGCTGATGGTGATCCAGAACGGGCCGATCACCGAGCGGCGATAGCGCTGCTTGATGTCCTGCCAGCCGAGGTGTCCCCAAAGCTCTTTGGCGGCGAACCCGGTCTTGATGTCGGCGAACGCGCGCGAAAACGTCTTGCTGTCCGAAATCGGCGGAACCGAGGTCGGCGCAGCACTGTCGGCGGCGTTAACCGTGCTGGTGGCATGCACGGGAACGAGGGTACCGATGGGGCCGATCGGGCCTGGGCCGCCCCGTCTCGAGGTGGTTTCGCGCTCCCGCTCCAGTAACGGTGTGTGCGGCGTTACGATGCACGG
The DNA here is from genome assembly GCF_042647925.1 of Amycolatopsis speibonae. Classification (NCBI taxonomy): domain Bacteria; kingdom Bacillati; phylum Actinomycetota; class Actinomycetes; order Pseudonocardiales; family Pseudonocardiaceae; genus Amycolatopsis; species Amycolatopsis speibonae. Next base: position 116,418 of record NZ_JBHRWK010000014.1, read on the forward strand.
ATGCCGGTCCCCGACAGAACGGCTTCGGTTTCGAAGCCTGCCCAGCGCGCGCTGTATTACCTGGTCGCGCCGGTCGGTCACCCCAATTACGGTGACGAACTCATTGCCGCGAGCTGGCTCCGGCATCTGGCTGAAGTGGCGCCCGACGCGGATGTATGGGTCGACACCCATTCGCCCGGTCCCGCCGCCGTCCTCCTCGACGGGCTGCATCCGCGAGCGAAGTTCACGGACACACTGTGGCGTCTCTGCTGGGAGGCCCCTTCCGAGGACCCGTGGCAGGCGGCCGCGTGGGTCCGGGAAGCCATCTACAACCCCGGCATGATGCCCAGGCTGCATCACGGGATCGAGCTGCTCGCGACGGTCGATGTGGTGCACGTCGTCGGTGGTGGCTACATCAACAAGCTCTGGCCCAAGCAGATCGGCCTCCTGGCCGGAGCGGCGGCCGCCGCCGAGCGTTCCGGTGGCCGGGCGGCCATGACGGGGCAGGGGCTGCTACCCGCTTGCGACGACGTCGCGCCGTTGCTGCGTGCGCTGGCCGACCGGTTCGAGATCGTGGAAGTCCGCGACGACGCTTCCGCGGAGCTGCTGGACCTTCCCGTGGGGCTCGACGACGCGTTCATCGGTATCGGCTCGCACCTCTACGAGGAGGCCGAGGAACTGCCCGAGGTCATGCTCTGCATCCAGTCCGATCTGGTGGAGGTCGGGGTCGGCAAGCTGGCGGGCGCGGTGCTTTCGATGCTGCGCTCGTGGAAGATCCCGCCTGAGAAGATCGGCGTCGTCGAAGGCGTGCCTCGCGTCGACCGCGAGGTGTTCGCCCTGCTCGAGCGAGAGTTGCCGGGCGCCCGGTTCTACCCGTTTTCGCACATCTGGACACACGGGCTTCCGGTCTCGCCTCGGCAGACCTGGATCTCCACCAGGTTCCACCTGCACATGCTGGCCGCGGCGGCGGGTGCTTCGGGAGTCGCGGTTTCGATCCACCCCGACTACTACGCGACGAAGCATCGTTCTCTCGCGGCGCTCGGGTCCAACTGGACCCTGCTGGAGGACCTGAGTCAGGTACCCGATCGACCGAAGGCGGGCGGATACACACCCGACGCGTTGGCCGGTTTCAAGAAGGCGAAACTCGATCTGGCGAAGTCCGTCTACGCACCTGTGATCCGCCCCGTCCCGGAGCCTGACGGGCCTCCGGAGGCTCAGGTGACTCCGCTGCGCAGGCGGTGGGCGCGGCTCATTCGCAGTTGATCGTTCGGCCACTTGGAGTACATGGGATGTTTCGTTCCGTTACGGCATTCGAGTAGTTCGTGCTCTGGCCCGTTGACTGATCGTTTTACGCCCACTTAACGTTTCGTTCGGCGTCGGGGGACGACCGTTCGGTCTGTGGGGGTACGTCACTGTGGCGCGTTCACGTGTGGTCAATGCTGCGCGGAACTGGTTGATTCTCGGCCTCGTGCTGGCCGTCTTGCTTCCTGTGGCCGGCTCGGCCGTCGAGTACGCCAAACCGGCCGAGCCGTTGCCGCTGGGAGCTTCGCTCGACTCGCCCGAGCAGAGACCGGGCACCGGGCAGGGTTCGGGGAGAGACGAAAGACCGAGACTCGAGCCTCGCGACACTCCTCGTCCTCCCGGCGCGGTGGCCGACTCGGCCGCCGCGCCGCCTCAGGTCAACGGTGTGGTCAACGGCGGGAAGCACGTCAAGCCGGCCGTCGACCAGCGAAGCGGGTTGCCGGCGATCGATCCCCAAGCCGTCGAGCGGCCACAGGACCGCACGGCGGACACCCAGACGTTCGACAATCCAGACGGCAGCCGCACGCTTCGGGTGCACACCGGACAAGCGAACGTTCGGAAGGCCGACGGCGGCTGGGCCCCGGTCGACCTGAACCTGCAGGCGGGCCCGGATGGCCGGTGGTCCCCGAGGAACGCCCCGACCGCTGTCAGCTTCGCACCGCTCGCGAACGCGGGGCAGGTGGCCACCGTCCGGTTGGACGGCGGCCACACGCTGGCTTACGCCCTTCAGGAAGCCACTCCCGCATCAGCGCGACCGGCCGCGGAGAGCGTGACCTATCCCGGTGCCATGCCGGACGTGGACCTGCGTTTGTCGGCCACCGGTGACGGGCTCAAAGAGGAACTCGTCCTGCACTCGTCGAAGGCGCGAACGAGTTATGCCTTCACCCTGCATACCGGCGCGCTTCGTCCGCGGATCGTCGATGGCGACGTCAAACTGATCGACCCGGCCGGCACGGTGCGGGGAGTCATTCCCGCCGGTTTCATGGTCGACGGCAAGGTCGATCCGGTGACCGGGACCGGTGTCCGGAGCGAGGGCGTCCGGTACTCGCTCGCGCAGACCGGTGCCGAGGCTTGGACCCTGCGAGTCGATCTGGACACGGCTTGGCTGCGTGATCCGAGTCGCGTCTTTCCCGTCGTCGTGGACCCGAGTGTCGGGAAGGTCTGGGTCAACGAGGACACCTACGTCAAGTCCGGTACGACGCAGAACAATTCGGGGAACATCGAACTCGAGGTCGGTTCGCCGAACGGCGGGAGGACCATCTCCCGTTCGTACCTGAAGCTCGAGTCCGTTTCCGCCGCCCTTCGGAACCAGTACATCATCGGGGCGACGCTCGACGTGCTGGCCATTCATTCGTGTCAGACACGCCCGGTCACCCTGTTCGAGGTCACCCAAGGCTGGGGCAACAACGCGGTGTGGCCGGGAGCGGCGGCGGGCCGGGCGCTCGCGACCGTGGACGTTCCGGCGTTGGGCGCGGGGTGCGCGGGTCAGTACCTGACCCAGTTCGTCCTGCCACAGGACATCGCCATCCAGTGGTCGCACGGAACGGCTTTGGGCAACGGTTTCACCATCCGCGCCGCCAACGAAGGCGACAGCGCGGCTTTCAAACGCTTCGCCTCCGCCAACACCCCTAACAAGCCGTACCTGGATGTTCGCTACGCGCCGGAAGGCGCCGCTTACGAGCTTACCGACGTCCTCCTGCCGACCAACACGCGCGAGGGAACGTTCACTGCGAAGGTCACGAACCAGGGTTCGTCCACGTGGGCGGCCGGTGGCGGATACCGGCTGGGTTATCTGGTCAAACAGAACGGCACGGTGATCAAGACCTCACAGGGAGTCGCGCCGGGCGTGGACGTGCCGCCCGGTGGCCAGGCGACCATCACGGTGCCGCTGACCGCGTTGGCCCCGGGTGACTACGAACTTCTGCTGACCATGTGGAATCCCGCGAACGAGGACTTTCACGTCGTCTACGAGGTTCCCTACGGTTCAGCTCCGCTGAAGGTCCAGAACACTCCACCGGGGTCCAACTACCAGCAGCCCGGAAACGGCGCGACGGTCGAATCCTTGACGCCTACCTTGTTCGCCCGTGCCGTCGATGACGACAACTGGCCGAACAAGGGGTTCACGTTCCAGTTCCGGATCTGCGCCGATGCCGCGCTGACTCAGAACTGCACGGATTCCCCGTGGGGCCCCGAAAGCTGGGTGCCGCCGGGAGGCAAGCTGGCCTGGAGCAAGACCTACTACTGGGGCGTCAAGACCCATGACACGGTGAGCCCGTCGCCGAACTGGGTCGGCCCGCTGGCGCTGACCACGCGCGTTCCGCAGCCGGAGATCACCTCGCACCTCGCGGGCAGTCCGGACACCGTGAACGGTCCTGGTCTCGATCCGCAGATCGGGAACTATTCGACCGTCGTCACCGACGCCAACGTCGCCACCGTCGGTCCCGATCTCACCATCACGAGGACGTACAACAGCCTGGATCCCCGTAGGGACACCGCATTCGGCGTCGGCTGGGCGTCCCGGCTGGACACCCGGCTCGTCCCGAACCGGTCCGCGCAGAACGTCGTCGTCGACGTCCTGCTGACCTATCCGAACGGCAGGCAGGCCAGGTTCGGCCGTAACCCGGACGGTTCCTTCGCGCCGCCGATGGGCCAGAACGTCGATCTTGTCTACGACAGTGGCACCGGCTACTACACGCTCAGGGACGTCACCGGCAGTCGCTGGCTGTTCGACAACGCGGGCAAGCTGATCCGGATCACCGACCCGGCAGGGCTCACCGAGCATCTCGAGTACGACACTTCCGGGCACGTGACCGCGGTGGTGAACGACGTATCCGGGCGCTCCCTGGGAATCACTTGGACGGGCGCGCACGTCACCAAGGTGCAGACACCCCCGCCCGCCGCCGGGCAGGATCCGTTGACCTGGAACTACACCTACGACGGCGACACGTTGACCGGTGTCTGCGCTCCCGGCGCGGCACCGAACTGCACGACCTACGGGCGTCTCGCCGGTTCGCACTACCGCAGTTCGGTCATGGACGACGGGCCGCGCGGCTACTGGCGGCTCAACGAGGACAGCGGGCCGACGACGGCGAACGCCGCGGCTCGCACGCCGGGCGCCGACTCCGGCAGGCAGAACGGCCTCGGCTTCGGGGCGGTTGGAGCACTCGGCGGCACGACCGACACAGCCGCGGTCTTCGACGGCATGGCCAGTCACCTGACTCTGCCGGACGACCTGCTCAAAGAGAACATGTCGGTCTCCGCCGAATTGTGGTTCAAGACCGGGGCGAGCGGGACCCTGCTCAGCTATGCCGATCAGGCCTTCCCCGCCACCGCACCCGCCAAATGGCGACCTTTGCTCTACGTGGGAATCGACGGTCACCTCTACGGTGGGTTGTCGGCCCGTAACGTGACCGGGCCGAGCCAGGTGATCAGTACGAACCCGGTCAACGACAACGGCTGGCACCACGCGGTGCTGACGTCCGAGGTCGATCGCCAGACGCTGTACCTCGATGGCGGGGCCATCGGAACGATCACCGGGCTGATCGACCACGGGACGCTGGGCAAACTGGTGGTCGGCGGCGGTGTCGGCAAGAACTTCCCGTCGACGAACGGCGGCGACTTCTACTTCAACGGTTCGATCGACGAGGTCGCGCTCTACCAGCACACCTTGAGCCCGTTTGCTGTCGGGCAGCACTTCGGTGCCGCACGGACGATCGACCAGCTCACGAAGATCACCTTGCCGCAGGACGGTCGAGTCTTCGCCGAGATCGGTTACGACGATCGAGCCGACCGGGCGAAGGCGCTCACCGATCACGATGGTCGCAAGTGGACACTCGACCTGCCGCTGCGCAACAACGCGGAGCGCACGGTCGCGCTGCGCGGCCCCTACCCGGAGTGGACGTACAAGTTCGACGCGGATCAGGGTGGTCGCCAGACCTCGATCGTCCACAAGGGATTCGACAAACACTGGGAGTACAACGAAAAGGGCTTCCTGAAGGCCACCGTCGACGAGCTGGACAACCGGGTCGAGCAGACCACGGACGACCGGGGCAACGTGCTGAGCCGCAAGACCTGCCGGGCTGTGGGGTCGTGCAACACTTCGTACTTCACGTATGTCACCTCGTCCGACCCGTTGGACCCGAGGCGCGACAAGGTCGCCACCAGCTCGGATGCGCGTTCTTCGAACGCCACGGACACCCGGTTCCGGACGTTGTACGCCTATGACACCGCCGGCAGGCTCACCACGACGACGTTCCCGATCCCGGCGGGGCAGATCGCCGCGCCGACCGAGGTGAGGACCTACGCCAACGGCACCGAAACCGCCGAAGGCGGGGGCAAGGTGCCCGCAGGGGTGCTGATACAGGCCACCGACCGGCGGAACCAGGTCGCGACCAACGCGTTCCGGGCGAATGGTGACTTGGCCTTCACCCGGGACGTGATGGGGCTGGTCACGGCGTACACCTATGACGGCATAGGCAGACGCCTGTCCCAGCGGGAGGGCAACGCCGCCGGCGGGGTGTTCGGGACCAAGAACTTCGAGTACACGCCGAAGGCCGAAATCGCGAAGATCACCGGACCGGCGGCGACCAACACGATCACCGGTGTGACGCACACTCCCGTCACCAGCAACGTCTACGACGGAAACGGCAACCTGCTGGAGGCGACGGTCTCCGATGCGACAGGAGGGGACGTCGCTCGGAAGACCACGTTCGGCTACAACGCCTTCGATCAGCGGGTCAGCGTCAATTACCCGGATGGCGGCGTGGTCCAGTACGAGCGCTCGCCTGACCTGCTCAAGGTCGTCACCACCGATGTCCTCGGCACGAAATGGACCGATCAGTTCGACGACGAGCACCGGCTGTTGTCGCGAGTGGCCAGCGGCATCGGAGCCGATCCCGCCACTTCGGGCATGGGCAGCTTGCGGGTCGAGAACCGGAGCTATGACCCCACCGGGCGACTCGAGCGGGTTCAGGACGCGATGAACCGTGCCACCCGGTACGGCTACTACGGCGACGGCTTGCTCGCCACGACAACCTTGGAGGGATATCAGCCTCCGTCCGGACCGGCTCGGGACGTTCTGCTGGAGCAACGCGTCTACGATCCCGCCGGAAACCTGACGCAGCAGGTCACCGCAGGCAACCGGAAGACGTCGACAGTTTACGACGCCGCCGGTTACGCCACGGAGTCCACAGTGGACCCGGATGGTGTGAAGCGGAAGACCACCTTCGTTCGAGATGGCGCGGGCAATCCCACCCGCGCTTCCTCGACCGGTGCGGCCGATCCCGCGCGCATCGAGACGACCGACTTCACCTACGCGCCCAACGGCAGTGTTCGCAGGCAGGACACGAACGCGTCGACGGGCCTGGTCCTGTCGTCGACCACGACTTACGACGAACGTGGGCTGGCGGTGGCGAACACCGACCGGCGACAGGTCGAAACCCGCAACACCTATGACGCGGCCGGACAACCCGTCTCGACGATCAAGCCGGCCGTGGACGTTTGGGTCAACGGTCAGAAGACCGCGAACGTGGAGCTGACCGAGTCTTTGGGGCACAACACGTTCGGCGAGGTCACCCAGTCCAAGGACAGCGCTGGGAACGTCACCACGACCGAGCGCGACAACATGGGCAGGGCGACCGCGGGGACTCTCCCCACCTATACACCTCCGGGCGGCCAGCCGATCGCTCCGGTGACCCGGACGGTCTATGACCGCGGGGGCAACGCGCTCACGGTCACCGACCACCTGAACCGCACCACCACGAACACCTACGACCCCTATGGCCGCGTCCTCACTTCGACGTTGCCGCAGGTCGGTGACACACCGTCGGTCCTGAAGTCTTCCTATAACGGGAACGGCGAACTTCTGAGCAGCACCGACGCGACCGGTGCCCGTGAGGAGTTCACCTACGACGAGCTCGGCCGGCGGATCACGGCGACGCAGGTCGAGCGCTATGGCGGTCAAAACGTCTTCTACACGGCCCGGACCGGATACGACGACGCCGGGAACGTCACCTCCCAAACCACTCCACAAGGCTTCGTCAGCACGACGGCTTACAACGGTGCGAACGACCTGATCGGCGCAACCGACGAGACCAACCGCACGGTGACGTACGGCTATGACAACTCGGGACGGCAGAACAGCGTCACCGACCCGACCGGTCTGGTCAGCACGAGGACCTATGACCTGGCGGGTCGGATGACCGGAACCGGGCAGGTCGTCGACGGCCAGCAGCAGCGTTCGTCTTCGTCCAGCTACGACGGTAACGGGAACGTGCTGCAGTCGGTCTCTCCGGAAGGCCGGACGGTCGACTACGGCTATGACTTCCTCAACCGGCTCGTCAAGCAGGTCGAGAAGGTCGACGCCACGAAGTCCATCACGACTTGGACCGGCTACGACCGGCTTGGCAGCCGCAGCCACTTCGTGGACGGCAAGGGCAACGCGACGGACTACACCTACAACCCTTGGGGACTGCCGGAATCGGTGATCGAACCCGCTGTCACGGGAGCCACCGCGTCCGCCGATCGTTCCTGGACCACCTCGTACGACGCTGTCGGACGTGCGACAAAGCTGGTCGCTCCAGGAGGCGTCACTCGCACGCGTGAGTACGACGACCAGGACCGGCTGACCATCGAGCGCGGCGCCGGCGCGGAACAGGCGACCACAGACCGCGCGTTCGGGTACGACCTGGCGGGCCGCGTCACGAAGGTCGGCAGTCCCGGCGGTGACACGCACTATCGCTACGACGACCGCGGCAACCTGCGAACCTCGCAGGGGCCCATGGGAACCGCCACCTACAGCTACAACGGCGACGGGACGCTCGCGACGCGAGCCGATGCGGCCGGAACCACGACGTTCACCTATGACGACGCGGGGCGGCTCTACTCGGCGGCGGACCCCATCACCGGTCGGACGGTGGACTACCGGTACGACAACGCCGGGCGGCTCTCTCTGACGAAGGACCGCGCGCTGTCCGGGCGGGTCACCCGCAACATCGGTTACGACAAACTCGGCAGGCTCGCGTCGGACAACCTGACGCAGTCGACCGACACCAGTACGCGAGTCGTGCTCGGCGACAGCTACGGGTACGACAAGGACGACAAGGTCACCTCGAAGACCTCGACACGTCCTGGTGCGCCCGCCACCAATGCCTACGGGTACGACGGTGTCGGTCGCCTGACCTCGTGGACCGCCGGAACCCAGCAGGCGACTTATGGCTGGGACGACGCGGGTAACCGATCATCGGTCAACGGCGCGGCCTACACCTACAACGAGCGAAATCAGCTCTTGTCCGGTGGCGGCGCCGCCTACACCTACACGAAACGCGGCACTGTCTCCGCGGTGACTCGTGGGAGCACCACGACGACGAGCGGTTTCGACGCCTTCGATCGGCTGGTCACTCAAGGCGCGACGAACTATCAGTACGACAGCGCGGACCGCGTCCACACCCGCAACAACGTCACCTTGACCTACGACGGCATGTCGAACGAGACCGTCACCGACGGCATGCGCACCGTGTCCCGTCTCCCCGACGGAACCGCGTTGAGTGACAAGGCCGGTGCCGGCGGGAAGCTGCTCTACGCCGACCGGCACGGCGATGTCGTCGGGCGCTATCTCGGCGCTGTCGTCGATGGTCAGCGGACGTTCGATCCGTTCGGTGTGGTGACCGCATCGTCGGGTGAGACTTCGAATCTGGGGTACCAGGGAGACTGGACCAGTCCGGATTCCGGCGACGTAAACATGACCGCGCGGTGGTACTCGCCGGAGCGCGGTGGGTTCCTTTCGCGGGATGACCAAACGCTTGACCCGAAGCCGTCAGTGGCCGCCAATCGCTACACGTACGGCAACAGCGATGTGATGGGAAACGTCGATTCCGACGGACATAACCCGATTGCCGTTGGAATCGGAGCTGTCGGAATCGGTTGGCAAATCGCCGGAGCCGTTCTGGTCGGTGCCGCGGCTTATGCCGCGATCGACAACTGTATTCGCAGCTGCACGTTGCCCTGGGCAGGAAGTCGAGTCGACGCTGTCGCCCGGCCGATCGCTTGGTCGACAACGAAGGAAGAAGTCGCAGAAGAGGCCTGGTGGCTGCGTGAGCAAGGACGAAATCCGGGGTTGGACGGGCCGCCGAGAGGGCCGGGAACTGGCCCCGGGCCGAAGGTAGGGGGCGGCAGGGGCGGGGGGCCCGGACCTCGGCCGACTCCGCCGAAGCCTCCGCCCCCTCCGCCTTGGGTGAGCGCCGCACTGCAGCAAGCGGTCAAGCTGGTGGCCGGTAAGACCGTAGCCAAGATCGCCGACGAGATCGACGTCGTGACTCAGAACACCAAGGTGAAGGAAAAGGGGGACGAGTACAGCAAGGATGAAAACCGGGTAACCGATATCGGCCCGAATAGTTGGTTGTACCGAGAGTACGAAAGAAGATATAAAACCGCTCCGGAAGGCGCAGTGCGCCCTGGGGAGGAGGAGAAAGACTACTGTGGAGGCTGGATCTCATATTCTCCACTGGATGAGCAGCTGCGTGCCACGGGTGCGACGGCCAAGTTGTGTGACCCTCTGGTGAAAGGTACGAAGACCGGTTCTAAAGCCCCTAAAGGGTACAAAGGGGCGGATGAGAACGGTGTCCCATTTGATAAGACGCATCTTATTGCTGCCTGGTTCGGCGGTTCGGGTACGAAGCTTGAAAACCTGATCCCCGCTTATCGGCGTGATGTCAACAGGTCTCAAATCAAACGTGTCGAATATGCGGTCGCTGACGCTGTGCAGAAGCGAAAAGAGACAGTTTACTATGTGGTAACCCCCGTGTACGACAACACGGGTGGAAACGTTCCCTCGTATGTGAAGTTATTTGCGATAGGCAGTGGTGGAACTTGTATCGACGTGATTGTTTCCAATGTCCCACGAAGGGAGACTCATTATGAGGGAGCCTGTGGGTGAGCTCGCTAACTTGCTGGGTGTGCCCGACTTCGAACCGAATCCAGTGGACTGGAGTTCGGTCGAGCAGGGGCTTGGGAGCAAGTTGCCGCAGGACTACATGGAATTCTGTGCGCTCTATCCTGCGGTGGTAGCGGATAGATTCATTCGGATCGATCACCCGTCTTGTTCGAACGGAAGACTGAACTTGCTCAAGGATGGGATGGAGCGAACCAGGCAGCTGGGTGAATTGGTTGAAGAGTTTTCGCACCATCATGCGTTCGGCGCTTTCCCCAGTCTTGGTGGTTTGCTCTGCTGGGGAAGCAGTACCTCGTCCGAGCAGCTTTATTGGCTGACGGTCGGTCCTGTTGACGACTGGAAGATCGTGGTCGGCGATCGTGAGGACGATCACCTGGTCTTCGACGGTGGTTTCACCGAGTTTCTGGTCGAAATATTCTCGGGGCGATTGAATACGCCCGTGCTGGGTGACTATGTCGCGCCGTTGAGCGAAGTCAGCTTCTTCAAGTAATCGGAAGGAAAAATGAAGACATTGCGACGTGCGGCCCTGGTAGCCGCCACCATGTCCTTGGCGGTGAGTGGCCTCACGTTGCCGGCCAGCGCGGCGCCACCAGGCGACGCGCCGGTCGCGGAATCGGTGGCCGGGCAGAGACCCAAGGAGCGAGTGGCCAAGGACCAGAACGGCCACGTGCTCCTCTACGTTCACGGTCAGAACGAGTCCGACCTCCGAAACGCCGTCAAGGCGGTCGGTGGGACGGTTTCCGCCGCGCAGCCCGGGCGGGTCAGGGCGGCGGTGACCGAGGACAAGATCGGCGAACTGGCGAAGCAGCCAGGCGTCCGCGAAGTGAAGCGGCCGACGAAGGTGCTTCCGTCGAGCGTGACTTCCGAAGGCGTCGGGGTTTCCGGGGCCCAGGCATGGATCGACACGAACAACAAGGGCGCCGGAGTGAAGATCGGCATCCTCGATGTCGGATTCGCCGGCCTCGCCGCCGCTCAGGCGGCAGGTGAACTCCCCAGTGGGACCCAGCTCGTCACCAACGGTTCGAACTGTCTCGACGCGACGATCGACGACCCGCACGGCGTAAACGTCGCGGAGATCGTCCATGAGATGGCGCCCGCCGCACAGCTCTATCTCGCGTGCGTCGAGGATGACATGGGCTTCGCACCGGCCGCGGATTGGCTACAGCAGCAGGGTGTGCAGATCATCAGCGCGGCGATCGCCGCGCCGGGCGCCGGGCGCGGCGACGGAACAGGCCCGGACGTCAACAGTCCGGCACAGGTCGTTCAGCGTTCCCGCCAAGCCGGAATCCTGTGGTCGACCGCGGCGGGCAACTACGGTGAGCGGCATTTCGCCGGCGAGGCCGCGGATCGGACCGGCGCGTCCACCTGGGTCGAGTTCAGTGGTGCTTCGGAGGTCAACAACTTCTCGGTCGGCGCGGGCCATCCCGCGACGGTGACTCTGCGCTGGGATGCCTGGCCGGTCACGACGAAGGACCTCGACCTGTACATCACCGACTGGTCGTCCGCTCCGACCGGCCCGAACGATCCGCATGTGGTGGCTCGGTCGACGCTCTCCCAGCGTGACACCGCCGGTGGTGGTGCCCCGGTCGAAGAAGCGACCTTCACCAACAACACCGGTTCTGGTGTCACCTACTACGCCTGGGTCAAGAACAACAACGCTCCCTTCACGACGAAGTTCGACCTCTACCTGTCCAAGCTCGGGAAGACCGGCGGTCTTCAGTGGTCGACTCCGGCGGGGAGTATCGCCGAGCCCGCCAGCTCGCCGTACGTCTTGGCGACAGGTGCGACCAAGCCCGCGTCGGGGCAGCTCGAGCCCTACAGCAGTCACGGCCCGACGGTCGACGGTCGGACCAAGCCGGACATCACCGGTTTTGGCAGCGTTTCGACCTACACCAACGGGTCGGAACTCTTCACCGGCACGTCCGCGGCCGCCGCGCACGTGGCCGGGGTGGCCGCCTTGTTCAAGGGCGCGAACGCGCAGCTGGACGCCACGCAGCTGGAGTACCTGCTCAAGTCTCGCGCGAAGGCCGTGCCGGGTGGATCTCCCAACGACTGGGGCGTCGGTGTGCTTTGGGCGGGTTCGCCAGGGTCGGCGACCGCCGCTCAGCCCAGCGGCTACACCGCCCAGACGAACCCGACTCGGATCCTCGACACCAACACGGCGGTCGGTGGGCACCAGCGACGCTTCACGGCAGGTGAGACGTTCGCGCTGACGGTCCCCGGCGCGCCCCCCAACGCGACGGCGGTCGTGCTGACCGTCACCGCCGGTCTGACCGACGGGCCGACGGAACTGCGGTTCACCGCGGGCAACCCCGGTGCCGCGCAGCCGATCCGGTTCCCGGTGCAGACCAACAGGCAGACCACCTTGACCGTCATCGTTCCGCTCGGTGGCGACGGGGCCGTCCGCATCCACAACACCGTCGGCACCCCTGGGATGACGGTGGACTTCGCCGGATACTTCAGCCCTGACGGCGTGGGTACCTACACGGCAAAGGCAGGCGGGGCCAGGCTCCTCGACACGAAGAACCTGGCATCGGTGAAGAACACGCCGCTCGGTGCGGGCGAGGAGATCGCCGTCCAGGTCCGGGGTGTGTCGGGTGTACCGGCGAACGCGACCTCGGCGGTGGTGAACCTCACGGCAGGTCAGTCGACGGCGGGGACCTTCATCTCGGCCTATCCGCAGACTTACCCGCCCGACACCAGCAGCGTCTTCATGAACGTCGGCCAGCGACGGTCCAACATCGCCTTCGTCCGGATCGGCGACGACGGGAAGATCCGGCTGCGGAACTCGGCCGGTCTGGTCCACCTCGCGGTCGACCTCCTGGGCTGGTTCGCCCCCGGCGACGGTGCGAAATTCGTCCCCGCGCTCGGGACCAGCAGAGCGATCGACACCGGCACCGGGACCGGCGTCCCGATGGGAACCATCAAACGTGGTGCCACCGTGACCACCCAGGTCGCCGGCACCGCGGGGGTTCCGCTCGGCGCGACAGGCGTGGTGGTCACCGGATCCGCGGCGGACAAGGTGATCAACACAGGAATCTCCTTCTTCGCACCTGAGACCGGCTTCGCCAACGCACCTGCTTTGCAGGTCGACCAGGGCAAGACAGCTCCGGCCACGGCGCTGGTCCCGTTGGGGGCGAGCGGGAAGCTCAGCGCGTCGAACTCCGAAGGAGAAGCCGAGCTCACCGCTGACGTGGCCGGCTACTTCGTCGGAGGCCCGGCCGCCGGCCCGGCGGGGAACTGCGTCAACGCGAACCTCGAACCCGGCTTCAGCTCGCTCATGGACGGCAGGGCCGAGTCTTCCCTTGCTCGCTGGGGGCCGAACCTCGCCACACAGGACGGTTGTGAATTCGGCACGCTGGCAGGGACGGGTGGCCCGTGGAACCCGTCCAACCTGTTCGACAACGACTACACGCTGAAGGTCGATTGGAAGGCGACAGGCGCGAACTCGCAGTCGGCCGTGCACGTCGGGCTTCCGCGTGGTCCTGGCCCCGCCGCGGCGCAGATCGCGATCGGTGGAGCCTCGGCGGCGCCCGCGGACGCGACCGGGGCGATCAAGGGGATCAAGGCGCCGATCGCGACAGCGGCGAAACCTGTCGGGGAGTGGAACACCTTCGAGATCACCGTGGCCGGTCCCAAGGTGACGGTGCTGCTCAACGGCACCAAGGTGAACGAGTACACCGCTCCGGCGATGTTCAATCGGCGGTCGTACGTGCAGCTCTCCGGCCACGGAACAGGTGACCAGGTCAAGTACCGCAACCTCAGGACGCGCTCGAACCGAGTGTCGACAAGCGGGCTCGTCACCGGTGTCGGCGGTGCTTGTCTCGATCTGTCCGGAGGTGTGCCGACCAACACCACGGTCCAGATGTGGACATGTTCGTCTTCCGTTGCCCAGCAGTGGACCGCCGGGGACACGGCCCTCCACGTCCTCGGGCAGTGCCTGGACGTGGAGGGTGGCGCGACGGCGGCCGGTTCTCGCGTGGTCGCGGTGGGCTGTGCCGGGTCCTCGACGCAGGAATGGCAGATCTTCGACGACGGCCGGATCTTCAACCTCGGATCCGGGCGCTGCCTGTCGGCGGCCGGATCGACGGACGGGGCCGTCGTCACCATCCAGGACTGCAACGGCCAGGCACAGCAGATCTGGAAGATCGCGGAACGCGCCGCTCCGGCGGGCCAGCTGACCGACGGCTTCGGGTCCTGCCTCAACGTCAGCGGCCGGATCGTGGCCAACGGCGCGACCATCGGGACGACAGGTTGTATCGCGTCCTTGTCGGACACGTGGACCCTGGCGAAGGACGGGAGCGTCCGGGCGCTCGGACGTTGCCTCGACGTGAAGAACGGGGCCGCGGCCGACGGGACCCCCGTGTGGTCGTTCCAGTGCACCGGTGACGCCGCTCAGTTCTGGCAGCTGAGGCCCGACGGTTCGCTCATCAACCCGAGGTCCGGGAAGTGTCTCGACTCGGCCCAGGGCGCGACCTCGGTGACCATCCAGGCCTGTACGGGCTCGCAGTACCAGGTCTGGAGTGTTGTCCGGTCGTTCCCGCACAAGGGGCGGCTCGCCGGGGTGAGCGGCAAGTGCGCGGACGTGTACTACAACAACGACGCGAACGGCACGGCGATCAACCTGTACACCTGCAGCGGGTCCACCGCGCAGCAGGTGCTGGTGCAGAACGACGGCACCATCAGGATGAAGAGCCGCTGCATGGACGTCACCAACGGTGCCACCGCGAACGACACCCCTGTCCAGCTGTGGGACTGCAACTACGGACTCGCACAGCGCTGGTTCCAACGGCCGGACGGCATGATCGAGAACACCGGCTCCGGCCGGTGCCTCGGCTCGCTGAGCGGCGGCGACGCGGACGGCACACGTCTGGTGATCTATGACTGCCAGTACGTGGCCAACCAGCGTTGGGGAATCGATTTCGAATAGTCGACAAACCGGTAGGGAGGATCGAGGACCGCGCCTGTCCTCGATCCTCCCTACCGTCGTTCCCATGACCGACGAAATCACGCCGTTCAAGATCGCCGTCCCGCAGCGCGACCTCGACGACCTCGCCGCCCGCCTGGCGAACACGCGCTGGCCCGACGGGATCGACGGCGTCGGCTGGGGGCTCGGGACGCCGCTCGGGTACCTCCAGGAGCTCGCCGAGTACTGGCGTCTCCGCTACGACTGGCGCGCTCACGAGGAGCGCCTCAACGGTTTCCCCGGTTTCCTGACGAACATCGACGGCGCGAACGTCCACTTCCTGCACGCGCGGTCGCCGGAGCCGGACGCGATCCCGTTGATGCTCACGCACGGCTGGCCGGGGTCCCTTGTGGAGTTCCTCGACGTCATCGGCCCCCTTTCGGACCCGCGCGCGTACGGCGGTGACCCCGAGGACGCGTTCCACGTCGTCGTGCCGTCGCTGCCCGGGTTCGGCTTCTCCGGTCCGACGACCGAGGCGGACTGGGGTCCCGACCGGATCGCCGGCGCCTGGCCGGTGCTGATGTCGCGGCTCGGGTACGAGCGGTTCGGGGTGCACGGCGGCGATTGGGGCGCGATCGTTTCGCGTCAGGTGGGTGTCCGATTCCCGGAACGGGTGATCGGCGCGCATCTGACGATGCTGCCGAGCGCGGTGCCCGAGTCGGAGGCCGATCTCGACGGGCTCACCGGCGACGAGCTCGCGCGGGGCGAGGCGGCGCTCGCGCGCGGGCGGGAATTCCAGTTCGGTGAGCTGGGCTACGCGATGATCCAGGCGACCAAGCCGCAAACGCTTGCCTACGGGCTCACCGACTCACCGGCCGGCCAGCTCGGGTGGCTGGTGGAGAAGTTCAAGTCCTATTCGGACTCGCGGGACGTGCCGGAGGACGCGATCGATCGTGACGATCTGCTCACCAACGTGATGCTCTACTGGCTCACCGGCACGGCTAACTCGTCTTCGCGGATCTATGCCGCGTTGGGCTCGGCCTGGGGCGCGGAGCCGCCGAAGTCCACTGTGCCCACTGGCGTCGCCGTGTTCCCGAAGGACACCGGGCTCCCGATCCGCCGTCTCGCCGAGCGCACCGACAACATCGTGCACTGGTCCACTCCGGACCGAGGGGGTCACTTCCCGGGGCTGGAGGTGCCGGACCTGCTCATCGGCGACCTGCGGACGTTCTTCCGCTCCCTGCGCTGACCCCCGGGGCTGCCATGAAAGGTCCTTTCCTTGCAAATTTTGCAAGGAAAGGACCTTTCATAGCGCGTGTCAGAGGTACTGGCCCGGCCCGTGCGCGTCGCCACCGGTCGCCTGCCCGCCGAAGGCACCGCCCGCGGAAGGACCGGCCGGAAGCCCGCGCCGCATCTGCTCCAGCTGCACCCGCGCGGCCATCTGCTGCGCGAACAGCGCGGTCTGGATGCCGCTGAACAGCCCTTCCAGCCACCCGACCAGCTGGGCCTGCGCGATCCTCAGCTCGGCGTCGGACGGCGTCGAGTTCTCGGTGAACGGGCGCACCAGGCGCTCCAGCTCGTCCTGGAGCTCCGGCGCCAGCGCCTGCTCCAGCTCCCGGATCGAGGTCTGGTGGATCTCGCGCACGCGCGTGCGGCTGGCGTCGTCCAGCGGCGCGGCGCGGACCTCCTCCAGCAGCTGCTTGATCATCGTGCCGATCCGCATCACCTTGGCGGGTTCCTCGACGAGGTCGCCGAGCGACTCCTCCGGAGGCGCGTCCTCGCCGGAACCGGAGGCGAGACGTGCGGTGCCGACCGGGACGCCGTCGGGACCGACGACCACCACGTGGGGTGAGGAGTCTCCGCCGCCGTCACCGGGGGTGGTCGATTCACGGGAAACTGGGTCGGTCATGTGCTCCATCCTGGCCTACGTCGGGCGCGAAGCGCAGTGTGGTTTTCGGCGCCGTCTCCGAGCGTAGCGGGAATCGTCGCGCCCCGTGGTCGGCCACCCAACCCCGGGTAAAGCGCCAAACCGCACGTCCGTACGGTGTCCCCATGGCGTTCGACGTCGCTCGTATCCGTGGGTTGTTTCCCGCGCTGGGTGACGGCTGGATTCACTTCGACGGCGCCGCCGGAATGCTCGTACCTGAACAGGTCGCTTCGGCCGTGTCCACGGCCATGCGCGCTCCGGTGTCCGGGCCGGGTGGAGCGTTTCCGGCCTCACAGCGTGCGGAAAGTATTGTCACGGCCGCTCGCCGGGCGGTCGCCGACCTGGTCGGCGCCGACCCGGCCGGAGTCGTGCTCGGACCCAACGCGCCCGACCTCATCCGCCGCCTGGTCGACGCGATGGCCGATCGCTGGACGATCGGCGACGAGGTCGTCGTGTCCCGGCTCGACGAAGAGGCCAACCTCGCGCCGTGGCGCCGCGCCGCGAAACGCGTCGGCGCGGTCGTGCGCTGGGGCGAGATCGACATCGAGACCTGCGAGCTGCCCGCCTGGCAGTACGAGAACCTCGTCTCCGCGCGTACCAAGGCCGTCGCGGTCACGCTGGCGTCCGGTTCGGTCGGTACCCGGCCCGACGTCCCGACGGTGATCGAGTTCGCGAAACGCGTCGGCGCGCTGGTCGTCGTCGACGCGACGTACGCGGCGCCGTTCGTGCCGCTGGACCTCAACGCGCTCGGCGCCGACGTGATGGTGGTTTCGGCGCAGGCCTGGGGCGGGCCGTCGGTGGGGGCGCTGGTGTTCCGCGACCCCGAACTGCTCGAACGCCTGCCGTCGGTCTCGCTCGACCCGGCCGCGCGCGGCCCGGCCCGGATGGAGCTGGGCCCGCACGCGTACCCGTTGCTGGCGGGCTTGATCGCGTCGATCGACTACCTGGCCGGTTTGGACGACGCGGCGATGGGTTCGCGGCGCGAGAAGCTGGTGACGTCGCTGGGCTCGGCGAAGTCGTATCACGCGGGACTTCTGGCACAACTGTCCACAGAGCTGCGTTCGCTGCGGCACGTGATGGTCATCGGCGACGCCATGCGCCGGATCCCCGCGCTGGCCTTCGCCGTCGCGGGCAAGAAGTCGCCCGAGGTCGCGGAGTACCTCGCGTCCCAAGGGCTTTGCGCTTTCGCCGACGACGGCACGAGCGGGGTCTTCGGATCACTGGGCGCCGCCGAAGTCGGCGGCGCCGTCCGCATCGGACTCGCGCATTACTCGAACGTCTTCGAGGTCAACCAGCTCGTCCGGGTGCTGGAAGAGATCCGCTAAGCCCGGACCCCGCCCCGCCACCACCCTCAACGGACAGGCTGCGCCTGACTCGTCAAGATTTAGCGGCGAGGAGCACCTTGCCGAAAACCGTGCCTTCTTCCAACGCGCTGTGCGCCGAAGCGGCCTCGGCCATCGGCACGACCTGACCGACGATCGGCTTCACCGAACCCTGCGCCACCAGCGGCCACAGCCGTTCGCGCACGTCGGCGACGATCGCCGCCTTCTGTTCCAGTGGCCGCGACCGCAGGCCGGCGCCGTACACGCTGCCGCGCTTGCCCATCAGCTTGCCGATGTTGAGCTCGCCCTTGACCCCGCCCATCATGCCGATGACCACGAGCCTGCCGTCCATGGCCAGCGCGTCGAGGTTGCGGTCGAGGTACTTGGCGCCCATGTTGTCGAGGATGACGTCCGCGCCGCCGGTCTCGGCGCGCAGGACCTCGACGAAGTCCTGCTCCTTGTAGTTGATCGCGATGTCGGCGCCGAGCTGGCGGCAGCTCTCCAGCCGCTCGTCCGAACCCGCCGTCACCGCGACCGTCGCGCCGAGCGCCTTGGCGACCTGGATCGCGTGCGTGCCGATCCCGCCCGCGCCACCGTGGACGAGCAGCACCTCGCCTTCGGTCAGCTTGGCGTGCATGACGACATTCGCCCAAACCGTGCACGCGACTTCGGGCAGTCCGGCGGACGCGAGCAATTCGACTTCGGCGGGCAGCGGAAGCAGTTGTCCGGCCGGTACGGCGACCTTTTCCCCATAGCCGCCACCGGCGAGCAAAGCACAAACCTCGTCCCCGATTCGCCACCCCTCGACGCCTTCGCCGATTTCGGCGATCGTGCCCGAACATTCGAGTCCGAGAATGTCGCTCGCACCCGGCGGAGGCGGATAGTGGCCTTGGCGTTGCAGCAGGTCAGCACGGTTGACGGCACTCGCGGCGACATCGAGGACGACTTCGCCTTCACTCGCCACCGGATCAGGGACCTCGGTCCATTCGAGAACATCGGGATCGCCGGGCTCACGGATGGTGATCGCGTACATACAGACGACCCTATAACGGTGATGGGAAGTCCGCCGAACGTCGGTTGACCTATGACCTAAACCACACAAAGGTGACGCTCATGTCATATTCGCGAAGAAGCATTGTTCCCTCGATCGTGGTGATGGCCACCGCCGCGCTCACGGTCGGAATGGCTCCCGCTGCGACAGCCGCGCCGAAGATCGACGGCCCCGCGCTGGCCAAGCAGCTCGTCAACAAGGTCGACGGCGCCAATGTGAACCGGCACCTGATCGCACTGCAGCGGATTTCGGACGCGAACGGCGGACGCCGCGCCGCGAGCACCGAGGGCCACAAGAAGTCCGCGGAGTACGTCGCCACGAAGCTGGAGCAGGCCGGCTTCACGGTCACGCGGCAGGAGTTCCCGTTCACCTACGCGGAGACCCTCGCGGAGAAGCTGACTGTCGCGGGCGCCGACGTCCCGATCATCATCATGTCCTACAGCCCGTCGACGCCCACCGGCGGAATCACCGCCCCGCTCGCGGTGGTCCCGGTCGACGACACCAGCGGCTGCGAAGCCGCCGACTACGCCGGCGGGGTCACCGGCAAGATCGCGCTGATCCAGCGCGGTGGCTGCTCCTTCGCGCAGAAGCAGGCGACCGCCGCAGCCGCGGGCGCCGTCGGCGCGATCGTCTACAACAACGTCCCGGGCCCGGTCAACGGCACCCTGGGCGACCCGGCAGCGGGCAAGATCCCGACCGGCGGCGTCACCCAGGCCGACGGCCAGGCGCTCGCCGGCAAGGCCGGTGCCTCGGTCACCCTCGACCTGCGTGCCTTCCAGGAGGCGCGGACCAGCTACAACGTCATCGCCGAGACCAAGACCGGTCGCAAGGACAACGTCGTGATGCTCGGCTCGCACCTCGACAGCGTCACCGAGGGCCCCGGCATCAACGACAACGGGTCCGGTTCGGCCGCGCTGCTGGAGACCGCGCTGCAGCTGGGCAGCAAGGCCAAGGTCAACAACGCCGTCCGCTTCGGCTGGTGGAGCGCCGAGGAGTTCGGCCTCGTCGGCTCGACGTACTACGTCAACTCGCTGACCTTCGAGCAGCAGCTCGACATCGCGCTGTACTACAACTACGACATGATCGGCTCGCCGAACGCGGCGTACTTCGCCTACGACGGTGACGACTCCGACGTCACCGGCGCGGGCCCCGGCCCGTACGGTTCCGGCGAACTCGAGAAGACCCTCGTGGACTACCTCCAGCAGGGCAAGGGTGTCCCGGTCGAAGGCACCGACTTCACCGGTCGTTCCGACTACGGCCAGTTCATCGCGGTCGGCATCCCGGCCGGTGGCCTGTTCACCGGTGCCGAAGGCGTGAAGACCGCGGCGCAGGCCGCCAAGTGGGGCGGTAGCGCCAACGTTCCCTACGACAAGTGCTACCACCAGAAGTGCGACAACCTCGGCAACATCGACCGCGTCGCGCTCGACCGCAACTCCGACGCCGTCGCCTGGGCGCTGGGTGTCTACGCGACCAGCACCGAGAACATCAACGGTGTCCCCGGTGGCAAGGCCGCGAAGGCGAAGGCCCTTCGCGCGGCTGAGCGGTCCAAGCAGCGGAGCCTGACGGCTTCCGTCCACGCTGACGACCACGGTGTCGCTGCCGCGTAATAGCTCACGAGGGACTGGACCGAGGCGGCACCGCCGCTTCGTTCGCCGGCAGTAGTTAGCAAGTACGTGAAGGCCCCTTCCCCCGGCTGAGCCGAGGGAAGGGGCCTTCACGCGCGGGCCGGCGCTGCGAGGCGAAAGGCCCCTTCAGCCCAGGCTGTTGGTCGCGAAGGTGTCGCACCGCGCGGGCTGGCCGGTCTGGAAGCCGGTGCTGAACCACTTCTTCCGTTGCGCCGAGGTGCCGTGGCTGAACTTCGACTCGTCGACCCGGCCGCCGCCGAGCTTGGACTGGATGTAGTCGTCACCGATCCGCGAAGCGGTGTCCAGCGCGGAGCTGATGTCCTGCTGGCTGATCTCGCTGAGCAGCGGCCGCCCGGTCTCCGTCGGCGTGGTGGTGGCGTGGTTCGCCCAGACGCCGGCGTAGCAGTCGGCCTGCAGTTCGAGCCGCACCGAACCCGACGTCGGCCCGCTTCCGGTGCCCTTTTTGGACACTCCGGTGAGGTTCTGCACGTGGTGGCCGTATTCGTGGGCCAGCACGTACGCCTCCGCGAACGGCCCGCCGTCCGCGCCGAACTTGGTGCGGAGTTCGTTGAAGAACCCGAGGTCGATGTACACCTCGGAGTCGCCGGGGCAGTAGAACGGCCCGACGTCGGAAGTCGCGTTGCCGCAGGCCGTGTTCACGCCGCCGTTGAAGAAGTTGGTGACGGCCTTGCGGTAGGTCGACCCGGAGCGCTGGAATTCCTGACCCCAGTAGTCCTGGATCGAGTTGATGACGGCGACGATCGCGCAGTCGTGTTTCCGGTTCGCGTCCGCGCCGGTCTTGCACTCCTGCGACAGCGACGTGCTGTCCATCTGCTGCCCGGAACCCACGGCGCCCAGGCTGCCGAGCCCGCCCGAGGACGGGTTCAGGCTCACGCCGCCGAACTGGGAGATGAGGAAGTAGATGACGAGGCCGACCACGCCGAGCCCGCCACCGCCGAGTGCCACCCGGCCGCCGATCCCGCCGCCGCCGCCACCGCCGCCTCGCAGGTCCTCGACTTCGGAGGTGTCCAGGCCCGCGCCTTCGTCGAATCGCACGGGGGGAAGCGTAGCCGGAGAGGCCCGGATATGCCTGGGTGCGGCCACTTGGCGTGGCCGCACCCAGAACTACCGAGGTTGTCTTGTCCTGATCGCCGGTTGGCCGCGATCACCGGGCCGACGTCCCGCGCTGCCGAGGCGGTCGAAGAGGCCGCGAACCCGAAACAGGCTGGAGTGACGCCGAATGCGCGAGAATTGTCGAGCGCATGTGAGATGCCCGCGCTCGTCGCTGTTCACAGTCGCGACCGACCCGGTCCTTTCCGTTCCGGTCGCGGGGACACAGCAGGCGGTCAACCGCGAGAATCACCCGCCATACCACCACCTGACCTTTCCCGGCTGGGAGCAGGTCCGGCGACCTTCCGAGGAGTTCGCCTGGTACTTGCCCGAACCATCCGCTGACAAGCAGAATGCGCCTTTTCGCGCCGAGTCTCAACCTTTTCGTAACCCTCCTTCGGGCGAATGTTCCCCCGGATTTTTCAAGGCCGAAAAGTGACCGGCGGGTATGCGCCTTGTGCGATCAACGATCTACCCTGCGTGGATGGCGGTGGAGCAGAAGGAAGTGCACTGGCTGTCCGAGTCCGAGATGGTCGCTTGGCGCTCGTACATCGTCGCCACCATGCGGCTGCGACAGCGCCTGCATCGCGAACTCTCCGAGCGCCACGACGTCTCGCTCGCCGACTACGAGGTCTTGGTCTGCCTTTCGCTCCAGCCCGACAACCGGATGCGGATGACGGAGCTGGCGAGCCTGCTCGGCTCGACCAAGAGCAGGCTTTCGCACCAGATGGTCCGGCTGGAGGCCGAGGGCATCATCCGCCGCACCCGCGACCCGGCGGACAAGCGCGGTGTCGTCGCGGAGCTGACCGAACGCGGCGCGGAACTGCTGGGGGGCGCGGCGCCGACGCACGTCGAAGGCGTCCGGGAGCACCTGATCGACTTGCTGAGCCCTGAAGAGCAGCGGGTGCTGGCGCAGGCTTTCGGGCGGGTGCTGGAGCACCTGTCGGAGATCGACGGGCTTCCGCGCCTGCCGCCGGTCACTTCTTGAGGGCGTTGATCCGCGCGGCCTGGCGCGTCAGGTGGGCGCGCTCGGCGAGGTTGGACGCCTTTTCGGCGGCCTCGCCGTAGAGCCGCGCCGCCGTCGCCAGGTCGCCGTCGCGCTCGTGGAGGTAGGCCGCCACAGCCGCGTGCCGGGGTAGTGAGCCGTCCAGTTCCGCGAGCGCGGCCAGCCCCGCGCGCGGTCCGTCCGCCTCGCCGACGGCCACCGCGCGGTTGAGCCGCACGACCGGGCTGCCGGTCAGGCTCGCGAGCTCGTCGTACCACTCGACGATCTGCACCCAGTCGGTCTCTTCGGCGGCCGGCGCGTCGGCGTGGAGTGCCGCGATGGCGGCCTGTGCCTGGAATTCGCCGAGCTGATCACGGGCCAGCGCCGCCTGGAGGATCTCGACGCCCTCGGCGATCAGGCGCGTGTCCCATTCGCCGCGGTCCTGGTCGGCGAGCGGGACGAGGTCGCCGTCGGCCGTGGTCCGGGCGGCGCGACGGGCGTGGTGGAGCAGCATGAGGGCGAGCAGTCCGCGCACTTCGGGATGGTCGATCGAGGCCGCGAGCCGCCGGGTGAGCCGGATGGCTTCGGCGGCGAGGTCGACGTCGCCGGAGTAGCCCTCGTTGAAGACCAGGTAGAGCACGCGGAGCACGGTGGCGACGTCGCCCGCCTGGTCGAAGCGCACGTCCGAGACGGTGCGCTTGGCCCGGCTGATGCGCTGCGCCATGGTCGCTTCGGGCACCAGATACGCCTGGGCGATCTGGCGGGTGGTCAGCCCGCCGACGGCGCGCAGGGTGAGCGCGACCGCGGACGACGGCGTCAGCGACGGGTGCGCGCACAGGAAGTAGAGCTGCAGTGTGTCGTCCACCGCGGGAGCGGGCCCGGGCTCCGGCTCCTCGTCGACGGTGTCCTCGCGACGGCGCCGGGCGGCGTCGGACCGGGCGACGTCGAGGAACTTGCGCCAGGCGACTGTGACGAGCCAGCCCTTCGGATCCTTCGGCCGGTCGTCGGGCCAGACGCGGACGGCCTCGATCAGCGCTTCCTGCACGGCGTCCTCGGCCGCCGCGAAGTCGGCTCCGCGGCGGACGAGGATCCCGAGGACGTTCGGTGTGAGGCTCCGGAGCAGGGCCTCGTCCAGCTCTGTGGTCACTCCGTGATGATGAGCGGTTCGCCGAACAGTGTACGCAGTTCGAGCCATTCGTGGATCGGCTTCCCGCCCGCTCCCGGTGCGGCCGACAACTCGCCCGCCAGTTCGACGGCGCGTTCGTAGCTGTCGACGTCGATCACCATCCAGCCGGCGATGAGGTCCTTGGTCTCGGCGAAGGGCCCGTCGGTGACCGGCGGCTTGCCTTCGCCGTCGTAGCGGACGAAGGTGCCTTCGGGGGCGAGAGCCCGCTCGTCGACGAACTCGCCGGTCTCGTGGAGCCGGGTCGCGAAGTCCTTCATGTACTGGATGTGCGCGGTGATCTCTTCCGGCGCCCACTGGTCCATCGGCACGTCGTTGACCGCCGCCGGAGCGCCGCGGTAGTGCTTGAGCAGCAGGTACTTGGCCATGGTGAGGACTCCTCGATGGTGGTGCGGCCATTGTGGCCGCGTTCGTCGCCGGGACGGAGCAGGACACGCGTTCTCGACAGCCGAAATGCGGCTTGGAGTGACGGCCGGTTTCATCCGACCTCAAAGGTGATCGCCGCAAGATCCTTTCGAGTGAATTGGCATTCGACGTCGAAAAGCACTCTGCCGGTCCTTCTGCCTGGTGGTCTATACATCTGACCTCTAGCGTTCTTGTCGCGACAGTTCGAGAAGTGTGCGTTCTCCATCGCGAAAGGAAAAGTCCTTTGTCCAGAGCAAAACGGCGCTACGCCGGCCTGCTGGTGACCGCCGGCCTCATCTGTGGCCTGCTCATCGGTGAGACCTCCGGGGCCGCCGCCACCGACGACTTCACCGCCTCCGCCGCCAGGGACCACAGCCGGCCGTTGCCGCCCGGCGCTACCCCGGTGGCCCCGCTCGCCCTCTCCGTCGCCCAGGCGCAGATCGCCGCCAACCCGGTGATCTGCGAGGGCGACGGAGTCTCCGGCAAACGCATCGAGCTGGTCTACGTCCGTGAGGCCGGTCAGCCCGACCGGTACGCGACCGTCGCACCGTCCCTGCGCGCCTACGCGTCCGGGATCGACGACGGCTTCAACGACAGCGCCGCCGTGACGGGCGGCAGCAGGCACATCCGGTACGTGACGACGGCAGGCGCGGGCTGCCAGGTCGCCGTCGCCACCCTCGTGGTGCCCGACGGCACGTACCAGTCCGGCGCGATCCGCGACCGCGCCATCCAAGCGGGCTTCTACAACGCGGACCGTGACTACGTCCTGTTCTCCGACAACCCCCTCACCTGCGCCGGCACCTGGGGCGACAGTGACGACCAGCCCGGTCCGGCCAACGCCTTCAACAACGGCAGGCACTACACGGAGATCGCCGTCCCCTGCTGGGGCGTCAACGCCACCGCGCACGAACTGGGCCACGTGCTCGGCGCGGTCCTGCCCGGGGCCCCGCACTACCAGGGCGGCGGGCACTGCTCCCAGGAATGGGACCTGATGTGTTACGGCGACACCCAGTCCTTCGACTGCCCGCGGCGCGATTCCGACCGGCTGATGGACTGCGGCAACGACGACTACTTCAGCACGAACCCCGTGCCCGGTAGCTGGCTCGCCACGCACTGGAACGTCGCCAACAGCGCCTTCCTGATCAAGAAGGACACCCCCGACAACGACGACGGCCACGCGCAAGGCGGGAAGACCTACGTCATCACGGGTGCCAACGGCGACGCCATCGACGTCGTCGGTTCTTCGACCGGCGGCCTCGTCAACCTCAGCAAGCGGGCCCGGACCGACTCCACGAGCCAGAAGTGGATCCTCGGCTACAACACCGGTCTGCAACTCGTCAACGCCAACAGCCAGCTGTGCGCCGACAGCGCCCAGAGCGGGACGGCGCCCGGAACCCAGATCCTCCAGTACAACTGCAACGGCCAGAACGGCATGCGGTGGGCGTTCCAGCCGCTGGGCAACGGCAAGGTGGCGATCTTCAACTACCTGACGGGCTACGCGATCACCGACGGCGGCGCGTATCCGGCGCCTCTCGTCCAGCAGCCCTACACCGGGGCGGCCAACCAGCAGTGGACCCTGAACCCCATCGCCGACCCCGGTCCGCAGACGGGCAAGAAGTACTACCTCTCCGTCGCCACCAACGGCAACAGCGCGGCCGTGGTCGACGGCTCGTCGTCCGCCGGCGCGAAGATCACCCACGTGGCCAGGCAGAACGACAACGGCCAGAAGTGGAACCTCACCGACGCGGGCGGCGGGTACTGGAAGATCGTCAACGAGCGGAGCGGCCAATGCCTGCGGCCGGTCTCCGGCAGCGCCGCGGAAGGCGCGCAGCTCGAACAGACGCACTGCGGCTCGTCCACGAATCAGCAGTGGAAGCTGCTCCGCAGCGCCGACACGCGCTACGGGCTGGTGAACCGGGCCAGTTCGTTCGCGGTGCGGCAGGTCAACAACGGCACGGCCTCGATCCTGGAGCAACGGCCCTTCGTGGGCGGCCGTAGCGACGAGACCGTCTGGGCTCTCGTGCCCGCGTGACACGAAAAGCTCCCCAGGTCCGCGGACCTGGGGAGCTTTCGGTTTTCAAGACTGGCGGTAGCGGTGGGATTCGAACCCACGGAGGACAGAGCCCTCGCATGTTTTCAAGACATGTTCCTTCGGCCGCTCGGACACGCTACCGCTGTCGAGGGTATCCGACAGGTCTTTGCCGGAATGCTTCGGATCTAGTCGAAGCGAAGCTTCCGTCGAGGGTGGTGGCGGGGGCATGGAGGGACTAGTCGAAGTCCCAGTCGGTCAGGATTCCGACGAAGAGGAAGAAGCCCAGGAGCAGGACGATGATCGCGACGCCGATGTAGCCGATGATGATCCCCGCGAGCGCCATGCTCTGGCCGCCCGCTTCCCCGCGTTTGGCCTTGGAATACGCGATGTGCCCCATGATGACGCCGGCGATCGACGGCAGCCCGCTGCAGACGACCAGACTGGCGATCGACACGACCAGTGCCGCGATCGCCAGGCCCTGCTCCTGCGGCGGCTGCGGCGCCCCGTAACCGTATCCATAACCCGGCTGTTGGTAAGGCTGGCCGTACGGGGGTTGCTGGCCGTAGGGCTGCTGCTGACCATAGGGGTCCTGCGGATACGTCACCGGCTCACCGTAACCGCCGGAGCTTGGTTCAGTGGTTTCAGGACGCTTGACTCTTCGCGGCTTTCGCGGCGATTCGCGCCTGGACCTCGGGACGGCGCAGCGGCGGCACCGTCGTCGGCGGCTGACGGCGTGCGGGCAGCTCGGAGAGCAGCCGCCGGGTGATCGCGGTGATCTCGGCGACGGCGGCCTCGAACGGTTCGCGCGTGGCGTCGGAGAGGCTCTGCACCCCGGACACCTTGCGGACGTATTGGCGGGCGGCGGCCTCGATCTCGTCCGGCGTCGCCGCCGGCTCCAGGCCTCGAAGCGTGGTGATGTTCCGGCACATGCCCCGATGGTACGTCCGCCCACCGACGTTTCCGGGTGCTTCGATCACACAGTCGGTTAGAAGCTGCCCCGGTTCGTTGACGCCGAAAAACGTGCGAAGGCACCCTCGGCGGAGTGCCCCTCAGACCTCGCTCTCTTCGCCGTGCGCCCGTCGAGCCGATCGCCGAACCGGCCGTACCCTCCCCGATCCCGGAACAGGTCTGGCAGCGCGTCCCGATCGACGCCCTGATCGACGTCGTCACCGAGATCTTCACCGCGCATGATCTGCCGTGGTCCCGCGCCAGGATGGCCGCCGAGGCGTTGTGCCACGGCGATCTCACCGGAACCCCGGAAACGGGTGTCGCCGAGCTGGCCAGGCTGCATCTGCCGATGCTGGTCGACGGCCTGGTCCGGCCGCGGGCCGAACCGCTGATGATCGCCGACCGCGGCGCCGCCGCCCTGATCGACTACCGCCGCGCGCCGGGGCTGTGGGCCGTCGGCGACGCGATGGACAGGGCGGTGTCGCGGGCGGGCCGGTACGGCGTCGGGCTGATGTCGGTCCGCGGCGTCGGGCCGTTCGGCCGCGCCGGGCACCACGCCGCGAGGGCGTTGCCGCACACCATGATCGGGCTGGTCATGGCGGCGGGCGGGGAACGCGGGACGGCCGCGAACCCGCTCGGCATGGCCGCCCCCGCCGGCGCGTACCCCGAATTCGTCCTCGACATGGACACGCTCGCCGAC
This sequence comes from Amycolatopsis speibonae, assembly GCF_042647925.1. Lineage (NCBI taxonomy): Bacteria > Bacillati > Actinomycetota > Actinomycetes > Pseudonocardiales > Pseudonocardiaceae > Amycolatopsis > Amycolatopsis speibonae. The sequence continues at coordinate 144,840 of NZ_JBHRWK010000014.1, forward strand.
GTCGACAGCGCCGCCGTCGCCGGCTTCGCGCTGCTGGTCGAGATCTTCGCCGGGGTGCTCTCGGGCGTCGGCGACCACGATCACGACACCGGCCTCATGGTGATGGCCATCGCGCCGACGACGCTGCGCAGCGCCGACGGGTTCTACAAGGCCGCGAGCGCGTTGTTCGGCAGCCTGCTCGGCTGGGAGGGCGGGACCCCGGTCCGCTACCCCGGCTGGCGCGAGGCGCAGTACCTCGAACAGTGCCAGGCGCTGGGCGTCCCGCTGAACGAGCCGGTGCACCGCGAACTCGAAGACCTCGCGAAGGCGCTTCGCCTGGCACCGCTGAAGGGCCGCTAGGCGAGGACGACGCGGACGCCTTCGCCGCCGACCTCCACGACGTCGCCGTTCGTCAGCTGGCGGCCGCGCCGGACCTCCACCTCGCCGTTGACAGTGACCTCTTCGGCGTCGAGGAGGTCTTTGGCGTGCGAGCCGTCTTCGGCCAGGTTGGCCAGCTTGAGGAACTGGCCGAGGCGGATCGGCTCGCCGGTGATCGGGACGTCGTGGATGCTCATGGGGAGATCATCCCCGTGCGTCCATCTTCCGGTACAAGGTGGCGACGTCGGTGTCGAAGTAGCTGCTGTAGGAGGTGTCCGGGTCGTCACCGCCGTACAGATAGCCGCCGATCACGCCGACGACGGTGCCGAGTCCGGTCTCCGGGTCGGGGTCGACCACCCACGGGCCGCCGCTGGTGCCGGTCGTGAAGCCGGGGCAGCCGACCCGCATCTGGTAGGTGTCGGCCTGGCTGCTGGTGCCGTGGCAGACGACCGGCGCCTCCCGTTCGTCGGGATATCCGGTCAGGGTGATCGGGTGGGCGAACCCGCCGCCGGTCAGCAGGGTGTTGGCGCCTGTGACGCTTTCGAGGGTCTTCGTGGTGCCCGCCTGACGCGCGGTCGCGAACCCGACATCCAGGTCCGGATCGGACGAATCGGCCCAGCCGTCGGGAACCTGCGGGTCCGAGACGTCCCAATAGCCGTAGGGCGCGACGCCGTCGTGATAGGCGGGCGCGAACGAGATCCCCGTGGCGTACTCGCCGCCTTCCCCGTCGTGAAGGCAATGCGCCGCTGTGACCAGGAGGTCTCCCGGGCCGCTGTGCACGACGCTGGCCGTGCAGAAATGCGAACCGTCGAGGAAGAGCGCGCCGATCGCCGGGTTGTACCGCGGCGTGGCGGGGGCGGCCGCCACCGTCGCGGCGGTGTCTCCGGGCTCGGTCTCGGCGGGTTCGGACGCGGCGGAACAACCGGTCAAAACGACGCAGAGCACGAGCAACAGGGCGCGGCGCATCGTCTTCCTTCCGGTGGTCCACGGCTGTCCTGGTTACAGATCACCATAAGCGGTCCGCGAACACAGCCCGAATCGATCAACGCACAGCAAGCTCACAGCCGTAGTATGTGTTACTTCCGGTAACAGTCGAACTTGGGAGCGGGTATGAAGGCGTTCACGGACAAGGTCGCGGTGATCACCGGCGCGGGCTCGGGGATCGGCAGGGCACTCGCGATCGAACTGGCGGAGCGGGGCGCGCGGCTGGCGCTTTCAGACGTCGACGCCGTCCGTGCGGCCGGCACCGTCGCGTTGTGCGAGAAGGCGGGCGTGACCGCGAAAGCCTACGAACTGGACGTCGCCGATCGTGACGCCGTCCTCGCGCACGCCGAGGAGGTCGCCGTCGATTTCGGGGGCGCCGACCTCGTGGTGAACAACGCCGGGGTCGCGCTCGGCGCGACGGTCGAGGAAATGACCTGGGACGACTACGACTGGCTGATGGGGATCAACCTCGGTGGCGTGGTCAACGGCACGAAAGCCTTTCTGCCGCAGTTGATCGCTTCGGGTGACGGGCACATCGTCAACCTTTCGAGTGTGTTCGGCTTCATCGGCGTGCCCACGCAGAGCGCCTACAACGCGGCGAAATTCGCCGTGCGCGGGTTCACCGAGGCGCTGCGGCAGGAAATGCTGATCGCCCGGCATCCGGTCGCGGTCAGCTGTGTGCACCCCGGTGGCATCAAGACGAATATCGCCCGCGACGCGCGGGGTGGCGCCGAGCGGAACATGGGCAAAGCCGCCGAGGGGTTCGAAAAGATCGCGAGGACGACACCGGAGAAGGCCGCGCAGACCATCGTGCGTGGTATCGAACGGGGGACAGCGCGGATCCTGATCGGACCGGACGCGTATGCCATCGACGCGATTCCGCGCGTGCTCGGATCCTTTTACCAGCGGCCACTCGCGCTGCTGGGACGGCTGGGAATGAAGCGCCTCTGAGAGAATGGGAAGCCCCTGAACGGAGTAACTCTCCGTGGTCCGGACGGCTCGGTATAACTCGATCGGGGTGCGTTACTTACGGCGGCGTCGGAAATGCACCACAATGCTCAAGTTCGTGATTCCGCTTCCGGAGGTCCCCATGCCGCGCGCCGCCCAGCGCCGTCCGTCGACCGATGCCGCGCTCTGCGCGACCGTGCCCGTCGAGACAGCCGAGTTGCTGGACCGGACGGGGATCATCGCGGCGAGTCTGCCGAAACGGCGACGCAGCCCGGAGAACGCGATCGAGCCTGAGCCGATGCCGGTCCGGAACCCGGTCTGCGAACCGGTCGTCGACAAGGATCTGCGGCCCAAGGCCGTCGTCATCCACCGGCGCGCCAGGGCCTGGCTGGTCGGCGGGGCCGGGGTGGCGCTGCTCGCGATCGGCTGGTTCGCCGGCACGTTCACCCTCGCGCCGGTCGAAGACACCGCGTTGCCCGAGCGCCCGTTGCCCGCCGTGGCGACCCAGCCCGCCGCGCCGCCGCCGGTCGTCCAGCCCGCGCCGCAGGCCGCCCCGGTGACCGTCTACGTCCCGGTCACGGTGAAGCAGCAAGCGCCCGCGACGACGAAGAAGAAACCCGCCAAGGAGCAGGTTGTCGCGCTGCCGCCCGCCGAGCCCCGGCCGACGGAGCAGCCGCGTTCCGACATCACGGCGCAGAACAAGGCCACGCAGGGCCTCCGGGGCATGATGGATCCCGCCGTGGCCAGTTCGCTGGCGATGGAGATGGCGCAGGAAATGATGGGGTACGGCACCGGCCGCTGACCACGCGGAACTCCTCTCTCCACAGTGGACACTGACTGAGGTCGTGGGCCGGATGGCCGCTGACACTGCGGAAGTGATCGACTACCGTGAGCCAAGGGGAGGGGCTCATGGAAAAGGGGGATCCCGCACGGAGAACCGCGTTCAAGGCCGCTTTCGCGGTCGGTGAGTTTCGTGCGTTGTGGGCGGCCGAGGCGCTTTCGCAGGCCGGTGACCAGCTGGCCAGGGTCGCGTTGTCGGTGCTGGTCTGGGAAAGAACGGCGTCGGCGGGGCTGACCGGGCTCACCTACGGGTTGACGTATCTGCCGACGCTGATCGGCGGCACCCTGTTCGCCGGATTGGCGGACCGGTACTCGCGGCGGACGGTGATGATCGTCTGCGATCTGCTGCGCGCGGCGCTCGCGGCGTTGATGGCCGTACCGGGGACGTCGCTGCCGGTCCTCGCCGGACTGCTGGTGATCCTGACGATGGCGGGCGGTCCGTTCCGGGCGGCGCAGCTCGCGTTGCTCCCGGACGTCCTCGAAGGCGACAGGTACGTCGCCGGGCTCGCGGTCCGCACGATCACCATCCAAACGGCACAGCTGGCCGGATTCGGCGGTGGCGGGCTGGTGATCGGGCTCGTGACGCCCTACTGGGGGCTGGTGATCGACGCGGGGACCTTCGTGGTCTCGGCGCTGCTCGTGTCCACAGGGGTTCGTCGCAGGCCGCCCGCCGTCACGGAATCATCGGTGAAAAGCCGTGTGGCAAGGGCTTTCAGTGGCGAAGGCGCCAGAGAACTGTGGCGGAGCAAGGGAATCCGCCTGCTGTTCGGGTTGAAGATGCTCGCCGGGTTCGCCATCGCCCCGGAAGGGCTCGCGGCCCCGCTCGCCGTCGGTCTCGACGCGGGAAATTTCGCGGTCGGTCTTATTCTCGCGGCGGATCCGGTGGGTTCGATAATAGGATCGTGGATCTTCACGAAATGGGTTCCACCGCGGCGGAAAACGCGAATGGTCGGCATTCTCGCTCTCGCATCCGTTGTTCCTCTGCTTTTTGTCTTCTTTCGCCCGTCATTGCCTGTCTGCCTTGCCCTGATCGGGCTCAGCGGGGCCTTCGCGGCGCCGTACCACCTGCAGGCCGTCGCGCTGATGGCCCGCGCGGTGCCGGACGGCGTCCGGGCGCAGGTGATGGGCCTGACCTCGACGAGTTTGGTGACGGTGCAGGGAATGGGGATCATGCTCGCGGGTGGTCTCGCCCAGCTGACCGGTCCGTTCGTGGCCGTCGGGGTGGCCGCGGCGGCCGCCGTCGCCTCGGCGGGCCCGATGGCGATGGCGTGGAAACGCACCATCGCCACCGGGCCCGATGTATGGCTCCCGGCCGGGAGCCGAACCGGCTGAATTGGTGGGATCAGTCCTCGCGACCGTTCATGATGATCCTCCCTCCCACTGCTCCATCTGTGTGTTCCGGAATTGACTCGAGCCACCCTCAGTACTACCTCGGATACATTGAAATGTGTACGGAAGGGGGACCGGTGACGATGATTATGGGGGATGTGGAACTCGCCGGAGAAGGGGCCGGTACACGTCTGAGAGCCTGGGTCCGACACTGGGAGTTATGGTCCGGACCACGTGGCGTACCTGCGGTTTTTCTTATGGTGGAAGGGCTTGCGGCCGCAGTCGCCGTAATAGCCTTGCTCCGATCGAACTACACGACTACGGAATTCGTCCGATTTGGATCACTGCTCGGCCTCGCTTTCCTGCAGGCCGAGCTTTCCCGTTCGGTAGAACGGTTGCGGCGGACTCTTTGTGACCGACCGCACATCAACATGACTTCGGTGTGGACTTTCGCGGGGGTGCTCGTCCTGCCACAGGGGCTCGCGCTCGCCCTCGGGCTCCTCATCTACCTGCATCTTTGGCTGCGGGTGTGGCGGGGGATGAGCCACCGCCCGGCCTACCGAGTCGTGTACTGCGCGGCGGCGATCGTGCTCTCCTGCCTGGCATCGGGGGCGATCGTCGCCGGCTGGAACGGCCTGCCCGTCGGGTTCGCCGGCTCGCTGCGGATCGTCGAGGCGGCGGCCGTGTTCACCGTGGCCAACGCGTTCATCGTGGCGCTCTCGGTCTACCTGCACACCGGGGGCCGGTCGCCGCGTTCGCTGTTCGGCACCGGCGACGACAACCTGCTGGAGGTCACCACCCTGGTGCTCGGGACCTCGACCGCGCTGGGCGTCGTGCACGCGCCCGCGCTGGTCCCGTTCGTCCTGCTGCCCGTGCTGGTGCTGCACCGCAGCGTGCTGGTGCGGCAGCTGGAGATCGCGGCGAACATCGACGGCAAGACCGGGGTGCTGAACGCGCACGCGTGGCACGTGCTGAGCGAACGGGAGCTTTCGTCGGCGGCCAGGGCGAAGAGCAAACTCGGGGTGCTGATGCTCGACCTCGACCACTTCAAACAGGTCAACGACGTCTACGGGCACCTCGCGGGCGACGTCGTGCTCAAGGTCGTCGCGACGACGATCTCCGAGCACGTACGCGATTACGACTCTGTCGGGCGCTTCGGCGGCGAAGAGTTCGTCGTGATGCTGCCCGGTGCGACGGAGACCGAGGTGCTCCCCGTGGCCGAGCGGGTCCGGCAGGCGGTGATGGCGATCGAGGTCGAGGTCGCGACGGCGTCGGGGCCGCGGATCGTGCGCGGGCTTTCGGTGTCGATCGGCGCCGCGGTCTACCCGGCGGGCGGGATCGTGCTGGAGCGGCTGCTGCACGTCGCCGATTCCGCGCTGTACCAGGCGAAAAGGAGCGGGCGGAACCGCGTCGTCTCGCTCGCCGCCGCCTGACTCGCCCGCGTTTCGTCCTCTGGGCGCGGTACTACCAGAGGACGAAACGCGACGAGGTCAGTCGGTGTCCATCGCGTTGGGGTCCTTCTTCTTGCCGGTGTCGAGAGGCCCGAAGCCGCCGGCGTCCAGCTTGTCCCAGTCGGCCTGGGTCGGCGTCTTGTAGGTCGAGTCGTGGATGTCCTTGAGGTCGTCGTCGTAGGTCCGCTTCACCTGATCCGGCCACTCGCCGTCCCGGACGGTGTCCCGCGTCAGGTGCAGTTCCCTGCGGTCGAGATCCGACAGCGGCGGGGTGGTCGCGGTCGTACCGGGACCGGTCGAGTAGGTGAGGCCCTTTCCGCTGGCGTGCGCGTCGTCGATCATCTTGTGGTACGAGTCGTCCGCGATCTTGCCGTCGAGGGTGTTGTTGGTGTCCTTGAACGGCTTTTGGAAGGCGTAGTCGAGCTGGTTGAGCTGGATCGCGGCGTTCGCGTCGCCCCGCTCGATCGCGGTGCGTTCGGCATCGCGGTAGGACTTGCCGGTGAAGCCGGACTCGCCCTCGGTGCCCTTGTTGCCGGTGCCCTGGTGCGACGCGTGCGCGGGTTTGGCCTCCTGGTAGGCCCAGGCGTGGTTCTCCATGTCCTTCTGGTTGTGGCCCGAACCCCGTGCGCCGCCACTGCCGCGGCCGATCGCCTCGTAAGGGATCGGGTGCTCGGACTCATGGGACTTGCCGGAGACCTTTTCCCGGCCGTCGGCCTTGAGCTCGTTGTCGTACTTCCCCGTGAGCCGGTTCTGCTCGCGCTTCTTCGCGCCGTGCGTGCCGTCGGCGTAGCTCTGCGGCGGACGCCGCGGCTTCTTCGGTCCCGGCGTCTGCTTCGGCTTGGTGACCCGGTTGCCCGGCGACTTCTTCTTGCCGAGGGCGGCCTTGGCCTGTGCCTTGGGACAGGGACCCACCTGCGGTTTCGTCGGGGCGAGACCGAGTGGGTCGATCATGTCCGTCGGGTTGCCGACGTAGGCCAGCGAGTCCGACGCCGGTTCGAGGCCGAGCGGGTCGTGCGAGAGGTACCGCCCGGTGTCCGGGTCGTAGTAGCGCTTGAAGTTGTAGTGCAGCCCGGTTTCCGGGTCGTGGTACTGGCCGGGGAAGCGCAACGGCGTGTACGCCCGCCCCGGCGGTGAAAGCACCTTGCCCCACAACGAGGTGTGCAGATGCCAGGCGACGTTGCCCGTTTCGTCGAGCAGTTCGCTCGGTGAGCCGACGAGGTCGGTGACGATGGCGTGGAAGCGGGCGTCCTGTCCCGGGATCCGCTCGATCTGGGTGATCGGCCGTTCCGTGCCCGGTTCCCAGTCCCAGACGACGGCGGTGCCGCCTCGGATCTCCTCGGCGAGGTTCGAGCCGTCCCAGGCGAAGTCGATCTGTTCGAGGATCCGGCCTTGTAGGTCGAGGTGCTGCTTCGCGATCCGCCGCCCGAGCGCGTCGTAGTGGTAGAGCCACCGCTCGCCTTCGGGCGTGACGACACCGGTCAGCCGGTCGTCGGAGTTCCACTGGTAGGTCCAGTCACGCCCGAGTTTGCGCCGGGCGATCGTGCGGCCTTCGGTGTCGTGCAGGTACGACGTCGAACCGGCACCGGTCACCAGGGTGCCCTGGTAGTGCCGCGGTCCGACGGCGGGATCCGCGCCGGGCCAGCCCGCCTGCGTGATCGCGCCGGCGAGGTTGTAGCCGTAGCTCTCGCGCCAGCCCTGCCCCTGGACGTCGACGACCCGGCCCGCGCGGTCCACCCGCAGCGACCGCGGCCCCGAGATCAGGTCCGAGATCGACGAGACGAGCCCGTCCCGCAGGTAGCCGTACTCGCGGTGCTGAACGACACCCCGGCCACTGGAAACGGTCTGGGAGGTCAGCCTGTCGGAGGCGTCCCAGCCCTGGCGCAGCTCGACCGGCGTGCCTTCGAGGCGTCGCAGCACTTCACGACCGGAGGGGTCGTATTCGAAGCGCAGGGTGCGTCCGGCGGTTCGCAGCGCGACGGGGCGGCTCGCGGCGTCGTAGGCGAAGAACGACTCGGCGCCCGATGGGGTCCGGCGGCTGACACGGCGGCCGGCGGCGTCGTACTCCGAGCGGACCGCCCTTCCGTTGAGGGATTCCGCGACGATCCGGCCCAGCGCGTCATAGGCGATGGTGACCTCGGAATGCGCGTTGCGCGCCGAAGTCATCCTGTCGGCCGCGTCGTAGGTGAACGTGGCGACGTCGTCGCCCGCCCGGCGGCTGACGACCCGGCCGAGCGCGTCGCGTTCGATGGCGACCGTCTGGCCGAGACCGTTGGCGCGCGACACCAGTTGCCCCGCCGCGTCGTAGCCGTAGCGGGTGGTGCGGCCGTTGAAGTCGGTTTCGCCGATCAGGTTCCCGGCGGGATCGTAGTCGTAGCGCCAGGAAAGGCCGTGTTCGTTGGTGACCGACACCAGCCGCAGCTCGGTGTCGTAGGCATAGGACAGCCGATCGCCGTCCGGGCCGATTTCGGCGATGGGCAGGTCGAACTGCGAGTACTCGGTGCGCACCGAGAGCCCTCGGGCGTCCACCGCTTCGTCGATGGAGCCCTCGGTGGTGCGGTTCCAGCGCCATACGGCGCCGTCGGGTTCGATCTGTTCGGCGATCTCGCCGAAGCCGTCCCACTTCGTCCTGGTGACCTCGCCGAGCGGGTCGGTGACCGAGGTGGTCCGCCCGAACGCGTCGTAGGTGTACCGCGTCACCCCGCCGAGCGGATCGGTGACGGAGACCGGCAGGCCCGCCGCGTCGGACTCGATCAGCGTGACCCCGCCGAGCGGGTCGGTCACGACCGCGACGTTGCCAGCCTCGTCGTACCCGTAAGTGGTGGTGGCGCCCGTCGGATCCGTGGCGCGGACGACCTTCCCGCGCGCGTCGTACTCGCGGCGCCAGAGGGCGCCGTCCGGTCCGGTCATGCTGGTCCACCGGTTCAGCGCGCTGTACTCCGCGAGCGCGCGGCCGCCGTCCGGCTGGATCACGGCGACGACGTTGCCCTCGTCGTCCATCTCCCACCGCGTCGTGCGGCCGAGGGCATCGGTGCGGCTGAGCAGCTTGCCGAAGCTGTCGAGTTCGTACCGCGTGGTGTTGCCCAGCGGATCGGTCTCCGCGACGACCCGGTGCAGTTCGTCCAGCTGGTAGCGGGTGACGTGGCCGAGGGAGTTCTTGACCGACGTGACCAGGTTTTCCCGGTCGTAGGAGATGTCGACGTCGAGGAAGCCACCGGTGCCCTGCGCGCGTACGACACGGCCGTCGGAGTCGAAGCCGTACCGGTACGAGCGCCCGTTGACGTCCTCCCAGCGCACGATGCGGCCCGAGGCGTCATAGGTGAACCGCAGGGGCGAACCGGCCCCGTCGACGATCTCGACCAGGCGGCGCCGCTCGTCGTACCGGTAGCTCTGGATCGCGGTTTCCGCGCCGGGCAGGCGAAGCGCGGTGACGAGACCGTCCTTCGACTCGACGAGCAGGCGATATCCCGCGGTGTGCTCCAGCTCGCGGGGGACGCCGTTGTCGTCGTAGCGAAGGAAGATCCGGTGTCCGTCGCCGACCGCGATCCCGCGCAGCGGAAGCGTGACCCCGTCGCCGGAGAACAGCAGCATTCCGTCCGGAGTGGACACGACATAGCCGTTGTCCACTTTGGACAGTGCGAGTCGCTGTCCGAAAGCCGGGTACACGGGGGCGTCGGACAGCGGGACCGGGTAGGTCAGCAGTGACCCGTCGGCGAGCGCGAGATGCAGGCCGTCGTCCTCGACCTCGATCCGCTGGTCCAAAGTGGACGCCCACGACGAGCCGAAGAACCGGCCGAGCGAATACGACGACAGATGCGTCCGCGAGACGGTCATCGGCAGGACACCGGCGAACACGACGTCGTCCTGCGTCAGCATCATCGAGCCGGTCGCGACGTCGACCGGGTCGCCGCAGCCCTGGCGGTTCTTGGGCGGGACGCCGTTGCCCGGATCGTCGTTGTTGTTCTTGATCCGGTTGTCCGGCTCCGGTTTGGGGCCGCCGCGTTCCTTGGGCGGCGGTGGCGGGCTGCCGGACGGCGTGGTCGGCCCGTCCGGCGTCTCGTTCTTCGGCGGAGGCGGCGGCGGGTCGTTCTTGGGCGGCGGCGGAGGCGGCGGATCGTTCTTCGGCGGCGCGCCGGACGGCGACGTGCCGCCGCCCTTGTCGCCCTCGGGACTGCCCTTGGGTGTCGTGCCCTCGTCCAGCTTGTTCGGCTTGGGCGCGGGCGCGCCCTTGCCGGGCTGCAACTTCTTCAACGCCTTGGCCGCGTCGGCGAACAGATCGTCCGCGCGCTTCAGCAGCGGCATCAGCGCTTTGAGCGCCTTGACGGTCTTCTTCGTCAGGTTCGCGATCTTGCTCGCGGTCTTCGCCACGGCGTTGACCACCTGCGGGACCACCCAGGTCAGCCCGATGCCCAGGGTGAACAGCACCTGCAGCGCCCAGCTGATCATGTGCCCGATCAGCTCGGCGATGATGTCGCGCACCAGCGCGCGCACGGCGGCGACCACCTCGCCTGCCGTCTTCACCCCACTGGAGGCGCCTTCGCAGCCCGCCTTCGCCGCGTCCAGCAGCGTGGCCGTGTCCTTGGCCCGGTCACGGTAGGTGTCGGCCGCGATCCCGGTCCAGCTCTGCAGATCGGCGGAGACCATCCCGGCCAGATCGGCGCCGACCGCGCCGAGTTCACCCGCGATGTTCTTCCAGGTCTCGGAGTTCGCGGTGATCTCGTCGACGTCGCCCGCCAGCGCGTCGAGCGCGTCCTTGAGCGGGCCGACGTGCTCCATCAGCCAGCCGACGCCGTTCGCGAGGATCGCGCCGAAGGGGTCCATCGCCATCGACAGCGCGTCGAGCGCGGTCCCGACCGCGCCCAGCGCCACCGAAGCCCAGTCGCCGCTTTCGATGGCCGACTTCAGATCGAACGCCGACTCCAGAAGCGAGGAGCCGGAGTAGGCCTTCGTCGAGTCCTTTACGTCAGCGACCAGCGGGTTACCCAAGACACAAACCTTCTTCGATGTTCAGGAACGACAGCCTCACCAGGGTGAGTTGCCCTCGTCTTCCGGTGCTTCGTGACGCTTGTCGCGAGGCGCCGGCGGGGTGTCGGCGGACGGCGGCGGAGCCGGCGGATCGTCCGTCGGAGACTCTTCTTCCTCGATCTCCGGGAAGCGGCTGCGCAGGGTGCCGATCATCAGCGACCGGGTCTCCTGGTCCTCGTCGCCGAGCGTTTCCTGCATGACCTCGGAGACCTGGTTCGCGATCCCGGCCTGCGCCTGGTGCATGGTCGCGAGGATCTGCCGTGACAGCTCCTCCAGCGGGTACGTCCTCGCCTTGTTCCCGAATTCGAGGCCCGTCACGCCGCCGTCCGCCCCGACGGTCACCTTGACGGCGCCGTCGGAGCTGGACGCGGACAGCCGCAACTGCTCGGTCCGCTCCTGGGCGGCCGCATAGCGCTGAGCCTTGTCCTCGAGACCTTGGGCCCACTGGTCCATCCGGCGTTCTGCCTCGTCGGGGTCCCGGATGAGATCCCCGAGCTCGTTCCCGCTGGTCACTTCTTTCCTCCGATGTCCAAGGCCTTGAAGTCGGCCTTGAACGGTTCCGCGTTGGTCGTGTCACCGTCTACATAGGACTTGGCGGCGGTGCGGACGTTGTCCGCCGTCGACTGGATGCCTTCGCCCGCCGCCTTGATCGCCTCCGCCGCGCGTTCGCCCGTCGGATTGATGATCGGCGGCAGGAACGCGCACAGCAGGCCGTACGCGTCCGCCGACATCGCCGAACTCGTCGCGCCGTGCGCGGTGTTCAACCGGTCCACGAGCCCGTCGAGATGGCTCGCGTGCGCGGTCAGGTCGTCCGGCTCGACCTCGAACGAAGCCGCCGTCACTTCCAGTCCTTGTTCTGCCAGTCACCGATCACCGGCGGCGCGACGACCTCGTCGGCGGCGAAGAACGACGGGTCGTCGGATTCGACATAGTCGGCGACCTTGTGTTCCTTGTCCTCCTGGCCTTGTCCCTTGCCGCCACCGGCTCCCATACCGCCCATCGCGCCCATGCCGGCGCTGCCCGGCTTGCCGTTGGCGCCGGCACCGGCGCCGCGGGCCGCGGCCGCTTCGGCTTCCATCGCGCCCGCGGCGCCGCCCATGCCGAGCGCGCCCGTCGACCTTCCGGCGCCACCGAGACCACCGGCGCCCGAGCCACCGGCACCGCTACCGCCGCTGAAGCCACTGCCACTGCCACTGCCACTGCCACCGGTGCCGCCGCTGCTGCCGCCGAAGCCGCTGCCGCCGGGGCCACCGCCGCCCGGGATGCCCGGGATGTTCGGCATCTTCGGCGGGGTGTACGGCGTGGGCTTGTAGGAGGAGCCGGGGTCCGGGAAGTTGGGGATGTTCGGGCGGCTGATCGGCGGCATCCTCGGCGGGATCGCCGACGGTCCGCCGCTGGTCGGCCCCTGGATGTTCGGCATCTGGATGTTCGGCGGGTTGTACGGCAGGCCGCCACCCGGACGCGGTCCGCCGCTGTCGGGAAGGGGGATGTTCGGCGGGGTGAACGTCGGCGGCGAGACGGACGGCGGGGTGTAGCCCGTGGTGTGCGTCCCGTCGCCGATGTCCGGCGGGTTGAAGCCCGGCCTCGACCCCGGCGGGTTGTAGTCGCCGCCGGTCGGCCCGTTCGGGATGGTGGGCATGACCGGGTTCGTGACGGGACCGCCGCCGGGACCGCCACCAGGGCCGCCGCCACCGGGGAAGCCGCCGCCGGGGAAGCCACCACCCGGGTTACCGCCGGGGCCGCCCCCGCCCGGGCCGCCGTTCGGCGCGTTGAAGGGGCTCATGCCGCCGGGGCCACCGCCCGTGCCGCCGGGTCCGCCCTGCGGGCTCCCGTCGAGCGAGGCGGCGATGCCCTCCGGACGCGTACCGCCCGCGTCCACGTTGAAGGGGCTGGGGTTCTGCGTGCCGTCAAGGCCGTTGGGCGACATCCGGTCGCGAAGTGTCGCGGGTTCAGCCCCGCCACCGCCGGCGCCGCCACCGGACATGGGGGTGCCCCGCAACTGCGGGGTCGCCTGCGCCGACCGCAGCTTCGGCGGAGCGGGGAACGCCGGGGTGGCGATCGCCGAGCCGACCGTGGTGTCGAAGTCGGTCATCACCTTCGCGGCCTGGTCGCGCGCGTCCTGCTGCTTCTTGAAGGTGCCGAGGTCTTTCCCGAGCTGCGCCATGTACTGCTGCGGGTCTTTGATCGTCTGCAGGTTGGCGTTGGCCTCCTGCACGCTGAACGCCACCGGCGGGTTCGCGTTCATGAGCTTCTGGGTCTCGTTGAGCGTCTGCGAGTGGATCTGCTGCTGACGGCCGGTCAGCGTGGCGCCGTTCGCGGTCGAGCCGAGCCACTTGCCGACACCGGCGAGGTGTTCGCGAGCCGCGTCGCCGCCCTCGCCCTCCCAGTTGGCCGTGCTCGCGTTGATCGCCTTCGCCAGGTTGCGCTGGTGGCCCGCCAGGTCGTTGCCCGCCCGGACCCACTCCTCGGAGGTCTCGCCGACCGCCGCCGGATCCGCGTTGTCCGCGATCGCGGACTGCATCTGCTCGTGGGTGGCGTTGCCCCAGACCGTGGACGGCGGGTCGCCGGGCTTGCGCATGTCCAGGTCCTTCGAGAGACCTTCGCGCGCCTTCTCCAGCTGCCCTTCGTACATCTTCTGCGTGAACTTGTCCTTGAAGCCGTTGAGCGCGGTGTCGCCCCAGCCGAGGAGGTTGAAGAGGATGTCGGTCCCGGCCGTGGCCCCGGCCCGGATCTCGTCACCGGAGGCGGCCTTGTCGGCCAGCGGCCCGACGTAGTACCCGGACGACGAGTCGGCCGTGACGTCGTAGAACGGGCTGTCCTTGTCGTACTCCTTGGACGCCGGGTCGGAGACCTTCGCCGTCTTTTCCGCGGATTCGCTCACGGGTCTCTTCTCCTAGATCTCGGTGTCGATCCGCTTGAGATCACGCTGGTTCTCGTTGTCGCGTTCCCGGTAGTTCTTCTTGGCGAGTTCGATCGCCTCGACGTAGGTCGGGAACTCGGCGCGCGCGGCCTCGAGCTGGGTGAGCAGGCCCTGCGCGTCCGTCGCGGTGCCGTGCATGTGCTGGGACACCCACTGCGCGGTCGCGGTCGAGCTCATCCGCGGCGACTTCTGCAGCTTGGTCAGCGCGCTCCAGCGCTCTTCGAGGCTGTCGATCACACCTTGGAGTGAACGGATCATCTCCTGGCCGGTGTTCTCGTCGACGGCGAAACCGCCCTGGACCGCCATGCGCTTCAGTTGCGCGCCCGCGAGGGGCGTCACCGCCTTGAACTTCGCTGTCGGCTGTAGTTCTTGTGCTTCCTCGGTCAACGGAGGATCCTCTCGCCGGGTTCAGGAAGGTCAGTAGATGTCAGCGATGGCATCCCGGATCGCGTTCGCCACGCCCGACTGACTGGCCGGGTCGTAGTGACCGATCACGGCGCCTGAGGCTTCGTCGGTCTCGGTCCAGACTAGGTACCGGCCGTCTTCGGTGTCGAGCCAGCTCAACGGCGTCGACCGGAGACGCTCGCCACGGCGGCCGATGCCGCTCACGATGATGTACCCGCCGCCGAGGCGGGTCCCGGACAGCACCTTCTCGAGGACTTCGAGGTCGCTCTCGTCGTTGCGCGGGGCCGGGGCGTCGGTCCGGGCGCGGACGACGCCGGTGAACTGGAGGTTGCCGAACGCGTCGGTCTCTTCCTCGTCGAACTCGGCTTCGGCCTGGCGGCGCGCGGCCATCGCGGAGACGGCGCGCTCCTCCTTCTGCACGATCTTGCGGCGGCCGGTCGACGCGGGCCGCATCCGCGGCAGGACCCCGGAGAGCACCTCGACCAGCTCTTCGTCGGAGAAGAGCGCGAACTGCAGCTCGTCTTCACCGTGGGCCTGCGTGATACCGAGCGCCTGCCTGCCGTCGGTGAGGGTGAGGACGGCGATGTCCTGGCCGATGCCGTCGATGCCGTTGACCGAAACGGTGATCCGGTGATTTCCCAGCAGCGCGAACGCGGTGCGGACGGCCTGGCTCAGCTCGCCGTTGACCGACAGGCGGCGCTGTTCGAGATCGGCGTAGACCTTCCGGATGATCGCGGAGTACCGCTCCGGGTCGATCGAAGTGTTGCGGACGCGCAACGGAAACAAGCGGACATCGACGCCCAGCGCCTGCCCGACCACTGTCGCCTCTACCGTCCCCAGCGCGAAATCGGCTCGCTCAGCCATGCTTCTGCGCTACTCCCTCGCGGGGGCCGTGCCCCGTCACGATCGGCTGACCTGCAGAGAGGGGGCCGACTTTGTTAATGGCCAAAACAAACTAGCACAGCGCATGACTGTACGGAACCACACCAACACCGCTGAACCCGATGGAATGGATCACAATGCCCGATCGGGCACTTTTCTTGCCCCTAAAGGAATAGCGGCCGCTCACCGCGATGCTACCGGTCGGCCGCCGCGGGTGCGTAAGTCGTCATCCGGCGGGCCACATCCGTCCGCGAACGGGACCCGAGTTTCCGAAGAACCTTCGCGACGTGTTGTTCCACTGTC
The DNA here is from genome assembly GCF_042647925.1 of Amycolatopsis speibonae. NCBI lineage: Bacteria > Bacillati > Actinomycetota > Actinomycetes > Pseudonocardiales > Pseudonocardiaceae > Amycolatopsis > Amycolatopsis speibonae. The sequence goes on from NZ_JBHRWK010000014.1 coordinate 160,281, forward strand.
CGCGGCGAAAGGAACAGTCCGTCGGCTATCTCCCGGTTCGTCCGTCCGTCCGAAAGCATCCTCGCGACCTCGAGCTCACGGGGTGAGAGCTCCTGACCGTACCCGCGCCGCCCGCGCTGTGAGGGCGCCCACGCGCCGTGCTCCCGCAGCTGGTGGCGGCATCGGCCGGCGTCCCTGGTCGCGCCGAGCCGCTCGTAGGCCTCGGCGGCCGCCGTGAGCTCCTCGATCGCCTTGCTGTCGCCCGCCGTGACCCGGCCCGCGGTCAAGCGACCCGCGGTGAGACGGCACAGCGCGGCCCGCTCCCGGGCGCCGATGGCCTGGTACGGCATCGGCAGCGCCTCGTAGCCCGCCGCCGCCTCGTCGAAAACCGTTGCCGCGGCGGGGTGTTTGCCGCGCGCGTCGAGCAGGATCGCCTGGCCCGCCAGCAGCGCGACCTCCGAGACCGGCGAGTCCTTGCCCTCGACGCCGCGGGCGAACTCCTCGACCACGGCGTCCGCCTCCGACCAGCGTCCGGCCCGCGTGTAGGCCTCGGCCGCAGCGGGGACCAGCCCCGCCGCCCACACCCAGACACCCTTGCGCCGGGCCGCCGCGACGGCGTTGTCGGCCGCCGCGCACGCGCCGTCGACGTCGTCCGTCGCGAGGAGCACCCTGATCAGGACGCCCGCCGCCGAAAGGACGACCGGGATGGGCCCGTGTTCCGGCGCGTGCACGCTCGCCGCGGTCAGATGTCGTTGCGCGGCGGCGAATTCCCCGCGGACGGCGGCCAGCCCGCCGAGGACGAGCGAGGACTCCATGACGATCGGGCCGAGGTCGGGGTAGGCGTCGCGGAGCTGTTCGGTGGCCTCCGCCAGCCCGGACCAGTTGCCGCGCACCCAGTCCAGCCGGACACGGGTGCCCTGCGCGAGGCCGGCGGCGTAGAGCGCACCGGCGTCGGTCGCGCGGCGGATCCCTTCCGTGACCAGCTTTTCCGCCCTGGCCAGGTGCCCGGCCCAGGACTGCGCGTCGGCGAGGTTGCACCACAGCCGGGCCAGCTGGACACGTTCGGCGACGCCGCCGCCCTGATCGGACATTTCGGTGAACTCGGTCCAGGCCGAGCCGTCACCGATATGCGCCTGGCTGGAGATCCGGTCGCCGAGGAGCGCGAGCCGCAGCTCCGGGTCCTCCAGCCGGTCGAAGACGTCGCGGGCCCGCTCCATCCAGGCCTCGTGCCAGGACAGCGGGGTCAGCCCGTCGATCGGCTGGGCGAGCAGGTTGATCCCGCGGGCGGCCAGTTCCGGCTCGTCGACCAGTTCGGTGATCGCCTTCTCCACCTCGACCCGGCCCCGGCCGAGCCGCCCGATCGTGCGGACCAGCAGCATCCCGAGGCTGAGCCGGATCGTCCCGCGCACGCTCGGGCGCAGGTCGGTGAGGTCTTCGAGGATCCGCTCCAGCGTCTCGATGACGTCCGGGCGGAAGCCGCGCAGCGCGACCTGGCTGAGCTTCGTGGCCAGCCGGGCGATGTCGTCCTCGCCGAGCCCGGCCTCGGTCAGCACGGACTGGAGCAGGTCGATCGCGCGCGACGTGTCGCCGTGGACGATGGCCTCGTCGGCGGCGGCTTCGGCGTAGTGGCGCCACTGTTCGGTCCGGCCCGCCGCGCGCGAGTGGTTCGCCAGCAGGGTCAGCGGCGGGACCGTCTGCCCGGCGAGCACCTGGATGGCGCGCGAATGCAGCAGGGTCCGTTCCGGACCGCTGATGGTGTCGTAGACGGCCTTGCGGGCCAAGGGATGCCGGAAGCCGTAGCGGTCGCCGCCGAGTTCGCCGAGGACCCCGCCGTCCAAAGTGGACAAAAGGGCCGAGCGGAGCCCGTCGCCGGTGAGGCAGGCGAGTTCGCCGATCACCGAGGGTTCGGACGGGACGGCGAGCACCGCCGCGGCGCGGGCGAGCCGGACAGCGGTTTCGGGCAGCGCGTCGAGCCGTTCGGTGATGGCCTCGCGCAGGGAGATCGGGACTTCGAGGCTTTCCAGGAGCCGGTCCGAGAGCACTTCACCGATCGGCAGCCGTCCGGCGGCGTCCCGCAGCGCCCGCAGGGTCTCCTCGACCACGAACGGGATCCCGGCGGTGCTTTCGTGGAGTTTCGCGGTGAACGGCGCGGAAACCCTCGGCAGTCCCAGTAGTTCTTCCGCCAGCTTCCCGACGGCTTCGACGTCGAGTGGGCCCAGCGTGACGCGGGCTGTCTGGACGCATCTTGGGGTGCGGAACGGGATCCCGGCGCTCCCGTGCCTCGACGGGGAGCCGGTCCGGTAGGCGGCGACGACGGCCAGTTCGGCGGGCATGGCCGCGGCGAGGAACCGCATCAGGTCACGGGTGCCCTCGTCGGCCCACTGGAGGTCGTCGATCAGGACGAGCGCGGGGCCGCAGGCGACCAGGATCTCCCGGACGGCGCGGAACTGGCGGTGCCGTTCGGCGCAGCGGTCGGCGAGTGGTTCCGGTTGGGGTGGAAGGCTTTCCGCGAGTTCGGGCAGCAAGGGTCTCAGCACCCCGGCGACCGGGCTGAGCGGGCCGAGCGGCCGGTCGCCCGCCGAACGCAGCGCTTCGAGCACCGGTCCGAACGGGAACGGCTCGCGCATCGGCTGGCAGGCGCCCGAGAGCACCCGGGCGGTCGCGAACTCACGGCGTCCGGCCAGCTCTTCGAGCAGCCTGCTGCGGCCCATCCCGGGTTCGCCTTCGATCAGCACGGCGGCCGGACGGCGCAGCAGGATCTTCACGATCGCCGAGACCTCGACGTCGCGGCCCACGAGTGCCGTCGATCCGGCGCGGACCGAAACCGAGGTCGGGCGAGGGGTGGCAAGCCACATCATGCGCTCCTCGGTAGGGAGTTCCCGGTGAGCCCGACACGATCTTGTGCGTTGTCCTGCGGAGCCTAAGCACTGCCTACCCGGCCGTAAACCACCCAACACGGCCTTACCGGGCATCCGGTTAGGCCGTCCGCCGACGCACCGTCACCGGTTGGGCGAAGGATCGTCGGTTGGAAAATCACCGGACGCCCGAAACATCGGCGAGAAACCCGATCCGGCGATTCATCCCACGTTCAGGGGGTGGCAATGACTACGCAAGGTATTCACTCCGAAACCCTACTTACGGACGTGCCCGTACGGGTGCCGGCTCTAGGTGACCATCCCTGGAGCAGCGGATTCGGTGTCCGAAGAATGGGTATACCTATCCCGCGCCGACCCGGATTGCGGGCCTCGCCGGAGTCCAGAATTCTCACCCGTCGGGGGAGGGCTATCGCATGGCGAACCGGAGCCGTGCGTGATGACGAGGGAGAAGCATGAAGATCACGAAGCTCCTCGGTGTGGCCGCCACGGCAGCACTGGCCACCGGCGCGCTCGTCACGGGTACCCCCGCGGCGGCGTCCTCGGACACACTGCTCAACGCTGAGATGGTCCCCGCCCTGCAACGGGACCTCGGCCTGACCGCGAGCCAGGCGCTCGCCCGGATCCAGAGCGAGACCGCCGCCGGCGCGCTCGAACAGTCACTCGCCTCGGCGCTCGCCGGCAGCTTCGGCGGCGCGAGCTACAACGAGGCCACCGGCAAACTCCGCGTCGGCGTCACCGACGCGGCGAAACTGGGGCAGGTCCTCGCCGGCGGCGCGGAAGCGGAACTCGTGCGGTTCTCCGCCGCCCAGCTCGATTCCACTGTGGACAAACTGAACGCGGGTGAGCGCGCGGCGGACGGCGCGATCACCGGCTGGGGCGTCGACACCAAGACCAACCGTGTGACGATGGACGTCCTGCCGGGCAAGGGCGGCGTCGTCGGCTCGTACCTGGAGAAGACCGGCGTGGACAAGGCCGCCGTCTCGGTGGTCGAGACCACCGGGGCGCCGACCCTGAAGTACGACGTCCGCGGCGGAGACGCCTACTACATCAACAACTCTTCACGCTGCTCGATCGGCTTCTCGGTCAGCGGCGGCTTCCTCACCGCCGGGCACTGCGGCCCGGGCACGGTGACCGGCTCCAACCGGGTCGCGATGGGATCGTTCTCCCGCGTCAGCTTCCCGAGCAACGACTACGCCAGCGTCCGGGTCAACAGCAACTGGACGCCGCGCGGCGTCATCAACAACGGCACCCGCGTGAGCGGCTCGAACGTGGCGGCCACCGGCGCCTCGGTCTGCAAGTCCGGTTCGACCACCGGCTGGACCTGCGGCACCGTCGGCGCCAAGAACCAGACCGTCCGCTACTCCGAAGGCACGGTCTATGGCATGACCGCCACCAACGTGCACTCGCAGGCGGGCGACTCGGGCGGCTCGTTCATCGCGGGCAACCAGGCCCAGGGCATGCTGTCCGGCGGTAACAGCTCGGTGACGTACTTCTTCCCGGTCCGGCCGGCGTTGTCCGCGACCGGGACCTCCCTGGTCCTCGGCTGACAGCCGTCCCGGTCACCGAGAACCACAAAAAGGACGAAGGGCGGGCCGAGTGCCTCCAGAGCACTCGGGCCGCCCTTCGCCCCTTTTCCGTACCGCGGGAGCGGTGGCTGGGGTGGTTACACGTTGCTGATCTCCTCGATCAGCGCCTCGACGTCGAAGTGCTCGCTCTCGGCGCCGAACGGGACCAGCTCGTAGGTGGACTCCAGGAAAGTCTCGACGTCCTCGCGCTCGAGCTCGAACGACGCGTAACCGTCGGGTGACTCGATTTCCAGCGTCAGCATCGCCTCGTCCTCGGAGAGGTCGGGACGGACGCGGACGTCGCCGAGCCCGGCGGGGTCGGTGAGACCGGTGGCGAGCAGCTCACGCGCGAAGGTCCACTCGACCCACCGGCCGCGCTCGGTCCGGAACGCCACGGTGACCGCGAACGGTTCGCCGGCGTGGAAGGACAGGCGGGAGAGAACGGGCGTGCTGCTGTTGTTCAGCAGAACGAACTGGCTCTGGTGAATTGCGTCGGTGTGCACGGCCACTCCTCGGTGCTCTCGTGGTTCGCGCGGCGCGAACTTTTCGTCTCGGGGAGGAGATGGCCGGACGCGGGCCGGATGACGCGAACATCGCCACGTTCACGCTATCGGCTGCATATGTCCATAGTGGTGTAACGCCGGGCACAGACCCCTTGCGTTCGGGCCGATACCCGTGGTGACGGGTCGAGGAGTCCTTTTTGGACCGCTCAGGAGTGCTCAGGGGTCAAGCGGCAGGGTCAGCCCCGTCTTGACCCGGTCCATCGCCACCGACGTCGTGAAGTGCCGCACGTTCGGGTTGTCGAAGAACATCCGCCGCGTGAACACCTCGAAGTCCGCCATGTCCCGGCAGGTCACCACGAGCACGAAGTCCGCGTTGCCGGTGACGTAGTAACACTGCTGGACGTTGTCGTCCGCGAGCACCTGCCGCCGGAACCCGTCGAGCACCGCGAGGTTCTCCCGCTCCATCTCGACCATCACCACGAACGTCATCGACAGCCCGAGCGCCCGCGGCGACAGCACCGCCACCTCGCGTTCGATCACCCCGGTCTCGCGCAGCCGCTTGATCCGCCGCTGCACTGCGGCGGCGGACAGCCCGACCTTGGCGCCGATGTTCTCGGCGATCATGCGGGCGTCCGACTGCAGGCAGGCGAGGATGGCGACGTCCAGGCGGTCGAGGTCGGGTGTGTGCACCAGGCCAGGCTAACCGGACGACCCGCCGGGGCGCCTGATCTTTGATCGCGCCACCGAGCGGCGTGGATCACCCCATCGGGCAAGGTGGGATTCTTTGAATTGTGACCCGGAACACAACTGGCGGGTCTACTGAATGGTAGCGCTTACAAGTGAATGGCAGACCTCGCATTTACCCCGCGAAAGGATTTCTTGGTGCCCTCATCTCAGGCGGCCGTTCTCGCCGGTCTCGGCTCTTGGCTGCCTCCGCGCGTGGTGGGCAACGAGGAGATCGCCCAGCGGCTGGACACCTCCGATGAGTGGATCCGCTCGCGGACCGGCATCGCCGAACGCCGGGTCGTCGACCCCGGGACGTCCACTGTGGACCTCGCGGTCGAGGCGGGACGCCGGGCGCTGGCGTCGGCGGGGGAGAGCGAGGCCGACGCCGTCGTGCTCGCGACGTCGACGGCCGATCAGCTGTGCCCGGCCAGCGCGCCGCAGGTCGCGACCAAGCTCGGGCTGAACGGCGTCGCCGCGTTCGACGTCAACGCCGTGTGCAGCGGGTTCATCTACGGGCTCGCCACCGCCGCCGGGCTGATCGCCGCCGGGATCGCGCGCCGCGTGCTGGTGATCGGCGCGGACGTCTTCACCTCGCTCGTCGACCCGGAAGACCGCGGCACGGTGCCGATCTTCGGCGACGGCGCGGGCGCCGTCCTGCTGCGCGCGGGGGACGCCGACGAGCTCGGCGCGCTCGGCCCGTTCGACCTGCACAGCGAGGGCGAGCTCGCGGAACTGCTCTGGGTCGAGGCCGGCGGCGCGAAGAACCGCAGGTCGGAGGACCCGCGTGACCACTATCTGGTGATGCAGGGCCAGACCGTCTTCCGGCACGCCTGTGCCCGGATGGCCGAATCGGCGCGCGCGGTGCTGGATTCCGCCGGCTGGGTGGTCGGCGACCTCGACCGGTTCATCGGGCACCAGGCCAACATCCGCATTCTGCAGACCTGCGCGAAGCAGCTCGGGCTCGCGGTGGACGTGATGTATTCGAACATCGAGAAGGTGGGCAACACGAGCGCCGCGTCGATCCCGATCGCGCTGGCCGACGCGGTCAAGGACGGCTCGCTCCAGCCGGGGAACAGGGTCGCGATGGGGGCCTTCGGAGCCGGGCTCACCTGGGGTTCCACGCTGCTGCGCTGGCCGGACGTCATTCCGGGCTGAGCGCGCTCGCCTCCCAGGTCAGCGTCGGTTCCCGTCGTCCGCGCAGCTCCAGTTCCGCGGCAGGCTCCCAGTTCGAGCGCTCGCTCTCCAACGCGGCCTTGAGCACCGCTTCGCTCGCCAGGATCCGGCCCTCGGCGGCTTTCGCGTACTCGGTCAGGCGCGCGGCCTCGTTCACCGCGTCGCCGATGACGGTGTACTCGAACCGGCTGCTCGTCCCCAGCTGACCTGCGAAAACACGTCCGCTCGCGACCCCGATGCCGAGATCCAGCTCACCGGTCTCCCGGACGGCGTCCCGGATCGCCCGCGCGGCCGAAAGCGCCGCCGTCGGCGCGTCCGCGAGCCGGGTCGGCGCGCCGAAGACACAGAGCGCGGCGTCACCCTGGAACTTGTTGACCAGCCCGCCGCGCGCCCCGACCGCGAGGACCACGCTGGTGAAGAACCGGTTCAGCATCTTCACCAGGTCTTCCGGCGGGGTGCGGCTCGCCAGGGCCGTCGAATCGACGACGTCGACGAACAGGGCCGTCACCTCGCGCACGTCACCCGAAAGGGAGGCGCCGTACTCGAGCGCGTGCCGGGCGACCTCGTCCCCGACGTGCCTGCCGAAGAGGTCCCGCATCCGCTCCTGCTCGCGGAGCCCGGCGGCGAGGTCGTTGACCGAGGTCTGCAGCAGGCCGATCTCACTGGAGTCGTCGACCTCGACCACGATCTCCTTGTTGCCGTGCGCGATCTCGTCGAGCGCGACCCGCAGCCGGTGCAACGGGGTCGCGACGGCCTTCGCGAGCAGGCCCGTCCCGATCGCGCCGACACCGAGCCCGATCACCGAAAGCATGATCAGGCTCGCGACGTGGTCGCCCTGGCCGAGGTCCGGCGGCGTGGCCACCAGCAGCACCCCGAGGAACGGGACGCCGCTCGCCAGCGACCAGGTGACGACCACCCTGGTCAGCACGGTGACCTTGAGCGTCCCCTTCGGCGGGGTCACCTTGAGCGCGATCGTCATCACCGGGCGGGCGACCCACTCCGCGGCGAGATAGGTGAGGCCGACCGTGGTCAGTCCGCCGAGCCCGATGACCAGCGCCATCCCGAGCGCGTCCATCCAGGACCCGAGCACCCGCGCGAGCGCGCCGAGCAGGATCGTGCCGATCAGCCAGAGTGTCCCGCTCACGATCCCCATGTCGACCGGGATCCGGAGCGCCCGCGCGGCTTCGGCCTTCGTCGGCGGGCGGCCGAAGACGAACCAGACCGCCGTGCGCCGCTGCAGCCACGCCGTCCACACGGTGCCGACCACCAGCGACAGCGCCACTATCCCGGCCGCGGTGACCCCGAGGATCCAGCCGCGGTCGCCGACCTCGCTCGGCAGGCCCTGCAGGAGCAGCAGCAACGCCACCACACCGGCACCGCACACACTGGACCCGAGGCCGAGCGCGGCGAATCCCAGGCTGGTCCTGAGCACCAGCCGGAACCGGCTCGACATCGTCTTCCCGCGCACCCGGTGATCGTATGACCTCCGCCGGAAAACGGTTCGCCAGTTCTCGCGCGCGGTGGTTACCGTGCGGGTATGGAACCGCTGGGCCAGGACGAGATCAGGGCGTCCTTCGTGAACTGCACGCGCGGCGAGGCCAAGGGCGTCACGCTGCCCGCCCGCCCGGACGAAATCCCTTGGGAGAAAAGGGAATTCCTCGGCTGGCGCGATCCGAAGGCCACCGCCAGGGCGTATGTCGTGCTGCCGTATCGCGGGGAAACCATCGGACTGTCCCTTCGCGCCGCGCCCCGGCCGAAGGGCCGTGTGCTGCTGAGCAACATGTGCGGCCTGTGCACGACGACACATCCGCTGTCCGGCATCGCGCTGTTCTCCGGGCGCCGCGCGGGGAAACCCGGGCGGGAGGGGAACACGCTGGGCATCTACGCGTGCACGAACCTCGCGTGCAGCCAGTACATCCGCGGCGAGCTGAAGCCGGACGTGCCGCAGCCGGTGGAGACGCTCTCCCTCGAAGAGCGCGTCTTCCGGCTGGAGGACAAGCTGCACCGGTTCGTGGAGCGGGTACTGGAGTCCCGCTGACCGCGGCGGCGGTGAGTGAGTGGCGGCGGTGAGTGGGCGGTCGGGTTGGTCGTGAGTGGTAAGCGTCGTTCTAACGCCACTTACCACTCACGACCTGCGCCAGCGAGGTACCCGGTGCACCCACCCTGCCCGAGCCTCAGGGCGGATCTCGCGTGATCAGGGACCGAACACTCGAGTTCCGCCTCCAGTCACGTGAGTTCCGTCCCCGATCACGCGAGTCACGCCTCCAGACTCGCTTCTCAGAACCGGAACCGCAGGATCCGCCCCATCTTCTTGAACGCCGGGAACCGCCCCGCGACCCACAGCTGCGCCCGAAGCGACGTCGAAAGCCGGTCCTTCACCTCCGGCGTCGCGTAGTCCGTCGAGTCGAGCTTCGAGACCAGCGTCAGCCCGAGCCGTTCCAGCTCGGAGATCTCGTCGATACCCCAATACAAAGTCGCGTTGGCCTTGCGGACCACGGGGTTCAGCTTCTGCAGCTTGATCCCCAGCCTGCTGAACGTGTCGAAGACCATTTCGCCGCCCTGCGGGAAACGCGCGATCAGCCGCCGCAGCAATTCCTCGCCCTCGGCAGGCCGCAGATACATCGTCAGCCCTTCCGCGATCACCAGACCGGGTTTGTCCGACGGGATCTCGTCGATCCAGCCGAAGTCCGTCACGGACGAGCCGATGGTCCGGTACCCGTCCCGCTCCGGGTAGATCCGCGCGCGCAGGTCGACGACCTCGGGGTAGTCGACGTCGAACCACCGCACCGAAGGCGGCGGGTCGAGGCGGTGGACGCGGCTGTCCATCCCGCAGCCGAGGTGCACGACGGTCGCGTCCGGGTGCGCCCGGAGAAACGACGCGGCCCAGTCGTCCATCGGCTTGGCGCGCAGCGCGACCGTCAGCCCGAGCTGGCCGTCGACGCCGAGCGACCCGAAGTCGTAGTCGATCTGCTTGACGGCCTCGTCGGCGGCCGTGTCGCCGAGGATCGGCCGGTCGCTGCGGGCGTCGAGCGCCCGGCCGTACAGCGTGGCCAGCATCGTCGCCTTCTCTTCGGTGAACCGCACCTTCTCCATCGCACACCCCCATCAGAAGTTTCACAAACTTCTGAAAACAATACTCGCGCGGAGACGGCCTGACCGTCAAGGAAGCGTTAATCCCGTGCCGTGTAGTCGTGGACGTAGGTCTTGGCGTCGAGCAGATGCCGCCGGGTGATGTCCCGCGCGGCCGCCGCGTCCGAACGGCGGATCGCTTCGAGGATCGCGCGATGCTCGTCGACGGCCTTGCGGATCTGTCCCGGAAGCCGCAGCGCCGCCCGCCGCTCCTCGCCGACCAGGGAGAGCACCGAACGCAGCAGATCGGTGACGTCGTCGTTGCCGGCGTTGCCCGCGATCACCCGGTGGAATTCCGCGTCGGCCGCGATCACGCGCAGCATGTCGCCGTCGGCCGCGGCCCGGTCCATCTCGTCGACGGTGCCTTCCAGTCGCTCCAGCACCCTCGGCGTGTGATCGAGCGCGAGCCGCTCGGCCAGCGTCGGCTCGACGGTGGTCCGCAGGTCGAACAGCTTCTCGACCAGTTGCTCGTGCTCGGAGAACCAGCCCCGGAGCGGTTGTTCGTCGAGGTTCGCGCGCACATAGGTGCCCGAACCCGGCCGCACCTGCACGTAACCGATGGAATCCAGCACCCGCAACGCCTGCCGCAGCGAACCGCGGCTGATCCCGAGCTGTTCGCAGAGCGCCCGTTCGGCGGGCAGTCTCGATCCGGCGGCGAGCTTGCCCGAATCGATCATCGTGCGCAGATGATCGACGGTCGCACTCCACACCTGCTCGCGCTCGTCGTCGGCCACGGGCTCATCCTCGCAGGTTCTCCGGATCGCCCGGAAATGTCGGTGGAGGGTGTCATCATCTGACGATGACTGGGGTGGCAGGGCTGATCAAGGCATGGGTGCACGGCTGGGCGCTTTCCCGCGGCGTGGGAATCCCGGTGGCCGAGCCGGACGGTTACCGGCTCGATGTCGGGCGTCCGGGGCACCGCGTGAGATACGTACTGGCCGACGCCGGGTCGGTCGAGAGCCGGGCTCGCGCGCTGACAGAGCCCGGGACTTGGCTGAAGGTGAGCGCTTCGCGTGAAGAGGTGGCGAAAACCGTTCCGTCGAGCTGGGAGGTCGGCCCGCCGGAGTACCTGATGAGCGCTCCGGTCGCGGTGCGGCCCGTCATGGCCGCACCGGAGCCGTATCGGGCGGAACTGGTCGGCGACGGCGTGGTCACCGACGTGGTGGTGCGCGCGCCCGACGGCTCGCGCGCGGCCACCGGCCGGGTCGCGATAGCCGGCGGCACGGCGGTGATCGATCAGGTCGTGACGGAGCCCGAGCACCAGCGGCGAGGGCTCGGCCGGTTCGTCATGCGCAGGCTCGACGAGGTGGCTGTCGCCGCCGGGGCGGAGCGAGCGGTCCTGGTCGCGACGGAGGAGGGACGGGCGCTGTACCTGAAGCTCGGCTGGACGGTGGACGCGGAGATCACCGCGGCTCATCTGCCGGAGAGAGAACTGAACAAGACATAACGGGCCCGCTGAATGTTCGACTAGACACATCCAGAGCGCGAAAGGAGGTAACGGTGCTTAGGGTGCGCAAGTGAGCGCTTTATGACGTGGTGGCACGCGGTAGTGATCTTCGTCGCGGGGCTCTGGGCGGGCACCATCAACACGGTCGTCGGCTCGGGCACGCTGGTGACCTTTCCGGTCCTGGTCGCGCTCGGCTACTCGCCGCTGACGGCGACGACGTCCAACGCGATCGGCCTCGCGCCCGGCACGGTCAGCGGGGCCATCGGCTACCGCGAAGAGCTCAAGGGCTACTGGCCCCAGGTCGCCAAACTCGCGGTGGCGTCGTTCTTCGGCGCGATCTGCGGGACGATCCTGCTGCTCTCGCTGCCGAAGGACGCCTTCGAGACCATCGTGCCCGCGCTGGTCGGGCTCGCGGTGGTGCTCGTGATCGTCCAGCCGCGCGTGGCCGCCTGGGTCGCGAAACGCCGCGAGGAGAACGGAAAGGTCCACAAGATCGGGCCGCTCCTGATCTTCTTGATCTTCCTCATCGGCATCTACGGCGGATACTTCACGGCCGCGCAGGGCGTGATGATGGTGGCCGTCATGGGGATGCTGATGTCGGAGTCGCTGCAGCGGCTCAACGGCGTCAAGAACGCGCTTTCGGCCGTCGTGAACATCGTCGCCGGCACGATCTACGCCTTCATCGCGCCGGTCAGCTGGCCCGTGGTCGGCCTGCTCGCGGTCGGATCGGTGATCGGTGGCCAGCTCGGCGCGAAGATCGGCCGCAAGCTCTCGCCGAAGGTGCTGCGCGGCGTGATCGTCGTGGTCGGCGTCGCCGCGATGGTGCAACTGCTCCTCAAATAGCAACTGCTCCTCAAAGAGAAAACGGCCCGTACTCCGTAACCGAAGTGCGGGCCGCCTCGAAGAGCTTGTCAGCGCGGGAAATCCCCGGCCGCTTCGAGGAAGAGGTCGTTCTCCTCGGGCGTCCCGATGGTCACTCGCGCGCCTTCGCCCGCGAACGGCCGCACGATCAGCTTCCGCTCCAGCGCGTGCTCCGCGAACTCCGTCGTCCGCTCGCCCAACGGCAGCCAGACGAAGTTCGCCTGCGTCTCCGGAACCTCGTAACCCTTGGTCACCAGGGCATCCCGCACGCGGGTCCGCTCCGAGATGATCTCCTTGCAGCGTTCCAGCAGTTCGTCGGCCGCGTCGAGGGAGGCGATGGCCGCCGCCTGGGCGATCATGTTCACCGAGAACGCGACGTAGACCTGCTTCAGCGCGACGGTGATCGCTTCCGGCGCCACCGCGTAACCCACGCGGAGACCGGCGAGGCCGTACGCCTTCGAGAACGTCCGCAGGACAGCGACGTTGTCCCTGCCGCGCGCCAGTTCGACGCCGTCCGGCACTTCGGCGTCGGTCACGAACTCCTTGTACGCCTCGTCGAGCACGACGAGCACACCCGTGGGCACAGCGTCGAGGAAGCGCTCCAGTTCCGCGCGCCGCAGGACCGTCCCGGTCGGGTTGTTGGGGTTGCACACGAAGACCAGCCGCGTCTTCGGCGTGATGGCGGCGAGCATCGCGTCGAGATCCAGCCCGTGCCCGGCCGTGAGCGGCACCTTCACGCTCACGGCGTTCGCCACCTGCGTGACGATCGGGTACGCCTCGAACGAACGCCAGGGGAAGATGACCTCGTCACCCGGGCCGCACAGGGCCTGGATCATTTGCTGGCAAAGGGAAACCGAACCGCAGCCGACGGCGATCCGCTCGACCGGCTCGGCCAGTTCACGGGCCAGCCGCTCGACGAGCGCGGACGCCGTGATGTCCGGGTATCGGTTGATGCCCTGTGCGGTCTCGGCTATGGCCTGCGCCACACTCGGCAGCGGTCCACCGGGGACCTCGTTGCTCGCCAGCTTGATCGCACCCTGGATTGTCCGGCCAGGGACGTACTTCGGCAACGATTCGAGATCCGCACGCGGCGAAACAGGGGACATCTTCGGCGCTCCTACGTCTGGGGGACGGCTCCGACACCGTATCCTCCCGCGCCACGGCAAGCTCCGAATATTTACCTAAGAGTGGTCTGATGGAGGAATGACCCTGACGACCACCGTGGAACACCAGCGCGCCGACGGCCACACGCTGCGCTTGACCTTCGCCGAACCGGATGGCGTCGTCCGTGGCGGGCTCGTCGTGTTGCACGAGGAGGCCGAAGAGGTCGAAGAGGGTTTGGGGCTGCTTCTGGCCGGTCTCGCCGGTGAAGGCTGGCTCACCGTCACCCCGCACCTCGATCGGGACAACCTCACGCAGCAGGATCTCCTCGAAGCCACCGACGCGACGCTCGCCTGGCTCGCCGACCGCGGTGTCCAGGCGGATCTCGTCGGTGTCGTCGGTTTCGATCTCGGCGGGACGGCCGCGCTGGTGGTGGCGTCGAACCGCAGGCTGGGCGCGGCGGTCAGCGTCGGCGGGCAGGGTGTCACCGGGCTGCCGGTCCTCGTCGAGATCGCGGGACGGCTCACCAGCCCGTGGCTCGGCATGTACGGCGACGCGGGCGACGAAGCCGGAGGCGCCGAGGTCGAACAGCTGCGTGACGCGGCGGCCACGGCGAACGTCGCGACGAACGTCGTCCACTACCCGGGCGCCAACCACCGCTTCGACGCCGACCCGGCCGCCGCCGCCGAGGCCTGGCAGCGCACGTTGAATTGGTTCGACGCCCACCTGCGCTGACTCCATCCGCGCTAACATCTCCCTTGAATGTGACAGGGGAGGGTCGAATGGCACAGTCACCCAAGGTACCCGCGACGCCACAAGCCGCGTTCGGTGCTTCGGCGCCGGCCTTGGCTCCGGTGGCGGGCAAGATCCGGGACGCCAAGACCGATGCCAAGAAGGGGACCGTCAAGGTCACCGAGGACGCCGCCAAGAAGCTCGTCGACGCGCTGCTGAAAGCGCGTCACGAGCTGAACGCGCTGATCAAGGACTCGACGGAGTTCAAGGCGCCCTTGAAACTGGGCGACAACTTCGTCGGGCACACGATGAGCGAACGCTTCCAGGGCGCCGCGACCGAGGGGACCGAAGCCGCCGTGCCCGTCCTCAAGGACTTCGCCGTGGTGCTCAAGGACTTCCAGCTCACCGTGATGGCGGCGCGGAAGATGTACGTCGCCGCGGACGAGGCGGGCCAGGAACAGCTCGAGCAGGTCGCCCGCCGGTTCGACATGCAGGACATCGTCGAACACGAGCGGAAGGACGAGCACTGATGCGCATCCTGCCCGCGCCGTGGCCGCCGCCGGAGCCCGAGCCGCGCCCCGGCCCCGAGAACCTCGTCGCCGACATCGACTGGATGAGTTACTCGCATCGCGAGCTCTACGAGATGGTCCACAACGACCTGGACCTCGCGAGCGCCGAAGCCGTCGCCGCGCACTGGGCGAAGATCAGCGCGTTCCTCGACAGGGTCGGCACCGAGCTCCGGGCGGCCATCGTCGCCACCGCCGACGGCTGGACGGGCGAGGGCGCGGACAGGGCCCGTGACGCCGCGATCAAGCTCGTCGAGTGGGCGGGCGAGACGGGCTGGCGCGCGGAGAACGTCGCGAACTGCGTGCGCCGCCAGACGGACATCGCCGAAACCGCGCGGCGCACGATGCCCGAGCCGCCGGGATCCGCGCCGCGGCCCAAGGCGCCGGAGCGCCCGGGACGCCGTCCGATCCCGGTCTCCGATTCGACACAGGCCATGTCGGCCGCGTCGCCGTCGAAGTCCGGCTTCGCCGAGGCCGGGCGGATCGTCGCCGAACCCACCGACGAAAGCTCGCAGGACCTGCACCGGCAGGCCGCCGACGTGATGACGCGGATGCAGCGGAACTCCGGCGAGGTCTACGAGAACGTCCCGCGCTTCACCTCGTACGGCAAGCGGCCGCAACTGCTCAAGACACCCGAAGAACCGACTCCGGAACCGAAGCCGAGACCGGAACCGGTGCCGCCGCCGGACGACTCGACGCGCAGCAGCGGGACCGACGACGTCGCCCCGATCCAGGTGCGGGAGCCGATCGAGGCGCCGCGCGCGCCCGGCGCGAGCAGCGGCACTTTCGTCCCGCCGCCCGGTACTTCCGGCGGGACCCAGGAGCAGCTCGGACAGGGCAGCCGATCCGGTGTCGGCGGCTTCGGGCCGTCGGGCCAGCCCGGCCAAGTGGCCGGGACCCGGGCCGCGGCCGCGGGCATGGGCGGCTTCGGCGGGATGCCGATGGGGATGGGGGCTCCGCAAGGGCGGGAAGGCGAAGAAGACCGGCACAAGGCGCCGGACTACCTCGTCGAGGACGGCGATGTCTGGGGCCTCAGCGGGCAAGTGACCCCGCCGGTCATCGGCGAAGACCCGAGGGGTGGCCGCTGATGGACTGGATCCGGTTGCACGTCGGCGAGCTGTTCCTGCTCTGGTCGGCGCACGGACGCGACGAACTGCCCGCGGTGCTGGAGGTTCCGCACGTCGGGCGGACACCGGAGTTCCGCGCGGAACTGGTGGCCACGGCGAGCGGGACGCTGTCGGACCGAGGCCTCGGGACGGTCGAGGCGCCCGCGCCCGAACTGCTGCGGCTGCTGCACACCCTCGCGAACAGCGAGCTGACGCTGGACCTGCGGCTCGACGGCGATCCGTCGTACCGGGCCGTCGGCTGCGTGTCCGATCGCGGCGCGGTCGCGATCGGTGTCTCGGGTACCGACGTCGAGCTGTCGGCGCTGCGAGAACCGCTCGTCGCCGCGACCCTGCTGCAGGCGTTGCCGCCGTGCGAGCAGGGCCGGGGCCTCTCGGTCAACCTGCGCGTGGACGACTACACGGCCGCGTGCGAGGCGGGGGAGCGCGACGGGCAGCCGGCGTTTTCCGACGTCCTGCGCGACGCCGGGCTGCGCGAACCCGAGGTCATCGTGATGGTGCGGATCGCGACGCAGCGGATCGGCAGCGGACGGCTCGGCGCGACCAGGAAGTCGTGGGAGGGCCGCTGGGTGCGTGGAGAGGGCACGTTGACCTGGGTGGACACCCCCGACGGGCGCTATGGCCTCCGCCGCGAACGCGGATGGCTGACGATCACCCCGCTCGACGCGGGACGGCTCAAGACGATGGCGTACGAGCTGTTCACGGGGGCTCGCCAGTTCGGATGACGGGAGTTAGGTTCGCGGGGTGACGCACACCGCCGACGCCCCGGAAGTCCTCTGGCGCCCCGAGCCGAGCCGCCTGTCCGACACCAAGATCGCCGCGTTCCGCCAGTGGCTGCGCACCGAACGCGGGGTGGAAGTCGACGACTACGACGCGTTGTGGGAGTTCTCCGTGCGGCGGGGGCCGGAGTTCTGGACGGCCGTCGGCGACTTCCTCGGCCTGCGCTGGCACGACCGGCCCGGTGAGGTGCTCACCGGCGAGATGCCGGACGCCAGGTGGTTCGAGGGCGGCACGCTGAACTACGCCGAGCACTCGCTCATGCCCGGCGTCGCGGGCGCCGCGAAGGCCGACGACGAGATTGCAGTGCTCTTCCACCGCGAAGACGGCCTCTCGTCGCAACTGACCTTCGGTGCCTTGCGTTCCGCTGTCGCCTCCGCGCGGGAGGGCTTGCGGAAACTGGGAGTGTCCAAAGGGGACAGAGTCGTCGCGCTGGCGCCTAACTGTCCGCAGACGCTGATCGCCTTCCTCGCCACCGCGAGCCTCGGCGCGATCTGGTCGTCGTGCTCGCCGGACTTCGGTGTCCACGCGATCACCGACCGCTTCGTGCAGATCGAGCCGAAGGTGCTGATCGCGGTCAACGGCTACGTCTACAACGGACGGTGGTTCGACAGCCGGTCGACGGTGGACTCCTTGCGGGAGCAGATCTCCACGCTCGAAGCGACGGTGCTCATCGACTACGCCGGCGGCCGCCTCGACGGCACACTCGACTGGGACACGCTGCTCGCCGACAACGACGGCGCGGAACTGGCCTTCGAGCCCGTCGAATTCGGGCACCCGCTGTGGGTCCTGTACTCCTCGGGGACCACCGGCCTGCCGAAGGGCATCGTCCACGGGCACGGCGGCATCACCCTCGAACACCTCAAAGCCCTCGCGCTGCAAAACGATCTCGGCCCCGGCGACCGGTTCTTCTGGTTCACCACCACCGGTTGGATGATGTGGAACTTCCTCGTCTCCGGCCTGCTGACCGGAACCACGATCGTGCTCTACGACGGCAGCCCCGGCAGCCCGGACCTCACCGTGTTGTGGCACTTGGCCGAACAGCACCGCGTCACCTACTTCGGCACGTCGGCGCCGTACATCCAGAGCTGCCTGAAAGCCGGGATCAAACCGGCCGAGCGCTACGACCTCACCGCGTTGCGCGTCTTGGGATCCACCGGCGCGCCGCTGAGCGTCGAGGGATTTCGGTGGATCGTCGACGAGGTCGGCAAACGCGTCCAGATCTGTTCGGTGTCCGGCGGTACGGACCTGTGCGCCGGGTTGGTCGGGTCGGCTCCGGACGTCCCCGTCTGGCTGGGCGAGCTTTCGGTGCGCGCGCTCGGCGTCGCCGTCGCCGCTTTCGACGAAGCCGGGAAGCAGGTGGTGGAGACGGTCGGCGAGCTGGTGATCACCCAGCCGATGCCGTCGATGCCGGTGTTCTTCTGGAACGACCCGGACGGCTCGCGGCTGCGCGAGGCGTACTTCGAGATGTACCCCGGGATCTGGCGGCACGGCGACTGGATCCGGATCACCGGACGCGGCTCCGCGGTCATCTACGGGCGCAGCGATTCGACGTTGAACAGGGGCGGCGTCCGGATGGGCACGGCCGAGTTCTACCGGGTCGTCGAGGCGTTCGACCAGGTCGCGGACTCGCTCGTGATCGACACCTCGGA
The DNA here is from genome assembly GCF_042647925.1 of Amycolatopsis speibonae. Taxonomy (NCBI): domain Bacteria; kingdom Bacillati; phylum Actinomycetota; class Actinomycetes; order Pseudonocardiales; family Pseudonocardiaceae; genus Amycolatopsis; species Amycolatopsis speibonae. The sequence continues at coordinate 178,492 of NZ_JBHRWK010000014.1, forward strand.
GGTGGGGAACGAGGACGGGCAGCTGCTGTGCTTCCTCGTGCTGGCCGAAGGCGCGTCGCTCGACGAGGTCGAACCCGCCCTGCGCAAGGAGCTGCGAAGGGCGCTCTCGCCGCGGCACGTGCCCGACAGGTTCGTCCAGGTGGGCGCGGTACCCCGGACGCTCAACGGGAAGAAATGCGAGGTTCCGGTCAAGAAGATCCTTTCGGGGGTTTCACCTGACCGCGCCGTCAGCCGGGATGCGTTGCTGAACCCCGAAGCCCTTGTACCGTTCGTGGAGCTGGCAAGGAGCTGAACGTAGGGGCGGGACTTGGCGGGCGCTTGGCGGGTGGCGGGTGCCACCTCGGTTGTGGTGATCACCTGGGTGACGCGGCTGGCCGGACTGCTGGCCCTGGTCTCGGTGCTGGTCCCGGCCGGGCGGCGCACCCTGCGCGGGCGCGTCGCCACCTGGCTGGAACTGCCGCACGAGGCCACGGTCGGCGCGGCGACGGTCGCGCTGGTGACCGGTGTCCTGCTGGTCCTGCTCGCCGCCGGCCTCAAACGGCGGAAGCGACGGGCGTGGCAGCTGGCGGTCGCCGCCGCGGCGCTGCTGACGGTGTCGCACCTCGGACTGCGGCACGTCCTCGGCCCCGGCCTGGTGTCGCTCGCGCTGCTGGTCGCCCTGATCGCGACGCGGCGGTCCTTCATCGCGCTCCCCGATCCGGTGACCGGCCGGTGGCGCGCGGTGCGGGTCTTCCTGCAGCTGACAGTGGCCGGGGTCGCGATCAACTTCGCGCTGCTGTCGGTCGCGCGGGCGGTGGAGCCCCTGGACTTCGGCGACCGGCTGGCGCAATCGGTGCTGGCGCTGGTCGGCGTCAGCGGTCCCGCGGTGTTCCACGCGCTGTGGCTGGAAGACCTTTCGGCGGCCGTCGGCGTGCTGTTCGGCATCGCCGCGGTACTGACAGCGGCGTACTTCCTGCTCCGCTCGGCCGAACCCGCGCCGGAACTGACCGACGACGAGGTCGAACGGCTCAGGGCGCTGCTGGACGAGCGGGACTCCCTGGGGTACTTCGCCCTGCGGCGGGACAAGTTCGTGGTCTTCTCGAAGTCGGGGAAGGCCGCGGTGACCTATCGCGTGATCGCCGGGGTCGCGCTGTGCTCGGCGGACCCGCTCGGTGACCCGGAAGCGTGGCCCGGCGCGATCGAGGAGTACCTGGACGTCTGCCGGCGGTACGCCTGGACCCCGGCGACCATGGGCTGCTCGGAACTGGGCGCGACCGTCTGGGCCCGCTTCGGCCTGGAGGTGCTGGAGATCGGCGACGAGGCCGTCGTCGACACCGAGACCTTCACCCTCGAAGGCCGCGTCATGCGCGGAGTCCGCCAAGCAGTCTCGCGCACGAAGCGCGCCGGCTACACAGTCCGCGTCCGCAAGGCCGAGGACCTGTCAGCAGGGGAACTCGACGAACTCCGTGCCCTCGCCGCCACCTGGCGCGGCACCGACACCGAACGCGGCTTCTCGATGGCCCTCGGCCGCATGGGCGACCCCGGCTCGGTCCTGGTGACCGCCGAACACGACGGCCGGGTGCGCGGAGTCCTCCAGTTCGTCCCCTGGGGCGAGAAGGACCTGTCCATGGACGTCATGCGCCGCGACCGGACCGCCGACAACGGCATCAACGAGCTGATGATCTCCGAACTCCTCCTGGCGACCCCCGCACGGCACGTCTCCCTGAACTTCGCCGCCTTCCGCGCCGTATTGGAGCAAGGGCAACGCATCGGCGCCGGCCCCGTCGCCCGCCTTTCCGCCCGGACACTGCGATTCTTCTCACGCTGGATCCAGATCGAGACCCTCTACCGCTTCAACGCGAAGTTCCGACCGCGGTGGGTCCCGCGCTATCTGGCCTACCCCGCGGCCCGCGACCTACCCCGAGTCGGCATCGCCGTCTTCGAAGCCGAAGGTCTCGGCGGACGCCCATCCGGCCTGCTCAGAGCCCTGCGGCGGATCTAAGGGGGGTCCCTTTCGCGGGGGTTCCCGGGGTGTGTAACCTATTTGAGCAGTGGTCGTTGGGCCTGGGAGGCTTCGCCTAGTCTGGTCTATGGCGCCGCACTGCTAATGCGGTTGGGGGTAACCCCCCCTCCCGGGTTCAAATCCCGGAGCCTCCGCTGGTGCCTGTTCCGGCAGGTGCTAGGTTGATAACTGAACAAGCGCCCGTAGCTCAGCTGGATAGAGCATCTGACTACGGATCAGAAGGTCAGGGGTTCGAATCCCTTCGGGCGCACGTCTGGTTGAGACAGCACTAAGGCCCTCCCGTTCGCGGGAGGGCCTTTTTGTCTGTCCAGTGTGGCCGGCTACCGGGATCGGCGTCGTGCGGCCGGAACAGTGACAAGCCTCACCTGGGCCGCCAACAGAGGGCGTTCGCTCAATCTCGGCTACGACCGGCTAGCCCGCTGTCTGGCTGCGGCGATTCTTGACGGCGGTACTGGTCTCGATGACGTCGAGCGACCAGGCGGCGTGTTCTTACAAGACTCGCGGGCAGAGCGGAGAGGCCTCATCCAGCGCGATCACGGTCCTACGCGCTCACCTGAACGTGGCCCCCTCACTTTCCAGGTGCGGCTTCCAGCCGGCGTCGCACGTAGGCTAAATTCAGCGAGCAATGCTCCGCGATCAACTCGTGTTGGCGCTTCTGTCCCTCTTCGATCATGGTGTCATCGGTAACGTAGACGACCACCAACGGCCTATTTGGTGCGGTAACGGCTTTGTTGACAGCGGCCCAAAGAAGGTCTCTGAAGTTGCGTGGTCTGCCCCAGCAGACGTAGCGCTCTTGTTTGCCATCGGTGACCACGCAATGCATTGGTTTCTCTCTGAGAGAGTTGGACCTGATCACCCACTCTTCACCTAGCAGCTCGGTTATGAACTCGTCGGCAGGTGAGAGTCTCTTTGTGGCGTATTCGGCGTACGAGCCGAAGTTCTCTAGTGCCCGAGCGTACTCTTTCAACGGCCCGTCCTTGAGCCATACGCGCATACCTTCTGCGGTATAGTAGTCCGCTAGCTCGCCCCCGATCGACTCGTCCTCTACCCAGCGGGTGTAGAAAACGGTTCGTTCGCGCGTCGAAATCCCCTCCCAGTCCAGTGATCCTATCTGTCGATAGAGCTCGCGGATGACAGCTTTCCTAATTTCTTTTGGAATTGCGATCGCAGGCATAGATCCCCCTCGGGCTAGGAGCTGACTTCAGAACGACGCAACGCTGTAACAATCCGGCTCGCCACTTCTTTTGGGTCTTCGTGCTCCCAGCATCGAATAACTGTCCACCCTTGATTGGAGAGTAGTTGGTTGGTTTCGCTATCGCGCCGCTTATTGTCGGCGATCTTCTTCTGCCAGAACTCTGAATTCTTCTTCGCGGGACGATGATGTTTCTCGCAACCGTGCCAGAAGCAGCCGTCGACGAAGATCGCTAGGCGCTCTTTGGTGAAGACGATGTCAGCGGTACGCCGCAGGCCGGGTAGTGGCCGTACGGATACCCGGTATCGGAATCCACGACCGTGAAGCTCGGAGCGCAGCTGAAGTTCTGGATTCGTGTCTCTTCCTCGATTCCCTCTCATCGAGGCTCGTGCCTCGCGAGAAGAGGCCCACGACTCACTCGGGAGCACCTCGTCCTGCACAAGCCCAAGAGAACGAGCCTTCGCCCAGCCTTCGGCGAGATTCGCTGAGCGATTTGGACGCTCTACCACGCCGAGCGATCGCGAAACAGTGCGGCCGCTATCCCGCCACCTGAGATGCGCGCGGATGGCTCCCGTCTTGGTCGACAACCTGAGCGAGACGGTTCCTAGAGCCATCTGCCCAGTCTCCAGCGGCACAGCTCGACGGTGTCGTCCGCCGGCTGCCTTGTCCTGCTCGGCGTCAAGCAGGGGTCGCGCACGGCCACGATTAGCCTTCCACGCGCGAGGGGGCGGTTCGGTCAAGACCGCTTCTGGACGTCGTCGAGTACTGTCGCGACGGCGTTCGCGAACACCTGGCCCAGCACTACCGGAACAGCGTTGCCGAGTTGCCGCATTTGTTCACCGCGGGGGCCGCGTAGCTCCCAATCGTCAGGGAAGGTCATGACACGGGCTGTTTCGCGAACAGTCATGTAACGGTGTCGGTACTCACGTGGCTTCCTTGTTCCCCTGACGGGAGAATCAGTCAACATCACGGATTCGCCACCTGGAACGCCGTGCACTCCTGCCTTTACGGTCTTCGCCGGGCGATCGAGGACGTTCGGTGTGTGGCCAGCGTAGATACGAGCGTCAGGCCAGCCGATGTGTTCCTTTGGCATATTTTCGTACTGCCTTCGATCGAGCTTACTCCACGGAACATCGGGGAGCGGATCAGAAAACTCGTCGCCGACCAAGGCGTCTCGGAGAGTTCGCCACGGCATCAAATCCGATGCCCCCTCCTCGAAGGGCAGTGTGGCCTGGGCGTCACTCATTACGTGCTCGACAACGTGCGATGGAATCTTCGCGCGACCCTTAACGCGATTGTGGCGTTCCCAGTATTCGCCAGAAGCCATCGTTTCGAGGAGTGCCAACTTAGAGTGGGTTGGCCTGGTAGCCCCTTTTAATAATTCGATATCGATGTCGAGATCGCCGCGGAACCCAACGATGATGACACGGTTTCGAATTTGCGGAACGCCGTAGTCGGCCGCGTTCACGGGGAATGTGAAGACCTGATATCGCTCTGCGGACTTAGCATGGCCGCGCTGTTCCTTATCGCGAAGGATGGCGTCATGTTGAAGCCAGGTCGCGTCAGGGTCTCGTTCCTCGAAAGGAAACATTAGTTCTCTGACGATGTAATCGAAGTAAGGCTTGAACGAGGGGCGCAGAAGGCCTCGAACGTTCTCGCATATAAAGGCTTTCGGCTTTATCTCGCGAATAGCTCGGAACATTTCGGGAAACATGTTCCGCTTGTCCTCATCACCCTTGGCGATTCCGCCGAGACTGAAGGGTTGGCATGGGGGACCGCCCGCTAGTAGGTCGACCGCACCTTCCAGGTAACCCATTTTGAGGTCGCGGATGTCGCCTCGGTACAAGGGCGCCGAATCGTTGAGCTCGGGGATGCGCTCATCTTCGCCTCGTGACTCGGCGCCGTTGGCTTCCAGGGTGTCGCACGCGTACTTGACGAACTCGTTAAGGAGTAACGGCCGAAAACCTGAGCGATGGACGGCCATCGCCAAGCCGCCGCCGCCCGCGAACAACTCCACCGACGTGCGTCCTGATGGATTGGGTTCAGCCGACATGGGGGGAGCTTACCGTGCCCTGACGCGTCAACGCCGCAAGGCGGACGTGGTGTCCGCCTCACGGCGTTGACGTGGGTGTTCGTTCAGGCGTCGACGATCGCATACAAAGGTTTCTCGGGAACAACCACCTGGTAGACCAAGGGGCGGTGATCAGCGGGAAGGGCGCCGTCCGGCAGCTGGAGCATGAGTGCCATCACCATCCGGGAGGGATAGCCGTCTGTGGTGATCTCACGGTTCAGCTCGTCCTTCTTCATCACCGGGTAGAGAATCGCGCAACCTGAGGTAGGCGTTCTCCGCGGGATTTGATCGATCGCTTCACGGTGCGCGCTTTCGGAGTTGCCGCGGATACTCTCGTCGGTACCCACGGTTCGGCCATGGACGGTGAACTCGGCCACGTCGCGGATGTTGACCCGCTTACCTGATTTTTGCTGTGGGAGCATGACATCCCATCGGTCGATTACCTTTTCGGTGAGACTCGAGATCCAGGCTAGGTCCGCAGTGAACTTGTCGGGAGTCGCCCACTCCAGGGCGCTCAACACGGACACCATTTCCTGGTGCGAAACCTCGCCGAGGAAGGCGTCGAAGGTTCGTTGCTTGCCTGATAGTGAGACCAAGTCCTTTGCGGCTTCAAGCAGCGGGACACAGGCGTCGATGTTTCGATCGAGAGCGCCTTGGTTGGTGAGCAGCGGGTACCCCGAACTTGGTTCCTTCGTGCGAGTGCGGCGCTCCACTAGTTTGGCGTTGTACATCTTGTTCGCAGCCGTGGGCCTGAGGCCGTGGCGTGCCACCAATGGTGGTATGTCGAACGGAGTGAACACCGGGCGTCCGTCCACCATGGTGGCGTACTGTCGCAGCTCGCTGCGGAAGTGCTCTTCGTCCCGGCAAGCTGCTTCGAACGCGTCTCGCACGCTTGGCGTGATGAAGAGGCGAACGAGGTCGCGGTAGCCTTTTCGGAAGCCGAACCATCGCCCCATCTGCATGAGTGCTTCGGCATGTCCGACTCTGCGCGAATAATATGTGACGGTGAGTCCCTCTACTGTGAATCCGCGAGCGAGTTTATTACCTCCAACAAGCACTCGCCACACTGACCTCTTATCGAAGTCTAGGTCTTCTTGCTCGATGTCCTTATCGCTGTTCACGACCAACACGGGGTTGCCATTCGGTGCGATCCGGCGCACGGCCTCGCCGATAAACTGCGCGAGTTCTTCGTATCTGACGGGCATCGCATATCCCATGTCGAGTGCTTCCGAAACTGGCGCGAAGTCACTGTCGAACAGTGCTTGAAGTCTACTGTTCGCACGTCCGCTCATGTAACCGGCCCCCCGCCATAGATCCTGGATGGCCTCAGCGCGTGACCGTTGACCGGCCTTTCGCATTGTTTCGTGCACTAGCATCGTGTGATGCTTGAATGGTTCTGACCCACAGGCCTCGCGGTAGAGCTTGATCGCCGCGGTGATGACGAACGAGTCAAGTGCTGCTTGGAGTTCGCTGTCGTCATCTTCTTTTTGGTCGAGTAGAAGTCGAAGGTGGGCCATCTCCTTCGAACTGCGGAAATCACGCTCGAGGTCTGGGTCTAGGTCAAGGTCGTGGAAGTCCTCGGCACCCATATAGCCCAGTGGGCGTTCCAGGGAGATGAGGTAGTCTTTAGGGAAGATATCCTTAGCGTCTGTAGGGTCGACGAAAACATTCGCAAAGGGAGTTGCTGTGTAGCCAATGTATTGGGCGCGCGGAAGTAGATCAAGCAAGGCGGACAGATGCTTGTTGATGGTCGTCCGTTCCTTCTTGTCTTCATTCCATTTCCTGGGATCCGTCGTATTGACGGAAGCCTGATCGGATTCATCATCGATGATCAGGGCGGGAATGTTTTCCAGGCGGTCCGCTGTATTCTTGAGATCTTTCACTAGATTATTGAGCACCGTGGCATTCTTCTTGACAATAATCAGTCGTGCGTCACTGATGAAAAGATTGTCTTGATGCCAGAGTGGCTTGGTTCGATCTCGTCGCTCGAACTCGAGAGCCGACCGGCCCTGTTGGAGACGTCGGTAGTCGAACTGACGATTGGTCATTCGATGTATATCTGGCCTGCCGATTTCTGAGGGCCAAGCACCGTGTCGGACGAAGCGGTCAGCGATCCAGTCCTCGTCGTCTAGGTAGTCGACAAACTGGGCGGCGTCCGGGTCACTCTCCTCCGTGCCGCGGAGGATATTTTCCCGGCCCACGAGTTCCATATCTAGTCGTCGCTGAGTCTGTTCACGCAGGATGTTGGTAGTTCCAGTCATCACGATGATGAGCCGGTACCCGGCATCGATGGATTTCGCGATCACGCCTGTGAAGTTCGCGGTCTTACCGCTCTGGACATAGCCAACGACCAACCCCTTTGTCTGCCCAACCTTCTCCCGAGACGGGTTGGTCAAACGTTCGACGACACGAGTGGTCGCGGTATCGAGGTTCGCGATGGCGTCAGCGTGCCAACTTCGCCGGGTGCGTAGATAGTCGATGTAATGGCCCCAATAGAAGTCTCGCGTCCGTTTGAGCTCGTCGGTGTACCAGGGATCCCAGGGACCTGCGATCACTGTCGTCCCGTCACCCTTGGCGAGGGGGAAGTGCCTGGCGATCTCGGCCGCTGTTTCGGGGCCGAGCTGGAGCGCCGTGATCACCCGCGAGCGACGTTCTTCGGTGTTTGGTTCGGTGTCCACGGTCCAGGGGTTGTCCTGAACGGGTGCATTATCCCATTTGGCGAGATTCAGATGGAGGTCGAGCCGAAGCTTGTCATCAGGACCGCTGGTTGCGAGATGCTCTCGCAGCCTTCTTTCCGATACGTCGAGTCCGGGATCGAGATCATCCGCTTCTACCTGTGCGCGCCGAACGAGGCCGCGTGGAGCGTTGTCTTCCATGGCACGCAAGGCGCTGGTGTATGCCTGGATGAGTAGGGTGATCATGTTCATCCTTCGAAGGCGCAGGAGAGTCGGATGATCTCCGGAGTCTCATGTGTATCGGCGAAGCCGTCGAGGTCGACTCGGTAGTGGATCTCGGTGATGCGATCCATGGCGACGCCGCGGTCGAGTAGATCCTCGAGTGTGAGCCTCGGAAAGGTGTCAGATACTCGATAGCCCCGGCTGGTCACTCGCCGGGTCCAGCGTGTGGTCAGGCGCTTTCGATAGTCATCTCGCCATCCGGCTTGCGAAAGGGCGTTGGCGAAGCGGTCCTGGTCGTAGCCCGGGTCGATCTGTGTCGAGACCGCCTCAACCAGGTCTGGCAGGCTGAGCCCCGCTCCCACGCCCGCCGTCGTGAGTTGATGCGATACGAGCCAGAGAGAGCGTCCTACCTTAGGCACAAGTTGGGTCAGTGATTCGATCCAGTGCGTCCGAGATTCAGAGGTAGTGGTTTTGACCTCGACATCGAAATCGGGAAGACCGAAGTCATGCTCCTCGTTCTGGCTTCCGCACCATGATTCGACCGCTGTGGAGGCCCCAAGTCGTTCGATGAGTCCGCCAAGGACCAGCAGCTCGCCGAACAGGCCGATCTCGCGTTCCCTGGGCAGGGAATCAGGAGTTCGCAATAAGGAAGACATCCGGTCGAGGGTCGCGTGCAGGGCTTGAACGGGCGACATGCCGCCGAGCTGGACCCGGTCGGCTATCGAGCACAAAACCGGGTAGGCGTCATGGAAGAGCTCAGGAGCTCGAACGACCACTTCAAAGTAGTATTTCCCGTCTCGGAGAGCGGTCCGGGCGAAGATGTTGCGCAGACCGGTGTCTGGCGCGTCGTCATTAGCCGAGACCTCGATCCGCAGCCCCAGCTCTCGCGCGCGTGGCTCGATGAAAACGAATGTCTCCGGCTCGCCCCCGACCGGAAGTGTCACAGGAACTCCGCCGCCGAGTAGCTGGTCGAAGCCTTCGGCGGAGACGTGACGTTTGTCGATCGTCGAGCTCGTCGTCATTGGCGCTCGGCTCGAGCCGCTGCTGTTAGGATCGTTTGCCACAGAGCGATGTTGTCCTTGTCTTTTGGTCCGAGGTGGCTGCCCTCGAACACGTTGGAAACCACCAGATACAGAAGAGATTTGAGCAAGGGTAAATCGTTCAGGCCGCCGTGTTTGCCGCCAAGTAGCATCTTGCGGTACCGCTTGTTAAGCCATAATGTGCGTTGCTCGCGATCGACGCGAAAGAAGAGCTCGTCGGTGAACATCTCCCAGCGGATATCGATGGGGTCTTCGCCGGCTTTTTGAGGTATCTCTCTTTTGATTAAGTCGCGGACGCGTGGTGGCAGGCCCGCGCCGGGGTGGGCCATCGCCGTTCGCTTGGTCGAACGCTTCCGTGACTCTGTGTGCACAGCCTCGGCTAGGTCGAAGTACTCGTCGAGACTGAGCCCGTCGACTGATCTGGCGGAAGCCGCTAGTCGTGCGAACTCGGGCCCTACATTCACTCGCGACTTCTCTGGGTTCATCCTGAACAGGCCCGCCACGTCGTTATCGAGATCTACCTCGACGCGCGCCAAGCGGAGTTTCGGGTTGGGTGCGTGAACTCCTTCCCATCCTCCGGCTTGCAGGAGTCGGTCGCGCCTGTAGAAGTACAGGCCCTGATGATTGACTGGGTTGCCCGTCAACTGGAAGGATGGATTTCCAGATTGACCAGGCCATAGATGGCATCGAAAGTTGAGCTTTAGTCCATTTTCCTCGGCTGTCAGGATCTTTGGGAATCCTGGACGGCCAGGAAAAGCGTATCCAAATGGGTTGAGTGGTGTGACAGGGATTGGCGGTCCGATAAATCCAGTGTCTACTTCGTAGACATCAAATTCGACGTTTAGTCGATCTTGTTCTATAAATCTATGGAATATCATTCCAATATGCTGACAAGTATTAGTTATCGCGTGGTCGATGAACTCGTCGACCCGGCGAGGATCATTTGTGGCTGGGAAGGCGACAATGTCGTCCCAGCGAACCACCGTACCGCTACCATCGAGCTGAATTCGCCAGTTCCGTTCCAGCTCGGATTTGGTGAAATCGCTGGGAACCACATCGCAGGCGAAACTGCGCTGCTCGCTGCCTTCTAGTCGCCAGCGTCTGCCTGTCGCCTCATGTCCGGATGCTTTCGACATCACGGTCAAGCACCTGGCTTGGCTGAACGACGCGGCTTTGAGGCCTAATCCGAAATGGCCGAGATCGCCCTCTTCGTACTTCCGCCTGCCGCCCACGGTCATCGCGGAATCGATTGTGTCAGGGGGCATCCCTCGACCGTTGTCCACGACATAGAGGGAGGTCAAGCGCTCGTCGAGCTTCACGAGTCGAATGAGGACCTGCGTCGCACCCGCGTCGATCGAGTTGTCGACCAAGTCGGCGAGAGCCGTTGGTAGGGAGTGATTACGTCCGATGCTGTCCAGCGCTCTTGGGTCGGGTGGGAGTTCGATACTTCCGCTAGTCGGTACGGTACGGCTCCACTCGACCACGAGCTCCACCCCTCCTCTTATCGGTTGCGTGGCCTGATGGTCTGTTGACCACGCTGTACTCCGATATCCCCGATGATGAGCTACCCGTTACTGGACGTTACCAAGATGAGTTGAACTTGGGTAGTGGTACGGATGGGAACACGCGTCGTCCACCGCTGGCTTCTCGGAGCCATCGCCAGGGCGAGACGTTGAGGTGCGGATCCCCAAGTCGTCGTGCTTGTTGAGACCTTCATGTCATATCAACGAGCGATGCCAAACTCACAGGTCGGGAAAAGTGCCGCGGACAACAGCGATAAGGCGTTTCGCAGCTTCGCGGTCGAACTGCAATGTTTGGCTTACCTTCTTCTCCGATTGTCTGTCGTCGGATCCGTAGGTGCTCAGCTGGAGCAGGCTCCCGGTCGGCGTGGCAACAGTTCTATAGCCGCACTCCACTTCTGTGGGGTGCGGTTTCGAGTCCCTTGCCACCTTGAAGAAGTCTGTTACTCGCGCCATCCACCCACTGTGCCACAACTCAGAACGCCTAAGCGGGATTAAGACTTGGCCAAAGCTGATAGCTCGGTGCGGGTACGATCGGGTTCTGAATCGTTCGTGAAGACGTCGTCGCGTTCCTCGCCTCCGACGACGCCCGCTGGGTGACGGGGCAGGTCCTCGACGCGAGCGGCGGGTTGTGCCTCGGTCCTCCGGCCCAAGGGGTTCAATAGGGCGGTGACGTGGTTCAGCGAGGACGAACTCCGCAGGCAGGCCGGTGACGTCTCCTTCGCGCGCGGGGCCAAGTACCTGGAGTCGGTCGAGGCGCTGGACGACGTCGCGGGCGGGGTCGCGGCGGTGGTCAGCGGCACAGACCGGTACACGGTCCGCTTGCGCGACGTCGGCGGCGAGCTCGTGGGCGAGTGCTCCTGCCCGCACGCGGCGGACGGCTTCTTCTGCAAGCACTGCGTCGCCGTCGGGCTGCTGGTCCTCGAAGGCGTGGCGGACGGCGGCGCGGCCGACATCCGCGGGTACGTCGAGACCCTGGAGCGCGCCGAGCTGGTCGAGCTGCTCGTCGGGCACGCGAACGAGGACCCCGTCCTGTTCCGCAAGCTCTCCCTCAAGGCGGGCCGCGAGGACCTCGACGCGTTGCGGCGGCATGTCGAGGGAACGTTGCGGTTGCGCGGTTTCGTCGGGTTCCAGGGCACGCTCGCGTACACGGCGAAGGTCCGCGAAGTGCTCGCCACGGCCAAGGAAGTCATGGACGGGCCGCTGCTGTGCCGCGTCGTCGAACTCGTCACCGAGGCGCTGGACTTCGTCGAGGACTCGTTCGGCGCGCTCGGCGAAGAGGTCAGGAACGCGCTCGCGTTGTACGCCGAGGCCTGCGCGGACTCGCCGCCGGAGCCCAAGGAGCTCGCGGAGTGGTTGCTGCGCCTGGATCTCGACGGATCCGGCCGCGTGGACGTGAGCATCGCGGACTTCACCGCCGGGCTCGGCTTCGAGGGGCTCGCGGTGTTCCGCGCCGGCGTCGAGGAGCGGTGGCGGCTCGACGACGGCGAGGACCCGTACCGCAGCCGCAAACTCCAGCGGCTGCGCGAGGGATTCGCGGCGACGCGGAACTGGCGCGCCTAGAGTCCCCGCCGGTGCCGGACGCCCGAATTGCGGTACAGCTCCTCCAGATCCCGTTGCCCCGCCTGATCGCCGGTGTCGGCGGCCGCGCGGAACCAGTGCTCGGCCTCTTGGAAGTTCCCGTGGTCGGCGGCGAGCCTGCCCAGGTTGGTGTACGCCGGGACGCTGCCGAGTTCCGCGGCCTTCCGGTACCAGGCGGTGGCCTCGCCGGGGTCGTTCCGGTCGTTGGCGAGCACGCCGAGGTTCGTCATCGCCGCGGCGTCGCCCCGTTTCGCGGCCTTGAGGTACCAGCGTTCGGCCTCCTCGAGCTCGCCGCGCCGGTGCAGCACCAGACCGAGGCGGACGGACGCCTCGGGGGCGCCGGCGGCCGCGGCCGCGTGGAAGCAGCTTTCGGCGCGCGCGAGGTCGTCCCGGCGCTCGGCTTTGAGACCGAGTTTGACCAGCGCCGTCGCGTCGGCCTCTTCACCTGCCTTACGCCACCACGGTTCCGCTTCGGCCGCCCGCCCGGTGTCGCACAGCAGCGCGCCGAGCGTGATCATCCCGTCGACGTCACCCGCCTCCGCGGCCTCGCCCGCCCAGCGCTCGGCCTCCTGAAGCTCGCCGCGCCGGTGCAGCGCCCGGCCGAGTTCCGCCATCGCCTCGACCCGGCCCTCTTCGGCGGCCCGCCGCCACCAGTCCTCGGCGGCGTCCGGATCATCCCGTCGCGCGCAGAGATTCCCCAGATGTGCCATGGCATGCGAATCACCGGCCATCGCCGCCTCGCGGTACCAGCGTTCGGCCTGTTCGGGTACGCCGCGTTCGCGCAGGAGGTGCGCCAGGTTGCCCATCGCGACCCTGTCCCCGCCCTCGGCGGCCTTCCGGAACCACGCCTCGGCCTCGTCGAGGTCACCCCGCTCCAGCGCGGTGGATCCCATACGTGCCATGGCGATCACGTGACCGCGCTCCGCGGCCTTCCGGTTCAGATAGTCGTCGACCCGGGTGTTCCATTTACGTTTTTCGGCGCCCACAAGCCCGCTCCTTCCGGCAGCGTCCCTGGGGTAGTCGCTGATCAGAGCGCCGATGTGACAACAACTACCTGCTGTCATCGTCGTGTCGCTCCCGGTTTCGTCACGCGGCGCGGCGATACTGAAGCACTCCCCATCCCCGTCGAGAGGAATCGCGCGGTGGCCACGCGTACCCGGCAGATGACCACGACCCAGCGTCTGCTCCTGCTGATCACCCTCGCCGCCGTCGTACTCGCGGTGTTCTGGTTCGTCAGCGGCAAGGGCGACGCGCTGCAACCCAAGCCCGCGAACACGGCCAGCGCCGCCGACTCGCGCAAGCAGCTGGACGAGCTCACCGTCGCGCCGCGCGGTCCGATGGACGGCTACGACCGCAAGAAGTACCCGCACTGGGACAACCAGGGGAACAACTGCAACACGCGCGAGTTCGTGCTCAAGCGCGACGGCAAGGACGTCAAGGCCGGTTCCGACTGCGCCCCGACGTCGGGCAGCTGGACGAGCATCTACGACGGCGAGACCTGGACCAAGCCGACCGACGTCGACATCGACCACATGGTCCCGCTCGCGCAGAGCTGGGTCTCCGGCGCGAGGTCGTGGACGGACGAGAAACGGCGCCAGTTCGCGAACGACCTGACCCGCCCGCAGCTGTTCGCCGTCACCGACAACGTCAACCAGGAGAAGAGCGACAAGGCGCCGGACCAGTGGAAGCCGCCGCTCGTCTCGTTCTGGTGCACCTACGCCACCGACTGGATCACCGTGAAGCACTACTACGGCCTCACGATCACCACCGCGGAGAAGAGCGCCCTCGGCGACATGCTCGGCCGTTGCTGATCTCCCCGGCTTCGGGTTGGCTGGGGCGATGGCGACCTTCGTACTGATCCACGGCGGTGGCGGCAGCGCCTGGGACTTCCACCTCCTGGAGGCGGAACTGACCCACCGCGGCCACGACGTCGTGGCGGTGAACCTGCCGATCGAAGACGAGAAAGCTGGCTTCCCCGAGCACGTCGACGCCGTCGTGAACGCGATCGGTGACCGCGGGGACCTGGTGATACTGGGCCATTCCTACGGCGGCTTCACCGCGCCGATCGTCGCGGGGAAGCTCTCGGCGCGGCTGCTCGTGCTGCTGACCGCGATGATCCCGAAACCGGGCGAGTCACCAGGGGACTGGTGGGGCAACACGGGTTTCAAGTCCGACGAGAGCCTCAGCGAGGAAGAGCAGTTCTACAACGGCGTCCCCGCGGACATCGTCGCGGAGGCGGGTTCGCACGCCCGGAACCAGGTCAGCGCCGAATGGGGACAGCCTTGGCCGCTGGAAAAGTGGCCGGACGTCCCGACGAAGGTGCTCATCGCGCGCGAAGACCAGTTCTTCGCGCCCGAGTTCCAACGCCGGGTCGTCCAGGACAGGCTCGGAATCGCGCCCGACGAGATCGACGGTTCGCATTCCGTGCCGCTGAGCCACCCCAAGGAGTTGGCGGACCGGCTGGAGTCCTACCTCACCAGCGATCCAGGCGCATGACGTCTTCGAGCGGCTGACGCGCGGCGGGCTTGAAGGTGTCGCCGGTGTAGAACGCCGTCGGGATGAGCGCGGCCTGGTGCACGTTCTCCGGGAGGCCGAGGATCTCCGCGGCCTCCTTCTCGTACGCGAGGTGCAGCGTCGTCCACGCCGTGCCGAGCGTGACGGCCCGCGCCGCGAGCATGTAGCTCCACACCGCGGGCAGCAGGTTCCCCCACAGCCCGGCCTGGTTGCCGGCGGGCAGCTCGGCCCCCGACGTCTCCAGGCACGGGATGACGAGCACGGGGACCTCGCCCATCCTGTCGGCCAGGTACTCGACGCTGGTGCCGACGCGCTGCTGCACCTTCGAGCGCGCCGGGTCGTCCGCGAACAACTTCCCTGCCGCCCGAGGGGAATCCAGGTACTCGCGGCACGCCCGCTGGTAGAGCTTGCCGAGTTCGGCCCGCTGCCCCTGATCGGTGATCACGAGCCAGTGCCAGTGCTGCGTGTTCGACCCGCTCGGCGCCTGCAGCGCGACCTGCAGGGCGTGTTTCACCAGTTCGAGGGGGACCGGACGGGTCAGGTCCAATCGTTTGCGGACGGTTCGGGTGGTCGTCAGCAGCTCTTCGGGCGTCATCCGGAGATTATGTCGTTATTTGCTCGTCAGTGAACCCGCGGCCGCGATCGACGTCGGCAGGGCGCTCGCTGGTCGAGCACGTCACGGTGAGTGGAAGGGCGCCCTGCCACCGCGACAGCGGGGCCTTCGGCAGGGCGGGTTCACCCGTCTGGGCACTTTCCGAGTCCATCTCAGCTCCGCCGACATGGCGTTATGATCCGCTCGTGGGGAGGCCGCCGCGCGAACGAGGGATGGGTACCTTGCTCCGGCATGTCCTCGAAATGACCGAGGCGGACGTCTCCGCGTTCTTCGAAGACATCGGGCTGGGGGACTACCGCCCGCGGTTCACCCCGTTCGTGCGCGCGATCGTCACGCACGGGCCGCTGCCCATCCGGGACCTGGCCGCCGAAGTCGGCGTGACCCATTCCGCGGCCAGCCAGACGATCGCGCAGATGGCACGTCAGGATCTCGTCTCGCTCAGGCCCGGCGTCACCGACGCCCGGCAGAGGATCGTTTCGCTCACCGAGAAGACGCTCCGGCTGATGCCGACGCTCGAAGCCGAGTGGGCGGCGACCAGCGCCGCGGCCGAACAGCTGGAAGCCGAACTGCCGTACCCGCTCAGGGCGGTGCTGGTCGCCGCCGTCGAGGCCTTGGAGCGGAAATCGCTCCGGGACCGCATCGCCGAAACGGACGCCGCGCTCAGGCTCGGGCGTCGGCCCGGTGAAGACTGAACACGGCCCAGACGTACTTCCCGCCGTCACACGGCTCGTGGCCCCAGTCGTCGGACAAGGCGTGCACCAGCTGCAGACCGCGGCTGCGCGCCGCCATCGGCGTAGGTTCCTTCAGCTTCGGCCGGCCCGTGCCGGAGTCGTAGACCCGCAGGGTGAGCCTGCCGTCGGCGTACTCGGCGTCGAGCCTGTCCGGCTTCTCGCCGTGTTCGAACGCGTTCGTGACCAGTTCGGACGTCGCGAGCAGGACGTCGTCGACCTCCGGGCCGTCGAGGCCGAGACCCGACAGGGTCGCCCGCACCGCTTGCCGCGCGACCGCGGGGGCCGTCACATCGACCGGCAGGGGCAGGGAGACCACCGGTAACGAGCCCTCCGATCGCGTCTTGGACATCGTCATGGTTCCGCACCTCCCCTCACGAGAGACTCCCAGATCCGCTGTTCGCCTACCGGATACCCACAAGGGTCAAGGTCGAATCAGGGTCCGTCCGTGAGTTCTGTCTCGGTCAGTCCTTCACGCAGTTTCTTGAGGGTGGAGGCCAGCAAACGCGACACCTGCATCTGGGAAACCCCGACACGGCGCGCGATGTCCGACTGGCTCATCCCGGACCCGAACCGCAGCGCGACGATCTTGCGCTCGCGATCGGGCAGCCGTTCCAGCATCGGCCGCAGCGCCTCGCGGAGCTCCGCCTGGCTCAGGTTGGCGTCCGCCTCGCCGAAGCGGGTGTGCGCCGAGTTCTCCAGGAGGTTGTCGAGCGAAGTCCCGTACCGGCCCTGGCCCGCGCGGAGGCCTTCGTAGACCTCGTCGATCGGGATGCCGAGGTGGACGGCGATCTCACTGGGCTTCGGCGCGCGGGAAAGCCGGACGGTCAGCTCCTCGCGCACGGCCGAGATGTTCGCGTTCAGCTCCTTGAGCCGCCGGGGGACCCGGACCGACCAGCTGTTGTCGCGGAAGTGGTGCCGCAGCTCACCGGAGATGGTCGGGACCGCGAAGGCCAGGAAGTCACTGCCCTGGCCGGGATCGAAACGGTCGACGGCGTGGATCAGCCCGATCGTCGCGATCTGGACCAGATCCTCCATCGACTCGTCCCGGTTGCGGAACTTGCGCGCCAGGTTGCGCGCGAGTTCCAGATGCGCGCGCACCAGTTCGTCCCGCAGCCGCTCGCGTTCGGGGGCATCCGGGGGCAGCGCGCACATGCGCTCGAACAGGGCCGGGACGTCCGCGCCGTCTTGCTCGACGGGTTCGGTCACGGCCGGGCCGCCTCGCTCTCCCGGATGAGCTCCACCCTGGACAGGTAGCCGCCGTCGGCCGGGGTGACGCTCCGCCGCGCGGACGTCGCGAGCGCGGTGAGCAGCTGCCAGGACAGACCGGTCTCGTCGTCGTGGTCCGGAGAGTCCGAAAGCACCGAGACGGTCACCTCGATCCGTCCGTCCTTCCACGAGAAAACGCAGTTCAGATGGCCGTCGGAAGCCGAGGGGAGCAGCATGGAGCAGGCCTCGTCCACCGCCATCCGGAGGTCCTCGACCGCGTCCAGGTCGAAGTCCTGGCGCATCGCGATGTCCGCGACGATCGTCCGGAGAGTCGGTACCACGTGCGGTACCGCGGCCGTGCGTACCTCGATGAGTTGAGCGCCCTCCCCGCTGGGCGGGGTGTTGTCCACCACGTGTGTTCCTCTCTCGAGCTGCGCTGCCGAGTCGTCGATTGCCCGGAGTGTGAGCAAACCAAACCCACGTTTGACTCGCGCAGGCGGCGGGCATGTAACCGGTGACAAACGATCTCCTGGAAAGGCGGGGACCGACGTGGCTGACGTGAGCCGGCTGCCCAACGTGGTGGCGGAAGAGTGGGATTGGCAGCTCCGTGGGTCGTGCCGAGGCGCCGACAGCAGCTTGTTCTTCCACACGGACAACGAGCGCGGGTCGGCCCGCGAGCGGCGCGAAACGCGTGCCAAGGCGATCTGCCACACCTGCCCCGTGCTGGCGCAGTGCCGCAAGCACGCGTTGGCGGTCCAGGAGCCGTACGGCATCTGGGGTGGTCTCGGCGAGATCGAGCGCCGTGAGCTGTTCCTCCGGGAACGCCGTGCCGGGCGCAAGGCATTGACGGCGCATTGAGCGCGTCCCGGACACCGGTCGGCGACGCGCGTGACGGCGATCGTGGCGCCCCGTCCGTACTGGGTTAGGGTTGGGACTGTCGTTGCGGGGACAGCCAAGCCAACCCGCCGAAAAAGAGCGTGCGTCCGTGTCCGGACTGGGCGCGGCCGTCGCTTGAGACCACAGGCGCGTTCCGGCGCTGAGCGTCGGTTCTCACCTGATGAGGAGAATGTGCATGCCCGCAGCGGACCAGAACACCACGCCGCCCGGTTTCAGCATCACGCTGGACGCCGAAGCGTCTGTACCGCGCGTGGTGGTCACCGGTGAGCTCGACCTGCTGACGAGCCCGCAGCTCCAGGAAACCCTCGGGGCCCTGATCACGGACAAACCGTCCGGCCGGGTCGTCGCCGACCTGACCGGCGTGACCTTCTTCGACTCCTCGGCCCTGAACGTGGTGCTCCAGGCGCAGCGCCAGGCCGCCGAGAAGGCGGTCGAGCTCGAACTGGTGCCCAGCCCGCAGGTGAGCCGCGTGATCGAGCTCACCGGCGTCGCCGAGCACCTCAGCGTGTCGGAAGAGCCCCCCGCCTGAACCCCCGCTACGGTCGTGGGCTCGTGATCCGCGACACCTGGGGGCAGCAGCACGATGATGGGGCGGACGCATGCCCTGACAGGCTGGTGCGCGGGTCTCGCGCTCGCGCCCGCCGTCGGAGCGGGAACAGTGCACCAAGCGGTCGTGTTCGCCGCGACCACGGCCGGCTTCGCCCTCCTGCCCGACCTCGACCACCCGGGCGCCCGCGCGTCGCGGCTGCTCGGCTGGTTCACCGGCGCGATCTCCTGGCTGCTTCGCCGGGTTTCGGCAGCCCTCTACGCGCTGACCAAGGGACCCCGGGACGAGAAGGTCACCGGTAAGCACCGGCACCTCTCGCACACCGTCCTGTTCGCCGTCGGACTCGGCTTCCTGACCTCCTGGGGCACCACCCAAGGCGGACCGTGGGCGGTGTTCGGCGTCGTCGTCCTCGGCCTGCTGCTCGCGGAAGGCGCGCTCGGCGACTGGCTCCTGCCGGTCAGCGGCGCCGCGATCGGATGGTGGGTGTGGACCGCCCCGCCGGACAAGGCGGCGCAGCTCGCGGAGATCTCCGGCTGGCTCGGCATCGCCGTCGCGGCCGGCTGTTTCGTGCACTGCCTCGGGGACGCGCTGACCGAGTCCGGCTGCCCGTTCCTGTTCCCGATCCCGATCGCGGGCGAGACCTGGTACGAGATCCGGCCGCCGAAGCCGTTGCGGTTCCGCACCGGCAAGAAGGTGGAGAACCGGCTGATCTTCCCGGTGTTCGCGGTCGCCGCCGTGGTGCTCATCCCGGGCGTCTGGGAGTACCTGTTCACCACGGCCCAGAGCCTGTTCACGCCGGACGGGACGCAGACCGCGGTGCAGTGAGGAATGCCCTCACCGGCGGCGGCGTTGAATCGGAACGCCGGACCCGGTCGAGGAGGGGGAACAGTGGACAAGCCCGTGCTGCGCGCCGACGCACGACGCAATCGAGCGAAGGTACTCGCAGCGGCCGAAGAGGCCTTCGCCGTCAACGGCCTCGCCGTCCCCCTCGACGAGATCGCCCGCATCGCCGGTGTCGGCGCGGGCACGGTCTACCGGCATTTCCCCAGCAAGGACGCCCTCTTCCAGGCCGTCGTCCTGGACCGCGTCGAGCAGTTCGCGCAGGAGGCCCGTGACCTGCTGACAGCCGAAGACCCCGGCGAAGCGTTCTTCGACTTCTTCAAGCGCGTCGTCCAGCAGGCGTCCCGCAATCGGGCGCTGTGCGACGCGCTCGCCGAGACGACCGGGCTGGCTTTCAAAGCGAGCGCGGGCGACGACTTCCGGTCGGCGTCGCAGGCGCTGCTGGCGAGGGCGCAGGCCGCGGGCGCGGTGCGCGAGGACATCGACGGCGACGACCTGCGCGCCCTGATCGCCGGCTGTCTCGCCGCCGAACGGTATTCGCTCGAAGAACGGCACCTCGTGCGAATCGTGGTCGACGGGCTTCGCGCCTCCCACTCAACTTGCACGCTGCGTAACAAAAAGTAAGATCAACGCGAGTAGTCCTCGTACCTGCGCTTCGCATGGCGAGGGGGTGCCGGATGTTAGGTCAGGGTCCCACCACCGGTTCCGTCACGGTCGCGGCCATCGCCGGCCTCGCGACCGGACTGCTCGTCGCCGCCCTTTTGGTGGCGGGCCGCGAGTCGCAACCCCGCGTCCACGAAGTCAGTACGACCCCCGCCCCGGCCACGACCTCGCGTTCGGTCGGGCCGGTCACGGTGACCGTGCCGGGGAGCGTCCCGGAACCCCTCGTCGTCACGCACACCAGTACGCCCGCGCCACGAACGGTGACCAGGACCGTGGCGCCGTCCACCACCTCGACGGAGCTCCCGCCCACGTCGACCACGGGATACCGGCGCGATTGAGAACCGTGAAGGCCGCCCACCCCGTCGGGCGGCCTTCACGGTTTCCCCTGTGGCTAGCCGACGTCGCGACGCCGCCAGCCCATGAGCCCGGCCACGAGCGCGACCACGGCGACCCCGGTCAGCCAGACCAGCGGCGTCGCGGTGAACTCCGCGGCGGGCAGTTTCGGAACGTGCGAGAACGGTGAGACGTCCAGCAGCACCTGCGGCAGGTTCAGCACCGCGCCGAACAGGCTGAGCAGCAACGCCACCCCGGCGATCGCCCACGCCGCCGTCGAGAACTTCGGCGCCAGGCCGAAAAGCGTCACGGCGAGGCCGGTGATCACCCACACCGCCGGAAGCTGGGCCAGTGAGGCGACCACCATGTCCCCGATCGCGTCGCCGACGGTGCCCGACCGCATCCCGTTCGACAGTCCTAACAGGACACCGCTGACGACCAGCATCAGCGCCGTGCCGCCGAACGCGAACACGAGGTGGCTCCCCAGCAGTCGCAGCCTGCCGACGCCCGTCGCGAGCAGCGGCTCGACGCGGATCGCGATCTCCTCGGCGCGGAGCCGCAGCGCGGCCTGCACCCCGTAGAGCGCGATGACCATGGCGAACAGGCCGGTCATCGCCGCCATGAAGGCGTCGATCAGCCCGTCCGTGCCACCGAGGCGCTGGAAGATCTCCTTCGCCTGCTCGCTCTGCCCGACGACGTCGCCGATCCCGCTCGCGACCGAGCCGAACACCGCGGCGCAGACCGCCGTGCCGATCAGCCAGCCGATCAACGGACCCCGGTGCAGCCGCCACGCCAGCGCGAACGGGCTGCGCAGCGACGTCGCCGCTTCGGCGGGCCCGGGACGCGGCGGCATGATGCCGGTGCCCACGTCACGCCGGGGCAGAAGCGCGTAGCCGGCGGCGCCGACGATCACGGTCGCGGCCAGCGGCACCAGGAAGACCCACCAGCGCTCGTCGGCGAACGGCCGGATCTGTTGCGCCCAGCCGATCGGGGACAGCCACGAGACCCAGGTCGCGTCCGAGGTCGAGTCGCCGACCGCGCGCAGCAGGAACGCGACCCCGACGGCGGTGGCGCCGATCCCGTTGGCCGTCCTCGAATACTCGGCCACCTGGACGGCGACGGCCGCGACAGCCGTGAACACCAGCCCGGTCGCCGCGGTGGCGCCGCCGAGCGCGAAAGCACCGCCGGCGGGCAGCTTCGCGCCGATCATCAGCCCGGTCTCGACGAGTCCGATGAGGACACTCGCCCCGGCGGACACCAGCACGCCCGAGGTCAGGAGGGCGAACCGGCCGACCACCGCGGAGGCCAGCAGTTCCGCACGGCCGGTGTCCTCCTCGGCGCGGGTGTGCCGGGTGACGGTGAAGACCGCCATCAGCCCGATGATCAGGGCGAGGAAACCGCCGAGTCGCCACGCGGTGAACCCGCCCGCGGTCGAGAGGTCGAAGGCGGGGCCGTAGATCAGCGAAAGCGACGGGTTCGCGCCCATGCTCGCGGTGAGCCCGGCCCG
This sequence comes from Amycolatopsis speibonae, assembly GCF_042647925.1. NCBI lineage: Bacteria > Bacillati > Actinomycetota > Actinomycetes > Pseudonocardiales > Pseudonocardiaceae > Amycolatopsis > Amycolatopsis speibonae. The sequence goes on from NZ_JBHRWK010000014.1 coordinate 200,646, forward strand.
TTCGGCGGCCGTCGGGTACAACGTTTCGAACGTCCCCGAGGACGTCGAGGGCATGATCCCGAGCAGGACGACCCAGATCGGCAGGACGATCCTGTCGCGTCGCAGCGCCAGCCTGGTCAGCTGCCAAGTGCCGACCAGCCCGTGCGACGGTCCTGAAACGGTGGGACGGTCGAGCGTCGCGGTCATTTCGCGCTCGCTTCGGTGGTGTAGTGGCGGAGGAACAGCTCCTCCAGCGTCGGCGGCTGGCTGGTCAGGCTGCGGACGCCGACCTGGGTGAGCTGGCGCAGCGCCTCGTCGAGGGAGCGGGTTTCGACGTCGAACCGGACCCGGTTGCCCTCGACCTTGAGGTCGTGGATGTTCTCCAGCCTGGTCAGCCCGTTCGGCGGGCCGGCGAGTTCGGCCGAGATCGACGTCCTGGTGAGGTGGCGGAGTTCGGCCAGCGTGCCGGTCTCCACGGTGTGCCCGTTTCGGATGATGCTGACCTTGTCGCAGAGCGCCTCGACCTCGGCGAGGATGTGGCTCGACAGCAGCACCGTGCGCCCCTGCTCGCGCTCCTCCTGGATCGCGTACTGGAAGGTCGCCTCCATCAGCGGGTCGAGACCGGAGGTCGGCTCGTCGAGGATCAGCAGATCCACGTGCGAGGCGAGCGCGGCCACGATCGCGACCTTCTGCCGGTTGCCCTTGGAGTAGGTGCGCCCCTTCTTCTTGGGGTCGAGGTCGAAGCGTTCGACGAGGTCCTTGCGGCGGCGCTGGTCGAGGCCGCCCCGCAGCCGCCCCAGCAGATCGATCACCTCGCCGCCGGAGAGGTTGGGCCAGAGGTTCACGTCGCCGGGGACGTAGGCGAGGCGCCGGTGCAGGCTCGCCGCGTCCTTCCAGGGGTCGCCGCCGAGCAGGCGGACGTCGCCCGAGTCTGCGTGGAGCAGGCCGAGCAGGACCCGGACGGTGGTCGACTTCCCCGCGCCGTTCGGACCGAGGAAGCCGTGCACCTCCCCAGCGGGTACCTGCAGGTCAAGGCCGTCCAAAGCCTTGGTCCGGCCGAAGGATTTGTGGAGGCCGGAGATGGAGATGGCGTTTTCCATGAATCTGAAGGTACAGTGATTTCACAAAGTTGTGAAGTTAAGAAAACGTATGGATGATGTGATCACTCTGGGGGAGGTAAGAGAGGATGTGCTCATGACGACGACGCCTGAGAGTGCTTCGAGCACCCAGAGAGACGAGGACGCCGTCCGCCGTTACGTGGAGCACCTGGGCCTCACGCTTTCCCAGATCGGGATGCAGCGGATGCCCGCCAGGGTGTTCGCCGCGCTGATGACCACCGACGCCGGTCGTCTCACCGCGGCCGAACTGGCCGACCAGCTTTCGGTGAGCCCCGCCGCGATCTCGGGGGCCGTGCGCTGGCTGGAACAGATCGGGCTGGTCGCCAAGGAGCGCGAGCCGGGCTCGCGCCGCGACCACTACCGGCTCTTCGACGACCTCTGGTACGCCACCTTCATGAAGCGCGACCGCATGATCACCCTGTGGCGAGACGCCGCCGACGAGGGCGTTTCGGCCCTCGGCGCGGACACGCCGGCGGGTGAGCGGATCGCCGAGATGCGGGACTTCCTGAGCTTCATGATCAAGGAGCTCAACGACATGTACGCGAAGTGGCACGAGATGCGGGCCGCGAAGGGCAAGTAAGGGACGTCTTCGCGACGATGTAGGAACCTGGACACCGAACGTCCCGATTCCTACATCGTCGACCCCGCACCCTTCGCCCAGGTCGGCGATAGGTAGGCAAACACCGTCCGCCAGAACGTCACGCGCCACTCACGACCAACGCGCCCACCAACGCCGCCGCAAGCCGCTCCGCCCACTCGTCCAGCTCTCCCGGGGACGGCTCGCGGTCTTCGAACGACGCCAGGAACGCGTACTGGAAACACGCCCCGAGCAGCAGTGACGCCGACGCATCCAGATCCGCGTCCTCGCGGATCCTGCCGCGACGGAGCTCCTCGCCCAGATATCCGGTGACGCGCACGAGCGGGACGTCCGGCCCGCCCTGCCTGTTCATGACCTGCTCCCGATGGGTCGCGAGCAGCTCCCGCGAGGAAAACAGCGACACCGCGATCGGGAAGCTCTCCAGGTAGAACGACAGCGTGATCCGCGCCAGCCGGGCGAGGTTCGTTTCGAGCGGGGTGTCCGCCGGGTTCTTCGTCAGCTCGTCCAAGGTCGTGCCGAGCGCGGGCAGCCGCTCGGTCAGCACGCTCATGAAGAGCTCGGTCTTGTCCTTGAAGTGCTTGTACAGCAACGCCTCGGAATAGCCCGCGGCCTGGGCGATGGCCTTCGTCGTGGCGTGCGCGTAGCCCCGCTCGCGCATCACCTTCGCCGCCGCGGCGACGATCTCCTCGCGGCTTCCCATGTTCGCTCCTGAGGGCTTCTCAGCGTTCGCTCGACAAGTGGTTAGTGTTCACTCACCATAGGGGGTGAGTGAACACTAACCCAGGAAGGCGTGACCATGAAGCTCACTGTTTTCGGTGCCACGGGCGGGGTCGGCTCGGAAGTCGTCAAGCAGGCGCTCGCCGCGGGACACCACGTCACGGCGGTCGTCCGCGACCCGTCCCGGCTGGCCGTCGAGGGCGAACTGCTGGAGGTCGTCGTCGCCAAGCTGTCCGAACACGGCGCGCTGACCGAGGCCGTTTCGGGGCGCGACGTGGTGATCTCGGCCCTCGGCGCGCGAGACCGCAATCCGACGACCGTCGTCACCGACGGCGCGAACGCCGCCATCGCCGCGATGCGCTCGGCGGGGAACCGGCGGCTGCTGCTGGTGAGCGCGAGCGGAGCGTTCGTCGACGGCGACGCCTTCTTCACCAGGAACTTCGTCAAGCCGCTCCTCGGCAGGCTCCTGAAGCACGCGTTCACGGACATGATCGCCGCGGAGGAGGTCACGCGGGCGAGTGACCTCGACTGGACGATCGTGCGCCCGCCGCGACTGCTGAACGGACCGCACACCGGCGCCATCGCCGCCCGCACCGACGGCAACGTCCGCGGGAGCTACAGCATCAACCGCGCCGACGTCGCCGACTACCTGCTCCGCGCGGCCTCGGACGACTCGCTCGTCCGCCAGACGGTCTCGATCGCCCAAGGCTGACTCCGCGTTTCGTCCTCTGATCGCGGTTGTTGCGTGCGCGACGATCGCGTTCGGAGGACGAAACGCGGAAGTAGAGTCGCTCCGGTGATCAGCCGTGCGGTGGTACTCGCCCCGATCCTGCTCGCGCAAGCCGTCCGGGTGCGCCGCACGACGCCCAGGCTGCCCGCCGCGGCGGGGCCGGTCAGCGGTCTCGTGGAAGGCGACGGCCGCCCGACGCGGCTCGCGGTGCTCGGCGAGTCCACCGTGGACGGCGTCGGCGCGGCGACCCACGCCGAGGCGCTGACCGGACGGCTCGCGGAGGAGCTCGCGCGGGACGGCCGCGCGGTCGCCTGGCAGGCCGTCGGCAAGACCGGGGCCAACGCGCGGGTGGTGCGCGAGGAGCTGCTCCCGCTGCTCGGACCCGCCGACCTCGTGGTGATCGCGCTGGGCGTCAACGACACGATCGAACTGCATTCGGCCACGCGCTACCGGCGTGACCTGCTCGATCTGATCGTCTCCGTGCGCCGCCGCGCCGGGCGGAGCCCGGTGGTACTGGCGGGGGTGCCGCCGATGGGCCGGTTCCCCGCGCTGCCGCGTCCGTTGCGGGACGTCCTCGGTGCGCGGTCGGCCGCCCTCGACGCCGCGGCCGCCCGGCTGGCGTCGCTGCCCGGCGTCGTCCACGTCCCGATGCCCGCCGCGATGCTGGACCCCGCGACCTTCGCCGAAGACCGTTTCCACCCCGGTCCCGAGGGTTACCGGCGCTGGGCCGAACAACTCGCGGACGTGAGCCGTCAGCTACTCAGCGACACCGTTCGGCGGCAAAAGCACTGATCAGGTCACCCGCCTGCCACAGATTAAGAAACTTTCGCGAAAAAGCTGGCTCTGCGTGTATCTGGTGGCAGCCTCGTTGCGTCCTATGGAGCAGTCGAGGAAATGAGGGAACCCGATGACGACCGAGACCAACACCGCGCCCGTCGACGACGAGGCCACGGCCACCGAAGACCTCGAAGAGACCCCGAAGCCGGGCCCGATCACGGCGCCGGTCCCGCCCCGTCCCGGTACGAGCCCCGACGGCAACTGGGACCCGCACGGCACCAAGCCGCCGGTGAACTGAACGAACACAGACAGGTGATGTCCGGAGGCCGAGGGGGCCTCCGGGCATCACCTCCGGGTGCTCCTTCGGGGGAGGGGGACACCTGGACGCGGGCCCGTTGGGGAGCGGGCCCGGGGGGAGGGAAAAAGGACCGGCCGGTGCGCAGTCCACACCTACTCGCGCCGGCCGGTGCCTTTGTCCTCGCCACAGACCGAGGGGGACGACCGAAACTCGACCAAAAAGTTAGTGACTTGATGTATCCCAGAGCCTCTTGCACGCTCCTTCTCCCCGAAGGGCCCGCGATACTGCCAGCGCCGACACGAAGACACGTCCGAAGTGGGGCAGATACGGTGACCGACGTGCAAACGACCGAGGTAGACCCGCCATGGGAAGGACTGACCGGTGCCGACCTGCATGCCGCCTGCATGCGCGCGGCGCGGGCCGGTGACCGCCAGGCGATGGACAGACTTGTGCTCGAGCTGACCCCGCTCGTGTGGCATGTCGCGCGTGCGAACGGGCTCGATCGCCTGACCGCCGAGGACGTAGTCCAGACGGTGTGGCTCGCCCTGTTCAGCCAGCTCGAGAAACTTCGTGACCCCAAGGCGCTCGCCGCCTGGTTGATCACCACCACCAGACGTGAAGCACAACATCCTTTCGGCCGCCGCGCCCAGCCCGTCCCGCTGACCGACGAGCTGGCCGAAAGCATGGAGAGCACCCATCCGGCTCCCGAAGAGGAAGCCGTCCGCGCCGACCGGGACCGCCGGGTCTGGCGCGCCTTTCTCCGCCTGCCGCATCGTTGTCAGCAGCTCCTTCGGCTGACAGTGCTCGCCGGGCGGGCCGAATACCAACTGGTCGCCGAAGCACTCCGCATGCCGCGCGGAAGTGTCGGCCCGACCAGGGGCCGCTGCCTCGAATCGATGCGCGACCTACTGGCCCACGAAGGGGGAAGCCGATGAACGACCTCGGGACGCCGGGGGAGATGACCTCCCCGGGCGATGAGGCCTTGCTCGCCGATATCGGGCGCTTCATGGACGAATTGGACCCGCCACCGGGAGATCTGGTGCAGCGGGTTCAGTTCGCGCTCGCACTCGAAAACCTCGATGTCGAGGTCGCCCGCTGGGAACGCATGGACGCCACTGCCGGCGTCCGCGGCAGCGACACCGGCACGATCACCTTCACCGTCAGCGACCTGACCGTGATGATCAACCTCACCAAGATCGGCAAGAAGCACCGGATCGACGGCTGGCTCGTGCCCGCCGGCGAGTACGGGGTGGAGGTTCGCGTCGCCGAGCACGGCACGACTTCCACCACCGCCGACGAGGGAGGGCGGTTCGTGCTGGACAACGTTCCCCAGGGGACCACCCAGATCGTGATCCACCTCGGTGACGTGACCTGCCGCCGGACGGTCGTGACCCCGACGGTGGTGCTCTAACCGGACGGCTGTTCCGTTATGCGGCGTGGGTGTGCTCCCATAGTGCGTGTGCCCGCGCCGTCGCCTCCTGTCGTCGATCCCGTAGCCGAAGAGGCGGCTGACCTCCATCGTCAAGCGAGGGCCGCAGCCTCGGATCACGGGCTCACCAGGCCGATACGCCTGCTTCGGCGCGCGCTCGTGCTACTCGGCCAGGTGGACGCGGAACTGGTCGCCCGCTTGGAGATCCGGGTCCGGATCCTGATCAGCCTGGCGGCGGCCGAAGCGGAATTCGTGTCCCAAGAGGACGGTCTCGCCCGGCTGGACGAGGCGGAGCGCATCCGGCTGCTGCTGGCGGGCGGCGACGTCCGCCACGAGCTGCGGTTCGTCGTCGGGCTCCAGCGCGCTGTCGTGCTGATGCGTGCCGGGAGGCTGGAAGAGTCGCTCGCGCTCAACAACGCCTTTCTGCCCGGCCTCGCCGCCGAGGCGGGCAAGTACAGCGCGGTCCTGACCAGGTCGCTCGTCAACCGCGCTTGGCTGCACCTGGAAATGAGCAACCCGGACGCGGCGTACCGGGACCTCGTCGAGGCGTCGGATCTCGCGGTCGAGCACGGCCATCGGTTGCTGGAAGGGAAGATCCGGCACAACCTCGGCGATCACGCGCAGCTGCTCGGCGACATCCCGGAAGCACTGCGGCACTACGAACAGGCCGCTGCGATCTTCGTGACCGACGGCCCCGGCTCGCTGCCGCTCGTCCGACTCGACCAGGCGAAGGCGCTGCTCACCGCGGGGCTCGCCGAAGAAGCGGCCCGGCATCTCGACGACGCGATCCCGGAACTCCGAGGCAACGGCGCGGTGCACCTCGTCGCCGAAGCGGAGGTCGCCAGGGCAGGTGCCGCCATCCTGGAGCGCGACTACGCGCTGGCGAAGAAGCTCGCGGCGTCGGCGCGGCGAAGTTTCTTGCGGCGCGGTAAGGGACGCTGGGCGGAGATCGCCGCGCTGACCCAGCTCCGCGCGGACGCGGTGAAGGTCTTGGCGGACAGGGAGAAGAAGCCGTCCGCGAAACTGCCGGAGCGGCTGGCCGATCTCGCCATCCGGCTGGCCGGACTCGGTCTGCGCGACGAAGCGGGCGCGGCCAGGATGTTCGCGGTGCGGCTGCTGATCCGGCGCGACGAGACGGCCGCCGCGCAGGTGCTCCTGGCCCAGGTGCCGAAGCCGCGGCAGACCACGCCGATCGACCACCGGATGCTGCTGCGGTTGTGCCGGGCCGAGCTCGCGGTGGCGTCCCACCGGCCGCGTTCGGCGCTCGCGCAGGCCCGCGCCGGGCTGGCGGAACTCGGCCAGATCCGCGACCGCATGGGCGGGCTCGACCTCGTCTGCGGGACGGCGGCGCACGGCGAAGAGCTGGGCAAACTCGCGCTGACGCTGGTGCTCAAGAAGGCGAGGCGCAGCGGTGCCGGGGCGAAGAGCCTGTTCGCCTGGCTGGAACGCACGCGCGCGCAGGTGTACCGCTACGAACCGCTCCCGGTCATCGAAGATCCCGACCTCGCCCGGCACATCAACGAAATGCGACACGTACAGGGAACGATCCAGGCGCGACGGCTGTCCGGCGAATCGGTCGGGAAACTCGAGGAACGCTACGACCGTTTGCAGCGCGAGGCGACCCGGCTCGGGTGGTACACCAGCCAATGGGGTCGTCCGCGGCCCGTCTCGGCGCCCGAAGAGGTGGTCGAGCGGCTCGGGGATCGCGTCCTGGTCAGCCTGATGGGGTATCGCGACACCCTGTACGCGGTGGTCGTCGACCGCGGCCGGTTCCGGCTCGTGAAGCTGGGCCCGCTCGCGGAGATCGTCGAGACCGCGCGGCAGCTGCACGCGGACCTCGACGCGCTGGCCCCGGACAACCTGCCCGCGCCGCTGGTCGAGGTCGTCACCGGTTCCGCGCGGCGCCGGGCGGACAAACTGGACAAACTGATCTCCGCGTCGCTGGCGAAGACGCTGGAGAACCGTGAGCTGATCATCGTGCCGATCGGTTCGCTGTACGCGTTGCCGTGGGGCGCTTTGCCTTCGCTGCACGGGCATCCGGTGTCGATCGCGCCGTCGGCGACGGCCTGGGTGACCGCGTCCGGACGGCGGAGCGATGGGCCGGTCCTGCTCGCCGGCGGGCCCGGTGTGCCGGGTTCGGTCGGTGAGGTGCGGAACCTGCGGACGGTGTACCCGGACGCCCGGCTCGTCGACGGGAAGGACGCGACCAGCGACACCGTACTGTCCGCTTTGGACGGTTCCGGGATGGCGCACCTGGTCGCGCACGGCGCGCACGAGCCGGCTAACGCGCTGTTCTCGCGGCTGGAACTGGTCGGCGGCCCGCTGTACGCGCACGAAACCGCCCGGCTCGCGAAGCCGCCGGAACGGGTGGTGCTGGCCGCGTGCGAGCTCGCGATGAGTCACATCCGGCCGGGTGAGGAGGCGCTCGGGTTCGCCGGGACGCTGCTCGCCAGCGGCTCGCGGACGGTCATCGGCGCGATCGCGCGGGTCGGCGACAAGGCCGCCGCCGACGCGATGGCCGAGCTGCACCGGCGGCTGGCTTCGGGGACCGCGCCCGCCTTGGCCCTCGCCGAGGCGACCGCGGCCGATCCGCTGCGGCGCCCGTTCCTGTGCCTGGGCGCGGGCTGAAGGGGACTTTCGCCGCATGCGATGCGGCGACGGACGCTTTCGCCACGTGATGCGCCGAGGATCCGGTCTACGGAGTGGCGGAAGGACCTTCCCCGCGTCTCATGCAGCGAAAGCGTCCTACGTGGCCATGGCGTCCTTCAGCTACCCACAGGACTTGTCCACAACCCTCGCCACCTGTGGACAACTCGGCCGATCAGCCGTCCCCGTCACCCATCACCGATAGACTGGACTCGGGGTCGCCCCCCTGGGACGGGTGGGGGTGGGGTCAGGGGCGTTCGGCGTGTTTCACCAGGCGGGTGGCCAGGAGTGAGACCACGGTCCGGAGGGCTTTGCAGGCGGCGGCGCCGGTGCCGGGTACCGATTCGGTGAACCGGCCGGTCCAGCGCAGATCCGTGCCACCGGAAGCGTTCGGGGTGAACGAGACTTCGGCGCGGTAGTCCTTCAGCGGCGCGAGGCCCGCGAAGCCGTAGACGTGCTTTCGGTCCTTTTCGTACTCCAGCGTCTCTTCGTGGATGTACACCGGCCACAGGCCGACGGCCCGGACGGCGCCCACCTCGTCCTCGCCCGGCTTCCGAGCCCAGCGCGAGTGGAAGACGATCGGCTTCGCCCATTCCGACCAGCGGGAACCGTCGGCCTCCAACGCGAACAGGGAAGCGGGCGAGGCACTGCTCGTCCGGTTGATCTCGAAGGAGTACGTCTTTCCCATGTGGCGACGATAACCGCTCCGGACGCGACGGATAAGTCAAGATAGGGGCGTGAGCACGACGCGCCGCGAGATCGCCGCACCGCATTGGCTGGTGCAGCTGCTCCGCAGCACACCGGTTCCCATCCCGTGGAACATGGTCGCCCGCGCCGTCCTCGCGCTCGCCGTGCCGCTGGCCGTCGGCTACGCGCTCGGCGACATCGGCGTCGGGGCGCTCGTCTCCACCGGCGCCCTGCCCACCGTCCTGTCCGAATCCGCCGGCCCGTACCGCTACCGCGCCCGGCGGCTCGGCGGCGCCACCGCGGCCGCCGCCTTCGGCTACTTCGCCGGGCTGATCACCGGAGGGACCCCCGCCGCCTCCATCCCGGTCGTCGTCGGCGTCGCGGCGGTGTCCGCGCTGATCAGCGCGGCCGGCAGCAACGCGTCGGTCGCCGGACTGCAGATGTTCGTCTTCTGCGTGCTCGGCACCGGCCAGCACGTCACCGGCCTGCGCGTCGAAATCCTCCTCGGTTACTTCTGCATCGGCGCCGCGTGGAGCCTGCTCATCGCGCTCGCCACCTGGACCTTCCGCGCCACCAGCCCCGAACGCGGCGCCGTCGCCCACGTCTACGTCGAACTCGCCGCGATGCTGTCCGCGACCGACGAAGCCACCTCCCGCGTCGCGCGCCACCAGCTCACGACCGCGATGAACACCGCGTACGACCGGCTGCTCACCGCGCGATCCTGGCTGTCCGGCCGCGACGCCACCTACCGCCAGCTCCTCAACCTGCTCTCGGCCAGCACCCCCGCCGTCGAGGCGTCGGTCGCGATGGTCAACGCCGGCCGCCACGCCCCGGACGACGTGATCGGCCACTTCATCGCGACCTCGGCCGCCGTCCTCGCGAACCAGGAACCGCCGGAACCCCCTAAAGCGCCCGAAGACGCCGACCCGGTCCTCGCCGCGCTCTACGCCGGACTCGCCCGCATAGCCAAGGGCGACAACCGGAAGCGGCGCGAGGTCCAGCCGTGGCACAAACGCCTCCGGAGCTGGGCGGGTTCGCTCATCTCCGGCCCGCTCACCTGGTTCGCCGCGCTCCGCCTCACCCTGTGCGTCGCGATCGCCGAAGTCGTCGCGCTGTTCGTCCCGTTCGAACGCTCCTACTGGATCACACTCACCGTCGGCATCGTCCTCAAACCGGACTTCGGCTCGGTCTTCGGCCGCGCCGTCCTGCGCGGCATCGGCACGGTGATCGGCGTGGGCATCGGAGCGGCCGTCCTCGCCGCGGGTGGCGAAGGCTGGCTGCTGGTCCTGCTGATCGCCGTGTTCGCGGGCGGTGTCGCGGTCGGCAAGGTCCGCAACTACGGCATCCTCAGCGCCTTCGTGACGCCGCTGATCATCCTGCAGATGGACCTCGCCAGCACCGGGAGCTGGAACGTCGTCCTCGCCCGGCTCGTCGACACCGTGCTCGGCTGCGCCATCGTCCTGCTCTTCGGCTACCTGCTCTGGCCGGGCAGCCGACGGCCCCAGGTCGGCGGACGGCTCGCCGACGGCCTCGACAGCCTGGTGGAATACGTCGACAAGGGCCTCGTGCTCGCGCCCTCTGGCGAAGCCCGGTTGGAACGCTCACGCGCCCGTCGACGCGCCTATCGCGCGCTGGCCGACCTGCGGACCGCTTTCCAGCAGGTCGTCGTCGAACCCTCCGCCGCCGGACGGCAGGCCGTCGCCTGGTGGCCGGTGATCGCCGGACTCGAACGCGTCGCTGATGCCGTCACCGAGGTCGGCGTCACCCTCGGCCGCGGCGCCCCAGCCCCGAGCGAAGACGACATCGCCCTGCTGACGGCCGCGCTCGCCGAACTCGCGGCCGCCGTCCGTGAGGAACGGGACCCGGCGGAGATGCCGATGCCCGACAACGAACAGCTGTCCGGCGTCGTCGACCAGATCGGCGCCGCCTTCGACGCCGTGCGAGGTCCCGACCTCGTCGAGCGCGCACCGTTGCGGCTGGTCCGGCGGTTCCTGCCCTATCACCGCCGCGCCTAGCGACGGACCCACCCGGATGGGGGAGGGTGAGCATGGTCTCGAACTAATGTTCGAGTTTTCACGCATAATCGACCCCATGCTCGACACTGGTGACACGCTGCCGCCGGGGCCGCGTCACCTGCACATGGTCCGGCCCCATCAACCCGTCTGGGTCGACCTCAAGCTGGTTTACCCCGTGGACGCCTCGAAGACCCGTCTCCCCGACGGCCTGGACCTGACCGGCACCGTCCCCGGGCTGCTCGGGATGTGGCGGGCGACGACGACGGCGCACTGGGTCGGCTGGGTGACCTTCCAGCTCGGCCCGGTCGGCCGGGGCGGCACGACGCATTCGCAGTGGGTGCTGGCCGAGGCGCTGAGCCCGCGCGAGGAGCGGAACGCCTGGTCGGGCAGCTACCCCTACGAGCGGCGACGGTGAGTATCCCGTCCCGTGGACGAGGTTGACCCCGCCCCGCCCCACCGCCACCATGAAGACGTGTCCGTCATCCTGAAGTCCTCGCCGATCCGCTCGGCGGGCGAAGGTGTCGTCGCACTCCTCCTGCGTCGTGGACGTCTGGGCTCGCCGCCCGCGTAGCTCCTCATCTCGCCAAGTCATCCGACGGTGAAATCCAGGGAGCACGTATGTCCATCGAACTGCCCGACCGTGTCCACCTCCGCCCCGCGACCGTCCCCGACGGCGGGATCCTCGAAGGACCGCGTGTGCTGCGGCGCCTGCCGGAGGGCGTCGAAGACCGCCCCTACGAGCTTTTCGCGCTGCGCCCGCTGGGACGGGTGATCGGCGCCGAGATCACCGGCGTCGACCTCGCCGAACCCCTGACTCCCGCCCTCCACGCCGAGGTGAACCGCGCTCTGCTGGAGTGGAAGGTGCTGTTCTTCCGCGACCAGGACATCACTTCGGCGCACCAGCGCGCGTTCGCCGCCAACTGGGGCGAACTGGAGACGAACCCCTTCATCCCCAAGGGCGAGACCGAGGACACCACCCGGTTCACCAGGTCGGCGACCATGCCCGCGTTCGAGAACATCTGGCACGTGGACGTCACCTTCCGGCCCGAGCCTGCGCTCGGCTCGGTCCTGCGGCTGATCGAGGTCCCGCCCGTCGGCGGCGACACGATGTGGGCCGACATGGCCGCCGCCTACGACAACCTGCCGGAAGACGTCCGCCGGCGCGTCGACGGGCTGACCGCGGTGCACGACTTCATCCCCGGCTTCGCCCGCTTCAGCGACCCGGAACTGCTGCTGCGCCACCAGGACGCCTTCCCGCCTGTCGAGCACCCTGTCGTCCGCACGCATCCCGAAACCGGACGGCGCACCCTCTTCGTGAACCAGGCCTTCACGACCCACATCACCGGCATCGACCGCGACGAGAGCGACCGGCTCCTGCGGTACCTGTTCAGCCGGGCGCACATCCCGGAGTTCCAGGTCCGGTTCGCCTGGCGGCCCGGTTCGGTGGCCTTCTGGGACAACCGCGCCACCCAGCACTACGCGGTCAACGACTACCAGCCGTACGCGCGGGTGGCCGAGCGTGTCGCCATCGTCGGTGACCGGCCGTTCTGACACGTCCCCGCGACGGGTGAGCGTCCGGGCGGGTTCACCGGGACCTGTGTGACGATTGAGCCATGGGCATCAACTTCGACGAATTGAAGAACAAGGCCACCGACGCCTTGCGCGAGCACAACGACAAGATCGAGGGCGGCCTGGACAAGGCGGCGGACTTCGCCAAGTCGAAGTTCTCCGGCCACGACTCCCAGATCGACTCCGGGGTCGGCAAGGCCAAGGACTTCCTCAACAAGTTCGACGACACCCCCGACAACCCGCCCCAGAACCAGCAGCAGCCGAACCAGCAGTAAGCCTCGCAGTTCGTCCTCTGAACGCGGTACTCGCGCGGGCAAGGACCGCGTCCAGAGGACGAAACGCGCTAGGAGACCTCGCCGATCGCGGTGTCGCCGTCGATCGCCGTGATCCGGCCACCGCGCTCGCCGAGAGCGATCAAACCGTCCCGCGCGTCCGGGGCCGTCAGGCTGACCCGCACCCCCGCGCGTTCCGCGTCCTTAGCGGCCGCAAACGCTTGCGCACCCTCGTGACCGGCGTTGACCGTCACCGCGAGACCGCCCGTCGACGCCAGCGAACCCCGCGCGGCACCCAGCCGCCCGAGCGCCTCGTCGACGATCGGCAGCAGCGCTTCCCGGTTGCCCTCGGTCATCGCCCGCACCAGCGCCGGGCTCGACCCGGCCACCCGCGTGCCGTCCGTGTAGGACCCGGCGGCCAGCGACATCGCCAGCGGCCCGCCCTGCGCGCCGATCGTGGCCAGGATGGCCGCGAAGATATGCGGCAGATGCGAGATCCGCGCGACGGTCTCGTCGTGCGAGTCCGCGGGCAGCGGCACGACATGCGCGCCGACGTCCAGCACCAGCTGCGCGACCTCGGCCCACGCCGTCAGATCGGTGTCGTACTCGACGCCGAGTACCCACGCGCCGCCGCCGAACAGCGCCGGGTTGCTCGCCTTCCAGCCGGACTCCGCGGTCCCGGCCATCGGGTGCCCGCCGACGAACCTCGCGTACGGCGCGCGGCGCCGGACGGAGTCGAGCACCGGGCCCTTCACACTGGTGACGTCGGTGAGCACGCAGTGCCCGGCGACCCGCGAAACGGTCCGAAGCACCTCTTCGACCGCGGGCAGCGGCACCGCGAGAACGATCATCGCGTCCCGCTCCGCCGCCTTGCCCAGCGCCGCCTCGACCTGCGTGGTCACGTCGTAACCCGCTCTACTGGCCGCGTCCGCGTCCGCTTCCGAGGTCGTCGCCCCGAACGTGGTGCGGCCGATCGACCGCGCCGCGCGCAGCAGCGAACCGCCGATCAACCCGAGCCCGATCACGCATACGTCCCGCACAAGGGTTCATCCTGCCATCTCACGCGCCACTCGTCAGAGAACGGCGGCGAGGCGCGTTCCCTGATCGATGGCCCGTTTGGCGTCCAGTTCGGCCGCGACGTCGGCGCCGCCGATCAGATGCACCGGCAGCCCTGCCGCCCGCAGGCCGTCGGCGAGGTCGCGCACCGGCTCCTGGCCCGCGCAGACGACGACGGTGTCCACAGCGAGCAGGCGCGGCTCGTCACCGACGGTGATGTGCAGGCCGTCGTCGTCGATCCGGTCGTAGGTGACCCCGGTGAGCTGCTCGACCCGCTTGGCCTTCAGCGCGGCCCGGTGCACCCAGCCGCTGGTCTTGCCCAGGCCCGCGCCGATGCCGGACTTCTTGCGCTGCAGCAGGAAGACCTGCCTCGGTGACGGCTCGACCTTCCGCTCGGTCAGTCCGCCGGCCGCCCGCTCGGGATCGGTGACGCCCCATTCGGCCATCCACGCGTCCAGATCGAGCGCGGGGGACGTGGTGTGCGTCAGGAACTCGCTGACGTCCACGCCGATGCCGCCCGCGCCGATCACGGCGACCTTGCCGCCCACCGGTTTCCCGTGCCGGACGACGTCCACATAGGACAGCACCTTGGGGTGGTCGATGCCGGGGAGCGAAGGCACCCGAGGTGTCACGCCGGTGGCCAGCACGACCTCGTCGAACCCGGCCTCGACAAGGCTTTCGGCGGTCGCGCGGGTGCCGAGATGGACCTTGACGCCGGTGACCTCCAGCCGTCGCGTGTAGTACCGGATGGTCTCGGCGAACTCCTCCTTGCCCGGGATCTTCCGCGCGATCCCGAACTGGCCGCCGATCTCGTCGTCCGCCTCGAACAGTTCGACGGCGTGGCCCCGCTCGGCGAGGCTGGTCGCGGCCGCGAGCCCGGCGGGACCGGCGCCGACGACGGCGACGCGTTTGGTCTTGCGGGTGGGCGACAGGGTCAGCGTGGTCTCGTGACCCGCACGCGGATTGACCATGCAGGACACCAGCTTCCGCTTGAACGCGTGGTCGAGGCAGGCCTGGTTGCAGGCGATGCAGGTGTTGATCTCGTCCTCGCGCCCGGTCTCGGCCTTCCGGATCCACTCCGGGTCGGCGAGGAACGGCCGCGCCATCGACACGAGATCCGCGTCGCCGCCGGCCAGCGCCTCCTCGGCGACCTCGGGCATGTTGATCCGGTTCGACGTGACCACCGGGATCCCGACGTGCGGTTTGAGCTTCCCGGTCACCCAGGTGAAGGCCGCGCGCGGCACCGACGTCACGATCGTCGGCACCCTCGCCTCGTGCCAGCCGATGCCGGTGTTGATGATCGTCGCGCCCGCCTCTTCGACCGCCTTGGCCAGCGCGACGACGTCCTCCCAGCTCTGACCGCCCTCGACGAGGTCCAACATGGACAGTCGATAGATGATGATGAAGTCCTCGCCGACCGCTTCCCGTGTGCGGCGCACGATCTCGACGGCGATCCTTCGCCGGTTCTCCGCGCTACCGCCCCACTTGTCGGTGCGCCTGTTGGTCCGCTCGGCGAGGAACTGGTTGATGAAGTAGCCCTCGGAGCCCATGATCTCGACGCCGTCGTAACCCGCTTCCTTGGCCAGGAAGGCACAATCGGCGAACGCGCGGATCTGCCGCAGCACGCCGTACCCGGACAGGGCCCGCGGTTTGAAGGGGTTGATCGGCGCCTTGATCCCCGACGCCGAAACGCTCAGCGGATGGTAGGAATACCGGCCCGCGTGCAGGACCTGTAGCGCGATCTTGCCGCCCGCCTCGTGCACGGGATCGGTGAGTCGCTTGTGCGCCTTGGCTTCCGCGCGCGTCGAGAGTTTCGACGCCAGCGGCAGGAGCCAGCCGGTCCGGTTCGGCGCGAACCCGCCGGTGACGATCAGCCCGACACCACCGCGGGCGCGTTCGGCGTAGTACTCGGCCAGTTGCGGGAAATGAGCTTCCTTGTCTTCGAGGCCGGTGTGCATCGAGCCCATGATCACCCGGTTGCGCAGGGTGGTGAAGCCGAGGTCGAGCGGGGACAGCAGGTTCGGGTACTGGCTCATCGCCGGGTCCTTACGCATCGTGGTGGAATGCCTGGAGGACTTCCTCGAGCCACTCGACGTGGCCCTGTTCGGTTCGGATTCCTCCTCGCAGCACGAGGAACTGGTGCAACGACTGTCCACTGAGGACACTGGGGTCGGGGAAGTCGCGCTTCTCGATCAGCAGGTAGGCGTCGAGCCGGTCCGTGTGCGCGTCGCGATGCCGGGTGATCTCGGCGGCGACGGCGCCGGGTTCGCCGAGCGTCGCGCCGCGGATCTTGACGGCGAGTTCCCTGGCCGTGGCCGAGGGATCGGGTTCGGCGAGCCAGCGGGCCAGTTCGGCCCGGCCGGCGTCGCCGACGGTGTAGACCTTCTTGTCGGGTTTGCCGGACTGCGCGACCTGGTCGACGGCGACCCAGCCCGCGTCCTCCATCCGCTTGAGGACGCGGTAGATCTGCTGGTGGGTGGCGTTCCACCACAGTCCGATGGACTTCTCGAAGCGGCGCGTCAGCTCGTAACCCGAGCCGGACCGCTCGGACAGCGAAACCAGGATCGCGTGCTCCAATGCCATGCACCCAGTTTCATATGCACCTAGTTGCGCTGCAAGGCGACGCGCGTCACAAAGCGCGTGAAGGCCCCTTCCCTCGGCTGAGCAGGGGGAAGGGGCCTTCACGCGCGATAAAGCTATTACGGCTTGCGGGCGATGCCGCCGATCACGCGGGATTCCGAGGGGGCCCCGGCGAAGACCGTCTTCTCGTCCGGGTGCCACGCCGGCGCGTAGACCAGGCCCGGCTCCAGCAGCGGCCAGCCGCCGAAGAACCGCCGGAACTCGTCCATCGTGCGCAGGAAACCGGGGTTCGTCGTGGTCTCGTAGTACTCGAGGATGTCGAGCAGCGCCTGCCGCTCCTCGTCGTTGGCCGGGTTCTCGTTGGTCATCTGCGAGAGCACCAGCAGCGACCCCGGCGCGAGCCGTTCGCGGTAGAAGGCCAGCAGCGCGTCCGGGTCCTGCTCGTCCTTGATGAAGTGCATGACCGCGTTGATCACCAGCGCGACGGGCTCCTCGACGTCGATGATGCCGGAGTCCATCACCCGTTCCCAGAGTCCCTCGGGATCGAACAGGTCCGCGGCGACCGCGTGGTGCCGGTCCGGGTCGGCGGTGTCGGCGAGCAGCAGTGTCGAATGCGCGAGCGCGATCGGCTCGTTGTCGATGTAGAGGACCTGCGTGTCCTCCTGCGGTCGCGCCTCGTCGGCGACCTCGTGCACGTTGCCCGCCGTCGGCAGGCCGGAACCGATGTCGACGAACTGCCGGATGCCCAGTTCCGCGCAGTGCCGCACGGCCCGGCCGAGGAACTGCCTGCTGGTCTTGCAGTAGTCGCCCATGAGCGGCAGGCGCTTGCGCACCTTCTCGGCGAAGAGGCGGTCGATGGCGTAGTTGGTCTCGCCGCCGATGAAGTAGTCGTAGACCCGGGCCGCGGAGGGCCGGTCCAAGCTGTTCTCGACGGCCTTGAGCGCCGCGTCGTGATCGATCATCGTCATCCCTTTGTCCGCGCCGGAAATCCCATGCTAACCGGCCGGGACGTAGGTCTGACGGTAGGCGTTCACGGATTCGGTCAAGCGATCGAGTTCCGCGCGGGTGCGGGCGAGCCCGGCCGCGTCGAGGCCCATCGCGTCGCCGATGATCTTCGGGATCCCGCTCGCGCGGTCCCTGAGCCGGGCGCCGTCCTCGGTGAGGCTGATGCGCACCGACCGTTCGTCGTCGGCCTGCCGGTCACGCCGGATCAGGCCGGACTTCTCCAGGCGCTTGAGCAGGGGTGACAGCGTGCCGGAGTCGAGTTTCAGCACGGTGCCGAGCTCCTTGACCAGTCGCTCGTCCGCCTCCCAGAGCGCGAGCATCACCAGGTACTGCGGATAGGTCAGGCCCAGATCGTCGAGCACCACGCGGTAAAGCGCGGTCACGGCCCGCGATGCCGCGTAGAGCCCGAAGCACAGCTGATCGTCCAGGCACAGCGATCCGGTGTTGTCCGTCGGCATCGGTCCTCCTCGTCCCATGGTGCGTCGATCATGCCTCAGTCCGCCACTTGAGTGGACTAAATCTCCTTGAGGGCATTTTAGTTGTGCACAACTGAGTTGTGAGCTACCTTCAGGTCATCGACTTCGCTCCCAGGAGGCAGAAATGACCGCCAACCCGCACAACCTGGCCCTCGAACCGGCCGCGCAGGCCTTCGTCGAGGCGACCGCCACCCCGCCGTTCCTCTTCCAGCTGCCGCCGGACGAGGGACGCAAGGCCGTCGACGAGGTCCAGGGCGGCGACGTCGAACTGCCCGCCGCCGACGTCGAGACCACGCACGTCGACGGCGTCGAGGTCCGCATCGTCCGGCCGCGGGGCGCGATCGGCCCGCTGCCCGTGATCGTCTACATCCACGGCGCCGGCTGGGTCTTCGGGAACTTCCACACCCACGAACGCCTGGTCCGCGAGCTCGCCGTGGGCGCGGGCGCGGCCGTCGTCTTCCCCGAGTACGACCGTTCGCCGGAGGCGCGCTACCCGGTCGCCATCGAGCAGAACTACGCGGTGGCGAAGTGGGTCGCCGAGCACGGCGCCGAGAACGGGCTCGACAGCACGAGGATCGCGATCGCCGGTGACTCCGTCGGCGGGAACATGACCGCCGCGCTCACCCTGCTCGCGAAGCAGCGCGGCGACGTCACCTTCCGCCAGCAGGTGCTCTTCTACCCGGTCACCGACGCGAACTTCGACACCGAGTCCTACAAGCAGTTCGCCGAGGGCTACTTCCTCGCGCTCGAAGGCATGAAGTGGTTCTGGGACCAGTACACGACCGACCCGGCGGAGCGCGCGGAGATCACCGCGTCGCCACTGCGGGCGAGCCTCGACGAGCTGGCGGGCCTGCCGCCCGCGCTGGTGATCACCGGGGAGGCCGACGTCCTGCGTGACGAGGGCGAGGCGTACGCCGCGAAGCTGCGTCAGGCCGGAGTGCCGGTGACGGCCGTGCGGTACCAGGGCATCGTCCACGACTTCGTCATGCTGAACACGCTGCGCGAAACGCATGCCGCGGAGGCGGCGATAAAGCAGGCGATCGGGGTCCTGCGTACCGCCCTCGAAGGCTGAGTAGCCCGGAACACGGTTTGTCCAGGGTGACTCGCGTCACCCTGGACAACACTTCCCGGTGGTCGCACGTCTCTTGGTCCAGATGTGGGAAGTGCGGTGCGGGGGCGTGCCGCGGCCGGGGAGGAACACGATCGCCATGGGACTGGGACTGAGTGCCATCCGGCTCGATTCCACGCTGAACCTCGTCATCGTCGTGACGCTGACGCTGCTCGCGATCATCGCGGTGCCGTTCCTCTGGGAGCGCTGGCGCCGGAAGGTCCTCGGCCGCAGCAGCACGATCCTCGTCGCGGTGGTGCTGATCGTGGTCAGCACCGGCATGGGCGGGAACATGATCGGCGGGTTCTTCCCGACGGTCGGCGCCCTGTTCGGCACCGGGGTCTATTCCGGGGACAATGTCAACGCTGTCGCCGGGGAAAACGGCTCGGACCTCGACAAGCTGCGCGACGCCGGGGCGATGCGGGCCAAGGAGGGCAAGGGCTCCGTCGTGCACATGACGGTGACGGGCAAGCGCACCGGCCTCACGCGCGACGTCACGGTGTACTTCCCGCCCCAGTACTACGACCAGGCGTACCGGTCGCTCAAGTTCCCGGTCATCGAATGGATCCCGAACTACCCGTCCGGCCCCGAAGTGGTCACCGGCCCGTACGAACTGCCCGCCAAACTCGACGCGGCCATCGCGAAGCACGTGCTCCCGCCGACCCTGGTGATCATCCCGGACCCGACCGGGAAACCGAAGATCGGGCACGACACCGAGTGCATCGACCAGGTCAACGGGACGGCCAACGACACCTACCTGAGTGCCGACATCCGCGACTGGGCGATCGACAAACTCGGCGCCAACCCGCAGCGGAAGGCGTGGACGATGGCGGGCTGGTCCTCGGGCGGATATTGCGCGATGAACCTGGTGACCCGGCACCCGCAGTGGTACGGCCAGGCGGCGAGCGTCAGCGGTTACTACAAGGCTTCGGTGGACGCGGAGACCGAGAACCTGTTCAAGGGCAGGCAGGACATCATCGACGCGAACACGGTCTCGGTGAACCTGCAGAAGCACCCGTCACCGGTCGACATCCTCGCGATCGCCGGGGAGAAGGAAAACTTCGAGAGCTTCTCGATCGACCAGATGCAGACGGCCGTCCGCGCGCCCGCGACGCTCTCGTCGTGGCGGATCCCGGACGCCGGGCACAACATGAACACCTTCAAGGCGCAGGTCCCCGACGTGCTGGCGTGGATCGGCGCGCGGACCGTGCCGCCGTGCGCGCCGCAGGACAAGAAGATCGTCTCCAACGGCGGGGTCGCCCCGTGGCCCCTGCCCAACACCGGAGCCAAGGGCGCGCTGGTCGACGTCGTCGAATAGCTAGCCGCGCTGGGCGCGATAAGCCTTGGGGTACAAGCGAACCCGGTCGGGGACCCGGTTCCCGGCCGCCCTCGTGAGCGTTCCGAGCCGACGGAGACCGCGTTCGTCCGCGTCTGTCCACTTGAGACTCAAGCGTTCGCGGAGAACCGGTGGCAGCAAGCCGATCGCGCACCGGGTCAGCACGGTCCCGCCCGTCGGCCTTAGGGGGCGCCACAACGCTTCCGGCAAGAACCACCACGGCGGCGGCGGGGTGGCCCGCATGGTGATCGAGCCGAGCAGCTCCCGCACTGTGTGGTTGTCTTCGAGCCTGTTCGCGACGACGTCGTCGAAGTAGGCCTCGAACCCTTCGAGGTCCGCCGGCATGTGGTGCTCGCGAAGGCCGAGGAGCAGCCCGAGGCGTCGCCATTCCGCGTAGAAACGGCGTTTTTCCTCGCGTGACAAGGGTTGTACGAAGACATCCAGCATGCGGACGGTCGTCCAGAAGGTCGATCCGTGCACCCACCAATAGGCCTCGGGGTTCAGCGCGTGATAGCGCTCGCCATGATGGTCGACGCCTTTGATCGCCTTGTGCATCTCGCGGAGCCGCTCGGCCTCCGCGACCGCCTCTTGGCCGCCGAAAACCTGGGACAGCAACGAATCGATGGTCCGGTCGAGGCGGCCCCACGGGTCTTCGGTGTAGTTCGAATGGTCGTGGACACCGGCGCCGACCACCGGATGCGCGACCTGCAGCAGCAACGCCGTCCCCGCGCCGAGCAGCAGTCTCCGGTCGCCGACCACTTGCCAGGCAACGGAATCCGGGCCGAGCGGGGTCACGGCGGGTAGGCGGGCTTCGGTGCTCATGACGACCTCCCGGAAGAGTGGCGTGCGGCCACTGTCCCACCTTGTTTACAGGTCGTCAATAGGTGCGATCAGGCCGGGCTCAACGCGGGGAGCAGCGCTTTCACCGCCTCGGTCACCCGCCTGCCGGCGCCGGGATAGGTGGTCGACGTCGGCTGGGAGGTCAGGACGACGACGATGTAGCGGTCGTCTTTCCCGGCCACACCGGAGCTGTGCAGGATCCGGGCGCCGCGGCAGCACGCCCAGCCCTGTTTGATCGACCAGGGAAGGTCACCGACGGCGTCCGGGATCCCGAAATACTGGCGGATCCCGTCGGACCCCGCCTCCGTCGCGCCGCTCAGCGCCCGCATGATCGTCGTCCGCGTTCCCACGCCCACCTGGTCCAGCAGGTAGCGGTAGACCTTCGCGATGTCCGCGGCGGTGATCCGGGTGTCACCCCAGCGGCCGGGATCCTCGGGCGGGCGCGTGCCGGAGAGGCCGATCTTGGTCGCCCAGCGGGTGACGATGACGGGCCCGCCGTGCGCGGTCCACAGCCTGCTGGCGATGTCGTCGTCGCTGACCGAAAGCATCCGCTGCACGGTGCCCGGCGGTGTGCCCGCTTGGAGCGCTTCCAGTGCGATGAGGAGCTTCACGAGCGACGCCGAAGTGTAGGAGCGGTCCGCTTTGACGGAAACCGTGGTCTTCTTGGCCACGCGGTCGTAGACGACCGCGCTGACCTGACCGTCGGGGACGAGTCCCGCGAGGGCCTGGGTGTCGACGGTCGCCGCAGGTTTGCCGGGATCCGCGGCCTTCGGGGGCGCCGAAGACCCCGGCGCCGCCGAGGGGGACGGCGTCGGGGATTCGACGGGCTCGGCCTCGATGATCACCGCCGCGTCCCCCGACGCCGCGACCGCCATCGCCGCCGGGTCGGAACGCGACGACGGAACCAGCAGCATCGCCGCGATGGCTCCCAGGCACAGCCCCGCCAGGAGGAAGACTCCGCTCACCTTGCCCACACGAGTTGTTGCCCGGATCACCCGTTCGTGTTCACGGCTGACCTGTTCGTGTGACGCAAGTCTCGTTTGAAACCGAGACTGTGACGCCTTGAACGCGCGGTGTTGCCAGGAAGCGCTTTTCCGGTTTGTCCGGGACGGTCCCGGGGTATTCGTCCCCCAGCGTGAATTTAGGTGGCCAACTCTGGAAGGCGGAGCAATGGCACGTGTACGACGCGCACGTATCCGGACGGCGGGACTCCAGCCCGCGCAGGTCCTCGCAGGGCTGGCGAGCGTGGCCTACCTGGTGTTCGGGATCGTGGGCTTCACCCGGACGGGATTCGCCGATTTCATCGGCCGCAGCGACGAGACCGTTCTCGGGTTCTCGGTGAATCCCCTCTACAACCTCGGATTCGTCCTGCTGGGCGCGATCGGGCTGCTGCTGACCTTCGGCTCGGGCCGGTCCCGGGTCTTCGGGCTCCTGACGTTCGCCGCCTTCGGGGCGCTGTTCGTCTGGGGGCTCATGATCACCGGGACCGTTTCGACGAACCCGGTCTCACAGGCGGGGAACCCGTTCAACCTCAACGGTCCGGACAACTGGCTGCACCTCGGCCTCGCCGCGCTCGGCCTGGTGATCGCGTTCCTGCCCGCGCGGCACAAGGTGCTGCTGCCGGAGGACGAGGAGAGCACCGTGGTGGGGGACCGGGCCGACAGCGCCACGGTCGTCGAACCCGTCCCGGACGGTTCGCCGCGGCCGAAGCATGAGAAAAGCCCGGCCGTCGCTCGTGAAGAGCGACCACCGGGCCTCGCCCACTAGGTCTCAGTATCCGTACTCCGAACCACCGGACTCGGCGGGAGCGCCTTCCTCCTTCTTGGGGGCGGCGTTCCCGCTCTGGGCCGCCTTGTTCTTCACCGGCGCGGAACTCTTGCAGCCGGCGGGCTCGATGACGAACCAGGTGCCGCCGACGCCGTGACCGTTCGCCTCGCCGGCGTTCGCGTCCTTGGCGTAGCGGTAGACGGGCCAGCCGCCGACCGTGACCTGCGTCGTGCCGTCCGCACGCTTCACCGTGCCCAGCAGCTTCGACTCGATGCCTTCGAGCTGGACGTCGCCCTCGGCGAGCATCGGCGGCCAGGTCTTCGCGCAGTCACCGTTGCAGGTCGGCTGCTTGTTCTTCTTGTCCTTGGTGAACATGTAGAGGGTGAAGCCGTCCTGGTCCACGATGGCCGGTCCGATGCCGTCGACGTTGCTCGCGACCAGCTTCTTGGCGCCTTCCGCTTTTTGTTCGGCCGGAGCCTCCTTCGCCGCCTGGCCGGCCTTGCCGCCCTTGGCGTTCGCGGCGTACCAGGTGCTGCCGACGCCCTGCCCCTTCGCTTCGCCCGCCTTGGCGTCCTTGGCGTAGCGGTAAAGCGCCCAGCCGCCGACGGTGACCTGCTTGCGGCCGTCGGCGCGGGTCACCTCGCCGACCAGAGCCTGGTCCACGCCTTCGATCTTGACGTCGCCCTCGGTGAGCACCGGCGGCCAAGCCTTCGCGCAGTCACCGTCGCAATTGGACTTCGGCGGCTTCGCGCTGTCCTTGTCGAAGCGGTACAAGGTGAACCCGTCCTTGTCGACGAGCACCTGGCCGAGATTCCCGGCTTCGGCCACGGCCACCTTGGTCTCACCCTTGGCCGCGGGGGCGTTTCCGCCCGCCCCGGCGACCGCCGCGGCCGGTGCGACGGCGGGCCCCGCCGCTTCGGTGCCACCGGAGCAGGCCGACAGCACCACCAGGCCCGCGGCCGCAGCCGCCGATGCGACGACGAAACGCTTGCGAAGCATGGGATTTCTCCTTGTCCGTAGGGGTTCCGCGGCTTGGCGCGGTGAGCTTGTACCCCCTACACGGGCCCTACTCGGGACCGGTTCAAGCAGTTCCCGGATTTTCTTCGCAGGCCCCTAGCGCGGCGTCCGTGAGCACCCCGGCCGAGCCGGTGTAGTTCGCGGGATCCAGCAGGTCGGCGAGGGATTCCGCGGGCAGGACCCCGGTTATCTCGGGCAGGCCGGAAAGGACCTCACGGAGGGGCTTGTCCTGCGCCAAGGCGAGTTTGGACGCGTGCCCGAGGACCTCCTTGGCCCGCGTCTTGCCGAGCAGCGGGGCGAGCACGGTCGAAAGCCGCTCGGAGACGATCTGGCCGTGCGTGAGGGCGAGGTTCGCGCGCATGCGCTCGGCGTCGACGACCAGACCGCGGGCGAGTTCCACAGCGGTATGCCCGGCGCCGCCGGTCAGGCGCAGGCACTCGCGCAGCAACTGCCACTCGGCGTGCCACGCGCCCGCGGACCTCTCGTCCTCGGAGATCAGGGCCTGGGTGACGCCGGTGGTCAGCACCGGGACCTGCAGCGCGGCCGACCGGATCAGCGTCGCCAGCACCGGATTGCGTTTGTGCGGCATCGCCGAAGAACCGCCACGGCCCTCGCCCGCCGGTTCGCTGACCTCACCGACCTCGGTGCGCGTCAAGAACTGGACGTCGACCGCGATCTTCCCGAGCGCGGCGGCGGTGAACGACAGGGCGGCCGCGAGGTCGGCCGTCGGGGTGCGGAGCGTGTGCCAGGGGAGTGGAGTCTCGGCGAGACCGGTCTCTTCGGCGAAGGCCGTCTGCAGCCGCTGCGGATAGCCGTCAGGCAGGTCGGCGAGGCGCGCGTATTCGGCATACGCGGCTCGTGTGCCGGCCGCGCCGCCGAGCGAGACAGGCAGGACGACGCGGTTCAGCCTGGCGAGCGCGTCGAGCGTCAGCTGGCGCCAGCCCGCCGCCTTGAGCCCGAACGTCGTCGGGACCGCGTGGGCGGTGAGGGTGCGCCCGGCCATGATCGTGTCGCGATGCGCGCGGGCGAGATCCGCCAGCGCGTCCGCCGTCGCCTCGAGGTCGGCCGCGAGGAGCGCCCTTGTCCGCGCGGCGACCAGCATCATCGCGGTGTCGAAGACGTCCTGGCTGGTGGAGCCGCGATGGACGTACTCCGTACCGGCCGCCTCGGTCAGCTCCTTGATCAGCCCCACGACCGGATTCGCCGTCTCACGTGCCGCCCTCGCCAGCGCGACCACGTCGATCTCGACCTTCGCGGCCGCGTCAGTGATCGCCTCCGCGGCTTCCCGCGGGATCAGCCCCGTGCGGGCCTGCGCCCTGGCGAGCGCCGCCTCCGTGTCGAGCAGGGCCCGCAACCAGGCGAGATCACCCGTCGCCGCCTCGGCGGGCGTGCCGGCGCGGACCGGGGAGAGGAGGCCGGAATCGGGATCGGCGTTCATCGGCCCAGCATCGCACTCCAAGGGTTCAGTGGCCTGTCCTCCCGTCGATGCGCTCGCGCAACAGGTCGGCGTGGCCGTCGTGGCGCGCGTACTCGGCGATGTGATGAGTCAGCAACCACCGCAGCGAGAACGGCTCCCCGTCGCGGCGGGTCGTGCCCGTGTCGTCGAGCGAAGCGGCCGCGACGATCTCCCTGGACCGCGCGCACTCCTCGCGCCACGCCGCCCACGCGGCCTCGACGTCACCATCGGTATCGTCGAAGTCCTGCTCGGGTCGCTCGTCGGAGTAATAGAGCATCGGGAGGTCCTCGCCCGCGAACTGCAGGCGGAACCACCAGCGCTCGGTGCCGGTGAGGTGCCTGAGCAGCCCGTGCAGCGACATGCTCGACGGCTCCACCGACCGCACGGCCATCTGCTCCGGCGTCAGACCCTCGCACTTCAGCTCGAAGGTGCGACGATGCCAGTCCAACGTGGACGTCAGGATCTCGCGCTCGCTCGCCACGCGCGGAGACTCCGGGCGGTCACCCACCCAGCCAGCCGAGTAGTTCTCGTCAGGGATCGTGTCCATGCCCACGACCATGGCAGAGACCCCCGACAATTCCGTGGCGCTCCGGCGGCGGCCCCGCCATCCTGGTGGTCGGCGGCGGTCTACTAGACTCGGCCACACGGGCCGTTAGCTCAATTGGTAGAGCTGCGGACTTTTAATCCGTAGGTTCTGGGTTCGAGCCCCAGGCGGCCCACTCTTTCGCCTGGTCCACGCGTTGTGGCCACCCAAGACCAAGATCATCTCCCCGGTTTATCCCCGGTTTTGGGTCGAACGGGTTTATCCAAGAGCCCTTCCAGGGCCTTCGCCGTGGCCGGGTCGACCGCCTTCCGTTCCAGGTAGTTGTCCTGCGTCATCGACACCCGCGAGTGGCCGAGCTGGTCCGCGATCAGCCTCGTCGGCACCCCGGCATCGTCCAGCGCGGTCGCGGTCGTCTTCCGGAAGGTGTGCGAGGTGACCCACAGGAAGTCCTCCCCGCCGCGTATCTCCCGGATGACCCGCAGGACGTTGTTCGGGTCCCGCATCCCGCCGGTCGAGCTGGGGAAGATGGGGCCAGATGCCGCCGCCCGCTTCGTCAGCAGCTCCACCGCCCAGGAGGGGAGCGGGAGCGCGCGTTTGCTCGACTCGCTCTTCGGGCGTGGCTTGCGGAGCAGCCCTTGCCCCTTGATCCGGACCACGGTGTGCGTGATGTCGACCGTGCCCGCCACCAGGTCGACGTCCTCCCAGTACGTCGCGAGCGCTTCACCGACCCGGACGCCGGTCGCCATCATGAACCGGGACAAGTCGGGCAGGTCCCAGCGCACCGCTTTCTCATCGGCCTCCAGTCGTGCCAGCCATGCGGCGCGCTCGTCCGCGTCCAGGGCGCGAGGCTTCTTCTTCGCCGTCGGGATGCGCCGAGTGTCCCGAGTCGGGTTGCCGTCGATCGCGTCGTACCGGGCCGCCAGCCCGAGCATTCCCGAAAGGACAGTCCGCGCCGTCTTCGCCGTCGACGCCCCGATGTTGCGCTGAAGAGCCCCTAGGAAGCGATCGAGCCGCATCACGGTTGCTTCCCGCACGCGCAGCTCACCGAGGCCGGGCACGACGTGAGCGTTAAGGACCGATTCGTACGCGGTCTCGGTGGTCGGCGACTTCTTGCCGTCCTCGACGTCCTGCCGCACCTGGCCCATCCAGACTTCAGCCAGGGCTTTCAGGTGGGTCTCCCGGGTGATCTCGCCAGTCGTCGACCCGGTCCACTCGCGGAAGACGTCCTTGAGTCGCTGCGCGGCCTTGCCCTTCGTCTTCCCGGTCCGCTCGACCTCCCGCGTGTTGCCGTCGAAGTCGCGGAACAGCGCACGAGCCCGGTACCCGCCCGCGACAGGCGAATACCGGATCTCCCCGTACGTTCCGATCTCCAGTTGAGGCCGAGGCATCAGGCCACCTCTACGGCCAACTGGTCCACCCACGCCCGGACGTCCTCAGGGCGGTACCGCACGTATCGGCCCATGCGACGGCCAGCAGGGCCGTAACCCTTGCTGCGCCACTGGTACAGCGTCCCGACAGGGACACCGAGGTACGCCGAGACGTCTTCCACCGTCCAGAGCGGATCGATGTTGTGTACGTTCATGTGATCCCCCTTAGGCCGCGAGTGAAGTTGCCGAAAGATCCGGTGGGCTCTGCGCGGCTAGTAGCGCTTTGTCGTACTCGGCTTTCCAGGTGATCCGTTCAGAGATGGCGTGCATGACCAGGTGGGCCCGTGGTGGCACGGATGGGTCGCCGGAGTCGACTTTGCGCCAGACCAGTCGAGCCGGATCGGGTGCTGGTTTCTCGATCCCGACCGCCGCCAGCGCCTCCAGGACGAACGCCTTCCTGTCGGCCTTGTGGTCGACGAGCGTCTTCCCCGACCACTTGCGCGACACCAGCACCCGACGCCCCGGCAGGCCGAGCGTGGTCCGCCGATGAGCCCGCCCCTTGCAATGCCCCGGAGTGGTCTTTCCGTTAGCTCCCTTGGGATTGATCCCGTACAGCAGCCACACCGCGCACCGAGTCGAGCAGGGTGTCACCGACAGCTCCGCGTGCAACCGGTCGTGGTGGTCCTTCTGCCGGGCGGTGTCAGCCTCCACGACCTCACCTGTCGACTTGGTGAGGTACTTCGTGAGATAGCCGATGTGCCGCCCGGCTTCCTCCGAGCCGCCGAGGATGCCCTTCGAATGGACCTGACGGCCGAAGGTCACCACGTGCGCCGGGTCTTCCACGGCCTCTACCGCGTCGTCCCACTCGGTAAGCGGTTCGCGGGTGTCGGGGTCGACGAACACCCGGCGGTCGCCGTCCCACAGCGGCATCCGGTCGACGTAAACCACTTCGTCGTGGGCAGGCCACCAGACCTGGTGATAAGTCGCTTCGGTGACCTGCCGGATCACGTCATGCGGCACCGATCCCCGAATCGCCGCGTGCAGGTGCGGGGCGGCCCTCCGTTGAGGCTCCACGGTGGCGAAGTACTGCGCGTCCCAGCCCACGACCCGCCGGAGGTTCTGCCACCACCGGTCCACCAAGGCGGAGAAGTGGACAGCGTCCCGAGCAGCCCGCCGGTAGTCATAAGTCGACGGGTCGACCGGGGCACCATCGGAGCGGACAGGGCCGTAGGTGTCGCAGGTGAGCGTGACGAACATCGACGGCCGAAACCGTCCCGCGTACTCCCTGCCCACGGTGGTCTTGGCGACCTTGCGACGAGGGAGGTTCGGCGCGTCCTGCCGCCGTTTCGTCGAGCGCTTCACGGCCTTCTTCGTGGGCAGGTCGATCGACGGGAGACGGCCACGCATCCCGAGTTGCCGAAGTTCCTCGTCGACGCCCTGAATCTCCTCCCGCAGCTCGTCGGCCTCCGCCTGGTCCGTCTCTTGCCGGTAAGCGGCGACGAGGTCAGCCCGGAACGCCAGAAGCTCCGTCTGGACCTCGGTCGGTGGCTCTGGGGTGAAGTCCGGTTCGGTGTCGATGTGCCAGCCTTCGCGGCACTGGACCTGTCGCAGTGCCTTCGCTTTGCGGGCACACGGCAGGCACACCGATTCCACCGTCGACCCGCACGGAACAGGGACGTACCGGAGTTCCCCGGTGTCGGTGTCGCCGACTTCCATCGTGAACGGCCGGACGCACACGCCGTGCTTCTCAGCGGTCGCTTTCACCACGTCCGAGGCGAGCGGTTCGCGCATCCGGGCGGCCCGGGTTTTGGCCGGCGTGGTCACCGCGGATTCCTCGGTGCTCATCAGGCGGCCACCTCCCCAGGGCTGTTCCACTGCCGCAGGACGAACACCGGCATGTCCTGCCGCATCCCCGCAGGCAGGTCCGGGAAGGTCGCTTCGTCGAACCAGACGCCGCCGTAGACGACCACCGGGATGCCGCAGGGAGTCCGGCCGCTGAGTTCCAGGTGCACCGACCCGCCGCCCGCAGGACGCCACAGCGAAGCCGTCACGTCGTCGAGCGAGGCAGCCCAGGTGAGCAGCCCACGGGCAACGTCCTCCAGGCGGTCGGAGTCGAGTTGCACCGTGATCGGATCAGGACCCACCCCCACTCGAACCGAAGCGGCCGGGGGAAGCGCGAATGAGTCCAGGTGGTCGCGGATCGCGTCGAGGAAGACCATCAGCCGGTTCATGCCGCCCTCCCCTCGGAGATGATGTGAGTGCCGCCGTTGGTCACGTAGGTCTCCAGGGCCTTGATCTCCTCGTCGGCGACCCATCCGGCCCGGACACGCAAGGGTTCGCGGACGCCTTCGCCCCAGACGTAGCCGACCCCGGCTTCGGAGTCGCCGATCCGGTTCGCCCACGCGCCTCGTTCGTAAGCGCCGTCGCCGAGGACCATCCCGACGTGGGTCTTGGAGGTGACGCGCAGGCAGACGCGGCGGGGGAACAGCTCACGGACCGGGACGGTGTCTTTGGTGGGTTCCTGGACGTAGCCGCGCACCGTGATGCCCAAGGCCCTGCCTTGCGTGGTGAGGAGTGCGACCTTTTCCACGATCGCGTCACGGGTTTTGCGGTCGGTGTACTTGGTCAGTGCGCCGATCTCGTCGAATTCCAGGATCTCTAGCGGATGCTCGACGCTGATCGGGATCATGCGTACGCGTCCGGCGAACTCGTGCTTGCGGGCTTCCATCTCCTCAAGCAGGCCGTCGAGGAGTTCGAGCGCCTGCTTTCCGGTCACCGCGTACCGGGCGAAGATCCCGCGCCCGTAGGCGAGTTCCATCCCTTTGGGGTCGATGCCGGACACTCGGACCACACCGGACCGGATCGCGGGCGCGGCCGACACCAGCGGGCACCACATGACCGAGTTCTTGCCCGATCCGGTCGCGCCAGCGGTCAGGCAGTGCGCACCTGAGCCGACCAGCGGCACCCGCCAGTCCGAGCCGTACTCCGTGGTCCCGGACCACACATGCCGCAGATCCACGCCGAGCCCATCGGGGGACACCAGGTCAGGAACCGGCAGGGAGGTCACCGCGGATTTGAGTAGGTCACGGCGCTGGAAGTCGATGGAGACCACGTTGGGCTCCAGTTCCCGCACCTGACACCGCTTGACCTTGCGCGCCACCGCCAGCGCTCGCGCGGCCTCGTCGAAGTCCTCGGGCTTCTGCCCCGGAACGAGCTGCACTCGCACCTCATCCCACGACGGCCCAGACCGGACCTTGAGCACCTTGGGCACCTGAACGGCCCGTGATGCCGAGGCGGCCTTGCGGGACAGCAACCGTCGACGGCCGACCAGGTTCACCGTCACTTCCACGGGCAGGGTCTCGTCCCGGATGCTCAGCCCGCAGGCGTGCAGCCAGGCCGGGAGCTTGCGCGTGTAGACCGCCCAGCGCATCCACCAGGACCGCAGGAACCGGCCGCAGTGGTGGTCAAAGGACACCACGTCGAGCAACCGCCACGACGCCAGCACGGCGACGACCGAGCCCGTCACGATCGCCAGGGACAGCCACCCGAGGTACTGCCACCATGCCACGATCGCTACCACGGTGAGGCTGGTCCGCCAGCGCGTGATGACTTGCTTTCCCAGCCACAGCAACGATTTCAGCAGCCACCAGAGGGCGATGAACACCAGTGCGGCCGCCGCCAGGACTTCCAGGATCGTGGCGAGCGCGCGGCCGAGCTTGTGCAGCAGCCACACCACCACGCCGAGCACTCCGCCGCCGACAAGAAGGACACCGATCCCGTTCATCGGCGACCACCGCCGGTCAGGTCCAGCGGAAGCATTCCCTGACAGGGAGCGCATTCCGTCTCGCCGGGCAGCAGCTTGGCGAACCGCTTGCAGACTGTGCAGCGCGTTCGGGTGACCCCGTCTAGCGGTCGATTGTTGCCATCGTTTAGCGTTGTCATTGTTCACTTCCAGAGGTTGTGGACAGCGCAGGAGCGGCAAGGTTGGTAGCCGGATTCCGCTTCTGCGCCTTACAGGACAAGAAAAGCGTTTGAGGACGTGTTTGTACGCCGCACGTCCCCGCGTGCGTTTTTCGCTCTGTCATTCAGTTTTCAGCTGGCTTGCGACTTCTCCTTTTGGATCTGCGCGGCCACTTCCTTGGCTTTGCGTTCCTCGTAGCCGACCCAGTACTTGAGTTCGTGGTGGTGCCACCGGTCCACATCGGACGCCGCCTGATACGCGCGGGCATTGGCCTGATGGAACTTCAACCACGTCTCCAAGTTCGCCTCCCGCTTCGGCCTGCGAGCCGAGACGAGCGCGTGCGCCTCCTGGAGGGTCTGGGGCTCATTCCGGCCGAGTGCCGTCATCAGGCACCGCCTTGTGCTTGTCG
Source organism: Amycolatopsis speibonae (assembly GCF_042647925.1). Lineage (NCBI taxonomy): Bacteria > Bacillati > Actinomycetota > Actinomycetes > Pseudonocardiales > Pseudonocardiaceae > Amycolatopsis > Amycolatopsis speibonae. Next base: position 232,403 of record NZ_JBHRWK010000014.1, read on the forward strand.
AGGAACACGGCCAGTTCGTCCGCGCTGTCGCGGATTTGGCGAAGGAGCCGGATGAACTCCGGCCACACGGCCGGGTCGGACGGCGGCAGGATCGCCAGGCTGTCCGGATCGAGATAGATCACCAGCGCCGGGTTCGCCGAACCATGGCCCTGCATTCCCGCGACCGCCTGCCGTCCCGGCTTCCACATCGCGTTGAACGCCACGGACCTGCCCTCCCTCGCTATAAGCGCGTACCTCCCACGACCGCGCGTTCTCCTCGAAACCTTCTGCCGCAGCCGTCACAGCCGCGAGAACCCACCACGGCAACTGGCCATGAGCGGCCAGGTCCCGCCAGGACGCCGCCACTGCCACCGAGGCGACAGCCAGGTCATGAGCCGCCAAGGCATCAGCGCCGGATGCCGCCCTGGCCGTCAGTGCGCTGTAGTGGCGGTAGGCCATCTCCCACGTCTGGACCAGGTGCGGAGGAACCACGGCCACACGGTGGCTCCCCGGCACCCCGCCCGGCATCACGCAGCCTTGGGCGTCGACTCGGCAGCGCCCGAGGTCCGCGACGACTTCGACGCTCCACCCGAAGCCGCAGCCTTGAAGCCGGTCGCGCGGAACATGTAGGACAGGTATTTGAACTCGCCCTGACCGGCCACCTTCGGCTCAGCCGTCAGGCCCTCCAGTTCGATCGGCCGCATACCCGGCAGCACTTCCGACGTGGTCGGCACCGGCTGCACATCCGCCAGCAACGTGATCTCGAACGACGCGCGCTTCGCCTTGACCTCGTCCGGGTCCGTCACCGTGACCTTCCACTGACGCTTGCCCGTCACCTCGTCGACCCGCTGCCGAGCCGGACGACCAGACGACCGGTCCTCACGCGATTGGTACTCGTTGTCCGGCGACACCTCACCGACCATGACCAAGCCCTGGCCGAACGCCTCGTCGAACTCGATGGGGAACCGGAAACCCTTGTAGATAGCCATTTGTTGCTCCTAGGTACGTGTGATCAGTCGTTCTTGCGCGTGACGGCGTCGTCGGCAGCGTCGGACCATTGGTCATGGAAGGAGGAGGAATGCGAGCGCGTGCGGTGCTGGGTTTCGCACCACTCGCTGAACTCGCTGGCAGCGGCCGCGAGACTCTGCGCGAACCGTGCGGTGTCCATCAGGCCGCCGATACGGGCGGGCACCTGGACGATGAAGGAGGTTTCTTCGCTTCCGGCGACGAGCTGACGAACGCCAGGAGAGGGTGAAACCACCGCCGCGCCGTAGCCGACGAGGGGCTGAATCACCACGTGAATGCCCATGTGTGCTCTCCCGATGTCTCGGTCTCGGCGAGCCCGGTCGGGCGCGCTGGACACAGGAGACACCCAGTGAGGAGCCTCACCCCGGACAAACTGTCCGGGTAGGGACTAGCGGGGGAGAGGAACGGCCTCGTTCACCGCGGAAAGCACCGCTGACCAGGGCAGCTCACGGCCCGGAGCGCTCCGCGGTTCATGCAGCGGCCACACGTCATCCCCGTACACGAGACGCACGCCAGCACGCCGCAGCGCGTCGATATGGGTTTCCCAGGACGGGTGCCGAGCGTGCGCGGCATTCACGCGCGGGAAGACGACGACCGGCAGGTTGAGCGTTCCGATGGCCTCGTTGACCTGCGTCAGGGCTTGATTGTCGGCGATGCCCATCGCGAGCTTGGCGACCATGTTCGCCGAGGCGGGCGCGACCAGGTAGCAGTTCGGGGCCGGATGCGGGCTGGTTTCGGCCGGCGTGCGCGGCTCGACCCGGACCGGGAACCCGGTGGCCTCCTCGATCTCAGCGCGGCCGCCGTTCTCGTCCAGCCAGCGCCCCGCCGTCGGGGTCAAGGTCACCGCGACCGTCCAGCCGTCCTCTTGGAGAGGACGGATCACGCGCGGAAGAATGTCCTCAACACCACCAGCACCCGAGCCCACCAGGCCCAGAACACGCGACGCCACCCGACCTACCTCACCGCGCCGCAGCGCTCAGCCAACGCCAACAAGGCCGAGGACTTCTTACCAGCCGTCGCCGGGACACGGCGATACATCGACCGCACGACCTCCCGCACCGCCGTACTGTGCCGGACGATCCCCGAAGCCTTCTGCTCCGCCGTCAGCAACGCCGACAACGCCTCGTCATCCTTCGCGACCAGGCTCAACGCCCGCGCGAAGTCGATCAGATGCGTTACCTGCCGCTCCACCGGCAGATGATCGACGCTGATCCGCGGAGCCGACTCGATCACCTGCGAAATGTCGCCAAGATCCAGCGCCGCCGACAACCGGTGCAGCTCGACGTTGGCGGGTCCGAACCCGGTCTGCCAGTGGTTGGCGTCCACACCGAGCTGATCAGCCGCACGACCCGCGTGAGACAGCAGCTCGTTCGCCGTCGACCGGTCCTGTTGCCGAGCAGCGGCGACAGCCGTCCGCAGGTAGAGCATCCCGTAGAGACTCAGCGCGGCCGGATCACCATCGCGCATCCTCGGGACCAGCCACTTCGCGGCCACATCACCCAGCTCAAGCGCGTCATCGAACCGGCCGACGGCCAGGAGCGCGTGAGTACCGGAACGGGCCGCCGAGGCCAGGACCAGCGGGTCGTCTGCCTCGTCGGCAGCCTGCATGGCGCGTTCCGCCGCGATCCACGCGAGGTCGGCTTCACCGATCTTGCTCAGTGTCGTTGCGGCCAGGTGGTGGACGCGAGCGGACACCGCAGCGCAGGCCCGCCGGTAGGCCGCGTCATCGGCCGAGGCGGACTCCATACCCTGACTGGTCTTGATCAGGCCCGGGAGAGCGGCGACGACGCGGCCGAGGTCGCCCTTCTGGTAGCTGGACCAGGCACCTTCCACCAGATGAGCCACCGGGGCCGGGTCGATGTACTCGGGTGACATGGCTGAGGAGAACAGCGTGCGGGACAGGCGTCGAGGGGCCATGAGGGCGTCACGGATGGCCGGGACGTCGTCGTTCTTGTCCTCGTCCTCCATCAGCACCGGTTCGCCGAGGAGATCTCCCAGCGTCACCCGCAGGCCCCGCGCAACGTCGGCCAGCACATCCAAGCGCCGGATCTCACGTTCACCGCGCTCGATCTTGCTCAGCCAGTCCTCAGTACGGCCCACCAGGTCAGCAAGAACCGCCTGCGACAGACCACGCCGCCGCCGGTAGAAGGCAATACGCTCCCCGATGCTGAGCTGATCACCCGCACCACGCATGTTCACCAGGTTAACAGCGCTGGACGATTATTCGAGCCACATACGCCGAGCAACTAGGGTCTTCCACTGGTTGGCCCGGGGCTACTACCACCAGTGGTCGCCTGCGGCGTCGTGCTGGGAATGTTGGACGGTGCGTTGGTGACGACTGGAAGGATCAGCGTTGTTGTAGCCGGAGGACTCTTCGGGGGGTTAACGGAGATTATGCCGCCAAAGGAATAGAATGCACCGCCAGCTAGGAGCGCTACCGTAAATAGGATTGATACCCACGCTACGGTTCGCCTGGCACCTTTAATTCGTTCTCTCGCTTGAGCAAGGGTGCGCATACCGCGAATTGCGGAAATGTCATCCTCGGACAGGCTGTCTCGGTACTCTTGCAAGTCTGCCGAGACCGATTCGATGGCATCGGAAGAGGAGGCTAACTCTATGCGATACGAAATTAGCCACGAAAGCATCATGAATACAGCCAGCACGAATAGTAAAGCTGCCGTCGCCGGACTGTCCAAAACGTCTTTTGCGTTCGCTACGATAATGCCGACCGCAACTCCGGCTTGCAAGAGGGTTCGCTCGACTGACTTGGTTACAATCTCGCGAGCCAACTTTGCTGAATCAAGCGCGACGCCAATTGCAGAGCTGCGAGCTGCTCGTCGAGTAGCTAATGTCTCAGCCACCGCTCCGCGTTGCGAGAGTTCGTAAAGTGAGCGAGCCGTCCGGTAAATAGGTACCGCTGCACCTTTGAAGCCGCTACTGTCGGTAAGAGTTAGTGATGCTGCTTGCTGGATCGCTTCCTGCTTCCCGGGGTTGACAGTGGGAAATGCCCATTCGAATAAGGCCATTTCTGTCAAGGTGTCCGGAAGGGGCTCCGGGGTAATGTTTGGAATAGATACTACGCGTGACCCCGTAAAAGTGATAGATATTCCTTCTGGTGTCCTCTCTGTTCGGCTTGCCAGTAGTGAATAGACAAGGCAGCAGGTTATGCCTGACAGTAAGCTGATGAGCTCATCAATAGAACTTGAACGCTGCCCCTCCGGGTCGTAGACAGAAAAAGGCGATATCCATGTTGGAGAAGGGAGGGAATTGCTGCCTTCTTGACCGGCTGGCAGTTCGTTGAGGTCTCTGCGCTTGCCGGAATCGGTGAACGTTCCGCGAATGTCCAGCTCGGGTAGCTTTATTGATGCGTTTCCGAGGTCGCTCACGATAAGAAGGGAGGCGGATTTGAATATTTTACTTACAAAGTCGTACCACTTGGGAGAGCGTAATTTGTTGACCAAGTAGCCAATATGCTCGATATAGTGAAATCCAGTCTTGCTTGGATCGTTCTTGAGGGTGATCGAAAGATGTCCCTGCATGTCGAAGCACTCGTCGACAAGTACTACTGCATCCTCGTTGAGGACGGCTTGGGAGATTGACTCTTCGAGATCGGGCGGAATAATGTCTTGAAGATTTGGTTCTTGAAAGAACGTGGCTCTGCCGCTTGAAAACGCGACTCGGACGAGTAAGGACTCGTCATGTCGAATTTCGAGAATTATCTCGCTATCGTCTGTTCCGATGTACTCAAGGTCGTCGATATTGACGTACTCAAGAGGTATGCCAGTTTCGAAGTTGAGAGTATTTAGAGAGCTTGATTTCGACCCTGGAGAGCCCGCTTCGTAGATGGTCGCCGCGGCGCTAATCTTCTCGGCAAACTGTTCGGCTGGAGACTTAGCCGCAGTCATTTTCCGTAGGTCTTCTTTGGTTCAGTTGTGGACGCAACCTGGATAGTCCACTCATGAGATGTGATGGATGACCAGGAAGTTGACTTATCAATTGTCTCAGCGGGGCCGGTGATTGTAATGGAGCCCGCAGTGATTTTAGCTTTGAGGCCAGCTGCTGTGTCGATATGACGGATGGGGCGCTGGTGTTCTCGCAGAGACGTCTCTATTACTTCCCTCTTTGGCTCCAGTTCCGGAACTTGCACTACCAGGGAGTCAAGAGTCTCTTCTAGGGGGCCGCTATCAATCGTCGGCAGAACCGAGACAACTTTGGCTGTAGCCTCTGGAACCTCTTGGGCTACCACCTGCACAATTGTTAGGACTGCCTCAATAGGTCGGGAATCGATTATGATACCGAATGCTCGGACAAAATAGTCTGCAGCCTTGCTTAGCCGATCGCTAACGATGACTTCGCTATCTTCCCGCAAATCAGGTGTAATCAGCGCTTTTTGAATCTTTCCCGGTGAGTCCAGTACGTCCCGAACAGCCTCTAGATTCTGTGATCCATCGGCAACTTGGCGGAGTACGCCAGCGTGCTTACTGACAACGTCGAGCTTCAGTACTGCGGTTGACGTAACATCGTTCTCAATAAATCTCGCGAACACCAAAAGTCCGTCCGATGCACGCCTGTCCATCTCGGAAACTAAGCGTCCCGTGAATATTGTTGCTGCATCCAAAAACTCTTCATCATCTCCTTTCTCTAATTTTGAGAAGAGGTTCTTTGCTTCTTCCTCGCGAAAGGAGGCCCGGGGAGTATTGTCGGATTCCGCTTTCTGGGACAGCAGTTGAAAATGTTCAAAAAGAAACTCGTCAGTGCCAGCGTCGTGTTCGCGCAGCTCTGCTTCCACGACTTCGTTTCCAGGTGCTACGTACTGATACGACAGTTTTTCTATGATCATGTGCTTCAGCTTTCCGAGTGTTCGCCCAATGGCTGTAAGCGGGGCGTGCTGTGCAAAGCATCCTAACGAGTTGCAGTGATCTTGATCGCCTGGGCTTTAGTAAGGATTGCTGCCGAACTTGGCTCTATGGGATCAAGGGCGCGCCGCCGCCGGGCGGCGCGCCAGGCGCGTTAGTAGCCCCTCGCCTGGGCGGCCGCGCCGATTCCCGACACGGCGGGCTGCCGCTCCGCTTCGCCCACCGGCCGGGCGACGCGGCCGCCAGCGGGTCATCTTGCGCAGCGCCGCCCAGCGACAGCACGCATGTCCCAGTAGCCACAGCGGCCCTCCTCAATGAGCGTCGTGACATATCGGTCGTCGGTGTATCGCTACCTGTTACGCACTGTCGTCGATCTCCTCCACCCCGACGCCTGATCGTGACAACGGCCGGTGGCGTCGCGTCAAGGCTGGAAAGCGTGCCTTGACCCGACGCCACCGGCCGCGTGCTGGCTTCGTATCGGGATGAAGGGGAGGTGTGGGCGGTAGAATGGCGTCACGCGAACGTGCGCGAGACCAGGTCGAGGAGCATGATCATCTCCCCGGTTTATCCCCGGGAAACGACCGCAGACGACGCTAAATGATCACAGGCCATGATCGTTCGCGATCGAGGTTCACGCAGGTGAGAGGGGTTGTCGGCAGCTATCAGCAGACGTCCGCAGGCCCCGCCCAAGATTCCGTAGGTTCTGGGTCCGAGCCCCAGGCGGCCCACTCTTTCGGACCTCCCCGCTGGCCTGCGGGGATGTTGTCTTTTCTGGGCCATGTCCGCCTCGGCGGCCTATACGCACTCGAACGCCTCGCCCCGGACAACGAGACCCGGCGCCAGACCATCGACAACGTCCTCTGCGCCTGCCCTACGACCTCCCTGCGGGATCAACTGTCGCCAATTCCCCGCGAAGTTCACCGGAGTGATCGGCGGGTGTGTTACGCGCCCAGGTGCCGCCGACCTCGGCGGTCGGCCGGGTGGTGGCCGGTCGCGACGGCGAGCTCTCACGTACACCGGATCTGGCGGGTTCCGCCGGCTCGGCGGTCTTACCGGGAGCCCCTCGGCTTGCGGGCCGAGTCGGGCCGTCGACATCGGCAGCCGGGTGCGCTTACCTGTGTTCGGCCAGGAACGGCACGATGATGGCGGCCATGTCGTCGGGTACTTCCTCGGCGAGATCGTGTCCGGCGTCGAAGACGTGGCCAGTGACGTCGTGGGCCATGAGCCGCATCTGGGCCTCGTTGCGGTCGCCGATGAACGCGGATCCGCCGAGCGCCAGGACGGGGATGTCCAGCTTCTTCTGTGCGGCTTGCCGGTTTTGTTCGGCGTCGATGAGCATCGCCCGGTAGATCGAGAGCATCGCGCGGATGCCGCCAGGCATGGAGTAGCAGCGCACGTATTCGTCGACCGCGTCGGGAGTGGCGGTGTCGGGGTGGCTGCGTTCGTACTTGATCATGTAAGTGATCAGCTCGCGCTCGTGCCCGGCGATCAGCATCTCGGGTACGTCCGGCTGGAAGTAGAAGCCCAGATGCCACAGGTGCATGCCACTGGCGACGTTCTCGGGGGTGAGGGCGGTGTGGTCCTCGAAGCCGAACCCGGGAAACAACGCTTCCGCGAACACGAGAGCGTTGACGTGGCCACGGTGGCGGGCGGCGAGCTGGTAGCCGATCACCGCTCCCCAGTCCTCGCCCGCCACGGCGTACGTCTCGTGTCCGAGATGGGTCATCAGCTCGGCGACGTCGTCGCCCATCGTCGCGGAGTCGTAGCCATCCGCAGGACGGGCGGAGTCGCCGAGACCGCGAAGGTCCGGAACAACGACGGTGTAGTAGGGCGTCAGCTTCGGGACGAGGTGGCGCCAGTGGTAACCGGTCTTGGGCACGCCGTGCAACAGCACCACCGCGGGGCCGGACCCGGCAGTCCGGTAGTGCAGGCTCGTTCCGTTGACCGCGGCACGTCCCGTGCGGACCGGCGTTCCGTCATGGTCGAACATCATGTTTCCCAACTTTCCCGTCGTACTTCGCAGTGCGAGGTGGTGTCGCACCCGCGCGGCCCACACGTTGGCGGCGCGAGATGCTTCTTCTTTTCTGGATCGATCGATCCAGTTTGAGGGCGGCAAAATCAGTCGAGAGCGGCCAGGGCGACCTCCACGAGTGGTTCGAGGGTGGAGGCATCCGGGGTGATCTTCGCGGAGACCAGTAGTCCGTTGAGGAAGGTGACAAGGAAGGCGGCCAGCGCGTGCGGGTCGTGCCGCGCCGCGATCTCGCCCCGCTCCGCCGCGATACGCAACACCTCGACGAGCGCGTCCCGACTGGCGTCCTGCATGTCCCGCACGGTGCGCCGGGTCGCCGCGTCCTCGGGCAGGCGCTCGCAGGCGGCATTGACGACCAGGCAGCCCCGGCCGTCGTCTTCCACGGCGATCCGGACCCGCTCGACCAGCATCGTACGGATCGCGGACCGGGCGTCCGCCCCCTCCTTCAGACTGCGCAGGGCGGCCGCCGCGAGGGTGGTGCGGTAATACTCCAGCGCCGCCCGGTACAGCCCCTCCTTGTCGCCGAACGCGGCATACAAGGACCCCTGCCCGATTCCCAGGTGCCGGGTCAGGTCCCGTACCGAAGTCGCCTCGTAGCCGCGCGACCAGAACAGCTCCATCGCACGGCTCACCGCCGCCTCGGTATCGAATTCGCGAGTCCTGACCACGACTTCACCCTACCCCTTTCTGGATCGAACGATCAAGAAAGGGGTAGGTGGCTACGGGGACCGTGACCACGATCCGGACCTAGGCTCGGCTAAAGGGAAGCAGGTGTAGCTGTCGAATTCGCCAGCCTGGCCAAAGTTGGCGGCCCTCCTGCGCTCTCGATGCCTGATCAGAACCGCACCACCGAGAGGCCGTCCGCCACGACGACGCCGTCGTGCAGCACCGTGCGGTCCTTGCCGCGGTCCATCACCGCGCTCGTCGGGGTTTCGCCGTCCACCAGCAGCAGATCGGCGCGGTCGCCGACGGCCACGCCCGGGCGGTCGGCGATGCCCGCCAGCCGCGGGACGTCGTGACTCATGATCGAAGCGCCGCCCATCGTCGCGACGGCCAGGGCCATCTCGATCAGGTCGTCGCGGCGGAAGCCGTGGGTGAAGGCCAGTTGCCAGGTGCGGTCGAGCAGATCGCAGTTGCCGTACGGGCTCCAGTAGTCCCGCTGGCCGTCCTCGCCCAGGCCGACGCGCACGCCCGCGGTCGTGAGGTCCGCCAAAGACAGCTGGCCGTCGACGGACGGCGCGACGGTCGCCATCGCGATGTCCAGTTCCGCGAACGTGTCGATCAGGCGGCGGCTCACCGATTCCGAGATCGAGCCCAGTTCGTACGCGTGCGACAGGGTCACCTTGCCGCGCATGTCCAGCGCGCGGACCCGTTCGATCACCAAGTCCGTCGAGAAAACGCCCAGGTGGCCTGGTTCGTGGAGATGGATGTCCACCTCCACGCCGTACTTCTCGGCGAGTCCGAACACGACATCGAGGTGTCCCTTGGGGTCCTTGTCCAGCGAGCACGGGTCGATCCCGCCGACGACCGTGGCGCCCGAGCGCAGTGAAGCCTCCAGGACATCCACGGTGCCAGGCTCACGCAGGATTCCGGCCTGCGGGAACGCCATGATTTCGACGTCCGCGTGCCCGGCGAAGTGCTCCTTCGCGGCGAGGACGGCGTCGAGCTTCTCCAGCTTGCAGTCGATGTCCACCTGCGCGTAGGTGCGCACCCGGGTGGTGCCGTTGGCGATCATCCGTTCCAGCGTCCCGGCGACGCGCTCGGGCAGCGGAACCTCGGCGTCGCGCCAGTTCTCACGGTCGTTCAACATCATCGCCCACACGCCCGGCGCGCCGGTGTGCGGCCGGAACGGCAGGCCGATCCGCGTCGAGTCCAGATGGACGTGCACGTCGCTGAACGACGGGAACAGCAGCCGCCCGCGCCCTTCGACCGTGCCGGGCGACGGCGTGGCGGCGGGATCGTGCGGCCGCACCGCGGCGATCCGGCCTTCCGCCACTTCGACGTCACTGTGCTGTCCGCCCCACGGGCGGACGTCACGGATCAACACAGAGGGCACCTTTCTCGACGGGGCCTTGAAGCGACCCACTTTGGTATACCAAATGGGCCGAGTGTGGGCAACGCCGAGTGATCACGATCAACCTCCCCGGCGCCGGGACGTCCACTGTGTATGGACTTGAAGCACGCAGTTCGCCGGGTCGTCGCCATGTCCGCCGTTCTCGGTGCCGCGACGGTGGCGGTGGCCGCACCGGCGTCCGCGGCCGACGACCAGGTGGTGACCACGGTGAGCGAGGCCGACCGGGCGGCGGCGCTGGCTCATTGGACGCCGGAGCGGATGAGTCAGTGGGTGGGCGAGGAGGACCTTCCGCCCGCCGAGAAGATCGGCCGCGAATGGGAGGGGCCGGTGCCGTCAGGGGTCGGGCGGCTGTTCTTCACCGCCGAGCCCGGTGTCGACGGATCCTGCACGGCGACGGTGGTTCCCGGTGCCAGCAAGGATGTGGCCTTCACCGCCGGACACTGTGTGAACGGCGGGCTGGACCGGTTCGACAATCCGATCAAGATCGTGAACGTCGTGTTCGTGCCGGGCTACGACCACGGCAAAGTGCCGCACGGGGTGTTCGCTGCCCGGTCCTTCGCCTGGTCCGGCACGTATTCGGGGCCGATGAGCGGGTCGGACGACGACGCGGTGATCGCCCTCGACCCGGTCGACGGCCGGCACGTCGCGGACGTCGCGGGCACCCAGGACATCTCGTTCGCGGAGCTTCCGTCCACTGTGGACACGACGATCCTGGGCTACCCCGTTTCGAAGGCGGCCGGCGGTGAGGCGTTGTTCTCCTGTGTGCGGCCCGCCACGCTCAAGGTCAACTCGGTCAACACGACGTGGAACACCGATTGCGACCTGGCGGGCGGCTCCAGTGGCGGTCCGTGGCTGCGGAATTTCGATCCCGCCACCGGAAAGGGCACCATCTTCAGCGTCACGAGCCGGGGAACGATGACTGAGGACGGCGTGACCGCGGACCTCAGCGGCGCCGCTTTGACGGAGCCCGTGCGGAAGTTGTACGAGCGAGCCGGGGAGCTCTGAGCGACGCCCGGTGTCGAGAAGGCCGGATCGGCTCCGACCCTTCCTCTGAAAGCATCGGAAGCGAAGGAGGCCTTGTGATGAGCAAGGTGGTGTTGGATGTGTCGATGTCGTTGGACGGCTTCACCGCCGGGCCGGACGTCCGGGCCGAAGAGCCCATGGGCGACGGAGGCGAACGGCTGCACGACTGGATGGCCGGCGACGGAGCCGACGCCCGCGCCTTCGAGGAGGTGAACGCGCGGGTCGGGGCCACTGTGATCGGGCGCCGCACCTTCGACCTCGGTCTGCGCCCGTGGGGCGGGACGCCGTGGCCCGGCGTCCCGAGCTTCGTCGTCACCCATCGGACCAGGGAAGACCTCCTCGGGGACAACGGCGGGACGTTCGCCTTCGACGCGATGGAGACCGCTGTCCGGCGCGCCGAAGCCGCCGCCGGGGACAAGGACGTCCTGGTGATGGGTGCGGACGTCGCCGGGCAACTGCTCGGCGCGGGCCTGCTCGACGAGGTCCATCTCCATCTCGCCCCCGTGGTGCTGGGGCGGGGGACCGGCTTGTTCGCCGGTCACCTGGGCGAGCTGATCCCACAGGGCGCGCCTGACGCGGGGATCGCTACTCACCTGCGGTTTCGCGTCCGCGCGCGGTGAGTGAGCTCGTCGACGACGCGTTGCCACGCCGGTGACGCCTCCGAGATCGGGAGACGACCAGCTCGCGGTACCCGGAGCGGCCGCCGTCCTGATCGCGGACGGTGCGCACGGTCACGCCGGCAGTCGCCGCGAGCCGGCCGATCGTGAGCACCAGTCCTCCTGGTCCCGGAATCACAGGTCAAGCCCGTGCGCGAAGCCCGTCGACGAGGATCGACAGCAACCGCGGCCCTCGCGCGTCGAGTTCGGCGTCGTCCAGCCGGGTCAGCCAGCTGATGAGCACGATGACGTCGCGTGCTTCGGCGTCGGCTCGGAGGCTGCCGTCCGAGCGCCCGGCGGCCAGCAACAGTTCCACCGCCTCGCCGATCGGGCCGAGGCTGTGGGCGGCGAGGTCGCGCCAGGTCGCCGCCTCGACGGCCGCGAACACGTCGCGTTTGACCCTCGCGTAGGCGGCCACCCGGTCGAACCACGCCGCCAGCGCGTCCGGCGGCCGGTGCGCCGCCAGCAGCCGCGGAGCCGCGGCTACCAGGTCTTCCACCTCCCGGCGGTACACCTCGGCGAGGAGGTCCTCGCGGGTCGGGAAGTGCCGGTACAGGGTGCCCTGGCCGATGCCGCAGGCCTTCGCGACCGCGTTGAGCTTGAGCTCTCCCGGCTCGTGCACGAGGGCACGCGCCGCTTCAAGGATCCGTTCGCGGTTGCGCTGGGCGTCAGCACGCCGCGCGCCGCCGCTCTCGGCAGAAGCGGACACGTGTCCGCTATGGTGGTCGGAGTAACCGGACATGTGTCCACTCTAGGCGGAGGATGTTCATGACCCTTCACGGCAAGGTCGTCGCCGTCACCGGCGCCAGCAGCGGAATCGGCGAGGCGACCGCTCGTCACCTCGCCTCGCGCGGCGCGCGCGTCGTCCTCGGCGCCCGCCGCACCGACCGGCTGGACAGCCTGGTCGCCGAGATCGAGGCCGACGGCGGTGAGGCGGCCGCCACCCGCGTGGACGTCACCGATCCCGGCGATCTCAAGGCGCTGGTAGCCCTCGCCCTCGAACGTTTCGGCCGCCTGGACGTCTTCGTGGGCAACGCCGGGATCGCCAAGCTCGGCCCCCTCGCCGACCTGGACGTCGAGAGCTGGGCGACGATGGTCGACGTGAACCTCAAGGGGATCCTGCACGGGATCTCGGCGGCCCTGCCGGTGTTCCGGGAGCAGGGCGGTGGCCACTTCGTCACCGTCGTCTCGACGGCCGGCCTGCGGATCGTCCCCACCCAGGCGGTGTACGCCGGGACGAAGAACGCGGTCCGCACCCTCCTGGAGGGCCTGCGGCAGGAGAACACCGACGGGACGCTGCGGACGACTTCGATCTCGCCCGGCTACGTCCGCACCGAGCTCGTCGGCGACACCGGCTTCGGGATCGACCCGGCGGCGGTGGCCGGGGCCATCGCCTTCGCGATCGACCAGCCCGAGGACGTCGAAATCGGCGATCTGACCATCCGGCCGACGCGCCAAGGGTGACGCTGACCTGCGAATTTGTTCGAATTTGGGATGGCGGCGTGTGCTCCGGCGCAAGACCTGCCACAATGGACGGCGAGATCGGGGCATCGAATGGGCTCAGACTCGCTATGAAGAGCAGGTAAAAAAGTATGGCTCAGGGCAGCGTTAAGTGGTTCAACGGCGAAAAGGGCTTCGGCTTCATCGCTCAGGACGACGGCGGACCGGACGTTTTCGTGCACTACTCGGAGATCCAGGGCAGCGGTTTCAAGTCCCTGGACGAAGGGCAGCGCGTCGAGTTCGAGATCGGCCAAGGTCAGAAGGGCCCGCAGGCCCAGCGCGTCGTCGCCATCTGACTTTTCTCCACGCCGAAGGCCTCCATCCGATCCGGGTGGGGGCCTTCGGGCGTTTCCGGGCCGCCGATCGGCCCGCGCGGCTCGGGACCCGGCAGCGGATCACAAAACGCCGAAACCCGTGCTCAGGGACCTGACAAGGCCCGGAATCGCGGGTTGGCGACCTCTCCGCGTGCCTCCACTGCGGGCTTTCTCTCGCCGGTCCGGTGGGAGTCGACCCGAACTCATCAGTGGAGTTCAGCATGCGCTTTTCTTCCCGCGTCGCCCGTCGGCGTGCCCTGATGTCCAGCGCGGTGACAGCCGGTCTCGCCGCCGCCCTGCTGTCCTTCGGCGCGGCGCCCGCCGGCGCCGAACCCGGTTTCCACGATCCGCCGTCACCGCTTCCGCCGGGCGGCAACGGCGACGTGCTCAAGACCGACTGCCCGGCACCGGGCTCTCGGCCGGCTCACCCGTGGGTATCGCGGCCAACCGCGTCGGGACGCTCAAGCCCGCGGCGCCGGTGCTGGTCGAACACACGCCCAACGACGACGTCATCCCGTCGAGCATCGGCAAGCAGCTCGGCAAGGACTGGTGCGCGAAGGGCGCCGACGTGCGCTTCCAGGACATCCCGTCGTTCAGCCCGGTCTTCTCCCACGTCCTGGTTATCACCGCCGCCCAGGGCAACGCGGCGAACTGGCTGGCCGAGCGCTTCGCCGGGAAGCCGACGGCGGGGAACTGCGGCCGGTTCCAGGGGCGGCGCCCGTCCGGGCCCGCGACGACGTGCCTCGCCACTACCGATATCGTCGAGGGATGCTTGTGATCGTTCGTGAGCACCCGTGCGGCCGGACGCGGTGAGCCACTCCGCCCTGGAACCCGAGCAGGTCGGGCGGAAGGTGCGGTTGCGCGAGGTCGGTCTCCGGGACCGCCGGGTCCTGATGGGCTTCGACCGCGACATGGCCCGCGAGGCGACGACGCTGATCGGCGGCGGGCACCGGCATTGGGCCTCGCACCGTTCGGGGTCCGCGGGCGACGACATCCACTTCGGCATCGAGACGGTGCGCGGCCGGATGCTGGTCGGTTCGGTCTGCACCATCGGCGCCGACCCGGTGGCCGGCCAGTTCGGATACGGCATCGGGATCGCCCCTCGCCACCAACGCTGCGGATACGCCACGGACGCCATCACCGTCCTCCTGGCGCATATGTTCGAGCAACGCGGCTTCCGCAAATGCGAGGTCACCGTGTACGGCGGCAACCTGGCGTCGCTTTCGCTGCACGGCGGCCTCGGCTTCCGCGAGGAAGGCAGGCTGCGCGACACCGAAGTGGTGCGCGGCGAGATCAAGTACCTGGTGCGGATGGGCATCACGGCCGCGCAGTTCGCCGCCCGCCCCGCCGGCGACCTCGGCGACCTCGGCAGGCGCGGCCAGCACCGGCGGCCCCGCCGCGGCAAGCACTGGCGCGCGCCCGCCCCGGTCAGCGGCTGATCATCCCGGATTCGTAGGCGAACACGACGGCCTGGACACGGTCCCGGAGCCCGAGTTTCGTGAGGATGCGGCCGACGTGGGTCTTCACCGTCCCCGGCGAGAGGAACAGCAGTTCCGCGATCTCGGCGTTGGACAGGCCGCGGGCCAGCTGCTGCAGCACCTCGTGTTCGCGCCCGGTGAGCAGGGCGAGCCTGCCGTCCTGCACCGGGGCGGGCAGGCCCGTGACGACACGGTCGAGCAGCCGCCGGGTGACGGTGGGCGCGAGCGTGGCGTCACCGGCGGCGACGACGCGGACGCCGGAGAGCAGGTCCGGCGCGAGCGCGTCCTTCAGCAGGAAGCCGCTGGCCCCCGCCTGGAGCGCGGCGTAGACGTATTCGTCGAGGTCGAAGGTGGTCAGCACCAGCACCCGGGCGCGGTGGGCCGCGGCGATCGCGGCGGTGGCCTCGACGCCGTCCATCCCGGGCATCCGGATGTCCATGAGCACGACGTCGGGATCGAGGTCCTTCACCAGCGTGATGGCCTCCGCGCCGTCGCCCGCCTCGCCGACGACGTCGATGTCCTCCGCGTTGTCCAGGATCATCCGCAGGCCGGTGCGCACGAGCGCCTGGTCGTCGGCGATGACCACTCGGATCGTCATGTCGGCAGGGTCGCGCGGACGGCGAAGCCGCGATCCGGCCGCGGCTCCGCTTCGAAGGTGCCGCCCAGTACGTTCACCCGTTCCCGCATCCCTTCGAGGCCGTGCCCGCCGCCGGACGGTTCCACCGCGCTGCCGTCGTCGGTCACCTCGATCTCCAGCACGCCAGGCCCGTATCGCATCACGATAGTCACCGATGCGCCCGGACCGGCGTGTTTCAGCACATTCGTCAGCGCCTCCTGCACGATCCGGTAGGCCGCGAGGTCCACTGTGGACGGAAGTGGCCGGGGTTCCCCTTCGACCCGGAAGTCGACCGGGGTGCCCGCGGAACGGACGTCGGCGACCAGCCGCGGCAAGCGTTCCACGCCGGGCTGCGGCTCCCGGTCCGGCTCGTCCTGGCCGAGCGCGCCGAGCAGCCGCCGGATCTCGCTCAACGCGGTCCGCCCGGTGCCGACGACGGCGTCCAGCGCCTCCCGCGCCCGTTCGGGCCGCCGCTCCAGTTCCGCCTGGGCGCCCTGGGCCTGCAACACCATCACGGAAAGCGCGTGCGCGACGACGTCGTGCAGTTCGCGGCTGATCCGGCCGCGTTCGGCGACCACGGCCAGCGCGGCCTGGGAGTCCCGCTCGCGTTCGAGGTCGGCGGCCCGCTGTTCCAGCACCGCCAGGCGGATCCGGCGCTGCCGCGTGTTCAGCCCGGCCAGCCAGGCCACCGCGAGCGACAGCCCGATGCCGGGGAACCCGCCCCAGTCCTGGACCTGGCGGTGGTCGGCGTCGAAGTCGGGGGGTGCCAGCGGATCGATGATGATGATCCGCGGCGGTATCGGAGCCGGAGTCCGCGAATTCGTTTCGGCGGAATGGAACGACCACGCTCCGGCGACGAGCAGTCCCGCCGCCAGCAGCGCGAGCGAGACCCGCCGCGAACCCCACGCCGCGACGGAGAAGAGACCGACCAACGCCACGCCGTCGACCGGGCGGAGATCGTTGCCCATGGCCAGATGCAGGAGGGAGACCACCGCCCCGGCCGCGAACGTGATCGTGGGATTGCGATGCCGGATCAGCAAGGAAGCCAAGGCCACCAAGGAGGTCAGCCACCATCCGAAGCCCTCGGGGTCATCAGCGGAGACCACAGTGGACAGTCCGATGAGCACGGTCAGCCCGACGTCCACTGCCTTCGGGTGACTCCTGAGGATGGCCGGCACCAGCCGAGCGTAATCCCGGATCGGGCGCAGCGGATCCGCCTCGCGGCAGACATCGGGATACGACCTGCGGCAGACGCGCGAACACGACGCCGGGCCGCAGGCTGGGCGGCGGAAGATCCTCGACAGAAACGGAATCCTCATGAGAAGGCTTCTCGTCGCACTGGCCGCCTTGTCCGCCATGGTGTCCTTGGCGAGTCCTGCTTCGGCGGCTCCTCGGCTGACGTTGCCGCCGCCGACCGGCCCGCATCCGGTCGGTTCCACCGACCTGCACCTGGTCGACTCCGCGCGTCAGGACCCGTGGGTGCCGACAGGGCCGCGCGAGCTGATGGTGTCGATGTTCTACCCCGCCTTGCTGCCGCTCGGCCCGAAACGTCCGTACCTCACCTTGGCCGAGGCCAAGGCGTTCCTGACCGAATCCGGTGTCCCCGACGTCGACCCCGCGCGGGTCGCCGGGATCCGGACCAGCGCCAGGGTCGACGCCCCGCCCCAGCCAGGGAAGCGCGCGCTGGTCGTCCTGTCGCCGGGATTCGGCAAACCGCGCACCACGCTCACCGGGCTGGCGGAAGAGCTGGCGAGCAAGGGTTTCGTCGTCGCGCTGATCGGCCACAACCACGAATCCCACGGCACCGCCTTCCCCGACGGGCACGTCACCGAATGCGCCGCGTGCGGATCCGAATCCACGCTGATCCCGCCGATCCGCGCCACGGACGTCTCGTTCGTCCTCGACACGCTGACCGCGCCTTCGTCGCCGTGGTCCCGGCTGATCGACCGGACGCGGATCGGCATGGCAGGACATTCGATCGGCGGGTACAGCACGCCGACGGCGATGGTCGCCGACCAGCGGATCCGCGCCGGCGCCGATCTGGACGGCAGGCTGTGGTCCCCGATTCCCGCGGCCGGGATCGACCGGCCGTTCCTGCTGCTGGGCCGCGAAAGCGAGTACACCCCGGCCGGTCCGGACACGACCTGGGCGGGCAGCTGGCCGAACCTCACCGGCTGGAAGCGCTGGATCAGCGTCGCGGCGGCCGGGCACGCTTCCTTCACCGACGTCGGCGTGCTCGGTGAGCAGCTCGGCCTGACCCCGCCCGGCACGCTCGGCGGCGACCGGGGAATGGTGCTGACCAGGGCCTACGTGTCCGCCTTCTTCGACAAGAACCTGCGCGGCGGCCGTCAGCCGCTGCTGGTCGGGCCGGTGGCGGGCAACCCCGAGATCAAGTTCTGGAACTGACACCGGTGAGGCCGTCCGAAAGCTCCCAGAGCCGGGCGGCCTCGCCGGCGTCGATCGCGAAGGGGCGCACACCCACCCACTCGCCTTCTTCGGGCGCGATCTCGGCGACGTCGCAGTCCTCGCAGTAGAGCCCGCCCATGCCGTCCAGCCGCGGTGACGTCGCCGCCCAGACCTGGGTGGCCGCACCCTGCTCCGGCGACTTGAAAGCCGGGTCGGCCTGGTTCCCGTGCTCGTCGATCCAGCCGCGCTCGACCATCTCCTCCTGCCGCAGATGCCGCTGCAGGGGAGTGAGGATGGCGCCCGGATGCAGGCTGAAGGCGCGGATCCCGTGGTCGGCGCCGAGCTTGTCCAGATGCACCGCGAACAGCACGTTCGCCGTTTTGGCCTGGCCGTAGGCGAGCCACCGGTCGTAGCCGCGCTCGAAGTGGACGTCGTCCCAGCGCATCGGCGAGGAATGGTGACCGGAGGAGGCCACCGCGACGACCCGGGCGCCGCCGTCCGCCGTCAGCGCGGGCCAGAGCCGGTTCACCAGGGCGAAGTGGCCGAGGTGGCAGATCGCGAAATGCGACTCCCAGCCGGGGCCGACCCGCCGTTCGGGCGCGGCCATGATCCCGGCGCCCGCGATCAGCAGGTCGATCGAGCGTCCCGTGCCGAGGAACCGGCGGGCGAAGGCCTCGACGCTCGTCAGGTCGGCGAGGTCGAGTTCGCCGACCTCGGTGCCGGAGATCCCGGCGAGGGCGGCCTCCGCGTCGGCCGGACGGCGGGCGGGGACGACGACGTGCGCGCCGGCGTTCGCCAGCGCACGGGTGGTTTCCAGGCCCAGCCCCGAATACCCGCCGGTGACGACGGCGAGCTTGCCCGAGAGGTCGATCCCGTTCAGGACTTCCGCGGCGGTACTGCGCGCGCCGAAGCCGGAGCCGATCTTGTGCTGTGAGGTGGTCATGTGGCGAACGCTAGGAGCTAGAGGGCTCTCCAGGTCAAACGCTATCGTCGGCCGGGTGACGGAACTCGCGATCGGCAAGGTCACCGACCGGACGGGCCTCAGCGTGCACGCGCTTCGCTTCTACGAGAAGGAAGGGCTGCTCGCGGCACCGGTGAAACGGGACGCGAACGGCCGCCGCGTGTACACCGAGCACGATGTCGAATGGCTGGTGAACTGCACGAAGTTCCGGGCGTCCGGGATGCCGCTCGCCACGATCCGCGAGTTCGCGGAGCTCGTCCGGCAGGGGCCGGGCAACGAGGAGAAGCGGCTGGAGCTGTTGCGGGACCATCAGGCCACCGTCCGCGACCGGATCGCCGAGCTGGCCGACTGCCTGGAGCTGATCGGCAGGAAGGTCGAGGTCTACGAGGAGCATGTCGCGCGGGGGACCGCGGACACGCTTTGGCGCTAGCGCGACTGTCCATAATGGACAGACGACAGTACCCGATCGGTGCAACGTTTCGCCTGGCGACGGACAGGGGTGGCCCCTAGAGTTTGCCGCTCGTGACCTGCGAGGTGAGGCGATGAGATCCTTCGGCGCGGTGGATCCGGTCAAGATGGCGCTCGCCGGGCTCACCACGATGGCTCTCGGGATGGCGGCGGCGCTCAACGCCGACGCCCTGCCGGTGATCGGCGGCGGCACCACCTATTCCGCCGAATTCTCCGACGCGGGCGGGCTTCGCGCGGACAACGACGTCCGGATAGCCGGGGTGAAGGTCGGCAAGATCTCCGAGATCGACCTCGAAGGCGATCGCGTGCTCGTCTCGTTCCGGGTGAAGGACGCCTGGCTCGGCGACGCCACGAGCGCGTCCATCCGGATCAAGAACGTCCTGGGGCAGAAGTACTTGGCGCTCGACCCGCGTGGCGAAGCGATCCTCGATCCCGGTGATGCGATCCCGCTGCGGCGGACCACCGCGCCGTATGACGTCCTTGAAGCGTTTCGGGATCTGTCGAAGACCGTCGATGCCATCGACGTCGACCAGCTCGCGAAGAGCTTCGACGCCATCTCGGCCACCTTCGCCGACACGCCCGCCGACGTCCGCGCCGCGCTCGACGGGATCTCGAAGCTTTCCGGCACCATCGCCTCCCGCGACCGGCAGCTCCGGACGCTGGTGGCGAACACGCGGCAGGTCTCGCAGACCCTCGTCGACCGCGACACCGAGGCCCAGCGGCTGATCGAGGACGGCAACGCGCTGCTGCGCGCGATCTCCACCCGGCAGCAGGCGATCAAGGACCTGCTCGACGGGTCGAAACGGCTCGCGACCGCCCTCGACGGCATCATCGCCGACAACGACGGGCAACTCGGGCCGGTGCTCAAACAACTCGACAGGCTGACGTCGATGCTCCAGCGCAACCAGGATTCGCTGGCCAAGGGGATCGCCGCGTTCGCCCCGGCGATCCGGGTGCTCACCAACGTCGCGGGCAACGGGCACTGGATCGACGGCTACCTGTGCGGGCTGATCCTGCCCTCGTTCGGCCCGCTCAACGAAAAAGGCTGCTTCGAAAAGTAAGAGTGAGGGGCGCGGACCGCTTTTGGTCTCGTGAGTGGCTGGGACGGGGTGGAGCGGGCCGGTTTCGCCTACCTGCCGCTGACCTGCACGATCCCAGCGGAGGCCCGAGCGACGGTGGAGGATTGGGGACACTCAACGTCCCCAATCCTCCACCGTCGCGGGGCCACCCGATTCCTGAACTTGATCAACGGAGGATGGGGGCGTCGCGTGTCCCGGATCTTCCGTTGTCCAATATGCGTCTACCTACGCCTGACCTGGGCGAAGATGGCGAGTCAGGAAAGTGCTGGGTCGCACCTTCCGCCCAGCACGAAGACACCGGATCCCAGCGGTAATCAAATGCCGGCCCGCCGGAACCGTCCTAGCCACTCACGAGACCAAACGCAGGTCCGCTACGGCTTCGTCCGCCGCAACCAGAACAACCCGATCACCGGCAGCACCAGCGGGATGAAGAGATAGCCCTGCCCGTACACCGACCACACGGTGGCGTGCGGGAAGGCCTCGCGGTCGAAGAGGCTGAACGTGCCGACGGTCAGCACGCCGAGCAGTTCGATCCCGCAGGCGACCAGCGCGACCCGCCACCAGCCCGCGCCGCGGCGGGCCAGTGCCACGGTGGCCAGGAGGTAGACGACGGCCGCGAACGCGGAGAGGGCGTAGGCCAGCGGGGCCTCGTGGAACTTGGTCCCGATCTGCACGGCGGCGCGTGAGGTCGCCGCCAGCGCGAAGATCGCGTACACCGCGACCAGGATCCGTCCCGGGCCGGAGGTCTTGTCCGGATGGGTTTCCGCGGCGGTGTCCACCGTGTTCTCCTCGGTTTCCTCAGGCACTGGCGCCCGCCCACACCTCGTGCAGCCGGAGCACCATCACCGGGATGGCGAGGCAGGCGATCCCGAGGATCGCGGTGCTCGACCGCGTGCGTTCGGCCAGCGCCCAGAACGTCCCGAGCGGGAGCACGACGAGGCTGCCGATCAGGTAGGCGAGATAGGTGGCCATGCTGCCGGGGCGGCCGCCGCCGATCAGCAGTACGACGCCGATGACGAGCTGGGCGACCAGGAGGAGTTCGACGACGGCGAGGCCGGCGAGCAAGGCGTTGTCCGGCAGTTTTTTACGCGCGGACTGCACGAAACTCCACGCCGCGACCAGCGCCGCGCAGATCGCGACGGTCACCGCGAAGCCTGTGATCACGCCCGCCTCCTTACCTGCTCCACCGGCGACAACGTACCTCCGGGCCGATCACCGCCGACGGGCGACCGGTCGGCCGCGTGGCGGGCGCCACGAAGCGAGCAGTGGTCCAGACCTCGGGTGAATAGATCACGAAGCGCACCGGGTTGGCGCTCCGCCAATTCGGTGGCGCGTTATTGTGATCGGCGCCGGGACCAGGGATTACGTCGCAGATACGTTCCTGTTACACACCGACCGGGTGGTTGAAAACCGAGTTGATCTCACGCTGGGTACCCCTACCATTCGGTAGGTTTCAAATTCACGTCCCTGAACAGCCCATCCGAACCCCCGGTATGGCGGATTGGCCGTTCGGTATCCGACGGGTGGAATATTCCCCATCGCGATGGTGCACATGGCCCATCCGATTGGTGCCAAGGAGGGGGCGCTCGATGGACGTCCGGTACGAAGCGTATTGCTTCGCCGATCCGCTGTTCTTCGACGAGCAGCAGGAAAACGGGGACGTCGCCGACGATTTCGCCTCCCTGTTGCCCGCTCCCGAGTCAGGCTGGCGGACCGGGGTGCGTGGAGTGTGGCGGATGATGCACCCTGTTGCTCGGAACCTTCCCTTGCAAGGCTGGAAAATCCACGTTTCGGCAGGGTTGGGAAACGCCGAGCGAGTGCTCGTGAAGGTGCACGAGCATTGTCTCGAGCGCACTCTGTCCTACAAGCATCTGCGTTCGCGGAGCACGCTGCTGGCCAGGAATTCCAAATACGCTCCGCGTGACGGAAGCGGCAAGTTACTGACTCTTTATCCAGCTGACAACGACGAGCTGGAGCGTGTGCTCGCCGAGTTGTCCGCGAAGCTCGACGGGGAACCCGGCGCCTACATTCTCAGTGATCTTCGGTATGGTGCCGGGCCGCTCTACGTCCGCTATGGCGGATTCGCTGAACAATGGGTCGAACTCGACGGAAAACGTGTCCTCGCGGTGCGCAAACCGGACGGAACGCTGGTCCCGGATAAGCGCGAGTCGACCTTCTCGGTACCCGGCTGGGTGACGATTCCGGAGTTCCTCGCGCCTCATCTCGCAGCTCGCAAGAGCGGCGGCGTGGATCAGTTCCCCTATCGGGTGAAAAGTTCACTGCACTTCTCGAACGGCGGCGGCGTGTACCTCGCCGACCGGAACGCCGACGGCGAGCAGGTGGTCCTGAAGGAGGCCAGGCCGTTCGCCGGCCTCGACCGCGACGAGATCGACGCGGTCGATCGGCTCCGCTGGGAGCACGAGGTGCTGGAGCGGCTGAAGGGCATCGAGGGCATCCCCGCGGCCTACGACCGGTTCACCGTCTGGGAGCACCACTTCCTGGCCATGGAGTACATGCCGGGCGTTTCCCTCGGCAGCTGGCTCGCCCGCAACTACCCGCTCACCCGGCGGGACTGCACCGAGGCCGACATCGTCGCCTACACCGAGCGAGCCCTGGCGCTGGTCGACCGCGTGGCACGGATGGTCGACGAGGTGCACGGCCGCAGGATCGTCTTCGGTGATCTGCACTCGATGAACATCCTGGTCGACGGCGACGACGACGAGATCGGGCTGATCGACTTCGAGATGGCCACGGACGCCGGCAGCGGCAAGCGACCGGCGCTCGGCGCACCCGGGTTCCGCGCCCCGCGGGACCGGAACGGGTTCGAGATCGACGACTACGCGATCGCCGTGCTGAAGCTGTGGATCTTCCTGCCGCTCACCACGCTTCTCGAGCTCGCCCCGGCGAAGCTGCGCGGGCTCGCGGACTTCGTCCAGCGGCGTTTCGACGTCCCGGAGGGCTACGCCGACGCGATCGTCGCCGAGCTCGCGCCGCGGAACGCCCAGCCGCGGAGCGCTTCGACCGAACTCGACCAGGAGAAGCCCGACTGGGCGCTGGTCCGCAAGCAGCTCACGGAGGGGATCCTCGCCTCCGCGACCCCCGAGCGCACCGACCGGCTCTTCCCCGGCGACATCGAGCAGTTCCGGGTCGGCGGAGCCTGCTTCGGTTACGGCGCGGCCGGTGTCCTCCACGCTTTGAACGCGGTCGGCGGGGAGCGGTATCCCGATCACGAACGCTGGCTGCTGGACTCGGTCCGCCGCGATCCGCCCGATCGCCCCGGTTTCTACGACGGCTCGTACGGAATCGCGTATGTCCTGGAAGAACTCGGATATCGCGAGGAGGCCACCAAGCTGCTGGCGGCGTCGGCGACGCTGGTCGAGCAGACCACCGACCACAGCCTCGAAGGCGGTCTGTCCGGCATCGGGCTCACCCAGCTGCACTTCGCGGTGGCCCGCAAGGACAACGAGTTCGGCAGGCAGGCGCTCGCCACCGCGGTCCGGCTCGCCGAAGCACTCGAGACCGCTGCCCCGCCCGGCAAATTCGCCAGGGCAGGCCTGCTCAACGGCTGGTCCGGACCCGCGCTGCTGTTCGTCCGGCTGTTCGAGCGCACCCGCGAAGAGGGCTGGCTGTCCTTCGCCGACCAGGCGCTGGAGCGGGACATCGAGGAGTGCGTCGAGTCCGACGACGGCTCTTTGCAGGTCCGCGACGGCGAATCCAGGACGCTGCCCTACGTGGGTGTCGGCGGCGCGGGGATCCTCATGGTCGCCGAGGAACTGGCGAAGTACCGCCCGGACGCGAAGTCGTTGAAGAGCCTCCCCGGCCTTCGGGAAGCTTGCCGTGGCGAGTTCGTCATCCATCCCGGCCTCTTCTTCGGCCGATGCGGGCTGATGACCGCGCTCTCGATGGGCTCCGAGCCGGATCAGCGCGTCCTCGACACCATCGACCTGCATCTTTCCCGGCTGGCCTGGTACGCGATGCCGTACAAGGACGGCCTGGCGTTCCCCGGCAACCAGCTGCTGCGGCTGTCGATGGACGTCGTCACCGGCGGCGCGGGCGTGCTCCTCGCCCTCGCCGCGACCCTGGACGGGAAGGCCGTGCTGCCTTTCCTGTCCCCCCGGACCACCGGCCACTGACGGCCGGCGGAAACAGGTAACCGATGAAAGGGAACACCATGGAACTGGTTCTCGACCTGCAGGCCCTGGAAGCCCCCGAGGCCCTCGAAGGTGGCCACGGCGGCGGCGGCGGGGGCAGCAACCTGAGCCTGCTCGCTTCCTGCAACAACAGCACCATCAGCCTGCTGACCTGCCACTGATCTCCGGCAGTTCGCCCAGCTGGTAGTCGAAGGTGCGGGAGCGGCACAGGCCAAGTGCGCCGCTCCCGCGCTCTTCATTTTGCCTTCCGGTTCATCTCGATGGGATCACGGATTGAGGAGTGGGATGGCGGGATCCGCCGATCGGCTGCTGGTCAAGGTGACCGCGCTCGATCGTCCCCGCTTGGTCGCGCTGATCCTGAGCGCGCTCGCCGGGACCGCGGCGGGACTGCTCCTGCCCGGCGCGCTGGCGGCCGCTGTCGACGCGGTGGTGGCCGGACGTCCCAGCCTTCCCGAGGTCTCCTGGCTGATCGTCCTCGGTGTCACCGAGATCGCCGTCGGCCTGATCGGCGGGATCCTGACCGCGCGGATGACGGCCTACGCGACGGCGTGGTTGCGCCGCCAGCTCACCGACCGCTGTCTCGCGCTCGGCACCCGTTCGGCCTTCGCCGACGGTGACGCGATCAGCAGGCTCACCGGTGACTGCACCGGCGCTGGACTGGTCGCCTCGGTCGTCGTGCAACTCGGGTCGACCACCCTGATCTCCGGCGGCTCCATCGTCCTGCTCGCGCTGATGGACTGGCGGCTCGCGTTCGTCTTCCTCGGCAGCATCCCGTTCGGCCTGATGCTCGCGCGCACCCACCTGAAGAACACCGCCGACGACGTCCTGACCTATCAGGAGGTGTCCGGCGAACTGGCGGCGAGGATGGTCGACGCCGTCGCCGGGCTCCGCACGATCGCCGCGTCGGGCACCGCCGACCGCGAGGCCGAACGCGTGCTGCGGCCACTGCCGAAACTGAGTCTCGCCGGCCGGGGGATGTGGCGCACGCAGGCCAGGATGGTGTGGCGCTCCGGCCTGCTGCTGCCCGCGGTGGAACTCGCGGTGCTCGCGGCGGCCGGATTCGGCGTGATGGAGGGCAGGCTGACCGTCGGCCAGGTCCTCGCGGCGCTCGGCTACGTCGCGCTCGGCATGGGCCTGATCACCCAGATTCCTTTGCTCACCACGCTTTCCCGCGCGCGGTCGTGTGCGCGGAGGATCAACGAGGTGCTGGACTCGCCGGTGCCCGAACCGGGCGATCTCGGTGTCGTTCCCGGCATGGGCACGCTGGAGCTGCGCGGGGTCACCGTCGAAGGCGCCCTGCGCGAGGTCGACCTGATCGTGCGGGGCGGCCGGTTCACCGCGGTCGTCGGCCGGTCCGGTTCGGGGAAGTCCGCGCTGGTCAACGTCCTCGGCGGACTGCTGACGCCGGACGAGGGGACGGCGGTGCTCGACGGCCGTCCGCTGGAGAAGCTGCGGCCGTACGAACTCCGCGCGGTCGTCGGGTTCGCCTTCGAACGGCCCGCGCTGCTCGGCGCGACCATCGGCGACGCCGTCGGGTACGGCTCATGGGCAGGCGAAGCCGCCGTACGCGGTGCCTGCCGCTCCGCGCAGGTCGACGACCTGATCGTCCGGCTGCCGGACGGCTACCGGACGCCGCTGGCGGAAACACCGCTGTCCGGCGGGGAGGCGCAGCGGATCGGGCTGGCGCGCGCGATCGCGCACGCGCCGCGGGTGCTCATCCTCGACGACGCCACCGCCAGTCTCGACACGGTCACCGAAGCCGCCGTCGAAGCGGCGATCGAAGCCACTCTGCCCGGCCGGACCCGGGTGGTGGTGACGCATCGCGCGGCCACCGCGTCGCGGGCGGACACCGTGGTGTGGCTCGACGGCGGCCGGGTCCGCGCGGTCGGGCCGCACGGACAGCTGTGGGGGGATCCGGCTTACCAAGCCGTTTTCACCGAGGGCGAGCAGTGAGCGTCTGGGGCCTCTACCGTTCGGCGCTGGCCGGGCAGTGGAGGGGCGGGCTGGTCCTGCTGGCGTGCTCCGTACTGGAGAGCGCGCCCGCGTTCTTGTCCGGTCGCCTGGTCGAACTCGCGGTTGACGAGGGGTTTGCCGCGGGACGGCCAGGGACCGGACTGCGTTGGCTTGCGGTCTTCGGCCTGGTCGCGGTGATCGGCGCGTTCGGTTCACGGCTGGTGTGGCATCAGCTCGGCAAGGTCGTCGAGCCGTTGCGCGACGCGTTGGTGACCGCCGTCGTACGCGGGGTCCTGCACGATCCGGCGCCGCCGCGGAACCAGCCGGACGCCAGCGGCGTCGCTCGCATCACCCAGCACGTCGAGGTGGTCCGCGACGCCACGGCCGGACTCCTGGTGCAGGCACGCGGGATGATCGTGACGACAGTGGCGGCTCTGGCCGGGCTGTTCACCGTCGCCGGTTCGCTCGCGCTGATCGTCGCGATCCCGGTGGTGGTCGCGGTCGTCGTGTTCGCCTGCCTGCTCCCGTCGCTGGCCCGCCGTCAGCGTGCGCTCGCGCTGGCCGACGAGCGGACCGCCGAGGTCGCGGGCGCGTCGCTGTCCGGTATGCGCGACATCGTCGCGTGCGGTGCCGAACCCCTTGCCGCGCTTGAGCTCTACGACGCCATCGACACCCAGGCCAAGGCGGCCGTGCGGGTGGCGCGGTCCGGGGCGGCCCGGGCGGTGGTGATCGCGACCGGCGGGTTCGTGCCGCTGCTCCTGGCGTTGCTGGTGGCGCCCGGAATGGTCAAGGACGGCGTGCTGACCGCCGGGGCCGCGCTCGGCGCGCTCGTCTACCTGGCGACGACGATGCAGCCGGCGCTGCGGGGGCTCGCCGCGACCGCGAGCACCGTGGTGCTGCGGCTGATCGTCGCGCTGCGGCGGCTGGCGGAGACCGCGGAAGCCGAACCGGAGGCCGACGGCACGGCCGAACCCGAGGGGACCGCGATCTACGTACGCGACCTGACCTTCAGCTGGGGCGCGGCGGCGGAACCGGTGGTCCGCGGCCTCGACCTGCATCTGCGGCGCGGCGAGCGGCTGGCGGTGGTCGGGCCGAGCGGGATCGGCAAGTCGACTTTGGCCGGGCTCCTGACCGGCATGCTCGAACCGCAGGCGGGCCGGGTGCTGCTCGGCGGGGCCCCGGTCCGGGAGATCCCGGCGGCGCTGCGGCACCGGATGGTCGCGCTGATCCCGCAGGAGGCCTACGTCTTCGCGGGATCCGTGCGGGACAACGTCGGGCTGTTCGCGCAGACCGCGATGGACGGCGAACTGCTGGCCGCGGTGGCCGCCGTCGGCGCCGAACCGCTGGTGACGCGGCTGGGCGGGCTCGACGGCGAGATCGGGCACGACACGCTGTCCGCCGGTGAGGCGCAGCTGATCGCGCTCGCGCGGGTGTTCGCGAGCGACGCGGGCGTCGTCGTCCTCGACGAGGCGACGTCGCACCTCGACCCGCCCGCCGAAGCCCGCGCGGAACGGGCGTTCGCCGAGCGGGGCGGGGTGCTGGTGGTGATCGCGCACCGGCTGTCGTCGGCGCTGCGCGCGGACCGGGTCCTGGTGATGGACGGCAAGGAGACCGCGCTCGGCACCCACCTCGAACTCATGGACCGGTCCACGCGCTACGCCCAGCTCATGCACGCGTGGTCGCCGCGGCTACCCCAGCCCGGGGCGCAGTTCTTCCAGCCCGCTCCTGAGTAAGCCCTCGACGGGGACCGGCCTCCTCGAAGACCGATCGACGAAGACGTGCACGAAGGTCCCCTCCGCGATCAGCGTCTCCTTCGAGTACATCCCGACCTCGTAGCGGACACTGGACCGGCCGAGGTGTCCCACGCGCAGGCCGACTTCGAGCTCTCCCGGGAACGACACCGAAGCGTGGTACTTGCACTGCGATTCCACGCACAGACCGATCGTCTCGCCGGTTTCGATGTCGAGCCCGCCGCGTTCGATCAGCCAGGTATTGATCACGGTGTCCATCACCGAGTAGTGGACGACGTTGTTGACGTGGCCGTAGACGTCGTTGTCCTTCCACCGCAACGGAACCGTCTGCCAGTTCGGGTACTCGGCGTTCACCACAGCGTCACCGAATCCCGCAGGATGGCGGCGAGGTCCTCTTCGGACGCTTCGCGTGGCGCCGTCGCCAGCAGCCGTTGTTGTTTCACCGTGCCGGAAACCAGTGAGTCCACATCGGACTCGGTGTAGCCGACGGCGCCGATCCCGTTGGGGATCCCGATCTCCCGCATGAGCCGCCGCAGTACGGCGGGCAGGTGATCCCGCAGATCGCCCGGCCATTCGTAGTCCGGCGCGAGCAGCCGGGCCACCCGCTCGTGCCGGTCGGGAGCGGCGTCGAAGGTGAACCGGAACGCCGCGGGCGCGGTCAGCGAGACGGCCATCCCGTGCGGCACCATCGCCTCCTCGCCCGGATACCCGGAGGGATGAAAGTCCCGGACCTGCCCGGCGATCGGATACGCGTTGGCGTGCGGGAGGTGCACACCGGCGTTGCCGAACCCGAGCCCGGCGAACGTCGCCGCGAGCGCCATCGCCTCGCGCGCCTTCAGGTCGGAGCCGTTCCGCACGGCCGCGGGCAGCGCCCACGACAGCAGCCGCAGCGACTGCTCGGCGAACATGTCGGCCATGGGATTCGAGCCACAGTAAGGAACCCGGTCCTCCGGGCGCTTCCGGTCGAACTCGGTGTACGGCTTGGCCGTGTAACTCTCCGCGGCGTGACAAAGAATGTCCATCCCGCTCGCGGCGGTGACCTCCGGCGGCTGCGAGACCGTCAGTCTCGGGTCGACCACGGCGAGGCTCGGCCGCAGCCGGAGATGGCTGATGCCGCTCTTCACCCGCAGTGACAACACGTCCAGCACGCAGACCGTGGTGCTCTCCGAGCCGGTCCCGGTGGTGGTCGGCACCGCGACCAGCGGTTTCAGTGGCGCGGCGGGCGCACGGCCGCCGCCGACCGGGGCGTTGACGTAGTCCATCAGGTCGCCGTCGTTGCTGGTCAACAGGTTCACCGCCTTCGCGGTGTCGATGGCCGACCCGCCGCCGACGGCGACGAAGGCGTCCCACTCGCCCTGTCCGCGGGCGAAGTCGACGGCCTTCCGCATACTGACGTCGGTCGGCTCGACGTGCACGCCGTCGAAGACGACCGCTTCGATGCCGTAGGTCTCGATGCCTTCGGCGATCCGTTGTGGCCAGCCCGTCGCGGCGACGCCGGCGTCGGTCAGGACGAGGACCCGCCGGGCGCCGTACTGGGTGAGGTCGTAGCCGATCTCGTCACTCGATCCGGTGCCGTATTTCAGGGCCGGGGCACCGTAAGTGAAAACAGTTTCACGTCCGGCGGTGGTTGAAGTCACGTTTTCGTGCTCCCTTGCTCGAACACGTTCCGATATCGGACATTCCACCGCTCCGGGATTGCCGGAATCGGAAGATCGCTTGACGGCACCGATCACCGCCCGCCTAAGCTAATCCCATTAGATACCAACCGGGAGCGTCCGTCGCCCAGACGGCCGTGCGGATCCTGACCGAGGCGCAGATCCAGCGTGTCTACGCGGTGGCGGGTGAGTCCTTCCTGGATCTGCTCGACGCGCTGCAACGCGAGCGGTCGATCACCTTCGTTTCGGCGAGGCACGACTCCGGCGCGGCCTTCATGGCCGAGGCCGAAGGCAAGCTCACCGAACACCCGGCAGTCCTGCTGGCAGGCCGCGGGCCGAACGCGGCGAACCTCGCGGTCGGCGTCTCGACGGCGTACCAGGACGAGAGCCCGATGGTCGTCCTGCTGGAGAACCCGCCGTCCAGTCCCGGTCCGACCAGTGAACTGCCCACCGCCGACCTGACGGCGATGTTCGAGCCGATCGCCAAGTGGACCGGTCGCGCCGAATCCCCGGACGAGGTCCCCGGCCTGCTGGTCGAGGCGCTGACCCGCTGCCGCGAAGGGCGGCCGGGGCCCACCGTCGTCGCCGTCCCGGCCGACTTCTGGGGTGTCCCGTTCGATTCGGCCAAACCGGTCGCCTCCGTCAAGGCGCCCGCCACCGGCGCGCTCGGCCGGACCGCCGAGGCGGTCGCGCAACTGGTCGACGAGGCCCGCTACCCGGTGGTGATCGTCGGCGGCCGGGCCCGCGCGGCGCGGGACGAGCTGATCGCCGTCGCCGACGAACTCGCGCTCCCGGTGTACAACGCGTTCCGCCGTCAGGACGCCTTCCCCGAGAACCACGCGCGCTACGCCGGCCACCTGGGCATCGGCATCCCCGCGCGGCAGCTCGACGCGCTGGAGCGCGCCGACCTCGTGCTCGCGCTGGGCACGCAGCTCGACGAGGTCACCACTCAGTCCTTCCGCTACCCGACGCCGTCGCAGACCCTGGTGCTGGTCGGCACCGGGATCGAGCCCGCCCGGCGCGGCGGCCTGACCTTCCGGGTCGATTCCGAGGTCGAGCCGTTCCTGCGCGAACTGCGCGACGTCGCCTCGCCGCGGACCCGCCGCGCGTCGGCCGCGAACGCCGCCGTGCACACCTTCATGACGCCGCCCGACACCAGCGGCGCCACCCGCGTCCACCCCGCCGACGTCATCCGCGCGGTGCGCAAGCTCGCGCCCGAAGACGCGATCGTGACCAGCGACGCGGGCAACTTCGCCCAGTTCATGCACCGCTACTGGTGTTTCACCGCGCCGCGCAGCCAGCTCGGCCCGAGCAACGCGGCCATGGGGTACGCGGTCCCCGCGGCGGTCGCGGCGAAACTCGCCGAGCCGCGCCGGACGGTGATCGCGATGGCGGGCGACGGCGGCGCGCTGATGACCGGGCAGGAGATCGAGACCGCCGTCCGCTACCGGGTGCCGGTGACCGTCCTGGTGTTCCAGAACGGACTGCACGGCCCGCTCGCCGTGCACCAGGCCCGCAAGCACGGGAGGCTCTCGGGGGTCACCGTCCCCGTCACCGACTTCGCGTCGTGGGCACGCGGGCTCGGCGCCGCCGGGTACACCGTGGACGACCGCGAGGAGCTGGAGCCGATCATCGCGAGCGCGCTGGTCCGGCAACGGCCGTGCGTGATCGACATCAGGACGGATCCGGACGTGGTGACCCCGGACATCCGGCTGACGACCCTGCTGGGCGCCGCGAGGCCGCAGCAGGGGGGACAGTAAGGTCACGGTTCGCCGATTACCGCACGGTACATTTTTCTCAGGGGATACACAGAAAACCTTGAGGTGCCGCCTTCACCTGCTCCAAAGGGTGAGAATGTGGTGACGACTCGGCAGAGTTTCGGCCGCGGGGACCGGATTTTGTCGGTCGGCCGTGGCACAATCGCCGCAACACCGAGAGTCCGATATGGACCGGAGCGGTCACCGAGCCACCGAAACACCCGGCCTCGGCCGTTCGCCGGTGAGTTGTTGGCACGCAGTACATAGAGCGTTGTGTTGACACAGGGGAGAAAAACATGGCTGACGAGACGAAGCCACAGGACATGTCCGTTTCCGGTGTGGTGCCGGTGCAGTTCAGCGCGGACGCGGAGACCCACGACATCGCCGTCGTGGCCACGAACCGGGAGGCTTTGCGCCGTTCGCCGTTCGGCGCCGATGTGCCGCTGCGCGCGGCGAGTGGCGAATAACCGGGCGGTAAAGGGCCGGTCGCGCGGGGCCGGGCGGCGGAGGATACAGTGTGTCCGCGCACACCCGGATGAAGGCGCTTGTCGGCCTGCCTGAGGTGTGCTTTACTGCTCCAGGTCTCGATTTTTGTGTTCGTGTTGGTTCACGCTCGCAGAACTCAGCGGGCGTAGTGTCTCCTCGTGTTTCCGGGGAAGCAAACCGTCTGGTCATGACCCGGGCTGCCGACGTGGCTTCCTGTTTGTTTGTGTTGCATATGGAGATTTTATGACTCAGGGCACTGTGAAGTGGTTCAACTCCGAGAAGGGGTTCGGCTTCATCACTCCCGACAACGGCGGCGGCGACGTCTTCGTGCACTACAGCGAGATCAAGGGCAACGGCTTCCGTACCCTCGAGGAGAACGCCCGCGTGGAGTTCGAGATCGGGCAGGGCGCGAAGGGTCCGCAGGCCACCTCGGTCAACGTGATCTGATCCAGGTTTTCCCAGCAGGGCCGCCATCCCCCTCGGGGAGGCGGCCCTGCTGCTTTTCATGGGTCGCCACAGCCGGGGTTGTTCAGCCAGGGCCGACAAGTCCGGCCTCATAGGCCAGCACGATCGCCTGTGCCCGGTCCCGTAGCCCGAGTTTCGCCAGTATCCGGCCGACATACGTCTTCACGGTCTGCGCCGAAAGCACCAGGTCCGCCGCGATCTCCGGATTGGACCGTCCTTTCGCGATCAACCGCAACACTTCCCGCTCGCGTTCGGTGAGCACGTCGAACCGCGCCGGGGACGGCCGCGGAACCGGCGCGCTCGCCACGAAGTTCGCGATGAGCCGCTTCGTGACCGCGGGGGCGAGGAGCGCGTCACCGGCGGCGACCACGCCGATCGCGGTGATCAGCTCGGCCGACGGCGCGTCCTTCAGCAGGAACCCGCTCGCGCCCGCCCGCAGCGCTTCGTAGACATAGTCGTCCAAATGGAACGTCGTCAGGACGATCACCTTCGGCTTCTCGCCGTCGCCTTCGAGCAGGCGCCGGGTCGCTTCGAGACCGTCCATCACCGGCATCCGGATGTCCATCAGGACGACGTCCGGCGGCGCGGGCAAGGCGGAGATGCCTGCCAGGGCCTCGATTCCGTCACCCGCTTGGCCTACGACGGCCAAGCCGGGCTGCGCGTTCAGCAGGCTGGCGAAGCTTTCCCGCACCATGGCCTGGTCGTCGACGATGAAGACGGACGTCACGCTTCCCCCGTGATTTCCAGTGTGACGGCCACCCGGAAACCGCCGTCTTCCCGTGGCCCGGTCTCGCAAGTACCGCCGATCAGCGTAACGCGTTCGGCGATCCCGGCGAGGCCGGTGCCATCCCCGCCCGTCGGCGCGGCGGGCCGCGAGGGCGGCCCGTTTTCGACGAGGACCGTGAGCCCGCCGGGCGCCCGTCGCACCTCGACGTCCACGGTGGACCCCGGGCTGTGCCGGGCCGCGTTGCTCAGTGCCTCTTGCAGGATCCGGTACGCGGCCAGTCCGGTCATGGCGGGGACATCCCCGCCGGAGATCTCCGCCCGGATCTCGATCCCGGAGGCCCGGCAGCCGTCGATCAGCGACGGCACCTCCGAGAGCCCTGGCTGCGGTTCGTGTTCCGGCTCGGCGTCGGTGTCCCGCAGCACGCCGACCAGTCGCCGCGCCTCGTCGAGTGCTTCCCTCGCCGCGACGCCGAGTGCGCGGAACTCCTCCTGCGCGGCCTCGGAGACGTCCGGGACGCGGTAGCGCGCGCTGTCGGTCCGCAGTGCGATCAGGGACAGGTGATGGCCGATGATGTCGTGCAGCTCCCTCGCGATCAGCGCGCGTTCCTGCAACGACGTTCGTTTCGCCCGCTCTTCCACGGTCGTGCGCTCGGCCTCGTCGGCCTGCTCCAGCGCCCGGCGGCGTTGCTGCATCCCGTAGCCCGCCACGATGGTCACGGCCACCACGACCAACGACCACACCAGGGTCTTCGTGCCCGTCCGCGGTATCTGCACGATGCCGACCGCGGTGGCGAGCGCGATCGCGATGACCGAGATCCCCCAGCCCTGCCCGGATTTCGTGCGGGCGAGCGTCATCGCGAGCACCGGGAGGTACGGCAGGACCTGGACCTGCAACGGCCACTCCGACAGCGTCGGGCCGAACAGCGCGTAGGGCGCGGGGAAGAGGATCGCGATGATCGAGCTGACCATCCCCACCGCCGCCATCCGGACGGCCGTCAGCGGGAACCGCAGAACGAGCAAGGGGGGCGTGAGCTGCAGGAGCAGCAGGAAGAAGATCAGCGGCACACTGCCGCCGCCGAGGTAACGCGCCCACGAGCCGTAGGTCAGTCCCACCGTCACGAGGAGCGCCGCGGTGGTGAGCACGACCTTGACCCAGGCCGGTCCGCGCCACCACGCCGACGGTGGTTCGAGGTCGGTGTCGCGTCCGGTGAGGAGCGCCCAGCCCAGGGACCCGCCTTTCGAAGCCATGTCCCGACGCTAACGACGCCGCGGGCCGGGCACATCCCCGCTTGGGGGACATCCGCTGTCCCCCACGGTGTGACCCGGACTGCTCGCTTCGGCGCGATGTGCCGGACGGCGGCGCGCGGTCAGGCTCCTCGTCATGAACGACATCGGAAAGTTGATCCGGCTGTCCACGTTCGCGTGGCTGCTCACGGGAGCGGTCGTCGCGGTCTATGTCGAGATCGTCAACGCCGGCGCGGTCGATCCGCTCGCCACCACTTTCAGCGAGTACGTCCACATCGGGCAGGGCGCGCGGCTCGTCGGGGTCGCCATGCTGGCCACCGGCTTCGGCGCGCTGACCGTCGCGGGCGGTGTCCGGCTTTCGGGGGCGGTGTGGGCGGCCAGGCTCGTCGCCGTGTTCGGCATCGGGCTGTGCGTGCTCGCGGTGTTCCCGCAGGAACCGCTGGACCAGCCGCTGACCTGGCACGGCGCGATCCACCGCTATGTCGCGCTCGCCGCCTTCGCCGCGCTGCCGCTGGCAGGGCTGGTTCTCGGCACTGCCCGGCGATGGTCCTTCGCCGCGTTCGCCGCGCTGGTGGTCTTCGTGGGGACGTTCCTGGTCGACGCCCGCGCGGTGAGCGGGCTGGCCGAACGGATCCTGCTGGTCCTCGAACTCGCGTTGTTGGTCATGTTCGCCCGCCGGACGGCGGTTGACCGGAAATCGGGCACTTCGACCCCTAGCCCGGCGATG
This sequence comes from Amycolatopsis speibonae, assembly GCF_042647925.1. NCBI lineage: Bacteria > Bacillati > Actinomycetota > Actinomycetes > Pseudonocardiales > Pseudonocardiaceae > Amycolatopsis > Amycolatopsis speibonae. Next base: position 267,784 of record NZ_JBHRWK010000014.1, read on the forward strand.
CAACCTCGTGCAACTCTTTCTTTCGTGGCCCTGAAGTCGTTTCCTTGTAGGGACTTGGCGCGGCAGCGGAGGACATGTGGGCGAAGCGGTTGCGGGGATCGTGGCGAACCCCGCTTCGGAGCGTGACATCCAGAGCCTGCGCTCGGCACTCCGCGTGGCCGGGGTCGGCCGGGTGATGGTGTGGACCGAGGCGGGGAAGATCATCGGCACCGTCCGCCGGATGGTGGACGCGGGTGCGAGTGTGCTCATCTGCCTCGGCGACGACGGCCTGATGCGGGCCGCCGCGGCGGCTTGCGGCGACGTCCCGATGCTCATGATGCCGACGGGGAGCACCGACGCGCTTCCCGAGCCCACCGTCGCCGGGCTCGCCGCCGGGCTGCTGGCCACCCACCAGGTGGACGCGGACCTGGTCACGAACCGGGCGACCGTCCTCGAGGTCGTCACGAAGGCCCGTCGTGAGATCGCGCTGAACGACGTCAGCGTGTGTTCGGAGAGCCGGTGGGACCCCGCGTCGCTGACCGAGCTGTACTGCACGTTCGCCGTACCGGACGGGATCGGGCTGGCGAGCATCCCCGGACGGCTGTGCCCCAGTCCGAAGTCCACTGTGGACGGTGTCGCGGTCTCGCTCGGCCCGGTCGACGAGACGCCGTACGTCGTGCAGGCGCCGATCGCGCCCGGCGAGGTCCGGGCGGTGGGCGTCCGGGGCTGGAGCGTGCTGGAAGCGGGGGTCCGGGTGGACCTCGCCGCCGGCGGCGGCTCCATCGCGCTCGACGGCCAGCCGCACTTCGTGCTCAAGCCGGGAGAGAGCGCTTTCGTCGAGCTGAAGCCCGACGGCCCGTGGTGCGTCGACGTCCGCGCCGTGATGGCCGAGGCCACCAGGACCGGCCTGCTCCTGGGACGGCGGCCGAAGGGCGCCTTTCCCGCCTCCCACCTGGCGGACGCGCCCTTCACGGGGTGAGCGGCGCCCAGGTCACAGAGACCTTCCGAACGCCGGGATACCCGGGCACACTGGCCTGAACAGATCAAGGGAGTAGGCCAGGTGCAGCTGGAGGCGGCGTTGCCGGTCGGCGCGGACCCGCGGCGGCACGCGCGGGCTCTCGCGGAAATGCGCGAGGCCGCCTTGGCCGGAACCGCGCTCCCTGGTCCTCCGCGCGCGGTCATCGGCGCGTCCTGGCAGCGCATGCGCCGTCTCGGCCTCGACCCGGAGCGCGGTGCGCCGGTTCCCGTGCTCGTCCCGGAACAGTTGGAGGCCCGCCGTCGCCAGAGCGGCCTCGCCGCCGTCCTGCCCGCCCTGCGCGGCGGCCTGATCAGCCTCGCCGAACAGGCCGCGCACATCATGGCCGTCGTCGACGCCGACGGCCGCGTCCTCTGGCGTGACGGCAGCACCGCGGTCCGCCGACGCGCCGACGCGCTCGGGTTCGTCGAAGGGGTCGACTGGCACGAGAACTCCGCCGGTACCAACGCCATCGGGACGGCGCTGGTCGCCAGGCATCCGGTCCAGGTCTACTCCGCCGAGCACTACGTCCGTAACCAGCACGACTGGACCTGCGCCGCCGCGCCGCTGCACGACCCGAGGGACGGCAGGCTGCTCGGCGTCGTCGACCTCTCCGGCCCGGCCTCCACCGTGCATCCGACGACGCTGGCCCTGGTCGACGCGGTCGCGAAACTCGCCGAAGCGCATCTGCGCACCACGCACCTCGCGGAACTCGAAAGGCTGCGCGGGCTGGCCTCGCCCCTCCTCACCAAGGTGCGGGGCCGGGCGGTCATCGCCGATCCGCACGGCTGGATCGCGGCCTCGGCGGGCTTCGTCCCGGCAGGCCGGATCGCGCTGCCGAACGACGTGACCGCGGGCAGGGCCTGGCTGCCCACCTACGGGAACTGCCTGCTGGAGCCGCTGCCCGGCGGCTGGCTCGTCCGGCTCACCGAGTCCGACGACGCGCCGCCGACCAGCGTCGTCCTCGACCTGAGGTCGGCGCGGGAGAGCACGCTGCGCGTCTCGGGCGCGGCGGGCGCCTGGTCGCATCGGCTGAGCCCGCGGCACGCGGAGATGCTGTACGTCCTCGCACGCCATCGGGAAGGGAGGTCGGCGTCGGAACTGTCGTTCGACCTCTTCGGCGACGCCGGTCGCACCGTCACCGTCCGCGCGGAGATGTCCAGGATGAGGCGGCATTTCGGCGGGATCCTGCTGGCCAGGCCGTACCGGTTCGACGACGGCGTCGAGGTCGTCGTCGAACGGCCCGCCGACGGTGGCGAGGTCCTCCCGCACTCCGTCGCGCCCGCCGTCCGCGCCTGAACCTCCACCCCCGGCTCCACCCGGCGACGGTCCCGGTCCACCCCTCGGCGTGCCTAACGTTCGAGCCATGGGAAAAATGAACGTGAAAGGCCTGTTGGGGCTGGTAGTGGTAGGTGTCGTCGTCCTGCTGGGGTTCCTGGCGTACCGCCTGATCCTGGTCGAGATGATCACGCGGCTGAGCGATCACTGAGGGGGGACATGGGGAAACGGGAGAGGCCGCTGCTGCCGGACACGATCGCGCCGAGCTGGCTGGTCGTCCAGCTGCTCGGCACGGCCGCGGTCGTGGTGGTGCTGCTGACCGCGAGCGAGTCCAGCGCGTGGATCTGGACGGCGTACGGGGTCTCCGGCGCCTGCTGGCTGGGCTTCGTGGCGGCCTCCCCGCGGTTCCCCCGGGTGGCGACTGTGCTGCTCGCGGTGGCGAGCATCGCGCCGTCGATCGCGCTCGGCTGGGCGGAGGACTCCTCCGCCATCGTGCTGGCGGTGGTCACGGTCAGCCGGTTCGCCACCCTGACCGAGCCGTCGGTGGCCGCCATTCTGGGGGTGGTGGGGCTCGACGTGAGCCTCGCGGCGGTCACCGGCCTGGTCGCGGGTGCTTCCGCGCCGCTGGTGTTCGGCAACGTCGGCGTGCTGCTCGTGCTGATGCTGCTGGGGCTGAACCGGCGGCAGTACGAGGTGCAGGCGGCGCAGGCGGCCGCGCTGCTGGAACAGACCAAGCTGGCGCAGAGCGAACACGCGCGGGCGGCCGCGCTCGACGAACGCACGCGGATCGCCAGGGAGATCCACGACGTCCTCGCGCATTCGCTGGGGGCGCTGGGGATCCACCTGGAGGTGGCCGAGGCACTGCTGGCCGAGAAGTCCGATGTGGACGGTGCGCTCGGCAGGATCCGGCTGTCCAGGAAGCTCGCCGCCGACGGACTGTCCGAAGCACGCGACGCCGTCGCGGCCCTGCGCAACGACGTCCCGTCGCTGGCCGAAGCCTTGCGCCACTTGGCGGAGGCGCACCATGACGGGGTGTCCGTCGAGGTCTCGGGGGAGCAGCGGCCGCTGCCGTCCGCCGAGGTGGTCTCGCTGGTGGGCGTCGCGCGGGAGGCGTTGACCAACGCGGCCAAGCACGCTTCCGGGCGGCCGGTGTCGCTCCGGCTGCTCTTCACCCCTTCGGAGGTCCGCCTGCGGGTGTGGAACGAACTCGGCGACACCGTCCGATCGGAGGAGACCGGCGGATTCGGTCTCACCGGGATGAGGGAGCGGCTCGCGCTCGCCGGTGGCACGCTGACCGCGGGCCCGGATGACGGGCGCTGGACGGTGGAGGCGGTGGTGCGGGCGTGATCCGGGTGGTCGTGGTCGATGACCAGCAGGTCATGCGCGAAGGGCTCGTCGCGTTGCTCGGGCTGATCGACGGGGTCGAGGTCGCCGGTTCCGCGGGTGACGGGCGGCAGGCGCTGGACCTGCTCCGCCACACCGCGGCCGACGTCGTGCTGATGGACCTGCGCATGCCCGTCCTGGACGGGGTGGCCACCACCAGGCTGCTCAAACGCGATCGTCCGGAGGTCGCGGTCGTCGTCCTCACGACGTACGCGGACGACGCTTCGATCGCCGACGCGTTGCGCGCCGGGGCCCGCGGCTACCTGACCAAGGACGCAGGCCGCGCCGAGATCGGGGCGGCCGTCCGCTCCGCCGCCAACGGGCAGGCGATCTTCGCCGCCGAAGTCTCCGACAGGCTCGTCGCGGCACTCGAATCGAGAACGGTCACCCGGGCCAAGACCGAATTCCCGGACGGGCTCACCGCCCGCGAAGCCGAAGTGCTCGGACTCATCTCGCGCGGGCTGTCCAATCCGGAAATCGCCGCCGAGCTGTTCATCGGCGAGGCCACCGTGAAAAGCCACATCAATCACGCTTTCGCCAAGATCGGTGTGCGCAATCGTGCGGAGGCCGTACGGTACGGCCTGGAAAAAGGCCTTTGACCCGGCGCGCAGATCACGTGCCGATGACACACGCCGGTGTCACTGGCTGCGCCGATCCCGACTCGGATACCTTCTTTGCGGGTAGAGCCAATGGGGAGGAACGGCGATGACGAGCACAGTGACCCGGCCGGGGCCGCCGGGCAGCCCCGCGCCGCCCCCTGCGCCGGAAGGCCGCAGCGGGATCGCCGGGCTGCTCGAACTGCCGGGGAACGGGATCCGCGCGATCATCCGGTCCGCGGCGACCACACCGGGCAGGCTTTCGGTCATCGCGATCGGGCTCGTGCTGCTTTCACTGGTCGCGGGGCTGTTCGGCACGCTGGCCGCGCAGGACAAGAAGGACACGATCAACGGCCTGATCGACCACCGCGAACCCCTCGCGGCCGCGGCGCAACAGGTCTACCGCGCGCTTTCGGACGCCGACGCGACAGCGGCCAGTTCCTTCCTTTCGATCGGCACCGAGCCGCTCCCGATGCGCCAGCGGTACGAACGCGACGTCGCGGAGGCCGGCGCCGCGCTGGCGAAGGCGGCGTCGGACTCTTCCGGTGTCGACGAAGCGGCCGAACAGATCAACATCCTCGGCCGCGAGATCCCCGTCTACACAGGACTGATCGAGACCGCGCGTACCTACAACCGGCAGGGTTATCCCGTCGGTGCCTCGTATCTGCGCGAGGCTTCCGAACTGATGCGGGCGAAAATCCTTCCCGCGGCACAGGATCTATACCGCATCGACACCGACAGGCTCGCCGCCGAACAGGACGACGCGACCGGATTCCCTTGGCTGACAACGGCTTTGATGCTCGCCCTGCTGGCCGCGCTGATCGTCACCCAGGTGCACCTGACCCGGAAGACCAATCGGCTGCTGAATGTGGGGCTCGCCGCCGCGACCGTGTCGGTGGTGGTAGCTCTGCTGTGGGGCGCGGTGGCGATGGTCGTGCAGACCAGTCTCGTCGGCAGCGGCGAGGAAGACGGCTCGCACCAGGCGGACGTCCTCGTCCGCGCCCGGATCGCGGCGCTGCAGGCGCGAGCCGACGAAACGCTGACCCTCGTCGCCCGCGGCGACGGCGCGGCGTACGAGAAGGACTTCGGCGATCTCGCCGCGCAACTCGGCGGGTCGGACGGCCAGGGCGGCCTGCTGGGCGAGGCCCACGGCCTCGCGGCGGGCGGCGCGGCGGCGGAGAAGGTGGACGCGGCGATCCAAGCGGCGTCGGCGTGGTTCAAGGCGCACCGCGAAGTGCGGCGCCTGGACGACGACGGCTTCTACCAGGACGCCGTCGACACGGCCATCCGTGACGACAAGAAGGACGGCGCGGCCGGGGCGTTCCTGCGGCTCGACGAGAACCTGGTGGCCGCGATCAACGTGGGACGGCAGGAATTCCTCGACGGTACCCGTGGTGCCGACCGCGCCCTGACCCTGCTCGCGCCGGGGATCGCGGTGCTGGCGTTGATCGCGGCTGCGGGGTCCGCGTTGGGAATCCGTGAACGGCTGAGGGAGTACCGGTGATGCGGAACGGTCTGCGAGGGGCCGTGCTCGGCGCGGTCCTGGTGCTGGCGACGGCTTGCGGCAGCGCGGGGGCGCCGGTCGACCCGGCTCCCGCCGGCGACGTCGCCCCGCCGCAGCCAGCGAACGTCGGCGGCGCCGACAACGCCGGTGGCGGCGGGACGACCGACACGAGCTGCAACCCGCTGGCGAGCCTGCGGCCGACCAACGGCACGTCGATCACCAGCGGCTCGACAATGGCGAAGATCAAGGAAAACGGCAAACTCGTCGCCGGCGTCGATCAGACGACGTTCCTGTTCGGTTTCCGGAATCCGACGTCGGGCCAGCTCGAAGGTTTCGACATCGACATGGTCAACGAGATCGCGAAGGCGATCTTCGGCAGCGCGGAAGGCCGCGTGCAGTTCCGGGCGATCCCGTCGAAACTGCGGGAAGAGGTGCTGGAGAAGAAGCAGGTCGACATCGTCGTCCGGACCTACAGCATCACCTGCAGCCGGCTGAAGAGGGTCGGCTTCTCGACGGCGTACTACCAGGCGGGGCAACGGATCCTGGTCGAATCCGGGTCGAAGGTCGCGCAGCTTTCGGACCTCGCGGGTCGGCGCGTGTGCGCGACCAAGACGTCGACTTCGCTGACGAAGATCGCGGCGGATCCCTCGAAGCCGGTGCCGGTCTCGGTGGACAACTGGTCGGACTGCCTGGTGATGTTGCAGCAGAAACAGGTCGAGGCCGTGTCGACGGACGACGTCATCCTCGCCGGGATGCTCGCGCAGGACCCGACACTGAAGATCGTGGGGGACCGGTTCAGCGAGGAGAACTACGGCATCGGTGTCCCGAAGGAGAACGAGGACATGGTGCGGTACGTGAACGCCGTGCTGGAGAACGTGCGCGGTGGCGCGTGGCAGGCGAGCTACGCGAAGTGGGTCGGGAACAAGCTCGAAGGCGGAACGCCGCCTTCGGCCCAGTACAAGTGAGAACGGGCCGTTCGGGATTCGCTCCCGAACGGCCCGCTTCGGTCTACTTCTCGCCGATCACCGGCGGCACCGGCTTCATGTCGCCGTCGTAGCCGCCGAACAACACGTCGGCGTCTTCCTCCTGCAGGTAGTCCGGGGCCTTCTTTTCCTTGTCCTCTTCCTTCTGCCCCTTGCCGCCGGGACCGCCGCCGCCCAGCGGACCCTGGCCGCCGCTCTTGCCCGCCGCGGCCGCGCCACCCCGGGTGACCCGCTCCTCGGGCAGCTTGCCCGCCCCGGACCCGCCGCCCTTGCCGGCGAGCTTCTCGGCCTCGCCGGCCGGAACCTTGCCGCCCGCGAGCCGCTCGGCGACGTTGCCCGACCCGCCGTTGCGCCCGAACCCGCCGCTCCCGCCGCCGGTCAACCGACTCGCCGCGCTGCCACCCGGCCCGCTCGGCGTCCGGCCGGGCTTGCCGCGGTACTGCTCGCTGCCCAGCCGCCCGAGCCCGGAGGGACCAGGACCGTTCACGGCCGCCAGCCCCGGCGTCGGCCCGGGCCGGAACGTCCCCGGCGGCCCGCTGAGCGACTGCCCCGGACCCGGCCCCCCGGTGTGCCCGCCGCCCGTGGTGATCCCGGGCCCTGGCCCCGACGTCGGCCCCGGTCCTGGCCCAGGTCCAGGACCAGGACCAGGTCCGCCCGGGTAGCCCGGCCCGGAGCCCGGCCCGCCGCTGAAGCCCTTTGCCTCAGTACCCCCGGAAAACCCGGACGCCGTCGTCGAATCGCCCATTTCCGGCGGCGGGGCGAACGTGGGCTGCCGGGAATTGACGTCGAAGAGCGACTGGTCGTAGGTGTGCATCACCTGCGCGGCCTGCTGATGCGCCTGGAACGACTGCTCCTGCTTGGCCGAGATGTTGCCGACCGTCTCCACCGCACCCGCGAAGTTCCCGCTCCCGAGCTGCTGCATCGCGTTCTTGTACTCGGCGTTGCGATCGAAGGGGACCTCTTCGGGCATGGAGTTCTTCGCCGCTGTGGCCGCCGCGGCGGACTGGGAGAAGCGGTTGGAGGCGAGGTACGCGCCGTCGCCCGCGGTGTCGGCCCACTTGCTGACGTTGGAGAAGAAGTCGGTGACCGACTTGGCGCCGTCGCCCTGCCAGTGCTCGCCCTCTTTGCCGATCGCGTCGCGGACGGCGTTGCTGAAGGTGTTCAGGGAGTTGCCCTGGTTGTTCCAGAGCTCGCCCTTCTCGTCGATGTCGCGAGGGTCGAGGTCCTGCGTGACCATGTTCTTCAGTTCGCCGTGCGGGACTGCTTCGTAGCGCTGTTCCGAGGGGCTGAGGCCCGTGCGGAACTGCTGGCCCTGCGTAAGCGCCGCTGCCTGATCGGCCGAGTATTGCCCCGCCTTCGCCTCAGCCGTCAGCCTCGCCGTGAGGGCGTTCCCGCCGGGACCCGCGTTGACCTCGTCGTACGTCTCGGAGTACCGCTTGGCCTCGTACGTCCGGCCGGTGTTACCCAGTGCCGAGAACTTACTGTCGAAGTCGTCTTGCCCGACGTTGACCATGGTCCCTCCCGTTCCGTAGTCAGTTGCCTCTAGGCAGTTTGGGTTCCGCGGCTGTGGCGATTTCCCTGGACAGCGCGCAGGCTTCTTCGTTGGTTCCTGTCTGCTCCAGGGTGGTTGACGCGGTCATTCGTGAGTTGGGGCCGACCGCGACAGCGACTGTGCAGGCATCGGTTCCCGCGTCACCCGGGATTTCGACCGCTTCGCGGCCATTCAACTTCGAGGGAACTTTGGTTCCTTGCCCAGGTGACAGCTTGTCGATCCCGGCGTCGGAGACGAGATAGATGCTGACGGAGGCGTAGCCGCGTTTCGCGGTTCCACATCCGTTTTCGCTCTCGTAGGTCTCCACCTTTGGAGACTCGAACCCCTTGGCCGCGGTTGTCGGCTCCAGCAGGTCGCATGCTTTCAGAGCACCGAAGATGTCTGCAGGACCAGTGCCGGACGAGGTCGCCGTACTCGGATTGGATGACGTCGGTATAGGTGTCGCTGTTCCAGGTTTCTCCGACGAACAAGCGGTCGCGGTGAGCAACGCGACCGTCAGGGCCGGTAGCAAGCGGTAGCGGAGGTGAAGTTTCATAGGAAGGAAGTCAGCCCTGTTTCAGATTCTTGAATGCGTCAACGCCATGTTCGTCTTGCTGCTTATACTTGGTCTTAGCCAGGTCGATGGCTTCGTTTGCCCGGAGCACGATGTCTCTCAACATGTCCAGCTGTTTCTTCGCGGACAAGTCGTCACCATCGGCGACCAGAACCGCATGGTCGCCGATCCGCTGCGCGTATGGACCGGTGCCCAGCTTCGGTTTTTCCGCAAGGCGCTGGAACCAGCGTTTGTTGCTGTTCCAGTCAAAGACATAGTCGTTGATCGCCTTCTTCAGGGCTTCCCCGGCCTCTTCACTGACCTTGAACTTCCCCTCCTTGGCCGCGGTCACCATCGCGTCGGCCTGCGCCGAGAAGTCGCCCAGCATCTGCGAGAAGCCGCCCGGCGGTTCGCCGGTGCCGTCAGTCATGGTCTCTCCCCTGTGCCAGTCCCGGTTACTCGTAGCGCTCGTCAGATCACGATATCAGCGGAAACGGCTTGGAAGGGGCCCTTCCGGCGAGGATCACGCGCTATCGACGCGGGCGGCTTCGACCAGGTCATGGGCTTGTCGTGTCAGGGGGAGCCCGTCGTAGAGATGGAGCTTGTGACAGCCAAATTGACCCTGGCGAGTGACTGGTCGCTGTCAGCTTCCCGGGGTAACTGTGCCGAGAACTTCTCCGCGATCGGCCGCACTTGGGTACAGGCTTGCTCGTTTGTTCCACCGCTAAGGGTCAAGCTGATCGATGCGCGTGCCTTCGGTGTCACGGACACCCCGATGAGGCAGGCGCTGGCGCTTCCGCCGAAGCCTGAGATCTCGACGGCGTCTCGGCCGGAGATGGTGGTGGGGCTCTGGAAACCTTCGTTCTTGTCGTATTGGTCTATGCCTGCGTTGTCGACAAGGTAAGCGCTGACGGAGCCATAACGGCGCTTTGAGGTTTGACAGCCATTGTCGCTCTCATAGCGCACCAGCTGTGTTCCCGGAACATGCGATGAGCGTGAAAGCACAGGCCACGAGAGCTTTGCAAGGCCGGGGGAGGCGACGTCGGGACTGAAGAAGGACCAGGTCGCAGGCTTTGAGGCCGTCGAACACTACGACCTTGGCAGCCGGTGAGCGTCGCGGCCTGTTTGTGGTAGCCAGTAATCCTCAAAACCTTTCGCTCAGCTCGTCCGGCCCCGAAGGCCGCCTTCCGGCGAGGATCACGCGCTGCCGACGCGGGCGGCTTCGACCAGCTCGTGGATCCATCGTGCCAGGTGGGAGCCGTTCGTCGGGGTGAACGTGCGACGGACTTCGCCATCGGGGAAGCGGTCGGTGGTGAGCATGAAGCGGCCTTGGACGCTGTCGAACCACTGGACGCTCTTCTGCTGCGGTTTGCCTCGATCGTCGCGCAGGGTGATGCCGAGCGTGCCGAGCCTCGCGAGCGGGAATTCGAAGAACCGGCCGGCCGCGCCCAGGCGGAGGTTGCCGGGGTCCTTGGCGAACGGGTCGTCCGGTCGTTTGGACGGGGGGAGGGTGCTGGACGTCGTCACCCGTCCGGGGAATGGTGGTAGTGACGGCAGGTTGTCGAGGAGGGCCCCGATGACCTGTTCGGGGTAAACCGGCTCGAAGAGGATGTCGAATCCGCGTTGCTGGCTCACGACGCCCGAACGCTGGTTCCAGCTACCCCGATAGAGGTATTCGGAGTCCTGCTCGACTTCGTGCGCCTCCAGGGTGACGACGAAGTCTCCCGTGGCCCAGAGCCGGAGTGTCTGTTCGTAGTCGCGCAGGAGTTCGCGGCCGCGTGCGAAGCCTCGGTCGGCCAGGCCGGCCCAGACCTCTTCGCAGTGCCGCTCGCGTTCCGTGACGGTGGTACCGACGGTCGGGATCGTGAAGGGCAGCACGAATCTGCCGAGCCCGAGTTCTTCGAGTACGACGTCGAGCTGGGCCATCGACATCGAAAATGACGCAGGCACCCGGGCCTCCCCCTCATCACCTGCTGAATCGGTTCTCTCTCGCACCGTAGCGGGTTCGACCCGGCGCGGGCAGGACCCGCCTGCTCACGTCTAGGATCAGGTCCCAAGCCGTCGCGGGGATTCGGGAGGTACCAGTGTCGGAAGAGCCGCGCCGTCCTCGGCACGCAGCGCCGGATGACGCCACGCCGGACAAGGAAGCGGAATCCGCCTCCTGGACGCCGCCGGCTCCGGTCCGCTGGGAAACGCCCGAACCGTCCATTTCCGGCAGGCTCGACTTCTCCGAGCCGCCGAAGGCGAAGCCCCAGCCGGAGACGGACGCCGAGCGCACCATCTACCACGCTCCGGTCCAGCGTCCGCAGACTCCGCCGCGCGGCCAGCAGCGGCCGATCCCCGGCGCCGAGGACCCGACGCGCCCGCCGGGCGAGATGGCCCCCGTGAGCCCGCAGACCCAGGTCGTCCGCCCCGCGTGGCAGGCGCCCGTCGACGTGCCCCAGCCGACCAGCGTGCTCTCCTCGCCGACCCCGGAGACGCAGAGCATCATGCCGCCGTCGCCGCGCGTCGACCACGGGCACGGCCCGCTCCCGGATCCCGGCACCGAAAGCGTCCTCCCCGAACGTGCCAGCGAAAGCCGGGGCACCGCTACAGGCACCGGATCGGGCAGCCGGGGCACCGGCACCGGAACGGGTTCGTTCCCCGGCACCGCGCGCCGGACGTCGTCGCGCACGTCTCGTCGCGGCCGCCTCGGCGCCGGGCTCGTCGACGTCCCGCAGGTGCCGTACCGCGACCCGGCGTCCGCCGTCCTCGACAACCCGATGGTGTCGGAGGAGAAGCGCTTCTGCAGCAGCTGCAGCGCGAAGGTCGGCCGCGGCAAGGACGGCAAACCCGGCTCGCCGGAGGGCAACTGCGAGAAATGCGGGAACCCGTTCTCCTTCGTCCCGAAGCTGCGGCCGAACGAGATCGTCGGCGGCCAGTACGAGGTGCTCGGCGCCCTCGCGTACGGCGGGCTCGGCTGGATCTACCTCGCGCAGGACCACAACGTCAGCGACCGCTGGGTGGTCCTCAAGGGCCTGATCGACACCGGTGACGCCACCGCGATGGCGGCCGCCGCCAACGAGCAGCGGTTCCTCGCCGAGGTCGAACACCCCAACATCGTCAAGATCCACAACTTCGTGCAGCATCCGGACGGCGACACCGGCAACTCCGTCGGCTACATCGTCATGGAGTACGTCGGCGGCCAGTCGCTGCGCCAGCTCGCGCTCGCGCACCACCGCGAGACGAAGCGCCCGGAGCCGCTCCCGATCGGGCAGGTGATCGCCTACGGGCTCGAGATCCTGCCCGCCATGGGCTACCTGCACAGCCAGAACCTGCTGTACTGCGACCTCAAGCCCGACAACGTCATCCAGACGCACGAGCAGCTCAAGCTGATCGACCTCGGCGCGGTCCGCCGCGTCGACGACTACGAGAGCCCGCTGTTCTTCACCACCGGCTACAGCGCGCCCGAGCTGGCGACCCACGGCGCTTCGGTGGCATCCGATCTTTACACGGTCGGCCGCACGCTCGCCGTCCTCAGCTTCGAGTTCTCCGGGTACACCAGCAAGTACAAGGCGACCCTGCCCGGCCCGGACGTCGTCCCGCTGTTCGCGCTTTTCGGTTCGTACCACCGTTTCCTGAAGCGCGCGACGCATACCGACCCGGACCGCCGGTTCATCGCGGCCGAGGAGATGGGCGACCAGCTGACCGGTGTGCTCCGCGAGATCATGGCGCTGGGCACCGGGAAGCCGCGCCCGGGCGCTTCGACCGTCTTCGGCCCGGAGACCCGCACGTTCGGCGTGGACCTGGTGGTCCCGGAGCACGGCGGGAGCGTGCCGCTGCCGGATCCGGGCGAGGTCGTCTCGGGCCTGCCGATCCCGCAGGTCGACACGGACGACCCGGCGGCGGGCGTGCTCGCCTCGACGGTCGCGCTCGATCCCGGCGGCGCGATCGATTCGCTGGCCGGAGCGCCGCGCGAGTCGATCGAGGTCCGGTTGCGCATCGTGCGGGCCCGGATCGAGCTCGGTGAGCTGGTCGAGGCGCAGCGGCAGCTGCAGGCCGCGCAGTACCTCGCGATCAAGGCCGGTTTCCCGCACGACTGGCGGATCGACTGGTACCGCGGCCTGATCGAGCTCGCGGGCGGCCGGTCCCGTGTCGCGCACGTCGCGTTCGAAGCGGTGTACGACGACCTTCCCGGCGAGATCGCGCCGAAGCTGGCTTTGGCCGTCAGCGCGGAGGGAGTCGGGGACTACTTCGGCGCCGCGCGCTACTACGAGCTGGTGTGGCGAACGGACCGGTCGTACGTCAGCGCGGCCTTCGGGCTCGCTCGCGTGTACCTCGCGCAGGGGGCCAGGGCCAGCGCGATCGAGGTGCTGGAGGCCGTCCCGGCGTCGTCGACGCACTACGTCGCCGCGCAGGTGGCCGCGATCAAGATCAAGACCAGGATCAACGGCGGCGGCAAGGACCCGGTGATGGTGTCCGAGCGGGATCTCGTCGACGCGTCGACGCGGCTGGAGCGCCTGCAGCTCGACGCCGAACGCCGCACGCGTCTGTCGGCGGAGGTGCTCGAAGCGGCGCACGGCTGGCTCAACTCGCAGAACCGGCCGACGCCGGGGGCGAAGGTGCTGGGCTGCGCCCTGGACGAGCGGGACCTGCGCTTCGGCCTCGAGCGCTGCTACCGGACGCTGGCCCGGCTGGCCGGAACCATCGACCAGCGCGTCGAACTCGTCGACAAGGCCAACGCGATCCGGCCGAGGACGCTCACCTAGGACGAAACGCTCAGGGGTTGATGTCCCATTCGCGTTCGCGCTTGGCCTTTTCGTGCGCGGCGGCGAGTTTCTGCAGTGCCTCGGGGTCCCCGTGGGTGCTGAAGTGCTCGAACTCGACCCGCACGAACAACGCCCGCGCACGCACCGCGACAGGGCCGTCTTCGGCGTCGAGCCGTCCGTCGGCGCTCACGTAGATCTTCCGCCCGGCGACGCCGTCCAGTTTCGTGGCGATGTACAGGGTCGAGCCGACCGGAACCGGCCGGAGGAAGTCCGTTTCCAGTTTCCCGGTGACGGCGGGGCGACGCAGCAGGTTGCCGACGGTGGCGCCGAGCGCCTCGTCGAAAGCGCAAGCCAGCAGGCCGCCATGGGCGAGGCCGGGCGCACCCTGGTGGGCGGAGGTGACGGTGAACTTGGAGTACACCGTCGTCCCTTCGCCCACCGTCGAATGCAGGTGGAGCCCGGCCTCGATCTCGTCGCCGCACCCGAAGCACTCACCGAAGTGGATGCCGAGATGGCTGCCCGGCTGAGGGGCTTTCGGGTGGACGGTCGCCGGTTCGACTTCGACCGGCGGCCACGGCTGCGAGATACGGCTCATGGACAGACGTTAACTCGCCGGTAGCTCCGAGGCGCCGCCGGGAGTGGCCGTTTCCGGCTTCCGGCGCCGCGCGATCCGCGAGTTCACGATGCCCCGCAGCGAAACCCCGGCCGTCTCCGGCAGCAGCAGGATCGGGATGGCCGCGATCGCCGCCGCGCCCATCAGGTAGTACGCGGGCCACAGGTTGTCGCCGGTCGAAGTCACCAGGCTGCCGATGACGTACGACGCCGTCCCGCCGAAGAGCGCGGTGGAAACGCTGTACCCGATGGAGAAGCCGCCGTAGCGCTCCTGCGTCGGGAACATCGCCGGCAGCGTCGCCGCGAGCACGGCGAGGATCAGCACCAGCGGGACCGCGATCATCACCAGGCCGAGCATGAGCTGCAAGGCGTTCTGGTCGTCCGCGGCCGCGCCCATCAGCGAGAACGCCGGGATCGGCAACACCAGGAAGCTCGCGCAACTCGCGATCAGGATGGGTTTTCGCCCGATGCGGTCGGACAGGATGCCGACCGGGACGATCAAGATCAGCATCAGCGCGATGGTCGCCAGGATGATCAGCAACGGTGTGTGCCCGCCGAAACCGACCACGTCCTTGAGATAGGTCTCCAGGTACGTGATCACGATGTAGTCGGCGACGTTCAGCATCACCACGATGCCGATCAGGTGCAGGATCGACGTCCAGTGCTTCTTGAGCAGCGCCTTCAGCGGCGACTTCTCGACCTGGTCCTTCTTCTCGATCTCCTGGAACAGCGGAGTGTCCTCCAGCTTGTTCCGCAGGTAGAGACCGACGATGCCGAGCGGACCGGCGATCAGGAACGGCAGGCGCCAGCCCCATTCGCGCATGGCGTCGTCGCCGAGGACGACGGTGAAGATCGTGACGAACCCGGCGCCCATCGCGAAGCCGACGAGCGTGCCGAACTCCAGCCAGCTGCCCCAGAAACCCCGGCGCCGGGCGGGCGCGTACTCGGCGATGAACGTCGCCGCGCCGCCGTACTCACCGCCCGCCGAGAAGCCTTGGATGGTCCGCAACAAGATCAAGAGGACCGCCGCGGCCGGACCGATCGTCGCGTAGGACGGCAGCAGGCCGATGATGAACGTCGATCCCGACATCAGGATGATCGTCAGCGCGAGAACCTTCTGGCGCCCGATCTTGTCGCCCAGCGGACCGAACACGAAGCTGCCGAACGGCCGCACGATGAAGGTGATCGCCAAGACCGCGAAGGTCGCCAGCGCGCCTTCGGAAGTGCTGGAAGCGTTGAAGAAAACCTGCCCCAGGATGGCGGGCATGAAGCCGAAAACACCGAAGTCGTACCACTCGATGCAGTTACCCATCGCCGCTCCGGCGACGGCCTTTCTGATCTGTTCAGGTGGGGCCTCCGCGGGTTCCCCTTTTTCCTGATCCGACGCACTCAGCGCCTCTTCGGCCATGGGTTTGACCTCCCGACCCACCCGTTTACTTACCCATCGACGAGGGTTTGTTCCCTCGACCGTAGGTGTTCAAACGTCCGGGCTCAGCGTTTTGGCCCGATCTCCCAGGCGTCGTTCCCCCAAAACGGTGATGAACCACCAGGTGAAGTCGATGTCGGGGAATTTCTGATTACTTTGGGTGACATCTTGAGAATCGGACGTTCCGGACGGCGGATCACCGCGTCGTGGTCGCGACCGGCGGTTCGCTCGGCTCCTTGGTCGGAGTGGGCGCGCTGCGGGGAGGGACGATCGTCGCCGTGCGCCCTGGCTGAGAGGTCTTGGGCACCGCGCGCGTCTGACCGGGCTTCGCGGAAGTCTCCGGATCGGGCGGCTTCCCGGGAGTGACTTCCGGCTGCGGGGTCGACTCGGCAGGTGACGACGGGGCCGGTATCGGGGCGATGGTCGACAGGCCAGGGCCCGCGGGTCGCACCGGCGCGGGTCCCTCACCGCCGCGTCCGCCGACCGCGATCGCGCCGAGCACGATCACCGCGACCGTCGCCAGCGAACTCCCCGCCACGGCCAGCCGCTTGCGTCGTCGCCGGATCCGGCCACCCCGCTCGATGATGTCCGCCGCCCGGATGCCCAGCGGGGGACCACTCGCACCGTGCGAAAGCACGCCTTTGATGTCCTCGTCCATCTCCTCACCTCCCATCGTCGTGCGCTCCGCTCAAGGCCAGTTCGCTGAAATGCGGTCCGAGCCGCTTGCGCAGGGTCGCCAGGCCCCGCGCGCCCTGACTCTTCACGTTCCCCGTGCTGCAGCCCAGCGCCGCGGCCGTCTCGTCGACGCTGAGGTCTTCGAAGTAGCGCAGCACCAGTACGGCCCGCTGCTTCGGGGCGATGCCGGACAGGGCGTGCCTGACCAGCATCGCCTGTTCCGTACCGGCCGTTTCGCTCGGGAGTTCGGGAAGGGAGTCGGCGAGCTTCTCCCGTTTGCGCCAGACGCGCCGGTGCTCGGAGAGGAACGTCCGCAGCACGATCTTGCGCGCGTAGCCGTCGAGCGCGTCGTGCCGGGAGAGCCTCGGCCAAGCCAGATACAGCTTCAGCAGCGCGGCCTGGGTGATGTCCTCGGCCTGGTGCCAGTCCCCGCACAGGAGGTACGCGGTGGCGCGCAGGCTGTGAGCGCGCTCGTCGAAGTACCGGGCGAACTCGCCGTCCCACGGCGAGCCCGTCCCGGTCTTCGACGAGCGGCTCAACGACACCTAGTTACCGGCTCCTTCGACGATGGCGGGGAGGTTCAGGTCCCCGGTCGGCCCGGCCGGGACGGCCTTGGGCACGCGGTGCTCGCCCGGGGCGGCGACCGCCGGGGTCTTCTGGACGGGCCGCGGGTCGCGCGCCGGCGCGGTGGTGGCGCGGGGCGGCTCGACAGGCTTCGCGGTGGTGGGAGCCTGGGTCGGCTGGGGCGCCGGGGTGACCGTCGACGACGGAGCGCTCTGGTCGGCCGACGCCAGCGACGTGGTCGCGAAGGCTGCGCCGCCCGCCAGCAGCAGCGCGCCGAGGGAAAGAGCGATACGAGTACGCAAGGGAGTCTCCTCGATCCGGGCGCCGCTCATTGGCCGCGGCGCCTCACGTCGTTAGACATGCGCCTTGCCCCGCATCGGGTTGCATCGAGTTTTGAAGTCTCACAACGCGGTCTCCCCAAGGGCGCTCCGCGCCCGACGGAGACTTCACCCCGTGCGCCCTCTTTGGGCCGGAGGCCCACTGGAACCTTTTGCGGGGTGCCCTATAGGGACAGCTGAGCTCGATCGCGGTGCCGCGCCCCGCGGAAGGTTCCAGTCAGCGCACGGCAACCAAGCACGAACGGCCGGAGACCACAGGGGTCTCCGGCCGCCCGGTTCCATGGAAGTACTTCAGCTCGCGAGAGCGGAAAGCTTGGACCACTCGGCCCAGTCGTAGGTCCAGTCGCTGTAGTCGCGCGCCCGGTTGATCTTCTGGGTGCTGCCCTCGATCTCGACGGGGTCCCCGACCAAGGCGCCGTCCATGTACGCCTTGGCGTTCGCCGGCGCCAGGTTCACGCAGCCGTGCGAGATGTTCTTCTTGCCCTGCGCCCAGATCGACGGCCCGTACCCGTGGATGAACTCGCCGTTGGTGGAGAACCGCACCGCGGACGGGACGACGATGTTCTCGTAGTTGTAGCGCTCGTTGGTCATCGAGTACGTGTCGTGCTTGGACATCACCACGTGCGTGCCGCTCGGCGTGACACGGCCCGGGTCGGCGTCGAGGCCGTAGCTGGCCGGGTAGTCCGCGATCTGCTGACCGTCACGGACCACCAGGAGCCGGTGGGTCTGGGTGTTGCCCTTGACGATCTGCGAACGGCCGATCGTGAAGCTCGCCGAGCGGTCTTCCTTGCCGTACACGCCTTCGCCGATCTTGACGCCGTAGATCTTGGCGTTGAACTTCACCGTGGTGCCGGGCTGCCAGTAGGCCTTCGGCCGCCAGTGCACCGAAGTGTCGTCGTGGACCCAGGCCCAGGACCCCTCGGTCTTCGGCGTGGTCTCGACCGACAGCGCCTTCTCGACCGAGGCCTTGTCGGTGACCTTGCTCGGGAACGTCAGCGTGATCGGCATGGCGATCCCGTAGGTCTGCCCGTCGAAGACGTTGATGTTCGCGCCGACCTGCTTGCGCGGCTTGACCGTGGTGAAGGCCCCGCCGATCTCGACGGGCTTGCCGTCGGTGCCGGTGGCCTTGCCGGACCACGTGTAGCCCTTGCCGTAGCCGAGCTGTTCGGTGGTGGCCCAGCTCTTCTTGTCTTCGGACGGCTGGCCCGCGACCTGCTTGCCGTCCGGATTGGTCAGTACGACCTGGTCGAGCGTGCCGTCGGCGACGCTGACCTTGATGGGCTGGCCCGGCGCGACGTCCTGCGCGCCAGCGGCGGGCTCGTAGGACAGTTTGGCGGGCGCGGCCGCCTTGTCGCCGGTCTCGCCGCTCATCTGGCCGCCGCCGTCCGGCCCGCTGGCCGACACCGTCGGCTCGCTGCTGCACGCCCCCAGCGTCAGAACGGCCACCAGCCCCAGTGCCGCGAGTGCCGTCCGGCGGCGCGCGGTTTCCGTGAACCTCAAAGCTTCCCCTTTGCTCCCCTGTACACCGACCATGACGTCCGGACCGCCCGGTAAGTTGATCCGTCCGGGAGTGATGCGAGTCACAATCGGGTGGATCATAGTTCACGATCGGGGCATGACCGACTTCGGTCCGTGTCCGACGATGAGCTGAGGTCGGCGTGCGGCGACAGGGTAGCGAGCGGGTCCGACAGAAGACGGATCGGTATACGACGTTCCGGTGACCTTGGTACTTGGGGGTGCCCAGAGTCCGATCACGGGCTTCAAATATGGCCAGATCCCGGTACGCTGCCATCAGGCCGTCGTTTTGCGTGTTCGTGGCTTCACACTCGCGGAACTTCTGACGCGAGCCATGAGCCGGTGACGCGCTCTTTGCTCGACTCGTTGGAACCGCCCGGGACGGTCTGGGTGTCGCTTCGGAGGCACTCGAAGCGGATGTGCAACGAGGAGTAAAGCGGTGGCGCAAGGCACTGTGAAGTGGTTCAACGCGGAGAAGGGCTTCGGCTTCATCGCGCAGGATGGCGGCGAGGGCGACGTCTTCGTTCACTACTCGGAGATCGAGGGACGCGGTTTCCGCACTCTCGAGGAGAATCAGCGAGTGGAGTTCGAAGTCGGTCAGGGCCAGAAGGGCCCGCAGGCCCAAAAGGTCCGCGCGATCTGAGTCCGCCCTTCGGCGTTGCTCAGACTGAACAGAAAAGCCCCCGGCGTTCTCGTCGGGGGCTTTTCTCTGCTTCGAAAACTTCTTTTGGTGTGCTGTTCCGTTCCGGGCGCGACGGGGTCAGCGGGGGACGGGCTGCTGCTCCCACGCGCCCGCGTCGAAGCGGAATTCGTCGGTGTGGGCTTCTTCGTGGCGGCGCTGCTGGGCCGAGTTGGCCTGCGACTCCCACGAGAGGCGCTCGAGGATCCATTCCTGCGCCAGCGCCTGCGGCGACAGGTTGCGCTCGGCGGCGGCGTCCTTGAGCTGTTCGCAGGCGATGAGGTTCATTCGCAGCTGGAACACCTGGGCTTCGCCGAAGCGCTTGCCGGTGCCGGTGCTTTCCGGGTCGTTGTCCGGGGCCAGGGCGCGAAGGTAGCTGGTGAGCTCCGTGTCTTCGACGACCGCTTCGGCCTCCTTGGAGGAGGAGTTGCGGTGACGACCCGGGTTGACCGGCTTCAAGTTCGTGCGGCTGCCGTTACGACGGCTCAGGGAAGGAAGGGGCACCGGGCCACGATAACGGTTCGGTCTCGGCAAACCAACCACAGTGAGCCACGACACACCCACTTTTCTGTCCCATTTGGCCCAACCCCGACAAGAAACCGATTTCCCATGATCACAAACCGCGACAACCGCAACCATTCGCGCCAGCGTCGCTAACTCCCCGACCGCACCGGCCCGGGCTCGCCAACCGCCGCCGACCGGACCCTGGGGGTTTGGGGGGTGGCCTCCCAAAACACGGAGCGACCCCCGCGCCAGGGGGAGGAACGCGGGGGTCGGAGGGGATCTCCACAGGCGCTGACCGGGGGTGTGTCAGCAAATCGATTGTTGCACGGTTTGCTGAGAAGGGCGAGTGGGCGCGGGCAGAATTCCGGTCCTCGCGCCACCTGTGGTTCGCCTGTGGTTCATGTGGTGCCGGAGTGCGCGTGATTGCTCTGCGTTGTGCGGAGCGTGTCGACAGTTTCACTCTCCGGGGGGCTGTGTGTCGCGGCCGGCTCTGGCTAGCCTCGCGGCCAAGCTGTTCGTTGGCCGTCTGGAGGAACCATGGGTGGGTCTGTGGAAGTGCGACAGTTCCTCCTTCGGTACGAAGGTGCCGATGGGGGAAGCTCGACGACGTTGGCGGGTGGTCTGCCGGCGCAGCGCACGGGTCAGGGGGATGCCCAGCAGCGGGTGTCCGACGACCAGGTGCGGCGTGCCCGGCTGGCGGTGGCCAATGGGGCGCTGGGTGTCGATGACTGTGTCCAGTTGCTGGACATGCTGGGGTTGACGCTGGATGAGGACGGGCAGGCGCCCGTTCAGCGCTGAGTTCGTTCACGAAAGCCCGGTCGTGCGGTGTTCGCCGCTCGGCCGGGCTTTCGTTTGCCCTTGACGAGGGGGCCGCCAGTTGTGTAACACTGTTATTATTCAACTGGCGGGAAGGTGCGGACGACATGGGTGACGAAGCGGCTGTCGAGGTGGCGCGGGAGATCCGAGGCGCGGTGCAGGTGCTGGGCGGGAAGTTCATGACCTCCCCGGAGCTCGCCGAGGTCGAGGCGGAGGTCGGTCTGCCGCCGCGGACGCTGTACCTGCGAGGGCGTTCTGCGGTGCTCGGCGACCCGCCGCCGAAGGTGGTCGCGGAGCTGTTCGGGATCTTCCCGTCGTGGCTCTTCGAGTTCGCCTTGCCACCCGCGATGGCGGCCCTCGACGCGGCCTCCGCGGTCCGTGCCTACGCGCGGTCATCGGCGAAGTGGGCGCACGTCAGCCTTTCGGGTGCCGACGATCCCGGCCGTCTGGCGGATCTGCTCTTCCGTCTCGTGGACGCCGCGGACGCGAGTGGTCTCGCGTTGTTCGCCGGATGGCAACTCGCCGATCGCCCGGAAGACGATGTCGAGCGGCTGGCTTTCGCGCTCATGGTCTTCCGCGAGTTCCGCGGCGGCGTTCACTTCGCGGCCCTTCGCGCCGTGGGCCTGACGGTGTCCGAGGCCGTCGTCGCGGACCCGGAAGGCGGACCAGGGCGCCTCCTGCGCACCGCGTGGTCCGAGGAGGCGGCCGGCGAGCTGATCGCGACGGCGGAGGCGAAGGGTGACCTGCGGGAGCGGTGGCGGTACGCCGAGCACCTGACCGATCAGCGCGTGGCCGAGCTCCTCGCCGTCACTCTTACGGACGACGAGCAAGGAGAGCTTCAGTGGCGTCTCGCCGCCCTGCGGGACGTGTCGGCCCTGATATCCTGAACTCGCCGCGTTCTCGCAGGTCCCAGCCCTGTGAACAACTAGAGGACCCCCTGTGCGGGAGCTGAAAAGGGCGTGTCCTATAGTTATGTTCGCTCCCGGGGACACCGGAGAGCGCGGGTCGATCGGTTCGCCGAAACCGAACCGGGCTCCCATCGTCCAGCGGCCTAGGACTCCGCCCTTTCAAGGCGGCAACGCGGGTTCGAATCCCGTTGGGAGTACGCAGTACAGTTACAAAGCAGTATGCAAGGCCCTGTGGCGCAGTTGGTTAGCGCGTCGCCCTGTCACGGCGAAGGTCGCGGGTTCGAGTCCCGTCAGGGTCGCAAGATCGTTCGGCTCCTGGCCGGCGTTCCCGGCCAGGTAGCTCAGTTGGTACGAGCGTCCGCCTGAAAAGCGGAAGGTCGCCGGTTCGACCCCGGCCCTGGCCACCGCTTCCTGAACCGTCTTGACCCAGGTCAAGGCGGTTTTTTCATGCCCACGGCCGGGAACCAGTGGAAGACTCGTGCCCGTGAACGTCGCAGTGAGCGTGATCACACCGGTAGTCGCCCTGATCGGCGTCTTCCTCGGCGGCTGGCTGTCGTACCGCAATCAGGATCGGCTGTGGTGGCGCGACCACGAGCGGCAGTGGCGCGATCAGCGCCTGTCGATCTATCAAGAGTTCCTGGCCGCTTCGCGGGAGTACATCGCCTTCGCCCTCGAACCGACCGCCAAGATCGTGGCTCGGCCGCATCCGAGACTGCGGGGGCACCTGATGCCCTACTTCGACGAGGCGGGCCGTCCGTACAAGGAACACCTCGAGGCAGGCATGGTCGCGGTCTGTCTCGTCGCCGACACCGCGAAAGCGGTCGAGACGTCCCCCGAGCTCGTCCGGTCCGTCCGGCAGATCGCCGCCTGGCGTGCCGACCACGAGGCGGGGGATCGCGGGGACGAACTCTTCGACGCGTTCTGGGCGGCGGAGGCGGCTTTCGTCGCCGCGGCACGCGACGAACTGGGCCTCACTCCGGGGCCCCGGGCGGCTTCCCCGTGAAAGGACCGCCTCGACCGAAGCCGAGGCGGTCCTCGTGGCGGTGGCCAGGCTGGGATCACAGGGGCGCCCCTGGATACACAGCGGGCTCACAGGCAATCAACAGGTCATTGCCAAGCAACGGCAGCAGGGTCACCGCATGACGCGAGCTCGCCCCTTCAAGGCTTGGGTGCTCAACGGTGTCCTGGTCGTGCTCCTGGCCGGAGCAGGTTTCGGGATATATCAGGCATTCAGTCCCGAACAGAACACCGCGCAGGCCCAGACCCGCAGTACGCCGGTCCGCCGGGCCACGGTCACCGAGACCGTCTCCGCCGCCGGGACGCTCGCCAGCGGCTACACCGGCACCGCGAACTTCGCCACGGCCGGCAAGGTCGCGTCGATCGACGTGAAGGTCGGCGACGTCGTGTCGGTGGGCCAGAAACTCGCGACCATTGACAGTGCTCAGGCCGCGAAGGAGCTTCAGGTCGCGAAGGCGAACCTCGTGGTCGCGGGGGACAACCTCGACACCGCCGAGACGGCGGAGGCCACCCCCGCCACCGGCCAGAACTCCCCAAGCGCCCAGAACAGCGTCGCTTCGGCTCAGGCCAAGGTGGACCAGGCCGAGCTCGACGTCCAGAACGCGCGGACCGCGCTCGACAACACCACGCTCCACGCACCCGGCGCGGGGACGGTCACGGCGATCAGCGGCACCGTCGGACAGCAGTCCTCCAGCGGCTCTTCCGGCAGTTCCCAGCCGTCCACATCGAGCGGGAACCAGGGGAACTCCAACGCCGCGACGTCGTCTTCGTCCAGTGGCGGCAGCGGGTTCGTCACCATCACGAACATGGCCGACCTGGTCGTCGACACCTCGATCGCCGAAATTGACGTCAGCAAGGTCAAAGCGGGCCAGAAGGCGACGGTGACGCTGAACTCGTCGCCGGACAAGCCGGTCCAGGCGACCGTCTCCAGCGTCGACCTGACGCCGACCACGAGCGGCAGCGTCGTCTCCTACCGCACGAAGCTGGCGTTGACCGGCGCGCCGGAAGGCCTGCGGCCCGGCCAATCCGCGAGCGTCGTGGTCACCGTCGCCGAGGCGCGGAACGCGCTGAGCGTCCCCGCCGCCGCGGTGCGGACCACCGGCGGCACGAACACCGTCACCGTGCAGGAGAACGGCCAGAGCGTCCAGCGCCAGGTGCAGGTCGGGATCCGCGGCGAGTCGACGGTGCAGATCACCTCGGGGCTGACCGAGGGGGAGAACGTCGTGCTGACCGCGGCAGCGGCCACCGGCACCGGGCGGACGGGGGGAACGGGAGGCTTCCCCGGCGATGGGACCGGCGGTTTCCCCGGCGGTGGCCAGCGCGGCACCGGCACCGGAGGCGGTCGGGGATGAACCCGGTGATCGCGGTCTCCGGGCTGCGCAAGACTTATGGGGAAGGGGAGACCGCCGTGCACGCGTTGCGCGGGGTCGATCTCGCCATCCTGCCCGGCGAGTACGTCGCGATCATGGGCGCGTCCGGTTCGGGCAAGTCGACGCTGCTGAACATGCTGGGCTGCCTGGACGTGCCGACCTCGGGGGAGTACCTGCTCGACGGATTCGGCGTCGGCGAGCTCAACGAGCGTCAGCTGGCGTTGCTGCGCAACCGCAAGATCGGTTTCGTGTTCCAGTCCTTCAACCTGGTTCCCCGAACCTCTGCAGTGTCCAATGTGGAGCTTCCACTTGTCTACGGTGGACTTCGGCGGTCGGTGCGGCGCGAACGCGCGCTCGCCGCGCTGGAGATGGTCGGCCTTTCCGACCGGGCCAAGCATCTGCCGAGCGAGCTGTCCGGCGGGCAGATCCAGCGCGTGGCCGTGGCGCGGGCGCTGGTCACCGGGCCCGCGATGCTGCTGGCCGACGAGCCCACCGGGAACCTCGACAGGCGCAGCACCGCGGACGTCCTCGGCGTCTTCGACAGGCTGAACCGGCTCGGTCGCACCATCGTGGTGATCACGCACGAGGACGAGGTCGCCGCGCATGCCCGCCGGGTGGTCCGCGTCGAGGACGGGCTGATCGTCTCCGACGAGCCTGCCCGCGCAGTGGGAGTGGCGTCGTGAACTTCCTGGAGATCCTGCGGTTCGCGATCCGCGGGCTCACCGCGAACAAGCTGCGGTCGGCGCTCACCACGCTCGGCATCACCATCGGCGTCGCGGCGGTGATCTTGCTCGTGGCGGTGGGGAACGGCGCCTCCGCCGCCATCGCGGCGAGCATCCAGGGGCTCGGCACCAACGTCGTCAACGTCTCCCCGGCGCGCGGCGGCGGCCAGAGCGCGACGGCGCGCCCGCTGACGGTGCAGGACGCGCACGCGCTCGTCGACCCGATCGGCGCGCCGGACGTCAAGGCGGCGTCCCCCGTGGTGACCACGACGGCCACCGCGACCCGCGGCCAGACGTCGTACGACATCCCGAGCGTCGTGGGCACCGAACCCGCCTACTTCACCACGACCAACAAGGAGATCGCCGACGGCGCGCTGTTCACCGCCGAGGACGTCACAGCCGCGCGGAAGGTCGTCGTCCTCGGCGCGACGACGGCCCAGTCGATCTTCGGCACGGCCGAGCCGGTCGGCGGGAACGTACTGCTCAACGGCATCCAGTTCACCGTCGCGGGAGTGCTGAAGGCCCAGGGGAGCACCGGGCCGCAGAACGCCGACGACGTCGCGATCGCGCCGATCTCGGCGGTGCAGAACTCCTTGGCGGGCTACGGAAGCCTGAGCCAGATCGCCGTTCAGGCGACAGGCGCGGATTCGGTTTCCCTCGCCCAGGCCGAAATCACCGCGATCCTCGACGCGCGGCACGGCATCCGCGCCGGCGGCACCGCCGACTACCAGATCCAGAACTCCGAACAACTGCTCGCGACCCGCACTTCGGCCACCGAGACGTTCACCGTGCTGCTCGCCGCCGTCGCGGCGATCTCGCTGCTGGTCGGCGGGATCGGCGTCACCAACATCATGCTGGTGACGGTGACCGAGCGGATCCGCGAGATCGGCATCCGCAAGGCCGTCGGGGCACCGCGTTCGGCCATCCTGGGCCAGTTCCTCGCCGAAGCGACCATGCTCAGCCTGTTCGGCGGGCTGCTCGGCGTCGCGATCGGGCTGATCGGCAGCCGGTTCACGATCTCCGGGATTCAGCCGGTCGTGGTGCCGTCCTCGATCTTCCTCGCCTTCGCGGTTTCCGCCCTGATCGGGCTGTTCTTCGGGGTCTTCCCAGCGAACCGGGCCGCGAAGCTGCGGCCGATCGACGCCTTGCGTCACGAATAGGAGTCTCGATGCCGTCTACTGAACCGACCGCGGAGGAGATCGTCGCCGGTCCGGCGGTGACCGGTGATCTCCACGGCGAGATGCGCCGCGCCGCGCGGTCGTTCTCCCGGACCACGCGGGTGCTGGCCGGTCTGGTCGCGCTGGCGGCCGTGTTCGCCCTCGGTGCCTGGACGCATGCCGCGTTCGGCTCGGCCTCGACCCCGGCGCCCGCCCGCCAGGCCGCGGCGCCGGGCGGCCAAGGACAGCCGGGCGCCCAGGGACAGGGCGGCACCCGCGGCGCGGCCGGGCGCGGCACCACGGGCACGATCGACCGCGTCGACGGGACCAAGGTGTACGTCAAGAACGCGCAGGGCGGCGAGATCACGGTGTCCACAACGGACGACACGACCGTCGGTGTGACACAGGCGGGCAAGCTCACCGACCTCAAACCGGGCTCGACGGTCGTCGTCCAGGGACAGACCGGTGACGACGGGACGGTGGCCGCGCGGTCCATCACCCAGGAAACAGGCCGCTGATCTTGACCTCCAGTCAGGTGGAGGTGTCAGGCTCGGGGCATGACACTCGCACCTGAGCAGGTCGACGAATGGACTGTCGACACCCTCGACCTCGACGCGTACCTCGGCCGGATCGGCCAGGACCGGGCGAAGCCGTCCGCCGCCGCGCTGCGTGAGCTGGCGAAGGCCCACATCCTGGCCGTTCCGTTCGAGAACGTCGACGTCGTGTTGGGACAGCACAAGGGGATCTCCCTCGACGACGTGATCGGCAAGCTCGTCCACCGCCATCGCGGCGGCTACTGCTACGAGCACGGAAGCCTCTTCGCCGCGGCCGCCGAGCAGCTCGGCTACCCCGTCAGCCGCCTCGTCGCGCGGGTGCAGCCGCAGAAGAACGGCCCGTACACGCATATGACGCTCACCATCGAGGCCGACGGAGTCCAGCACCTGGTGGACGTCGGGTTCGGCGCCGGGATGCTGGTGCCGATGCCGCTGGTCGACGGCGCCGTGGTGGACCAGGCGGGCTGGCCGCACCGGCTCGTCGCGGACGGCGACTGGTGGCGTTTGCAGAAGCTGGAGGGCGACGACTGGACCGACCTGCACGCCTTCACGCTCACGCCGATGCACCGGATCGACTACGAGGTCTACCACCACTACACGTCGACGCATCCGCGCTCGCCGTTCACCGGGCAGCTGGTGATCATGCGGCTGGAGGAAGGGCTCAGCCGCAAGCTGGTCGGCACCGAGTTCATCGTCGAACGTCCGGACGGGACGAAGGAGACCACCACGATCCCGCCCGAGCGGCTCGACGCGACCCTGCGCGAGCTGGACGTCGTCCTCACCGAGGACGAACTCACGAAGCTACTGAAGATCTACCCGGGCTGAGGGCTCAGAGTTCGAACTCGGCGCGCTTGTCCTCGGGGACGAGGTCCTCGTACTCGCGGTGCTTCGCGATGTACGAGCGCACGTACGGGCAGTAGGGCAGGACGGACCTGCCCTGCGACCGGACGTCGTCGAGCGCGGCGGACACGAGCTTGCCCGCCAGGCCCTGGCCCGCGAAGTCGTCGGAGATCTCGGTGTGCAGGAACAGGATCGCGTCCGGACGCGTGCGGGTTTCCAGGAACCCGGCGGGTTTCCCGTCCACGGCGATGTCGTAGCGGTCTGTCCCGGAAGTGATCTCGACACTCATTCAGCGGCTCCGAAAAGTTCGTCAGGGGGCACGGGGCGGCCCAGGTGGAAGCCCTGTGCCTGGTCACAGTTCAGCTCACGCAGGACGGTGAGCTGCTCTTCGTCTTCGACACCTTCGGCGACGACGATCAGGTCGACGGCGTGCGCCATCGCGATGATGCTCTTGACGATCGCGGCCGCGTCGCGTGATTCCGCGATGCCGGTGACGAAGGTGCGGTCGATCTTGAGCGTGTCCAGCGGGAGCCGTTGCAGCTGCGCGAGCGACGAATAACCGGTGCCGAAGTCGTCGATCGCCAGCGAGACACCGAGATCGCGCAACGACGTCAGGACTTCGGCGGCCGCGGCCTGGTCCCGCATCAGCGCGCTCTCGGTGACCTCCAGGGTCAGCGCGTGCGGCGGCAGCCCGGTCGTCTTCATCGCGTCCTGCACGGTGGGTACCAGATGCGGGTCGTCCAGCTGCCGGGCCGACAGGTTGACCTTGAGGTTCAGGTCGATGCCGAGCTGTTCGCGCCGTTTGGCGATCTCGCGCGTGGTCGTGCGGAGGACGTACTTGCCGATCAGGTTGATCAGGTCGCTTTCCTCGGCCAGCGGGATGAACTCGGCGGGCGAGATCGTGCCGTGCGCCGGATGTTTCCAGCGCAGCAACGCCTCCACCGCGACCATCTCGCCGGATTCGATGTCCACGACAGGCTGGTACGCCGTCCAGAGTTCCTCGTTCTGCAGTGCGTCGCGCAGGTCCTGCTCCATGCGGAGCCGCCGCTGCATCCGCTCGCGCAGCTCGACGTCGAAGAACTCGTAACGCGCGCGGCCGAGCGTTTTCGCCTGGTACATCGCGACATCCGCGTCCCGCAGCAGGTCTTCGGCGGTCCGGGTGTCGTCGTTGGCCGCGGTGACGATGCCGATGCTGGCGTCGATGTGCAGCTGTCTGCCGTTGACCGTGATCGGTTCGGTCAGCGCCTCGCGCAGCTGCCCGGCCAGCGCCTTGATCTCGTCCGGTTCGGTGATCTCCGCGGTGACGACGACGAATTCGTCGCCGCCGAGCCTGCCGACGAGGTCGTTCTCGCCGATCCCCCGGCGCAGCCGTTCGCCCGCGATGCGGAGCACCTTGTCGCCGACGGAATGCCCGAGGGAATCGTTGATCACCTTGAACTTGTCGAGGTCGATGAACAGCAGCGTGGTCAGCTCGGCGCGGCCGGAGCCGGACAGCGCCTCGGCGAGGCTGTCGAGCACCAGCGTCCGGTTCGCGAGTTCGGTGAGCGGGTCGTGCGTCGCCTCGTGGGCGAGCCGCTCGCCGATGGCGCGGCGTTCGGTGATGTCGGTGAACGAGGTGACCACCGCCATGGCCGACGGGTCTTCCGGGGTCAGCAGCCGCGAGGTCAGCGAGATCCAGACGTCGCCGCCGTCGGGCCGCCGCAGCCGCAGCACGAGCCCGGTCTGTGTGACCCGGGTGCGCCGGGTCACCACCGACGGCATCCGCGCGGGCGGGAGGCGGCCCTGGTCGTCGTACAGCTCCAGCGTCACGCACGGGATGCCGATGAGGTCGTCGTGGTCGACGCCGAAGATCCGGCACGCCGCGGGGTTCGCCGATTCGATGAGGCCGCCGGGGCCGATCACGACCACGCCTTCGTCGAGCGAGGCGACCACGGTGCTGTAGCGCCGCTCGGCGCGCCGCCGGGCCGTTTCGTCGGCGCAGACCAGCACGAAACCGTCGTTCATCTCCGCGGCCGAGATGCGGATGGCCAGGGTCGAGCCGTTGCGGTGGCGGTGGGTCGTCTGCAGGACACCGCCCTTGCGCAGGACCGCTTCCGGGTCGAGCGGCGCGCCGACGAGGTCGCTCACCGTGCCGCCGATCGCCTCGCCCGCCGTCCAGCCGTAGACGTTCTCCGCGGCGGGGTTCCAGCTGGTCACCATGCCGGTGCCGCTGGTCGCGATGATCGCGTCGCTGACATGGCTGATCAGCGCGGCCTGGTAGCGCAGCGTCGCTTCGGCGGCCTTCTGCGCGCTGATGTCGCGCATGATGACCTGGAACGCGGGCCTGCCCTCCCAGGTCGTCCGCACCGAAATGCTCTGGACCAGGTACTTCGTGCCGTCGAGACGGAGCATGACGGCGTCGGTGGGGTCGGTCGACGCGCCCTGGCGGTGCAGCGACGCGATCCTGTCCAGCAGGGCCGGGAGCGATTCGTCGGCGACGAGGTCCATGATCGGCCGTCCGATCAGTTCGGCGGTCGAGGACGCTCCGAGCGCGGTGACGGCGGCCCGGTTCACGTAGGTGACGACGCCGGCTTCGTGGACGCAGACCGCGTCGGGGCTCAGCTCCACCAAGAGCCGGTAACGGTCGGTGAGATCTTCGAGGGCTTGCCGATTCTCGCGGACGTCGGTCACGTCGGTGGCGATCCCGAGCAGTCCCGAGGAGAGGGTGCCGTCACCGATGGTGCGGGCACGCAGGCGGATCCAGCGGATCTCGCCCGCCGGATTCCGGATCGACTGTTCGAGTTCGAACTCGCGCCAAGGCGGGGAAGTGCGGGTGCCCGACGTCAGCGGGGCGACCAGATCGGCGAGCCGTGCTTCGATCACGGCCTCGGTGAGACCGGCTCCACCCAGCAGGTTCTCCAGTCCGGGCAGCCAGGACAGCGTCTCGGCTTCGAAGTCGTACGACCAGATGGCGGCGTGGTCGCCCGCGAGGCCGAGATCGCCGACCGGCTCGTTTCCGAGCGGTGCGCCTGTCGGATGACCGGAATTTCCGGCCCCCGGCACGGCGAGGGCGTCAGCCTCCATGATCCGTCCGAACCCCCTTTTCCGGTGCTGGCACCGTCGATTACACCACCCGCGGAGGGCGCTGTATACGCGAACCGAAGGTCGGCCACCGCAGATATGCGCGAAAGCATATGAATACACGCTGTGTGACTGGCATACGCTAACGTGTTCCATCGGGTGAATAATTTTTGGTTAACTTCACCCATTCAGCGGTGAGTTGCGGTAAAACTACTGTTCGCTCGATCCCGGTGCGGAAGGTCTCAACTAGTGGATGACGACGACGTTTCGGTCGCCGACCTGCTCATTCGCGAGGGCTGGGATGACCACGAGGAGTCACGGGCAAAGTCACGCTGGAGAGTGATCGCGGTGGTGATAGCCGTGGTCGTCGCCTGTGGCGCGGCCGGTGTTCTCGTCGGGTTCGATTCGGATCCCGAGCAGAATGCGCAGCCGAACAACATCAGCGTCATCGAGATGCCGAAGCGGCCTTCGGAGAACAGGGGAGCCGACGCGACGTCGGCGGTCCCGTCCACCGAGACGGTCGAGACCGGCGATGGTGAGACTTCGTCGAAGCCCAGCAAGACGACGTCGAGCCGTCGCACGTCGAGTTCGGCCGCCTCGTCGTCCGACTCCCCGGACACTCCGACGACTCCGACCTCGTCGCACGCGCCCGCCGACCCGCCGAAGCCGACGGGATCGACGGTCCCTCCTCAGCCGCCCAACCAGACCCCGCCGCCGCCCTCCACGACACCCACCGAAGAGTGCAACCTGTGGCCGAAGTGGCTGTGGTGTTAAGGCGCCTGCAATAAGTCCGGCTCCCGGCGCTTGCCGAGGTGGTTGAACAGCAGGTTGAGAGTGAAGGCGACGATCGCGGCGACCGTGATCGGGCTGCCGCAGATGGTCTGCAGCCACGCCGGGAAGTGCTGGAAGAAGATCGAGTTCCCGAACTGGTTCGTGGAGAACGCCGGCAGCAGGCCGACGCCGAACGACACCGCGACGATGAACGTGTTGTGGTTGCCGGAGAACTCCACCTTCTTCAGGTTCTGCACGCCGACCGCGGCGACCATCGCGAACATGACCACCGCTACGGCGCCGATCACCGGCTCCGGCACGGCCGCGACGAAGGCGCCGACCTTCGGCACCAGGCCCATCAGCACGAGCAGGCCGCCCGCCATCGCGACCACCCAGCGGCTGCGCACCCCGGTCATCTGCACGAGCCCGACGTTCTGCGCGAAAGCCGTGTCCGGGAAAGAGTTCATCGCGCCGCCGAGGATGGCCGACAGACCGTCGGTGGCGAGACCGCGCGCGAGGTCCGAATCAGTCGTCGGCCGTCCGGTGATCTCGCCGACCGCGACCAGGTCCGCGGTGGATTCGGTGTAGGTCACCAGCATCACGACGCACATCGACAGCACGGCCGCGATCGGGAAGGTCGGCGGGCCGAAGTGGAACGGTGACGCGAGACCGAACCAGTCGGCGGCGGCGATGGTCTTGAAGCTCACCAGCCCCATCGGGACGGCCGCGGCCAGGCCGAGCAGCAGGGCCAATAGCGGGCCGATCTGGTTCGCGAATCCGCGCAGGACGCGGGTGATCACCGCGATCACCGCGATCACGCCGAACGCGAGCGCGATGTTGGCGGGCTTCGCGTAGTCCGGCGACGTGGTGTCGTGGCCGGCGATCAGGCCGACGCCGGGGCCGATGAGCGAGATGCCGATGACGACGAGCAGCGTGCCCGAGACCAGTGGCGGGAAGAAGCGGATCATCTTCGCGAAAGGTTTCGCGATGAGCAGGCCGAACACCCCCGACGCGATCATCGCGCCGTAGACGGCCTGCATGCCGTACTGGCACGCGATCATGATCATCGGGTTGACCACGGTGAACGTCGCGCCGGCCACCACCGGCAGGCGGATGCCGAAGATGCGTCCGATCCCGATCGCCTGAATCAGCGTCGCGATCCCCGCGACCAGCAGATCCGCGTTGACCAGCAACGCGATCGTCGCCGCGTCCAGCTTCAGCGCGCTGCCCACGACGAGCGGGACGGCCACCGAGCCCGCGTACATGATCGTCATGTGCTGCAGGCCGAGCAAGGTCAGCTTCGGCAGCGGCGGGCGGGCGTCGACCGGATGGATCTCGGGCCGGGTCATGCGACCCCCTCCTGACGTGCGGGAACACCAGTGGACTCGTCGAGCATGACGGTAACGCGTCTTCCGCGTGAGGATCACGTGTCGAAAGGGCCGGAGCTGTGTTGAATGGGGAGCGGGCACAACGGAAGGAGCGCCGATGGAGACCGTCCTCGTCGTAGGGGCCGGGCAGAGCGGGTTCGGAGTCGCGACCTCGCTGCGGGACAAGGGGTTCGACGGGCGGGTGGTGCTCATCGGCGACGAGCCCGGACTGCCGTATCAACGGCCTCCGTTGTCGAAGGGCTATCTCGCCGGGACGGCGGGCGACGCCCAGTTGCGCTTGCGGCCCGAGGACTTCTTCGCGGAGAAGGGCATCGAACTGATCCCGGGCCGGGTCGCGTCGGTGGATCGGGACGGCGCGAAGGTGGTGCTCGACGACGGGAGCGCCCACGAGTACGACCATCTCGTGCTGGCGACGGGAGCGGTCAACCGGGTGCTGCCGGTGCCGGGGTCCACTTTGGACGGTGTGTTCACCTTGCGCACCAAGGACGACGCCGACGTCCTGCGTGCCGCCCTGGAAAGCGCGGAGAACGTGGTCGTGGTCGGGGGCGGGTTCATCGGGCTGGAGTTCGCCGCGCACGCCGGGCGGCCCGTGACGATCGTGGAGGCGCAGGACAGGCTCATGGCGCGCGTCGCGACTCCGGAGGTTTCGGCGTTCTTCGCTGCTTTGCACGAGGGGGCGGGGCACACGATCCTGCTCGGCGAAGGTGTCGCCGCGCTGCGCGGCGAGGGTCGGGTGACCGAGGTGGAACTGGGCGACGGCAGCCTGCTGCCCGCCGATCTGGTGCTGGTCGGGGTCGGCGTGGAGCCGCGGACACGGCTCGCGGAGGAGGCCGGGCTCGCCGTGGCGAACGGTGTCGTCGTCGACGAACACCTGCGCACGAGCGACCCGAAGATCTCGGCGGTCGGGGACTGCGCGAACTTCCCGTGTGTCCAGGCGGGGACGGCGACGCGCCTGGAGTCGGTGCAGAACGCCGTCGACCAGGCACGGGCGGCGGCCGCCGTCATCACCGGCGAACCCGCGCCCTACGACAGCCTGCCCTGGTTCTGGACCGATCAGCTCGGCGCGAAACTGCAGATCGCCGGGATCCTGACCGGGGCGGAAAAGACCGTGGTGACCGGGGATCGGGAGAGCGGGAAGTTCTCGGTGCTGTCGTTCCGGGACGGCGTGCTCGTCGGGGTCGAGTCGGTGAACCGGCCGCCGGACCACATCGCGGCGCGACGGCTTTTCGCCGCGGATCCGGCGCCGCGGTTCGAGACGCTGGAGGCCAACGGCTTCGATCTGAAGGCGACCTTTGCGTCAACCCGCGGTTGACGATTGAACCGCGTCAACCTAAAGTTGACGGCATGACGAATCCAGTCCGGCTCGACGACCTCATCTCCCACATCAAGCAGCAGCATCCCGACGGCGACGTGCTCGGCCAGCTGTCCGACGCGGTCTTCCTCGGCGAGCACCTCGGCGAAGTGGCCGACCACCTGATCGGCCACTTCGTCGACCAGGCGCGGCGTTCCGGCGCGTCCTGGACCGAGATCGGCAAGAACATGGGGGTGTCCAAGCAGGCCGCCCAGAAACGCTTTGTCGACTCCAGCGGCTCTTCGCTCGAAGACCTGGTGAAGGTGTTCAGCCGCTACACCGACCGCGCGCGGCACGTCGTCGTTGTTTCGCGGGACGCGGCTGTCGAGGCGAAGAGCCCGCAGATCGAGCCCGCGCACCTGATCCTCGGCCTGCTCGCCGAACCCGCCGCGCTCGCCGCCGGGGCGATCGTGGCGCAGAAGGTGACCTTGGAAGCAGTCCGTGAGGCCGCGATGGCCGCGTTGCCGGAACCCGCCGAAGAACCGGCGGAGGCGGCGAAGATGGCTTTCGGGGCGCAGGCCAAGAAGACGCTGGAGCTGACGATGCGGGAGTCGCTGCGGCTCGGGCACAACTACATCGGCACCGAGCACATCCTGCTGGCCCTGTTCGAGCTCGAAAGCGCTTTGCTGACCGGACTCGGGCTCACGAAAGAGAAGACCGAGGCGACGATCCTGCGGTCCCTGGCGGAAATCGTCGCGGCACGCGGGGAATGACGCGGATCGCGCTCACTGTCCTGGTGTTCGTCGCCCTCGTCCTGTTGGCCGCCTGTGCGTGATGGCCCCTTTCCTCATGGTCGGGGGCCATCACGGCAGACAGCTGTCAGGCGGAGGACTCGGGACGGCCGTCGGCGGCCCAAGCGGTGTGGAACGAACCTTCCCGGTCGACCCGGCGATACGTGTGGGCACCGAAGTAGTCCCGCTGCCCCTGCACCAGTGCGGCGGGGAGCCGCTCCGCGCGCAGACCGTCGTAGTAGGCCAGCGCGGTCGAGAAGCCCGGGGTCGGTATCCCGAGCCGCACGGCCGTGGAGATCACCGAACGCCAGGAGTCCTGGGCGTCCTCGACGGCCTTGCGGAAGCCGCCGGAGGTCAGGAGCGTCGGCAAGCCGGGCTCTTCGGCGTACGCCGCGGTGATGTCGTTCAGGAACTTCGCGCGGATGATGCAGCCGCCGCGCCAGATGGACGCGACCTTGCCGAGGTCGATGTCCCAGCCGTATTCGGCGCCGCCCGCCTGGATCTGGTTGAAGCCCTGGGCGTACGCCACCACCTTCGACGCGTACAGCGCTTGCTCCACGTCGTCCGCGAAGGTGTCCAAAGCGGACCCTGTCAGCGGAGCGCGCGAAGGACCGCCGAGACCGCGCGAGGCCTCACGCAGGTTCGACGAACCGGACAGCGAGCGCGCGAAGACGGCTTCGGCGATCCCGCTGATCGGCACGCCCAGATCCAGTCCGATTTGGACGGTCCAGCGGCCGGTGCCCTTCTGCTCCGCCTGGTCCGCCACGATGTCGACGAACGGCTTGCCGGAAGCGGCGTCGGTGTGGGCCAGCACCTGCTGGGTGATCTCGATCAGGTACGAGTCCAGCCGTCCGGAGTTCCAGGTCTGGAAGACCTGCGCGATCTCGGCGGGGGAGTAGCCGCCCGCGCCGCGCAACAGGTCGAACGATTCGGCGATCAACTGCATGTCGGCGTACTCGATGCCGTTGTGCACCATCTTCACGAAATGCCCGGCGCCGTCCGCGCCCACGTGCGTGCAGCACGGTTCGCCGTCGACCTTCGCCGAGATGTCCTCGAACAGCGGCCCGAGCGACTGGTACGACTCCTTGGACCCGCCCGGCATGATGCTCGGCCCGTGCAGCGCGCCCTCCTCGCCGCCGGACACACCGGTGCCGACGAAGTGGATGCCCTTCTCGCGCAGCGCCGCCTCGCGCCGCCGGGTGTCCGCGAAGTGCGCGTTGCCCGCGTCGACGATCACGTCACCCTTCTCGAGGAGCGGGACGAACTCGTCGATCACAGCATCCGTCGGCGCACCGGCCTTGACCATGATCACGACCTGACGCGGCCGCTCCAGCGCGTCGACGAACGCCTGCGCCGAATACGCCGGGATGAAGTCGCCTTCGTCGCCGAACTGCTCGACCAGTTCCTTCGTCCGCTGCTCGGAGCGGTTGTGCAGGGCCACCGTGTGCCCGTGCCTCGCCAGGTTCCTGGCCAGGTTGCGGCCCATGACCGCCAGGCCCGTGACCCCGATGCTCGCCTTCTTGCTCATCCGCACCCTTCCGCTTCGATTCCCGTGCCGAGCCTATCCCCGTTGAGGGATACGGCGCCGGGGCGAGAAGGGATCAACCGGGAGCTGTCCACAACCGGGACGGCCTGTGGACAACTCGGCTCGACACCGGACCGGCGGGGAGACGAGGGGGTGTGTGGAAACAGGGACGTTGAACGTCCCTGTTTCCACACAGCAATCACCCTGAGTGATACCTCGCGCTCTCGTCGACGCGGCACCTGGGCTTATCGCTCAAGCGAGCACGACTTGCCACTCACGACCACTTCGAGCAGGCAGGCACCCGAAGCCGGGCCGGGGCCAGCGAGCGAACCCGCCACTCGCGAGCGTCAGGAGAAGCAGCGGATCGGAGCGCCGTTGAAGGCGACCATGTCCGCGATGGCGGCCCCCAGATCGATCGGCGCGCCCCACTCCAGGCCGTCCAGCTCGGCATAGGCCCGGTGCAGGTTCGCGGGCAGCCGTTCCTGTTCGGACAGTGCCTCGTAAGGCCCGAGATCCGCTTCCCGGGCGGCCTGGAGAGGCGTCAGCCCCGCGGCCTTCCCCCGCTCGGCGAGCTTCTGCAGGAAGCCCAGGTAGCCGTCGACGACGTCGATCGCCTCGGGCCCGCACACCGGGCCGTGTCCCGGCACGATCGTCTCCGGCTCCAGCGCGCGGACCAGGTCCAGCGCCCGCCGCCAGCCGGCGGGCGAGCCCATCAGCGCGAACGGGCTGCCACCGTTGAAGATCAGGTCGCCGACGAACAGCACCCGCCGCTCCGGCAGCCAGACCAGCACGTCGTTGGTGGTGTGCGCGGCGTGCCCCGGATGGATCAGCTCCAGCCGGACGTCGCCGGCGTGCACGGTCAGCCGGTCGTCGAACACCACTTCGGGCGGCCTCAGCTCCAGATGACCCCAGTCGTTCCCGGTGAACGCGTTCTCGTAGGTGTTGATCCCGGTCGCGACCATCACTTCACGCGTCTTCCGGTGCCCGACGATCGTCGCGCCCGCCGCCAGGTAGTTGCCGTTCGTGTGATCGCCGTGGTGATGCGTGTTGACCACGGTGGTCACCGGCGCGCCGCCGGTCGAGGCTGCCGTCGCCAGCAGGGCACGCGTGCGCCGTTCGGTGGAGCAGGTGTCGATGACGACGGTGTGATCGCCCGCGGCGACGAATCCGCAGTTGTTGATCCACCAGGAGCCGTCGGGTTGCACGTAGCCGAAGACGTCGTCGGAGACTCGCCGGGCGAAGGGGGATTGGTCCACTCGGTCACTATGCCCGGCGAACGTGCCCGAAATGTGACGAGATCGTTCCGCCACCAGGGTGACGTACCAGGTGACTGGTGTTTTCGGCCGTTTCCTGGAACGCTGCGCAATGTCATCATCGAACCCCGCAAGGTGAAGTACCCTGGGTGGGTTCGAGTATTCGCGCGCAGGACGGCGGGAAGCCGCGGTCCTGGCTATGTGGTCCGGGAGAGCAAGGCTGATGGCCAGCACCGTCACCTCGCGCCGGAAGCAGCTCGGGAACGAGCTCCGGCATGCCCGCAACGCCGCGCGGATGACACAGCAGCAGGTCGCCGAAGTTCTCGGCTGCACCCAGGGCAAGGTCAACAAGATCGAGTCCGGTGCCGTCGGGGTCAAGCTCGGGGATGTGCGATCGATGCTGAACGCGTTCGGGATCAACGGCGACGAGGCCGACACGCTGATGAACCTGGCCCGCGCCGCGGCCGGGCAGCGCGGCCACTGGTCCGGTTATCGATCCGTGGTGCCGCACTGGTTCCGCACCTTCACCGACCTCGAACCCGCGGCCGCGGAGATCCTCACCTGGCACGGTGAGCGCATCCCCGGCCCGCTGCAGTCCGAGCACTACATGCTCAAGCAGTTCACCGAAGCCGGCGCCACGGACGTCACCTCGTTGGTACGCAACCGGCTGGACCGCAAGGCCGTCTTCGAACAACAGCAGCCGCCCTACTACCGGTTCATCATCAGCGAAGGCGCCCTGCGCCGCGCTCCCGGCGGCTCCGCCCCGGCGGTGATGCTCGACCAGGTCGAACATCTGCTGGCCCTGGACAAGCATCCGCGCGTGTATGTGCACGTGTTGCCGTTCGGCGCGCGGCTCGCCGCGGTGCCCAACGACTTCACCATCATGCGTTTTCCCGATCGCACCAGGGATTTCGTCTACATCGAGCATTCCGCGGGCGGGTTGTACCTCGACGACGTCAAGGACTTCAACATTTTCGTCGACTCCTGGGACAGGTTGCGCGGCGCCGCGCTGGAACGCCAGGAGACCCGGCAGTTCCTCAAGGAACTCGCCGAGCTGTACCGCAATCAGATGCAATCCTGAGAGCTCGCCGCCTCCCTTCGGTAGGGTTACCGGTATCGGCGCGGTCGAGTGGACAGGGGCTGGACGTGGACCCGCAGTTCCTTCCCGAAGGCGTGGATCTCGAGCGTCCCAACGCCGCCCGGATCTACGACTGGGCACTCGGGGGGACCGCGAACTGGGCGGTGGACCGGGAATTCGGCGAGCAGCTGGTCAAGGCCTTCCCGCTCATCCGTTCCGTCGCCAGGGCCAACCGGGCCTTCCTCGGCCGCGCGGTGCGGCACTGCGCCGAGCACGGCGTGAACCAGTTCCTCGACCTCGGTTCCGGTGTGCCGACAGTCGGCAACGTCCACGAGATCGCCGGTGAGGTCGACGACGACAGCCGGTGCGTGTACGTCGACAACGAACCGGTCGCCGTGGCGCACGCCAGGATCCTGCTGGAGAGAGGCGGCGACCCCGGCAGGCACGCGGTCATCGGCGGCGACCTGCGCGACGCGGACGACATCTGGGAGCGCGCCTTCGACACCGGCGTGCTCGACCCGGCCCGGCCGGTGGCCCTGCTCACCGTCGCCGTCCTGCATTTCGTACCGGGTCCCGAACTCGCCGCCGTCATCGCGCGGTACCGGAAACTGCTGCCTGCCGGTTCGTTCTACGTGCTTTCCCACGTCACGATGTCCGGAGTGGAAGGTGACGAGCTGGAGCAGATCCAGCGCGTCGTGGAGCAGTACGAGCAGTCGAGCACACCCGCGGCCTTCCGCGGCAAGGAAGAGCTCCTCGGTTTCTTCGGGGATTTCGACCTCGTGGCGCCGGGGCTGGTCCCGGTCGGTGCATGGCGGCTGGACGACTCCCGCTCGCCTACGCTTAACTGCGCCATCGGCGGGGTCGCCCGCAAACCCGGTTTCTGACGAGGTGTGACGGTATGACGACGCAGCAGGACCCCAGAGACCCTGAAGCCCCCGAAGGTGTCGATCTCGAACGACCCAACGTGGCCAGGGTGTACGACTGGTTCCTCGGGGGCTCCGCCAACTGGGCCATCGACCGCGAGTTCGGCTCGCAGGTGCTGAAGCAGTTCCCGGAGGTCAAGACCTTCGCCAGGGTCGGCCGCGATTTCCTCGGCCGCGGCGTGGGATACCTGGCGCGCCAAGGGGTCACCCAGTTCCTCGACATCGGCTCCGGCGTGCCCACCGTCGGCAACGTCCACCAGATCGCGAGCGCCGTCAACCCGGACAGCCGCGTCGTCTACGTCGACATCGAGCCGGTCGCCGTCGCGCATTCCCAGCTGCTGCTGGAACGGGAAGGCCTGCTAGGGCGGCACGCGGTCCTGCAGGGCGATGTGCGCGATCCCGCCGACATCTGGAAGCGCGCCCTCGAAACCGGCGTGCTCGACCCCCGGCAGCCGATCGGGCTGGTCCTGGTCGGCCTGCTGTACTTCCTCGGCCCGGACGAACCCGTCCACGAGATGGTCCAGCGCTACGTCGACCTGCTGCCGTCCGGTTCGTACTTCCTGTCCTCGCATCTGACCGAAGACGGCGTCACCCGCAAGGAAGGCGACAACCGGGAGAACGTCCAGGAGCTCTACAAGAAGACCAGCGCGCCGTTCCACCTGCGGTCCCGCGCGGAGTTCACCGCGTTCTTCGACGGCCTGGAACTGGTGGAGCCGGGTATCGACTGGATGGCCACCTGGCATCTGGACGAGGCGGCTTCCCGGGCGAGCAACCGGTTCGCGGACGACCCGACCTTCACCGGCGGGCTCGGCGGCCTGGGCCGCAAGCCCTGATCCCTCAGGCCCGGCCGGTCAGATGCCCGATCAGGGGTGTCAGCTCGAAGTGACCTTCGAGCGGCCGGCCGGTTCTGATCAGGTCCCGGTGCGCGCCGCGCCGGACGGGGAAATCGACTTCGGAGTTCCACAGCGGCTGCTTGCGCAGCGGGGCCTGGATGAGGCTGAACCCGAACCGCTGACGCAGTTCGAGCCCGATGTTGCGGTGCTTCGCCGAGGTCTGGCGTTCGTCCTCACGGCGGAACAGCAGCGTGGTGAGGCGGACGGCCATGGCGGTCACACCCCCCGGCTCGGCCGCGGCAACCGCGTCTGGTCGGCCGAACCGGCCAGGCCGAGACAACGCTCACACGGCATCCCCGAACCGACGGGGATCCATTCCAGGTGGTCGTAAGGCATCGCCGCGCCACAACGGGCGTGCAGGAATTCGGGGTGCGAACCCCCGGAGTGCAGGTCGAAAAGGTGTGCCGAGCGGCGGCTTTCGCCCGCTGTCCCGGCCATGAGCCTGCCGACGGCGAGTACCGTCGCAGGCATCGTGTCCTGAATGATCACGCTGATCCTCCCCCACGAGGTCGGCGGTGGGTGGTCATGCGCCGCGGGGTCGTGTCCCGGCCGGTCACCTGCCGTCGGTGGCCTGCTGGAACGGTGAAACTCCCTGGTGAACGCCCCCGGTGACAACTGTCGCCGAGTTCTTTGCATACTGCGAGCGATTCACCAACAACCGAGCCCCGGCCGCTGCGATTAATCCTACTCCTGGAATAATCTTCATGTCGAGGGTGGGCAGAGTTG
Source organism: Amycolatopsis speibonae (assembly GCF_042647925.1). Lineage (NCBI taxonomy): Bacteria > Bacillati > Actinomycetota > Actinomycetes > Pseudonocardiales > Pseudonocardiaceae > Amycolatopsis > Amycolatopsis speibonae. The sequence goes on from NZ_JBHRWK010000014.1 coordinate 308,750, forward strand.
ATCACCCACTTGGCCGTGCGGGATAGTCCCGTTGAGGCAGGGAGAAGCCGGGGCCGTGACGGTTCGCGCAGGTCGCGACCCGCATCCCCGACCGACGTTCGGAGGTACGACCAATGGCCGATTATCCGTCGGCGGCGGATTACGATCCGACCACGGCCGTGTCGCTGTTCGACGACTCCGCTTGGGAGAAGTCCTTCGCGAGCGAACCCAACGGCGGGAACTGTGTCGAGGTCAACCTCGCCCACGAAGGCCTGGTCGGGGTGCGTGACACCAAACTGGCCGAGAGTCCCGTCTTCGTCTTCGATTCCGGTGAGTGGAACGCCTTCCTCAAGGCGGTCAAGGCCGGACAGTTCGATTTGAGCCCATGACGAACGGCTCGCGTGCCCCGTCAGGACACGCGAGCCATCCGATCTTCGGCCACTCCGAGTCATACCGTCGCCGGGAGCACGTTCCCGCGCAGCCTGGACTTCGTGCGCCTCCAGGCGATGGTGATCAGGACGGCGAGGACGATCAGCGGGATCAGGCTGATCGACCAGCTGACCGCCATCGGCGGTCCCGGCTGTTCGAGCACCGCCAGATCGCGGAGTTCGCCCGCGCCCTTGCCGGCGGGTCCGTCGATCTCGAACCGGAACGTCCACGAGCCCTGCGTCTGCAGCGCCCGGATGTCCAGTCCCCACACCTCCAGTTTCCGCGGATGCTTCGCCAGCGGCTGGCCACGGCCCAGCCGCCCGGTCTCCGGGTTGAGGAACGCGAGCGTGCCCGACTTCCCGGCGATCCCGTCGTCGGGGATGAACGTGAAGTCCAGCGATTGCATGGCGCGCAACGGCCACGTGCTGAAGCCGACCGTCATCCCGTACGGGCCGACCTGCACCCGTTCGGTATGGACGATGTTCACCGGTTCGTAGGCGTTCGCCGCGGGCGTGGTCGCGGACAGCAACCCGATCGCCGCTGCCAGGGCCAGCAGTGTCTTACGCATGCGCGTCGTCCCCCTTCGCCGGGGCCAGCAGCCTCAGCATCCCGCCGAACCGCCACCCGGCGAACCCGCCGAGCAGCCCGAACACCCCGCCGACGGCGGCCGTCACGATGACGAGCGGCCAATCGACCCTGGCCATCCCGTAGACGAACACGTTCTGGATCGGCATGCTCGCCCCGATCAGGAATCCGCCGATCCCGCCCGCCAGCACCGAAACCCGGCCGGTGGACCAGCCGCGCCGCGAAAGCAGGTAGACCGCTTCGAGCACGGCCGCGATCGGCAGCAACGCCATCGGCATCATCGCGGGCATCGCGGGCACGCCGTCGATGTAGTCCCGCATCGGCAGGCCGACGGCGCTCGCGTAGGCCTCCGCCGCCCATGGCGAGAACCACCAGGTGATCGCCTGGATGACCGCCAGCGCCGCGGCGACCCGGACCGCGCCGCCCGGCCGCCGCCAGAATCCGGCGCCCGCCGAGACCAGCAGCACCGAAAGCAGCGCGATGCCCACGGAGATGACGTCGACCAGGTCGACGTCGATCTGCTGCAGCCCCAGCACGGTGACCGTGCTGAACGCGATCAGCACGCCGAGGCTGCCGACCACGCCGAGGGTGCCCCAGCGGTGCTCTCGCGCGGCCGCGAACACCATGACCGTGCCGATGATGCTCAGCGTGATCGACAGCAGCAGCCCGATGTGCGGCGGCGAGTCGATCACCGCGTCGAAGCCGTACAGGCCGTGCCACCACTGGTCCCACAGGCCGTACAGCAGGAACATCGCCGCGCCGGTCCCGGTCACCAGGTAGCCGGCCGGTGCGGCGAAGACCTTGCCGAAGACGTTGATCGCCCGGCCGCCGACCCGGGCGTCGACTTCGCGGCCCGCCCGGCGCGCGGCCGTGGTCATCAGCACGATCACGAGGCTCGCGAGCCCGGAGATCGCGCTGCCCGAATACAGGAACAGATGCGGCAGTGTGAAGAACGTGTCCGGGCCGACGTCGCCGTGCCACTGGATGTCCCAGGTCAGCCCGACCAGTGAGATCACCGATCCGGCCAGCACCGTGCCCGCCGGTACGAGACCGGTGCGTTCACTTCGTGCCACCGAGGCGACCCTCGCCCCTCCCGCGGTGAGATCCATACCCCCTCGACCTCCCTCTCTTACTTGACCAGCAAAGGAAAAACGTGCTGCGTGGCGCCGGACGGCCCGCGCAGTGAAACGGTGATCTCCCATTGGCCCGACATCGGCAGCAGGACGTCGCCGGTGCGGAACCGGCCCGGTGCCTCCGCGATCGCGGGCGACGGGGCGAGCGCGTGCCCCATCTGCGGCATCACCGGTTCGACGGTGACGACGTCCGGCGTGGCGCCGGTGACGGTCAGGGCGAAGACATTGCCGCCCTGGTGCGGATCCGCGACCGACAGCTGAACCGTGTACGGGCCCTGGGTCGAGCGCTGTACCTGTTCCCCGCCGCCGCTCGGCCACACCAGCCAGGCCACGATCGCCGCCACGAGCACGGCGACCACGGAGATGAGCAGGGCTGGTTTACGTCTCTGAGTGTCCACTGTGGACGTCTCGGTGGTCATTGCGGCGCCCCTTCCGGCGGGACTTCGAGCTGCATGGGCACGGTCAGCACGGTGTAGTCGCGTTCGGCCTGCAGCCAGATCCGGTACTTGCCCGGTGCGGCGAAGGTGTAGGTGAACGGGATGTCGGGGCCGTACGCGGCGACGGTCTCATCGGGCTTTCCCGGCATACCGGGCGATTGCGGGATCATCGAGTGGACATGTGCCCAGGTCGGCGCGGCAGCGGCATCCGCGCCGACCCGGGTGTCGCCGGTTATCGGGCCGACGACGATCAGGTGGCCGAGCATGCCCAGCCAGGGTTGGAGATCCGCTTTGCCGAACCGCGCGGTGATCGTGGTCGGCTTGCCCGGTTTGACCTCGACGTCGACCGGGTTCCCGTCGACGACCCGCGCGCCCGCCCCCGCGGGCACGGGTTCGGCGGGGGAGTCGGTGCCCGCCGCGACCGGCAGCGTGGTGCGCACCAGTTGCACGCCGCCGCCTCGCCGGGCGACTTCGGCGGCGACGGCGTAGGTCCCGGCCTCGGGCGGCGTGAACTTCACCCGGTAGTCGCCGGGGCCGACGCGCACCGGATGCAGATGCCAGAGCCTGCCCGTCGGCGAGATGACGACGAGATGCACCAAGGCGTTGTCGTGCACCAAAAGGTCGTCGACCGGGCGGCCGGTCGAGCCGTCCGCGAAGGCGAGCCGGACCTCGGCGAGGCCGCCCGATCGCGCGTTCGGGGAGTGTACGGCCAGGTTCACCGGCGGCCGCGAGAAGTCCACAGTGGACATCTGCGCGTTCGCGTACGGGTCTTGGATGTTGTCGATCGTCGGGTCCAGCGCCGCGCCGGGGGCGGGCGGCGCCGGTGTCGACGCCGAAAGCATCGCGCCGGTGACCGCGACCGCGAGCGCGGCGACCATCCCGCCGGCGGGGATCAGCGCGAGCTGCGGCCGCCGGACGCGCATCGCGACGACGAGACCGATCACCAGGAACACGCCCGCGCCGACGAACCCGCCGAAAGTGGCCTTCTCCCAAGGGGGAATGACCCTGGCCGGCACGAGGAACGGGATCGACGCGGTGTCCGTCCCGTCGTCGAGGCCGAGCTCCCACGGCCCCGGCTGGTCGACCCGCAGCAGCGCCGGATGGGCGCCGGGTTTCCCGTCCAGCCGCACCGTGGTTTCGGAAAACGTCGTCCCGGCTGTCGACGCGCGCAGTTTCAGCGTTCCCGGCGCGCTTCCGGCATGCGTGACGACGTCGACGTGCAGCGGTCCGGGCGCGATGTCCATCCGCCGCAGCACGATCGTCAGATCGCGGGTGCCGAGCGTCTGCGCGACCTGGACGTCCGCTCCGCTCGACACGCCGTCAGCCTGGGCTGTGCCGCCCAACAGCGAAGACGCCAGCGCACAGAGCACGAGTACGCGGACGATGACCAACGGCGCCGTGCGCCGCCCCCTCGGTGAATTCCCCATCCCGCCTGAAGTTAACGACGACGGTCAGGGAAAGCGTCACGGCGCGGGGTGAACCTGGGTCCCCCGTGAAGGGGATGTAGGCCCTTACTCCAGTAGGGGAAAGCATCCAGAGGACTTATTGACAGGTAAGGCAAAGGTGTCTTGTCGGTCGGGGTGAAGGGGTCTTTCGTCGCATCGCATGCGGGGAAGGTTCCGGCGCCCTGAGCCGCGCCGCGGAATGTCCTGAAGGCCCCCTTCGCGACGTTCAACGTCCTGAAAGGGCCCTTCAGGACACGACATCGAGTCACCGAACCCCAGAGTGTCCCCAATGCCACCTTCGGCGCACACCTCAACCGCCGAGGAAGCGGTACGCGCGTGGATGCGCCCGGAACCAGACGTTCAGTCGCCCGATCCGGCGCATGAGCGAGGACCGCAACGTCGTCGGCACGAGCCCGACAGCCACCCTCACCACGGTCCGGAACCGATCGAACCGGCGCTGGTCCTGCTCTGTCCACTGTAGACCGAGTCGCTCGCGCAGCGCGGGCGGAAGGGTGCCGCGGATGACGAACAGCTGCCCCTGCCGCAGCTTCGCCCAGCTTTCGCCGGGCAGCCATCGCCACGGTTTCTTCACCGTCCGGAGCGTCTCGAACAGCGTCGAGATCGTCTCGTTGGGGCCGAAGCCGTCGAGCGTTTCCGCGTAGTACCGCTCGAATTCCGGCCAGGTCGAAGGCAGATCTTGTTCGCGCAGGCCGAGCAGCCGTCCGACGTCGCACATCTGCGCGTAGTACTCGTCCAGTTCGGACGCGGTCATCGGTTCGCCGTAGAACCGTTGCGTGTCAACGGGAGCCATGACGAGCGTGGCGTGCACCCAGGCGTACGCGTGCGGGTTCAGCGCGCTGTAGCGGCGCCCGTCGGCGTAGACCCCGGTGAACTCGCGATGCAGCGCGCGCAACCGGTCCGCTTCGTACCGCGCGCCTTCCGGACCGCCGTAGACGTAGATCGACAGCGACGCGGCCGTGCGCATCAGCCGCGTCCACGGATCCTCGACGTAGTCCGAATGATCCCGCACCCCGGCCGCGACGACCGGATGCGCGACCTGCAGCACCAGCACCTGACCCGCCAGCAGCCCGGCCCGGAAGTCGCCGAAGTACCGCCACGCCGCCGTCCCCTTGACGATCGGCGGACCGCTCACGACGCGCCGCGGACGAGCATCATCAACGACTGGGCCACGCCGACGCCGTCATCGCCGGTGGCGAGCCTGCGCAACTGCAGTCCGGCGATCAGCGCGACGACCGGGCCGGTCAGCCGTTCCGGCGAAGGCACGCCGAGCGTCTTCAAGATCACCAGCGCCAGTTCGTCGTAGGCGGCGAAACACCGCGCGGCCGCGTCCTGGAGCCCGGGGTCGCGCGCGGCCTGCAGGTACAGCTCGTGCGCGCCGAGTTCGTCGGTGCCGAACGGAAGCTGCGAGATGACCTGCTCGACCACCGACGCGGCCTGCTCGACACTCAACCCCTGCTCGCGGTAGGCGTCCACGAACCCGGTCAGCTTCGTGGTCTCTTCCTCGACGAACAGCAGCATCGCCTCGCGCAGCAACGCCGTCTGGCTGGGGAAGTGATACGTCAGCGTGCCGAGCGAGACCTCGGCCTGCCGCGCGATCCGGCGGTTGGTCAGCCCGCCGACTCCCTGTTCCCCGACCACCTTGAGCGCGGCGTGGAGGATCGTCTCGCGGGTGTTCACCAAGCGGTCTCGGGCTTGCGGTCCTGCCACCGTTCGACCTCTTCCAGTTGCGCGGCCAGCGAGATCAGCCGTTCCTCCGCGTGCGAGGGGCCGAGCAGCTGCCCACCGAGCGGCAGGCCCTCGGGGCTCAGCCCGGCGGGGACGTTGACCCCCGGCCAGCCCAGCACGTTCCACGGCCAAGCGTAGGGGCACGCGGCGATCATGGCCTGGTCGGTCTGCCAGCCGGTGAGCTTGTCGAAGGTGCCGATCCGCGGCGGCGGGGTCGCGGTGGTCGGCGTGAGCACCACGTCCACCCGGCCGAACACCGAGCCGATCTGGCGCTGCAGCAACGGTTCCGTGGCCCTGGCGAGCCGCAGCGCCGGTCCGGCCAGCGCCGAGCCCTGCCGCGCGTTGGCCCGCGTGCGCGGGTCGAGCCGTGCCTGGTCCGGGACGCGACGGGACCAGTCACGCACGCCGACGAGCGAACGCGGCAGGAAGGTCAGGCCGATCAGCCGATAGTCGGGTTCGATCTCGACGATCTCGTGGCCGAGTTCGGCGAACCGCTCCGCGAGCCGGACGACGGCCGCGTGCGCCTGCGGGTCGAGCCGGGTTTTCGTGGCCGTGAAAGGGATCCGGGTGGACAGTCCGATCCGCATCCGGCCCGGTTCGCGGCGGGCGGCGGACTGGAACGCCGTGCCGGTGCCGGCGGCGACGTCGAGCAGCAGGGCCGCGTCGGCGACGGTGCGCGCGAGCGGGCCGACCACGGTCAGGCCGTGGAAGAGCTCCCGGTCGGTCGGGACGCGGCCGCGCTGCGGTTTGATTCCGACCAGATCGGTCCACGCGGCCGGGATCCGGATCGACCCCGCCCCGTCGGACCCCAGCGCGGCGGCGATCACCCCCGACGCGATGGCCGCCGCCGCGCCGCCCGAGGAACCGCCGGGAGTGCGTTCGGTGTCCCACGGATTGCGGGTCGCGCCGAACGCGGGGCCCTCGGTGAAGGGCCACTGGCCGAGTTCCGGGGTGTTGGTCTTGCCGATGAGGACCGCGCCCGCCCCGCGCAGCGCGGCGACGGGCGGGGAATCCGTTGTGGCGAGGGAAAAGTCGCCTTCGCAGCCGAACGCTGTCGGCAGTCCGATGACGTCGAGGTCGTCCTTGATCGCGGTGGGGACGCCGAGCAGGGGAGCGGTCTCTCCGGCGGCGAGGCGCCTGTCGGCCTCCTCGGCTTCGCGAAGGGCTTCTTCGGTGCGAAGGCTCTTGAAGGCGTTGAGAGTCGGCTGACTGGCCTCGGCCTTTTCGAGCGCCAGGCGAGTGAGCTCGACCGACGTCGTGGCTCCACTCGCGAGCATCGAGGCCTGTTCGGCCAGGCCCGTGAATCCGAGCTCTGGTTTCGACATGGTCATGGCTCCCCCTGCCGCTCTCGTTCGTTCAAACGAACGATACCACCGGGTAACCTCGATCGTGCGTCTTCGGTGTGGTTACGTGACCTGCATGGACCTCGATCGCTTCCCCCGCGTCGACCTCGGCGGCTACCCGACCCCGCTGCATCCGGCACCCCGGCTGGGCGAGGCTCTCGGCTTGCCGAACCTGCTGCTCAAACGGGACGACGTGCATCCGCTCGGCGTGGGCGGCAACAAGCTGCGCAAACTCGAGTTCCTGCTCGGCGCGGCGATCGAGGCCGGCGCCGACACGGTGATCACCTTCGGCGCGCTGCAGACCAACCACGGCCGCCAGACCGCCGCGGCGTGCGCGAAGCTCGGGTTGCGGTGCGAGCTCGTGCTCACGGCGAAGGTCTCTCGCGACGGCGACGCGTACGAACGGTCCGGCAACGTCTCCCTCGACCACCTCTTCGGCGCGAACGTGCACGTCTGCCGCGACGGCGAGGAGACCGGCAAGACCTACGACCGGCTGATCACCGAGGCCGCGGCCGAGGGCCGCAAGGTGGCCACGTTCCCGGTCGGCGGCTCCGACGGCGTCGGAGCGCTCGGGTACGTGGCTGCCGCGCGGGAGCTCGCCGCGCAGCTCACCGGGCTGGGCGTCACCAAGGCGCGGCTGGTCGCCCCGCACGCCAGCGGCGGGACGTCCGCCGGGCTCGTCGTCGGCACGGCGGACCTCGACTGGCTGACGCTGGACATCGCCTGCGTCAGCCATCCGGTCGACGAGGCTTTGGACAACCTCGCCGACCTCACCATCGCGGCCTCCGTGCTGCTGGGATGCGAGCCGCCGTCACTCGACGGTCTGCATCTCGACGACCGCACGATCGGCCCCGGCTACGGGATCCCGACCGCCGAAACGTGGGACGCGGTGCGGCTTTTCGGTCGCACGGAAGGGATCGCGCTCGATCCCGTGTACACCGGCAAGGTGGGCGCCGCGCTGGTCGAGTGGGCTGCCGAAGGCCGGTTCGCGGCCGACGAGCACGTGGTCTTCCTGCACACGGGCGGGCTGCCCGGCCTCTACGGCTACGCCCCCGAATTCACTGACGCGGTGAGCCGCTGACGCGACCTTCAGCATCCCGGCGATCAGGATCACGTGTGCCACCAGGGAAAGCCGCTGCGTGACCCCGACCGGCACGATGTCGGTCAGCGTCTTGAAGAACGGGATGTCGGCCAGGCGCACGAAGATGAAGCTGAGCCCGAAGACGACCAGACCGGCCGCGCTGCCCCAGGCCAGGCGGCCGACCTGCCTGGCCGCCGGGGTGCCGCGCAGGTTGTCGCGCAGGGTGAAGCCGGCGGCGGGCAGGCTGAGGAACGCGATGAGGCACGCGTACAGGTGGATCTCGCCGCTGACCGGGTCCGGGAATTCGGGGTAGCTCGCCGGGAAGACCGCGGCCGCCGCCAGCCCGAGCGACCACAGCACGAACAGCAGTTTCGTGGTGCGGCTGAGCGGGATCCCGGCCGCGGCCAGCGCGCCGAGCGCGGTGAGCGAGCCGATGGACAGGGAGAGCACGCTGGCGCCGAGCATGCCCGTGCCGCGGTTGACGTAGGCGTAGCTGGACAGCGTGTCGAACACCGGATCGCGTGAGCTGATCAGGTGGAGCACGACCATGGTGAACAGCGCCCACCCGATGGCCGCGCCCGACGCGATCAGCCAAGGTCTCACGCGTGACTTCTCCCCAGGGAACATCATGCGTCCAGCGTGCTCGCGCGGGCACGGTTTTCCGATCCGGGATGCCCCCGGTTTTACCCTGGGGCTAACCCCAGTTCGACCACTACCAGTAGCTGGTCATCGTGCCTTTTCGCGCGGGGCCAGCGGTCGCCGTCCGGGTCCTGTTTCTCCGCCGTGCGCACCGCGTCGAGGACCGCGTCCGGACCGCGTTCCCGGCTGAGGGCGAGCACTTCCGGCCAGCCGAACAGGCCGTAGTCGTCGACCCCGATCGCGACACCGTCCGTCGCCAGGAGCAGGGCTTCGACCTCCGGGCGCGGCCAGCTCCGGCGCACGGCTTCGGCGGCCGCCTTCGGGTCCGCCTCGGCGACCCAGAAGCCGTCCGGCGCGTTGCGTTTCGCGCGGACGTCGGCGCCGGTGCGGAGCTGACCGCTGTCGCGCAGCGAGACCAGCCTGTCGTCGGTGAGCGCATCCGCGCCGGAGGGACCGAAGGCGATGATCGGGCTGTCGGCGAGTACCAGCGCGTCGACGGTTTCGTCCGTCCAGCGCGCGATCGCGACCGTGCTCGACGGTGATCGTCCCGGCTCGAGCCCTTCCCGGCGCGCGACGTCGGCGATCGCCTCGGCCAGCAGGACCGCGAGATCCGCCTCGGGCTCCGCGGTCAGCGCTCGCGACAGGCTGCGCACGAGCAGCCCCGCGTACCAGCCGCCGGACGGCAGATCCGGTCGCGGAGCGGTCGCCCCGTCGAGTACCACCACGGCGTTGCCGAGCACGGCGACGTGGTCTTCGGTCGGGCGCGATGCTCCGTCCGCGCCTACTCCGTCCCTTTCCGCCACTACGATTTCGACCATGGCCAGACCCTAACTGTCAACCGAGGTTGACGAGAGCGGCTTGTCAACGTAGGTTGACATCATGACCGAAGCGACTGATCTGGCCGCACGAGCCGGTGACCACGATCCCCGGGTGGGATTGCGCGCCGTCGCCGCCTTGCGACGGTTGGTGGAACAACTCGAAGCCGTGCAGGTCCGCAGCGCGCGGGTGCACGGCTGGTCCTGGCAGGAGATCGCGGCCGAGCTGGGGGTCAGCAGGCAAGCGGTGCACAAGAAGTACGGGAGGCACTGATGTTCGAGCGATTCACCACCGAACTCCGCGAGGTCGTCATGGGCGCCCAGCGCGTCGCGTCGGACGAGGCGGCCACGAACGTCGACCCGCTGCACCTGCTGACGTCACTCGCCCAGCGCACCGGCGTGCTCGCCGCGCTGGGCTGCCCGACGGACGAACTGGCCGACGACCTCCGCCGCGTCCGCCGCCGCGGCGGGATGAGTGATGCCGACGTCGAAGCCCTGAGCGGGTTCGGCATCGACGTCGAGCACATCGTCGAGCGGGTCGAAGAGACCCACGGGCCTGGCGCGCTGATCGGGGGGCAGCGCGGCAAGCGCGGCCATCGGCCCTTCACGCCGGAGTCGAAGAAGGTGCTGGAGCAGTGCCTTCGCGAAGCCGTCGACGTCGGCAGCAAGCGTATCGAAGGCGAGCACCTGCTGCTCGCGCTCACGGCGCTCCCGGGTGTCGCGGCCGATGTCCTCGCGCAGCGGGGCATCGACTACCTCGCCGTCCGCCGCCTGCTGGAGCAACGTGCGGCCAGTTGATCGTCGGCCCAGGTGGTCGTGAGTGGCGATTCGGGTCAGGGCCAAGCGTGCCTTAGGTACCCGCAGTCTGGCGGTTTCGCGTGATTGGAGGGGCAACACACGTGACTGGGTGGGCGACTCGCGATGAGACCCTGGCCGCGCGGTGTGGCCCGTCCAATCACGCGTGTCGCCCGTCCAATCACGCGAAGCACCGACTCGGGCCCAGGTGGTCGTGAGTGACGATTCGGGTTAGAACCCGAATCGCCACTCACGACCCACGCGACTCCTAGCGCTCCCGCCACACGACGTAGGGCAGGAACGCCTGCGTCAGCGGCCCGATGGCGAGCGCGTAGAGGACCGTGCCGACACCGACGGTGCCGCCGAGCAGCCAGCCGGCGGCGAGGACGGTGATCTCGATGAGGGTCCGGACGAGGCGGATCGACTTGCCCGTCCGGGCCGCGAAACCGGTCATCAGCCCGTCGCGAGGGCCAGGCCCGAGCCGCGCGCCGACGTAGATCGCGGCGGCGAGACCGTTGAGCACGACACCGGCGACCAGGTTGAGGATCTGCCAGCCGAGGACGTGCTGGTCGGGCAGGAAGAGCCGGACCAGGTCGACGGTGAGCGAGATGACCACGATGTTGGCGAGCGTGCCGATCCCGGGCCGCTGCCGCAGGGGGATCCACAGCAGGAGCACCAGGACCGAAGCGATCGCGGTGACCGTCCCGAACGAGAGGCCGGTGATCTTCATCAGGCCTTCGTGCAGCACGTCCCACGGGTCGAGGCCGAGTCCCGACCTGGTCAGCATGGCCATGCTGGCGCCGTAGAGGGCGAGCCCGCCGACGAGCTGGATCGAGCGTCGGGCGGTGTCCTGGGAGATGCCGATGGGTTTGAGGTCGAGTTTAAGTGCCACGAGTGCACCATCAGGGGTAAGTGGCTACCTTGACCATGGCCAATCTGGAACAATTGGCCTTATGGAACCGCTGATCCCGCTGACTGGACGCGTTTCAGGCCCGAAATTGGCCATTTTGCTGGGAGGGTGGCGGCAGAGTGGTTCTCGACACGGTGCCGCCGATCTCGCGGCGGCGGTCGAGCTCCTGGTCCTCGACGGCAGACTGCCGCTCGGCACGAAACTCCCCGCCGAACGGGAGCTCGCCGACGCGCTGGAGGTCAGCCGCACGCTGATCGGCGCCGCGCTGGACAAACTGCGGGCCGACGGGTTGGTCGCCAGCCGTCGCGGAGCCGGGTCTTGGATCGCGTCTCCCGGCGGCCGGGGCAGGGAGACGATCCTGCCGTCCGGGGAGGACCTCATCGACCTCGCCCAGGCCTGCCCGCCCGCCATCCCCGGCCTGGTCGCGGGCGTCGACGCCGCGCGGAAGTCGCTGGTGGACCACCTCGGCGAGAACGGCTATCACGTCCGCGGCCTGCGGATCCTGCGTGAGCGGATCGCCCGCCGCTACACCGAACGCGGGCTGCCGACCAATGCCGACCAGGTGATGGTCACCAACGGCGCGCACCACGCGTTCGTGCAGGTCCTGCGGATGCTGGCCGGTCCCGGCGACCGGGTGCTGGTCGAGCAGCCGACGTACCCGAACTCGCTCGAAGCCATCGGCGCCGCGCACGCCATCCCGGTCCCGGTGCCGCTGGACCCGGCCACCGGCTGGGACATCGTCGGGATCGAGGCCGCGCTCAGGCAGTCCGCGCCGAGGCTCGCGTACTTCGTCGCGGACTTCCAGAACCCGACGGGCCTGCGCCTGGACGCCGTCGGCAGGGAGCGGCTCGCGGCCGCGCTGAGCCGCGCGCGGACGCCCGCGATCATCGACGAGACGCTGGTCGAACTGGACCTCGAAGGCGATCCTGTCGACGGGCCGCCGCCGCTGGGCGCGTTCGCGGGCGATCTCGGCATCACGATCGGCTCCGCGGCGAAGTCGCACTGGGCCGGGCTGCGGCTCGGCTGGATCCGCGCTTCCGAGGACGTCATCGGCAGGCTGATCGCGGCCAGGTTCGCCGTCGACCTGGGGTCGCCGGTCTTCGAGCAGCTCGTCCTGGCCGAACTGCTCGACGACGGCGGGGCCGCGCTGGCGCACCGTCGCGAGGAGACGCTGGCCCTGCGCGACGCGCTGACCGGGGCGCTGAACTGGTACTGCCCGGAGTGGACGTTCACCCTGCCGTCCGGCGGGCTTTCGCTGTGGTGCCGTCTGCCGGAGCCGATGAGCACGCGTCTGGCGGTCGCGGCGGCGGGGCACGGGGTGCAGGTGGCGCCGGGCTCGCGGTTCGGTGTCCACGGCGGACTCGAGCGCTGGCTGCGGCTGCCGTACGCGCTTCCGGCCGACAGGCTCTTCGAGGCCGTGCGGCGGCTGGGCGCGGCCGCCGCCTCGGTGGGCGCGACCCCCGCCACGGTCGCCCCGGTGGCCGTCCAGGTCACCTGAAACGGAAATAGCCGGTGCGCCGGCGGGGCGGCCGATGCTCCAGGGAGGGCATCGGCGCCGCACGACCAGCGCACCGGCTATCCGGCCCGCCTGCGAGACCGAATCTCGCAGGCGGGCACCGCGGCGGTTACCCGGCACAGCCCCTCGACGTGCCGGGAACCGCCCGCGGTTCAGGCGGACTTCGAGCTTGGCCGGCTCCTGCTCGGCGCGGTGAGCAGAAGCCCCCGGAGTCCACCCGGTGCTGGTCCCGGCGCCGCAAGAGGCAGCGCGGCGCCGGGGCCGGGATCCGAACCGGCCGGGCGCGGTCGGCCGTTCGGGAAGACAGAGGGATGCCTGAAAGAGGGCAGGCGAAAACGCGACTGATTACCGAGGACTCAGCAGACGTCGGAAACCGAAGTTGATCTTGGTTTGGACGTGGTTCTCCCCGGCGACCCGGTCAGGTCAGTCGGGGGAAGTGGTGGGAAGCGCGGCTTCCCTGCCGGTGCGCTCGCCTTCGTGGTCGCAGCCGGTTCCGAGGAGCTTCAGCTGCGTGGCGGGGATTCCGGCGTCGAGCACGGCGAGCGGCCCGCGGCCGCCGCCGGAGTGGTCGTGCCCGGGCTGGGCGCTCGTCGTGGGCGCGACAGGGGCGACAGGGGTGCTCGGCAGGCCACCGCCGCCGCCCGAGCCGCCGCCGTCCCGGGACGCGTGCGTGTCGGACGTGGCGAGCGTGGCCGGAGCGGCCTGGGCATCGGCCTTGACCTGGACGGGCAGGGTGACGCGGTGGTTCTGCTGGGTGGCCGCCGCCGGAGCGGGGGTCCCGGCGGGAACGAACGGACGCGGGTCCGGCGTGTTCGGCGCGGGCGCGGCCGGCGTGGCCGTCTTGGCCGGGACGGCGATGGTGACCGAGCCACCCGCCGACTGCCCCGAGCCGCCGCCGAAGACGGGGTCGAGCACGCCGCCGGTGCCCGGCAGGATCACCGGATTGCTCGATCCGCAGCACGGACCGGGTTTGACGATCGGCTCGACGACGTGTTCGCCGATTCCGCCGACGACCCCGCCGACGGTTTCGACGACTCCGCCGACCGTGTTCGCGACGAGGTCCAGCACGCCGCCGAGGAGGCCGCCCAGCAAACCGTTGGACGCCTGGGGCTTCGCGGTTTTCTTCGACGGCTCCGGAGAAGAAGTCTTCTCGACGGAACTCGCGTTCGAAACGGCCTTTTCCTCGACGGCGCTTTCGGAAGATGTGGGGCTCTCGGAAGACGTGGCCTCGGGCTCCTGGCTCGAAACGGGAGCGGGCTCTTCCTTCGGGGCCTCGGTCTTCGGGGTTTCGGTGGCCTCAGCGGGTTTCGTGGCCTCGACCGCGCCGGAGTCCGAAGTGGACTCTTTTGGAGTAGTCGTTTTCCCGGATCCCGCGTCGTTCGCGGGCTGGACCACAGAGGTCTCCGGCGTCACGGGGGTCTGTTCTTCGGCCGAAGCCGGAGTGGACAGGACGGCGCCGAGAAGCCAACCGGTGAGCGCGAGCCCGCCCGCGAAAAGAATTCGCAAGCCGGTCTTCGGGGAGGTGAGGCCGTGACGGGACACGACTGCCGCACCGCTCACAGCAATCACCACCGTCCGCGCCGGAAACCCACGTTCTCCGCGTGAGTTCGATCTTGCTTGGGGTCTCTTCCGGTCAGGTCGCAGGTCCCCCGGGGCTGCGCCAGTTTTAGCACCGGAGGGGAGTGTTTCACTTCAGCCGCCGCTGATCCAGCCCGTTAGGCGGAACGACGCAATCGGCTCCGGTGCATGGAGTACCGAAGTTGATCACTCTCGGTGTGTGCCCGGCGGCCATCCGGGTCCGGGTGGAACTACTCAAATCCTCGGTGACCTGACCTTTTCTGGATCCCTGCTGCGGTGCGTGCCGTCGAAGTCGCGTTCGGTGATCGACGTGGCGGACGCGAGCCGCCGGGAGAGGAGAGTCCGGGATGTGGGACGTGAAAGCGGTTTCGGCCGTGGTGCTCGGCGCGTTGAAGACCTATCGCCTGACCGAATCCGACGCCAGGGACGTCTGTCAGGAAGCCTGGCTGGAACTGCTTCGCGCGCCCGGCGCGCTACGCGACGAAGCGAAGCTCGGGGCGTGGCTGACGACCACCGCGCGGCGCCGCGCGCTCCGGATGATCACCAGGAACAGGCGGGAAACGCCGCGCCTGCTCCCGGATGCCGGGATGGCTCCGGACAGCGAGCCGACCCCGGAGGCGGAGGTCGTCCGCGCCGAACGCGACCGCGCGCTCTGGGCGGCTGTCGATCGCCTGCCGGACGTGCACCGGCGGCTGATGTGGCTGCTCGCACACCGGCCGGAGCTGTCCTACGCCCAGCTCGCGGGGGAGCTGGGGATCAGCCCGGCCAGTGTGGGCAGGGTGCGAAGACGGTGCCTGGACCGGCTCGGACGGTCCCTCGACAAGGGCGGCTGGGCGTGAAGGACATCGGACGAGTCACCGGAGTTTGCGCAATCGGGTGACCGCTTCGTCGATGACCTCGTTGCGCTTGCAGAACGCGAAACGCAGCAGATGTTTCCACTCGTCCGGGTGATCGGTGAACACCTTTACGGGCACGGCCGCCACGCCCACCCGTTCGGGGAGCTCCCAGGCCAGTTCCGCGGCGTCCTCGAAGCCGAGCGGGCGGACGTCGACGCAGACGAAATACGTCCCGGCGGTCGGCCGCACCGCGAACCCCGCCTCCGCGAGGCCGGCCGCGAGCCGGTCCCGTTTGCCCTGCAGGCTCGTGCGCAGGTCCTCGGCCCACGGCAGTTCGTGGTCCAGCGCGTGGGCGATGGCCGGCTGGAACGGGCCGCCCGAGACGAAGGTGATGAACTGCTTCGCCGCCTTCACCGCCGCGACCAGCTCCGGGCTCGCACAGACCCAGCCGATCTTCCAGCCGGTGCAGTTGAACGTCTTGCCCGCGCTGGAGATCGACACGGTGCGGTCGCGCATGCCGGGGAAGGTCGCCAGCGGGAGGTGCTCGGCGTCGTCGAAGACCAGGTGCTCGTACACCTCGTCGGTGATCGCGATCAGGTCGTGCTCCACGCAGAGCGCGGCGACGGCTTCCAGCTCGGCGCGCGTGAACACGGTGCCGGTCGGGTTGTGCGGCGAGTTGATCAGGATCGCCCTGGTCCTGCCGGTCACCGCGGCCCGCAGGCCGTCGAGGTCCAGCGCGAACCGGCCGTCACGTTCCACCAGGCCGACGACCCGCCGCTCCGCGCCCGCCATGGCGACAGCGGCCGCGTACGAGTCGTAGTACGGCTCGATGACGATGACCTCGTCGCCCGCCTGCGTCAGCGCGATCAGCGACGCCGCGATGGCCTCGGTGGCACCGGCGGTGACCAGGATCTCGGTGGCGGGGTCGTACTCGACGCCGTAGCGGAGCCGATGGCGTGCGATCGCCGCGCGCAGCTCGGGGCGCCCCGGGCCCGGTGGGTACTGGTTCGCACCCCCGAACAGCGCGTTCTTGGCGGCGTCGAGCATTCCGGCGGGTCCGTCGGTGTCGGGAAAACCCTGGCCGAGGTTGACGGCTTCGTGGCGGACGGCCAGTGCCGTCATCTCCGCGAAGATGGTCGACGTGAAGGGCTGGAGGCGGGGTACGAGGACAGGTTCGCGCACGATCAGCCATCCTCACGGACAATGGCCGTGTGGAGCAACTGACGCCCGCCAAGGTGACCCCAGCCGATCCGCCAGGTGGAAGCGCCGCCGAGGAGGAGAAGCGCCGCGGCCTGCGCAAGATGAAGATGGTCGCGCTGTCGTTCCTGCTCGGCGCCACGGTGATCTTCCTGCTGACCAGCTGGGCCGAAGCCGCGGGCTGGCCGGGCTGGGTCGGCTACGTCCGTGCCGCCGCCGAAGCGGGGATGGTCGGCGCGCTCGCCGACTGGTTCGCGGTGACGGCGCTGTTCCGGCATCCGCTGGGGATCAAGATCCCGCACACCGCGATCATCCCGAACAAGAAGGACGCGCTGGGCAGCAGCCTCGGTGACTTCGTCGGCTCGAACTTCCTGTCCGAGTCCGTGGTCCGGGAGAAGCTGGGCCGGGTCGAGGTCTCGAAGCGGCTCGGTGGCTGGCTCTCAGAGCCGCGGAACGCCGAACGCGTGACGTCCGAACTGGCGACGGTCGTGCGGGCCGCGGTCAAGGTGCTCCGCGACGAAGACGTCCAGGCGATCATGGAACAGGCCGTGGTCAAGCGGATCGTGGACAAGCCGTGGGGCCCGCCGCTCGGCAAGATCCTGGAAGGCGTGTTCGCCGACGGGGCGCACCACAAACTGGTGGACCTGATGTGCGACCGCGCCTACGAATGGGTGCGGGACAACCACACGACGATGCTGCGCGTGGTCTCGGACCGGGCGCCGAGCTGGTCGCCGAAGTTCGTCGACGGGATGCTCGCGGACAAGGTCTACGGCGAGGTGCTGTCCTTCGTGTGGGCGGTGAAGACCGACATCAACCACCCGATGCGGCTGGCGCTGGACAAGTTCCTCGGCGAATTCGCCCTCGACCTGCAGACCAACCCCGAGGTGATGGCGCGCGCCGAGCAGGTCAAGGCCCAGATGCTGGGGCACGACGAGGTGCAGAAGCTGATCGGTTCGGCGTGGGCGACGGCGAAGGACATGCTGCTCAACGCCGCCGAGGACCCGTCGAGCGAGCTGCGGCGCCGGGTGCGCACCGGCCTCGAAACCCTGGGCGGGCGCCTGGTCTCCGACGACCAGATCCGGTCCAAGGTGGACAACTGGGTGGAGGGTGCGGCGGCCTACCTGGTCACCCACTACTCCCAGGAGATCACCACGATCATCACCGACACCGTGGAGCGCTGGGACGCCGAGGAGACCTCGCGCAAGATCGAGCTCCAGGTGGGCCGGGACCTGCAGTTCATCCGGATCAACGGCACGGTGGTCGGCGCGCTCGCCGGGGTGGTCATCTACGCGGTCGCGCAGCTGCTCTTCTGAGTCTTCGGCGTATACCACACTCCGGAGGCCTCGCCGGGAGTTGTCCACAGGAAGTGGAGTCATCCCCAGGGTTATCCACAGCTTTTCACGTCTTTGGCCTAACGGTGTGCACAACCCCTGGGGGTAACTCGGGGGTGGGTGACCCCAGAAGTTGTGGTCGCGGCGTCCCGGCGGGTCGTGACGCCCGCCGGATCTCGCGTGCTTGAAGCCGTGACGTCCCCAAACACGCGAGTTCCGCGTGTCTCACTGCCGCAAGCAGTCGACTAAGTGCGGGGGCGGGGGCGTCAGGTCGAGACGTCCGCCGTCCGCGCCCGCCACGCCCGCGCCTTCTCCCGGTTCCCGCACGCCCGCATCGAGCACCACGTCCTCGACCGGTTGCGCGATTCGTCGTAGAACGCCCAAAGGCAGTCGTCCGCCGGGCAGATCTTGAGCCGGATCCAGTCGCCGAGCACGGTCAGCCGGGTCGAGGCCGCCATCACCGCTTCGCTGACCGTCTCTGAGACCAGGACCGGGCCTTCCGGGCCGAGGACGATCTCCGCCGGGGCGCGCAGGCCGAGCCGCGGCAGTCGCGGGTCGCCGATCGCCGCCCGCAGCGCGTCCCGGGTTTCGCGCGCGGCCGCGGGGGTATCCGCGCGCAGCCGGTGGTCCCGGGCCCAGTTTTGCCAGGTCTCCAGATCGTCCAGGAGGTCGGCGCCGCGTTCGACGTTCACCGTGTTCAAAAACTCGACCACCAGGGACGCGTCGGTGTTCACCTCGCCCAGTGTACGGGCGAGACCTGTTGTCATCGGCTCCGATAACCCGCATACTCGCTTTAATGGTTACTCGATCATCTGGGAGGCTGAACCATGGGTGCGGTACCGACCTTCGGCGCGGTGGCGCTCGACTGCCCGGACCCGGTCGCGCTGGCGGAGTTCTACCGCGAGCTGCTCGACTGGAAGGCGGCCGAAGTCGCCGAAGACGGCCATTGGGTGACCCTGCGGAACCCGGAAGGCGGCGCGCGGTTCTCGTTCCAGCGCGTGCCGGACTACCGGCCGCCCGCGTGGCCGTCCGCCGAGAACCCGCAGCAGGCGCATGTCGATCTCGACGTCACCGACATCGAGGCCGCTCACGAGCGCGCGCTGGCCATCGGTGCGAAGCTGCTCGACGACTCCCCGAAGACGTTCCGGGTGTACGCGGATCCGGCCGGGCACCCGTTCTGCTTGTGCGCCTGCTGACCTCGGACGCGAAAAATGCGTAATCTCTGATACGTGATTTGTCCGAAGTGTCAGAACGTCATGAAGACCGTCGACAAGAACGGCGTCCACATCGACCAGTGCCAGGGATGCCGCGGCATCTTCCTGGACAGGGGCGAACTGGAAGCCATCGCCGGCGCCGAGAACTCGTACTACGGCGGGCACCAGCCCCCGCCGTACCAGGGAGGTGGCGGGCACGCGCCGGCGCCGCACTACGGCCGTCCGGACTCCCCGCGACCGCATCGCGGCGGGTACGCCGACTCCCCGAAGGGCTACCGGGGCGGTCACGCCGACTCGCCCAAGGGTTACCGCGGTGGCGGCTACGCGGACTCCCCGCACGGGTACGGCCACCACGGCAAACGTCGTAAGGGCGGTTTCCTCGAGGGCCTCTTCGACTGACCGTGGTCCTCGATCTCAAGATCTGCCCGGCCTGCGGCGATCGCGCCGAACGGCCACAAGTCGAGAGCGGGCTGCTGGTGTGCGCGGAATGCGCGCACCGGTGGCCGTTCCGGCGGCTCCCCCTGTTCGCGCTGACCGGGCCGAGCGGGGCGGGCAAGTCGACGGTCGGGCCGCTCCTGGCACGACGGCTCGGCGATCTCGCGCTCGTGGTCGAGCAGGACGTGTTGTGGACCGGGGCGTTGCGCGACGACGTCCCCGGCCATCCCGCGTTCCGCTCCACCTGGCTGCGGATGGCGGCGATGCTGCACCAGAACGGGCGCCCGGTCGTGCTCTGCGGCACCGTCGCGCCGCCCGAGTTCGAGCGGTTGCCCGAGCGCGTCTTCTTCTCCGGCATCCACTACCTGGCGCTCGTCAGTGAGCCCGACGCGCTGCGCAAGCGTTTGCTGGCGCGGCCCGCCTGGCGCGAGTGGGACGAGGAGCGGGTCGAGGAGATGCTGGAGTTCAACGAGTGGCTGCAACGGGAAGCGCCGTCGCTCGACCCGCCGGTCGAGGTGTTCGACACCACCCGCATCCCGGTGGACGCCGCTGTCGACCACGTCGAGGCGTGGGTGCGGGGCCTGCTTTCAGGGACACAAGGGCCAAACGCGGCCCTCGGGTGAGTCCAGCCAGATCACCTGGTCCTCGCCGTCGAGGCTGAGCCCGAACCGGTCCCGCCACGGCTGACCGAGTCCGAGCCAGTCCTCATACGCGCTTTCGATGTCTTCCCATAACCGCCGCGGGCCGCCTTCGGCCACTTCGAACCGGCCGTCCGCATGCCGATGCCGTACCCATGAGCCGTCCGGATGGACCAGCGCCGTGCGCGGGCCTTCCCGCAAGGCAGTCACGCCAGGGAGCTGAAGCCCGGCGAAGAACTCGAAGCGGCTGCGGACTTCGGTGATCACTCCCATCGGCAGCGGCGTCGGCCGCCAGACGACGTCGCCGTCCGGCACCCTCGACGGCTTGAACCGATGCGCGCGCAACGGCATGAAGCGACCGTCGCGCGCCAGCACCCGCCCCTGGCCCGTCGCGCCTTCGCCCGCGACGATCCGGACGAGCCCACCGCCGATCGGCCGGTTCAGCGTCGTGACGATCAGCCCGCCCGGCACGGTCTGTTCCAGCCACGCGGGCGGGATCGACGACACCGAGCAGGTGCAGATCACCCGGTCGTAGAGGACGCCCGCCGGGAAGCCGTCGGCACCGTCGGCCGCGGCGCACGACGGCGCGTACCCGGCCTCCGCGAGCCGCTCGCGCGCGGCGTCGACCAGTTCCGGGGCGATGTCCACTGTGTACACGAGGCCGGAACCGAGCCGCTGGCAGAGCAGGGCGGCGTTGTAGCCGGTGCCCGTGCCGATCTCCAGGACGCGATGTCCGTCGGCGACCCGGAGCTCTTCGAGCATGATCGCCATGATCGCCGGCTGGCTGGACGAACTCGTCGGCGTCCCCGGCTGCGCGCCCAGATAGCGCGCCCGTTCCCAGAGCCCGGAATCGTCGTCGAGCTGGATGACCAGCACTTCGGGCGAGTAGGCGCGGCGGAGCCACTCGTCGTCGCCGTGCTCCATCGCGGCCCAGCCGCTCGCCGCCGGGACGAAGAACCGCGGCAGGAAGACGTGCCTCGGCACGGTGCGGAACGCGGTCATCCAGCGCGCGTCGTGCAGCACGCCCTCGGCGAGCAGATGCTCGACGAGGCGCCGCCGCAGCCGCGTCGCGTTCGACATCCCTCCACGGTAGCCGGGTGAGCACCGACACACCCGATGGTTGCAAGCAGAGTGCTTGCAATAGCTAGCACTCGCGCGTAGCGTTGAAGCCGTCGCGAGGAGGTGACCGATGGCAGACACCAACCGGGATCAGCCCACGTCGGGCGGACCGATGGAGAAGGTCGCGGACATCGCTTCCGACATCGGCGAGTACATCCGACTGCAGCGCAGCAACGCGAAGATCTCCTTGCGGCAGCTGTCGAAACTCGCCGGCGTGTCCAATCCGTACCTGAGCCAGATCGAGCGCGGGGTCCGCAAACCCAGCGCGGAGATCCTGCAGCAGATCGCCAAGGGCCTGCGAATCTCGGCCGAGGCGCTCTACGTGCAAGCGGGAATCCTCGATCTGCCCACGGGCGGCCCGGTCGGCAACGCGATCCGCGCCGACACCGAGCTGACCGAACGGCAGAAGCAGGTCCTGCTCGACGTCTACGAATCGTTCCGCCGCGAGAACGCCGCCGCGAAGCCAGAGCAGGCGGCGCAGGCGAAGAACGAAGACGCAGCGTCACCGAAAACAGAAGCCGCCGAATCCAAGGAGTCAGCATGACCACGGCCACGACCACCAAGACCGACCGCAAGCACACCGCCCTCGACCAGGTCCGCACCCCGCTGCTGGCCGCGCTGGGCGCCGGCAACCTGGCGGGCCAGGCCGTCGTCGACGCCGTGGCGAAGGCCAAGGAGCGCGTCGTCGAGAGCGGCGAGACCGCCCGCAAGAACATCGAGGAGCTCCCGCACGACGTCGAGGGCATCCGCGAGAAGCTGGACCCGGCCGAGCTGCGCAAGGTCATCGACGAGTACACCGAAGCCGCGCTGAAGCTGTACAACAAGCTGGCCGAGTCCGGCGAGCAGGCGTGGGACAAGATCGCCGCGCAGCCGCAGGTCAAGAAGGCCATCGAGCAGCTCGAAGACGCGCTGAGCACCGCGCAGGACCGCGTCGAGGGTGCGACCACCGACGCCCGTGAGCGCCTCGACACCGTGCTCGGCAAGGTCACCAAGGGCACCCGCTCGGTGGGCGAGAAGACCGCCCGCAAGGTGACCGAGGTCGCGGGCGAGATCGCCGACGAGGTCGAGGAGCTCGGCGACGACCTGGCGCACGAGACCCGCTCCGCTTCGCGCAAGGTCGCCAACAAGACCGCGCCGAAGACCACCTCCCCGGCCGCGCGCCGCACCACCACCACCAGCCCGGCCGCCAAGAAGCCGGCCACCGCGCCGAAGACGACCGAGAAGTAAGGTCCGCGTGATCTCAGGGCCCCTGGTGCCGCTTCGGCGCCAGGGGCCCGGGTCATTCGCCCGGTTTGACGTAAGCTGACGTCGTGTTCGTTGCCAACTGGATCCTCATCATCATCCATTGGGGCGGGGCGTTGACGGGGCTGTTTGCTTTCGTGCACGCGCTGCGTCAGAGCTCGGACGCGTACTCGGCCGCGGATCGGAAGACCAAGCCCATCTGGATGCTCATCACCGGTGGGGCCACCGTCGTGATGACCTTCTTCCAGTTCTACGGCGGCGGCATGATCCTGTGGCTGCCCGCACTGGTCGCGGTCCTGGTCTACCTCGTGGACGTCCGCCCCAAGCTCATCGAGGTGCAACGCGGCGGCCGCAACTGGTGATTATTAGGGTGGCGACGTGACTACCTGGACCATCGCCGGAAGCCTCACCGTCGTCCCCGCCTCCTCGCGCACGGACCTGCTCGCCGAGCCCGTCGCCAAGGCACTCGCCGCCCTGTCCGATCCCGACGCCCTCGGTGTCGCCGAGATCGACGCCGAACTGGCCGACACCGCCGCCTTCTGCGAGGCGTACGGCTCTCCGCTTTCGGCGTCCGCGAACTGTGTGGTCGTCGCCGGCAAACGTGCCGGTGAGGTCCGCTTCGCCGCCGCTCTGATCCTCGCCACCACCCGCGCCGACGTGAACGGTGTGATCAAACGCCGTCTCGACGTCCGCAAAGCGTCCTTCGCCCCGATGGACGAGGCCGTCTCGATCACCGGCATGGAGCACGGCGGCATCACGCCCGTCGGCCTGCCCGACTCGTGGCCGATCCTGATCGACCGGCGCGTCGCCGACGAGCCCGAACTGATCATCGGGAGCGGGATCCGCGGCAGCAAGCTGCTGATCTCGGGCTCGGCGCTCGCCTCGCTTCCCGGTGCCGAGGTGATCGAAGACCTCGCGCGCCCCGTCGAGTGAGGCTGTCCACAAAGGACTTCGTACTGGCTTCGGCTTTCGAAGCCGGATTCCTGGAGCTCGATCCCGCGTTGCTGGCGAGGCTCGGCGAGAACCGCGCCCGCGTCCTCGACGCGCTGACCGATCGCCCCGTCTACGGCGTGAACACCGGCATGGGGCGGCTCGCGGGAGTCGCCTCGCCCGCGTCGGGCGCGCACCAGCGGAACCTGCTGATCGGTCGCGCCGTCGGCGGCCCGCCCTGGCTTTCGGCCGGGGAAGTGCGCTGGCTGCTGCTGGTGCGCCTGCGCGATCTGCTCGCCCCGGAGGCGGGTGCGAGCCCGGAGCTGGTGAAGTTCCTCGTCGACAGGCTGAACGAGGGGTTCACCCCCGCCGTGCCGAGGACGGGACTGGGCAGCGCCGGGGAGATCATCCCGCTGGCGCACGCCTTCCAGACCTTTCTCGGCGTCGGGACCGTGCTGGTGGACGGCGTCGAGACGCCCGCGTCCGAGGTGCTGGCGAAGCCGTACGAGCCGGGTCTCAAGGAGGGTGTGACGCTCATCCAGGGCTCGCCACTGGCCGAGACGCTGGCCGCCTTCGCGCTCACCGAGGTCCGGCGGCTCGTCGGCCTCCAGGCGCTGGCCGCGGCGATCGCGATCGACGTTCTCGGTGCGCCGCAAGCGGTCTACCGTCCGTCACTGGCGGGAGACGACAAGGTCCTCCGTTCGGTCCTGCTCGAAGTGAGCGAATTGATCCGCGGTGCCGTCGAACGGCCGGAGGTCGTGCAGGCGCCCGTCTCCGTCCGGGTCGCTCCGCGCGCGATCGCCCATCTGACGCGGGTCGCCGACGACCTGGGCGAGGTACTGCGACGCTCGATGCCGACCGACTCCCCGGCGTTCCTGGACGGCGAATTCGTATCCACGACGGGTTTCCACGCCGTCGAACTCGGGCTGCGGATGGACGCGGTGACCGCGGCGCTGGCGCATCTCGGCGAGGTGAGCGTGCAGCGGGCGCACCGGTTGCTGGACGAGCGGTTCAGCGGTCTGCCCGCGCAGTTGACGCCGGATCCGGGGCCGCGAGCCGGGCTGGTGCCGTTGCACAAACGCGCGGTGGGGGAGCTGCACGCGGTGCGGCGGCTGGCCACGCCCGCGACTTTGGGCTCTGTAGATACTTCCGCCGGACAGGAGGACGTGCAGGCGTTCGCGTGGGCGGCGGGGAATCAGCTCCGTGCCGCCTGCGCGCGGATGTCGGCCATCACGGCCTGCGAGCTGATCACGGGTTCGCAGGCGCGGTGGCTGGCCTCCGGGGAAGGGGCGCCCGGACTTCGGGCGGCGTACGCGCGGCTGCGGGAGTTGGTACCGCCGGTCGCCGAGGATCGGTCATTGGGGCCGGAAGTGACTGCTCTTGTCGCCGCTTTTTCCGCCGGAGGATTTGGGCCGTTCTGACGGCGAAATCGATGACGGCCTTCCCTTAGCCTGGGCGTCCACATTGTTTTCGAGAATGGGGACACCCGTGAATCGTCGAAGACCTGTTCGTGTCACGCTCATGATGTCCATGGTGGTCTTGCTCATCGCATCGATGACGAGTGTGACGCAAACCGCCGCTCTCGCAACATCTTTGGAGATACCGCAGGAGTCGCCACCGGCGGAGAATCTTCTTTCGCTCACCGACCGGAACATACCCGAGCCGGTCACTTTCGACGGATGTACTCTCAGTCGACCGAATCCGGCGGACGGGTACTTCAAAAACAGGTTTTCCACCTGTCAGCTCACGCAACTGCATTATCGGCGGTACGCCTGCCCCGAGCAGGGCTGTGAGATGACCGGCGAGGCGGTCGTATTCGTGGTCGTCACCCGGAACATGGAGCCTGCACAGCGGCGTGTCGTCATCGGCCATCGGATGCAGTTCTCCTCCGTACACGGCCTGCCCGACACCACCCGGTTCGGCGCCACCATGACGTGCGCCGCGAAGAACACCGACGGGACCGCGGACTGCGACGTGCCCGAAGCCAGGATCACGAAGAGCATCGCGGAATGGAAGGCCCAGCCCGTCGAGTACACGTCGTTCACCATGCGCGGCGAGGACCTCTCGGATCCCAAGGATCGTCCGGAGATCCAGGCCGAGAAGCGTACCTGGTACAAGCTGGGCCGGACGCTGTTCGTCGAGGGCGAGAACGGCAAGGTGTCGGACGCGCCGGTCCTCTCGACCGAAGCGCGATGCGACGAGGCCGACTACGTCCAGGGAAGCAAGTGTGTCTTCCAGAAGCCGGCCCTGTTCTTCGTGGATCTTCAAGACCCGGCGACCAGGGACTACGGGAGACTGGTGTCCCGGGCGATCCACGCTCCTGTCGACAAGTTGTACCCCGGGCGGGCGGAAGGCGACAACATCCCGGGGTGGCTCGGCGACATCTCGGCGTTGCGCACCTACCCGCTCACACGGACCCATCATCAGGCGGCTCAGGACGCCAGCAAGACGCGCTCCGAGTACTACTGCGCGAGGGGGTGGGGTCCGGACTGGCACACCGGTCCGAACGAGTTGAGAATGAAGTGCGCCGTGTATCCGTTCAACAGCACGAGGGACGGGGCGGGCCACCATCCCGGGCACGTGACCGGGATGAATCCTTCGTTCGCCGTCCTGCCGCTCCCCGAGAAGACCTTCTTGGCGATGGAGGACACCGTGAACGACTTCATCAGCCGGCACCACATCCTCGACGGTGACCAGTACTGGATCTGGCTGCTCGAATAGTCAGGGGATCAGGTTCGGGCGTCCGCGCGGGACTGGATCGCCAGCCCGCGCGGAGTCACCCAACGCGTGATGAGCGCGAATACGCCCTCGCACACCAAAGCCAGTACGACGACGGCGATACCGCCCGCCAGGATCTCGCCGTGGCCCGGATCCCCGAGCGCGAAACCGTCCACAATGTACCGGCCGAGGCCTCCGCCGTCGTTGACGATCGCGCCGATCGCGACGGTCGCCACCAGTTGCAGGAACGCGACGCGGGCCCCCGCGAGGATCACCGGCGACGCGAGCGGCAACTCCAGGCGCAGCATGATCTGCCACTCGCGGTAACCGGTTCCGCGCGCGGCGTCGACGGTTTCCTGTTCCAGCTGGATGACGCCCGCGTAGGTGTTGGTGAACATCGGCGGCAGCGCCAAGGCCACCAGCGCGAGCATCAGCGGCCAGAACGTCGTGTCGACTTCGAGCCGGGAAGCCAGGAACCAGAACAGGATCACGAGCCCGAAGCTGGGGATCGCGCGGCCGATGTTGACCGCGCTCGTCGCGAGGAACTGGGCGCGGCGGTAGTGCGCCAGCCACAGCGCGGGCGGGATCGTCAGCACGGCCGAGATCGCCAAGGCCAGCAAGGAGAACTGAAGATGCTCGACGGTCCGGTACGGCACGCCCGCCGAGTCCGTCCAGCTCCAGCGGTTCGGTTCGCCGAACCACTCGATGGTCTGGTCGATGATGCTCATCGCGACGCCGCCTTCCGCGACCAGGGCGCGAGCGCGCGCCCCCCGAGCCACAGCAGCAGGTCCACCACGACCGCGAGCACCACGGAAAGCCCGACACCGACGATGATCGACGTCGAGTTCGGCGTCGCGGTCTGGATCCCGTTGCGGATGAAGTACCCGAGCCCGCCCTTGCCGAGCATGGAAGTCACCGTCACGAGCCCGATCGTGGTCACCGCCGCGACGCGCAGGCCCGCGATCACCACCGGCAGCGCGAGCGGCAGTTCGACCTGCCACAGCAACCGCGCACGCGTGAAACCCATGCCTATCGCGGCTTCGCGGACTTCCTTGGGCACCTGCTCGACCCCGGTGACGATGTTGCGGATGAGGATCAGCA
Source organism: Amycolatopsis speibonae (assembly GCF_042647925.1). Classification (NCBI taxonomy): domain Bacteria; kingdom Bacillati; phylum Actinomycetota; class Actinomycetes; order Pseudonocardiales; family Pseudonocardiaceae; genus Amycolatopsis; species Amycolatopsis speibonae. The sequence continues at coordinate 335,942 of NZ_JBHRWK010000014.1, forward strand.
ACGTGTATGTCGCCAACGGGATGACTGCCGTGGTGAAGGACGTCAGGCCGGTGAAGGGCACCAGTACGGCGAAGGCGCCAAGACTCGGGATGACGTACAGCGAACCGGCCGTGCCCAGCGCGAGCGCGTAGAACCACCGGCGACGCAGCGAAACCACGGAAACACCGATCGACACCACCAGCCCGATGGCCAGTGCCACCGCGGTGAGCGTCACGTGCTCGCCGAGCCGCTCGAAGATCTCGTCGAGGTGACGGTCCACCCACCGCCACTCGAACAGCGGCCGCCCGCCCTGGGCGGGTACGGGGAACACGGAGGAGGCTCGCACCGGCCGACCCTACCCCGTTCGGACGGCTCGATTCCGTTCTCTGGGAGCACACGGGGCGGAACTCTCAAAATGTGGATTCTGTCGTGACCCGGAGATACTGTCCATTCCTCTGAACGAGTCATAGGAGTGTGTGCACGTGCGCTGGACACGGAATGTTCGAGTGGGCGCGGTGCTCGCCGCCGCCGTCCTCGGTATGACCGCCTGTGGGGGTGGCGACGACGCGGCGGCCCCGGCCGCGCAGAGCAAGGGCGGGGCGCCGATCGTCGTCGCCTCCTTCAACTTCACCGACAGCCTTGTCCTCGCGGAGCTGTACGCGAACGCGTTGGAGGCCAAGGGCTACCCGATCACCCGCAAGCTGAACCTCGGTTCGCGCGAGCTGATCTACCCGGCACTGAAGTCCGGCGAACTCCAGTTCATCCCGGAGTACCAGGGCGCCGCCATCACCACCGGCTTCGGCAAGGACGCCGCGAAGGACGCGGCGGGCGAGCACGAGCAGCTCAAGAAGCTGTTCGAGCCCGACGGCATCGGCCTGCTGGACTACTCGCCGGCGGAGGACAAGAACACCTACATCGTGAAGGCCGACCTCGCCAAGGAGAAGGGCCTCGCGAAGATCAGCGACCTGTCCAAGGTCGACAACGTCATCGTCGCGGGCGGGCCGGAGTGCGAGAAGCGGCTTCCCTGCTTCAAGGGCTTCACGGACGTCTACAAGCTGAAGGCGACTTTCCAGACCGTGCAGGAGGCAGGCCCGCGCGTCGAGCAGCTGCGGTCAGGCAAGGTCACCGTCATCCCTGTCGACTCGGTGAGCCCGCTCGTCAGCGACCCGCAGTTCGTGGCGCTGGAGGACGACCTCGCCATCGTGCCGACCGAGAACGTCGTGCCCGCGGTGAACAAGAAGGTCCTAGACGAGCGCGGCGCCGACTTCGCGGCCGCCGTCAACGCCGTGAGCAAGGCCCTCGACACGGTGCAGCTGCGTGAGCTGAACAAGCGCGTCGACTCGGACGGCGAGAAGCCGGGCGACGTCGCGAAGGACTGGCTGAAGGAGAAATCCCTCATCTAGCCCCCCGCGCACGCCATGAAAGGTCCTTTCCTTGCAAAATTCGCAAGGAAAGGACCTTTCATGGCATCCGGGGTCGGGGGTGGCGTGGCGCCGCACTCGCGTGATCAGGCGCCGCACACCTGAGTGCGGCCTCCAAGCACGTGAGTTCCGTCCCTGATCACGCGAGTCACGTCCTTGATCACGCGAGTCACGCCCACCCTCACGGCGTCTGGGGGCGGGGGCGCTCGCTCCTCCTGCGCCCGGCGGTGGAATCGTGGACGCTGTCTTGCAACACGGGTGAAAGGGAGTGGGATGGGAAAGGTCACGGCCATCGCGGAGCGCACCATCGAGGCGCCGGCGGACAAGGTCAGGGCGCTCGTCGCGGACTACGCCGAAACCCGGCCGAAGCTGCTGACGGAGCACTACCGCGACTACGAGGTCACCGAAGGCGGCGTCGGCGCGGGCACGAAGGCGAGCTGGAAGCTGCAGGCGACGTCGAAGCGTGTGCGTGACGTCGCCGCGACGGTGACCGAGCCGTCCGAAGGCACCCTCGTCGAGACCGACGCGAACTCCAGCATGGTCACCACCTGGACCGTCCGCGAGGTGCCCGAGGGCAGCCTCGTCCGCATCGAGACGAGCTGGGACGGCGCGGGCGGCATCGGCGGCTTCTTCGAGAAGACCTTCGCGCCCGGCGGCCTCAAGCGGATCTACGAAGGAGTGCTCGGCAAGCTCGCCGAGGTCGTGTAGCGCTCGCCACAATCGGAATGGTCGCCCCGGTTAGCTCGTTGTACCCGTCGTGAATACGGGGCGATCGCCCCGCTTGAGGTTCGCAACAGACTTGGAGTTACCTCGTGAACGCAACCGAGATCCGGCTCGCCTCCCGTCCGCACGGTGTCCCGACGCTGGAGAACTTCGAAATCGCCGACGTCGAGATCCCGACGCCGGTGCAGGGCCAGATCCTGGTCCGCAACCAGGTGCTGAGCGTGGACCCGTACATGCGCGGCCGGATGAGCGACGCGAAGTCCTACGCCGAGCCGTACGAGGTCGGCAAGGTCATGCACGGCGGCGCCGTCGGTGAAGTGCTCGAGTCCACCGTGGACGGTTTCGAACCGGGCGACATCGTGCTGCACGGCCTCGGCTGGCGTTCGCACGCCGTCGTCGACGCCAAGCACGCGGTGAAGGTCGACCCCGAGGCCGCGCCGGTCACGGCGTACCTCGGCGTTCTCGGCATGACCGGGCTCACCGCGTACGCCGGGCTGCTCGACGTCGCGGAGTTCAAGGAGGGCGACACCGTCTTCGTGTCCGGTGCGGCGGGCGCGGTTGGTTCCATCGTCGGCCAGCTGGCGAAGCTCAAGGGCGCGAAGCGGGTCATCGGCAGCGCGGGCACGGACGACAAGGTCAAGTGGCTGACCGACGAGCTGGGCTTCGACGCGGCGTTCAACTACAAGGACGCCCCCGTCATCGAGCAGCTGCGCGCGGCGGCGCCCGAGGGCATCGACGTGTACTTCGACAACGTCGGCGGCGACCACCTCGAAGCGGCCATCGACTCGATCAACCTGCACGGCCGGATGGCGATCTGCGGGATGATCTCGGTCTACAACAACACCGAACCGGCCGCGGCGCCGCGCAACCTCGCGTCGATCATCGCGAAGCGGTTCACCATGCGCGGAATGCTCGTGGGCGACCACTTCGCGCTGCAGCCGCAGTTCGTCAAGGAGGTCGCGCCGCTGGTCGCCTCCGGCGAGCTGAAGTACTCCGAGACCATTGTGGACGGTATCCGCAACGCGCCGCAGGCCTTCCTGGACCTGCTGGGCGGCGCGAACACCGGCAAGATGCTGGTCCGCGTCTGACCCGCCTCCCGATGCTATGAAAGGTCCTTTCCTTGCAAATTTTGCAAGGAAAGGACCTTTCATAGCGCGCGCGAGGGCTCAATACTGGGTCGTGAGGGCGCCTTCGGTCAGCGCGGCGTCCAGCGCCTCCGCCGTGACGTCCAGCTTCATCTGGTCCCGGAAGATCTGCCCCGCCGTCGGCAGGCTGGAGCGCTCCGGCCAGGTGTCCGGCTTCCACAGCGCGGACCGCAGGAAAGCCTTGGCGCAGTGCATGTACAGCTCTTCGACCTCGATCAGGATCGCCAGCGCCGGGCGCTTGCCCTTGACCACGAGGTCGTCGAAGAACGGCGCGTCCGCGACCAGTTTCGCGCGGCCGTTGATGCGCAGCGTCTCGTTCATGCCCGGCACCAGGAACAGCAGCCCGGCGTGCGGGTTGTCGAGGATGTTGGTCTGGCTGTCGAGCAGCTTGTTGCCCGGCCTGTCCGCCATCACCAGCGTCTTGTCGTCGAGCACCTTGACGGACCCGGCCGGGTCGCCGCGCGGGGAGACGTCACAGGTCCCGTCGGACGACGCCGTCGCCAGCAGGTAGAACGGCGAGTGGTCGATCAGCGTGCGCGCGTGCTGGTCGATGCGGGGAATGATCTTCCCTCGCGTCCGCTCGGCCGGGTGGCCCAGGTGCTCACGGAGCGCTTCGTGCGTCTCGATCACTTTGATCTCTGAGGTCCCCATGACCTCAGTGAACCACTAGAAGACGACAGTTCGGTTTCCGTGCACCAGGACGCGGCCCTCGAGGTGCCATCGCAGCCCGCGCGCCAGCGTCACCTTCTCGATGTCGCGGCCCTTGCGGACCATGTCCTCGACCGAGTCGCCGTGGTCGACGCGGATGACGTCCTGGTCGACGATCGGGCCCGCGTCGAGGTCGGCGGTGACGTAGTGGCAGGTCGCGCCGATGAGCTTCACCCCGCGCGCGTGGGCCTGGTGATACGGCCGCGCGCCGACGAACGACGGCAGGAAGCTGTGGTGGATGTTGAGCGCCCGCCCTGCCCAGGCCTCGCACAGGTCCGCGGGCAGGACCTGCATGAACCGGGCGAGGACGACGGCGTGCGGGTCGTGCTCGTCGACCAGTTTCCGCACCTCGGCGAAGGCGGCGGACTTGGCTTCAGCGTTGCCGGAGGGGAACGGGACGTGGTGGAACGGGATGCCGTGGGCGCGGGTGATGTCGCCCAGCGACGTGTGGTTGCCGATGACCGCGGCGACGTCGACGTCCAGTTCCCCGGACGCGACCCGGCCGAGGAGGTCGTAGAGGCAGTGCCCGGCCTTCGAGACGAGGATCACCGCGCGACGTCGCTCACCGGAGTCGCTGACCTGCCAGCTCGACTCGGCCGAAAGCGACTTCGCGACCTCGGCGAAGCGTGCGCGGAGTTCGGTGGCGTCGAACGGGAGCGAGTCGGCGCGGACGACCTGGCGGGTGAAGAACCAGCCGGTGTCCGGGTCCGTGTGGTACGCCGCTTCGACGATCCAGCCGCCGTGCTCGGCGAGGAAACCCGAGATCCGGGCGATGATCCCGGTGCGGTCAGGACAGCCGAAGGAGATCACATAGCGACGTTCAGGGTTCGACACACAAACCATTGTCGCCGGTCTCGGCCGCCGCGCGGCGCCGGGTCAGGATGCGGACGCGGACCCGCCGCCCGATCTCGATCGCCGCGACCAGCACCAGTCCGAGCGCGAAAGACAGCAGAAGGCCCTTCTCCGGTTCGTCGGCGAAGGCCGCTCCGCCGACGAGACCGATCAGGACGCTGTACACCGCCCAGACGCTCGCACCGACGGCGTCGAGCCAGACGAATTTGCCCGGCGGATAGCCGAGGCTGCCGTTGGCGAGGCCACTCGCGACGCGGCCGCCGGGCAGGTAGCGGGCGGCGAGGATCAGCAGGACGGCGTTGCGCCGCACCTGGATCTTCGCCCATTCGTAGCGCCGGATCCCGTCCGGACCACGCTGGAGGCGGGCGAGCGCCCGCGGGCCCGCGGCGGCGCCGACGGTGTAGCCGAGGCAGTCGCCCACCCAGGCCCCGAGCCCGGAGACCAGCGCGAGCAGCGCCAGCTGCGGGAAGTCCGGGCCGATCAGGACGGCGACGGTGATGACCGTCGTCTCGCTCGGCATGAACGGCAGGAGCGCGTCCAACCCGGACACGAGGAACACGATCACCCACAGCCAGGGTGATCCCAGCGTGCCCCGAAGCAGCTCGGTGACGTACTCCAGCAGTTCCACGGTCCCATGGTGATCACCGCAGGTCGCTACGGGGTGACGGAGTGGGGTTATACCGGTGAATTCCCGCTAAGGGACCAGTCCGCGGTCACTCGGGGCGACGGCGGACCAGGGCACGGTCAGCTCGCCGAGCCGCCACCGCGACGGCCGGTTCAGCACCGGCCAGCCTCTGCCGGTGAGCAAGTGCACGGTATGCGCCCAGCGGGCACGGACGCCGAAGTTCTGGTGCGGCGCCGCCGTCGCCCAGCAGACGTCCAGAGCGGACAGCAGCTCGTGGACCCGTTCGCCGGGGACGTTGCGGTGGATGAGGGCCTTGGGCAGGCGTTCGGCCACTGTGGACGGACGCTCCAGGCTGGCGAGATGGACCGACAGGGTCAGCGTGCGCGGCCCGTCGTGCCCGACCGCGACCCAGGTGCTCAACCGTCCGATCTCATCACAGGTGCCTTCGACCAGTAGTCCGCCGGGCGCCATCGCGTCCAGCATCAGCGACCAGGCCCCCGGAACCTCGGCTTCGTCGTACTGACGCAGCACGTTGAACGCGCGCACCAGCACCGGCCGCGTCCCGGCGAGTTCGAACCCGCCGCGCCGGAAGTCCAGCCACGGCTTGTCGACGGCGGCCTGCGCGACGGCGACCCGTTCGGCGTCCAGTTCCAGGCCCAGCACCCGGACGTCGCGGCGGACGGACCGCAGCCACCGCGCCATCTCCACAGTGGTCACCGGGGAAGCGCCGTAGCCGAGGTCGACCACCAGTGGTGCGTCCGCGCGGCGCAGCAGCCGCGTCACGGCCGGGTCGCGCGCGAGCCACCGGTCCACGCGGCGCAGCCGGTTGGGGTTGGTCGTCCCGCGTGTCGGTGCCCCGACCGGCTTCAGCGCTCGGCCAGCCACTTCGCGACGAATTCCGCCTCGCGTTCCAGCAGCTTGGTGACCTGTTCGGCGATCACGCTCTCCAGCTTCCCGCCGACGAACGGGATCCGCACCTTGACCTCGCCGCTGTTGACCAGGGTCGTCTGCTCACCTTCGCCGGTCAGCGACGTCTTCGCGGTGATCTCGCCCGGCACGCTCTGCACGGACGCCGTCGCGGAGCCGGTGTACCCGGCTCCGGAGGCCTTCCAGGTCTGCTCGCGCTCGACGATCAGATCGCCCCGGTGCAGCGTCCGCACGGCGGAGGGGAGCTTGTCCGAGCTGATGCCCTGACGCAGCTTGTAGCGCACGCCGTCCTCGGCCGGGACGTACTCCAGCAGCTCCGCGTCGTCACCGCCGATCTGCTCCAGCCTGGCCCGCAGAGCCGCCTCGCCGGCGACCGCGTCGAACGTGGTCGAGAGGTCTGCGGAGAACGCTGAGCGGTGCTCGATACGGGAGGCCATGGCGCCAGACAGTACCGTTCACGGGCGTGAGCACTGCCGAAACTCCCACTCAGCACGCCGCCCTCGCCGATCACACCACACTGCGGCTCGGTGGCCCGGCGCGGCGTTTCGCCGAGGCGAAGACCGCGCAGGCCCTGGTCGACGCGGTCCGCGAGGCCGACGACGCCGGAGAGCCGATCCTCCTGCTCGGCGGCGGCTCGAACCTCGTCGTCGCCGACGACGGTTTCGAGGGCGCGCTGCTGAAGGTCGGCAACATCGGCTGGACCCGTGACGGAGATCTCGTCGAGGTCGCGGCGGGACAGAACTGGGACGATTTCGTCGAGGGCCTGGTCGCCGAGGGCGCCGGCGGGCTCGAATGTCTCTCCGGGATCCCCGGCTCGGTCGGCGCGACGCCGATCCAGAACGTCGGCGCGTACGGCTGCGAGGTGGCCGAGTCCCTGGTCTCGGTCGACCTCTACGACCGCGCCGCCCGCGAGGTCCGCACGCTGACCGCCGAAGAACTCGGGTTCGGCTACCGCACGTCGATCCTGAAGGGGACCGACGCGGGCGTAGTGCTCACAGTGCGCTTCAAGGTCACCGAAGACGGCCTCTCGGCCCCGATCCGCTACGCCGAACTCGCTCGCACGCTCGGCGTCGAGATCGGTGATCGTGTCCCGGTGGCCGAAGCACGCGAAACGGTCCTCGGGCTGCGTCGCGGCAAGGGCATGGTCCTGGACACGGACGACCACGACACGTGGAGCGCGGGCTCGTTCTTCACCAACCCGATCATCGGGGAGGCGCGGCTGGCGAAGGTGCTGGCGGGGATCGTGGACGTCGTCGGCGAGGACGTGCGCGTGCCGCAGTACCCGGCGCCCGGCGGCACGAAGCTGTCCGCGGCATGGCTGATCGAGCGGGCCGGGTTCGGGAAGGGCCACGAGGGGCCCGGAGGCCGGGTCTCGCTGTCGACGAAGCACACGCTCGCGCTCACCAATCGGGGCAAAGCGTCGACAGCGGATCTCCTCGCCCTGGCGCGCGAAGTGCGCGACGGCGTCGAGGCCCGCTTCGGTGTCTCGCTGCACCCGGAGCCCCTGCTCATCAATTGCTCGCTCTAGCGGCGACCCGCGTGCCAGGCATTTCGTTATGCAAACCAGAAAATCGCGAACAACCCCGAGCCGTCTCCGTGCGTCTATCACTCCGAGGGGCGAGGGTGAGTTCCGTCGCCACGGGTAACGTCGGAGAGGCCCCCAGCGCTGAGCGGGTAGAAGCTCGCGGGGGGCTTATGGGAGGTACACGGTGATCGAACGGCGCACGGTGTTCAAGGCCGCGCTCGCCGCGGGCGCGGCCATGCTGGCCGCTGCCTGCTCCAGCGAAGAAGGCGGCAACGCCAAGCCGGAAGGCAGCAGTGGTGGCGGTGAGCAGGAGGCCGCGCCGGTAGCCAAGATCACCGCCGAACCCGCCGCCGACGCCAAGGACGCCCCGGTGGTGACCCCGGTCGTCGTGAAGGTCGCCGACGGCAAGCTCACCGAGGTCAAGGTCACCGCCGACGGCGGCAAGGACGTCAAGGGCGAGCTCTCCGCAGACGGGCTCACCTGGACCAGCTCCGAGGCCCTCGGCTACGGCAAGACGTACACCTACGCCGCCAAGGCCACCGGCAGCGACAACAAGCCCGCCGAGTTCAAGGGCACCTTCACCACGCTCAAGCCCGCCAAGGAAGTCCGCGCCACGCTGAACCCGGCCGACAACGCCGAGGTCGGCGTCGCGATGCCGATCAGCGTGAAGTTCGCGTCCCCGGTCAAGGACAAGGCGGCCGCCGAGAAGGCGCTCAAGGTCAAGACCGACAAGGACGTCGAGGGCTCCTGGGGCTGGCTTTCGGACACCCAGGTCGACTGGCGGCCCAAGGAGTACTGGCCCGCCAACATCACGGTCAACGTCGAGGCGAAGCTCTACGGCGTCGCGCTCGGCGGCGGCGCGTACGGCAAGGCCGACGTCACCACCAAGTTCAAGATCGGCCGTAACCAGGTGGTCAAGGTCAACACCCCCGACCACACGATGAAGGTCTACCGCGGCGGCGCGGAGTCGGCGAGCTACCCGTGCTCGAACGGCCTCGACGGCGACGTCCAGCGGAACACCCCGAACGGCACGTTCATCGTGATGTCGAAGGAGCCGACGGCGCGGTTCGACAACGCGCGCTACGGCTACACCAACGTCAACAAGAAGTGGGCCTGCCGGATCTCGAACAACGGCGAGTACATCCACGAGAACCAGGACAACGCGGCGAACATCGGCAAGTCCAACACCTCGCACGGCTGCGTGAACCTGCTCGAGGCGGACGCGAAGAAGTACTTCGACTCGGCGCTGATCGGCGACCCGGTCGAGATCACCGGTTCGAAACTGGGCAGTCCGACCAAATCGGACGTCAAGAACTGGTTCTACGACTGGAAGTCCTGGAAGGCGCTCTCCGCGGTCAAGTAGCGGGTCAGGGCGCCGGGGTCGAGTCGGTCGGGTTGGTCGTGAGTGTTTTGTGCCGTTCTAACGACACTTACCACTCACGACCACCTGTACCGACGCGTCACCGCCGCTTTGGTCACCGCCGCTTTGGTCACCGCCGCTTTGGTCACCTCAGGTGGAGGCGTGAAGGCCCCCTTCACTACACCGTCAGGGTAGGCAAGGGGCCCTTCACGGACTGGGATCAAGCGCAGCCAGAACCCAGTAGGTACTTAAGACACTCTTGGCCCTAAGCCGAATCGCCACTCACGACCCCCGGCCACCTCGGTACCGGGCCTGCCCGCCGCCTACCGCCACTTCTGGCGGGTAGGGACCACCCCGGCCGACCTCCTAAAGTGCGAGGCATGAAGACCGAGGTAGTCGGCTACGGCGGGACCCGCATCGGCCTGTGGGTCGAGGGCGCCGAGAACACCCGTCCGATCGTGTTCGTGCACGGCTGGGCCCAGTCCTCCCGGGCCTGGGCGCCGCAGCTGGCGGACCCCTCGCTCAGTGAGCGGTTCCGCCTGGTCGCGATGGACCTGCGCGGCCACGGCGACTCCGAGGTGCCCTCCGCCGGCTACGACGATCCGCGTGTCTGGGCCGAAGACCTCGCCTCCGTCCTCGACTTCGCCGGTGACGACGCGATCGTCGTCGGCTGGTCCTACGGCGGGCTCGTCATCGCCGACTATCTCCGGGTGCACGGTTCCGCCCGGCTCGGTGGCGTCGTCCTTGTGGGCGCGATCACAGAAATCGGCAAGAACCGGCCCGGCGGCAAGGTCGGGCCCGCCATGCGCGAGGCCATCCCGGCGGTGCTGTCGGACGATCCGGCGGTCGCGATTCCCGCGTTGGTGCAGTTCAGCGCGGGGATGACCGCCTCCCCGGTGTCCGGCACGCTCACCCAGTCGCTGCTCGGCGCCTGCCTCTCCACGCCGCCCGCGGTGCGTTCCGCGCTGTTCCGGCGCGACGTCGGGAGTGAGGATGTTCTTCGCGATCTGGACAAACCGGCGCTGATCGTCCATGGTCTCGCGGACGCTGTGATCGATCCGACGTCGGCGGAATACGCGGCCGGGAAGATTCCGGGGGCCGTCGTGCGTTGGTTCCCTGAGGTGGGGCATCTGCCGTTCGCCGAAGCGGCGGACGAGTTCGGTGAACTGCTGCGCGGGTTCGCCGATCAGTAGGACTTCAGGAGTGTTGACCAGGTGACGATCCCTCTGCACGGGTTCGACGCCGCGCCCAGGCGCGTCGCGGTGCTGTCCTTGCACACCTCTCCGCTGGAACAGCCGGGTACCGGCGACGCCGGCGGGATGAACGTCTACGTGAGCCAGACGGCCACCGAGATGGCCCGTCGTGGCGTCGAGGTCGAGGTGTTCACGCGGGCGACGTCCTCGGACCAGCCCCCGGTCGCCGAACTGGCGCCCGGTGTCCTGGTCCGGCACATCCCGGCCGGGCCGTTCGAGCCGCTGGGACGCGACGAGCTGCCGGCGCAGCTGTGCGCGTTCACCGCCGGGGTGCTGCGGGCCGAGGCGTTCCACGAGCCGGGCTACTACGACCTCATCCATTCGCACTACTGGCTCTCCGGCCAGGCGGGCTGGCTCGCCCGTGACCGCTGGGGCGTGCCGCTGGTGCACACCGCGCACACCCTGGCCAAGGTCAAGAACGCCGCGCTGGCCGAAGGCGACACCCCAGAGCCGCGCACTCGCGTGATCGGTGAGCAGCAGGTCGTCGAAGAGGCGGACTGCCTGGTCGCGAACACCCGCGTCGAGGCCCGCGAGCTGATCGAGCTGTACGACGCCGATCCGCACGCCGTGCACGCCATCCCGCCCGGCGTCGACCTCGACCGGTTCACCCCCGGTTCCCGGTCGGCCGCGCGCCGCGCGCTGGGCCTGCCGCAGGACGCGATCGTGCTGGCCTTCGCGGGCCGGATCCAGCCCTTGAAGGCGCCGGACGTCCTCCTGCTGGCCGCGGCCGAGATGCTGCGTGAGCGGCCGGAGCTGGCGTCGCGGCTGGTCGTGCTGATCGTCGGCGGCCCGTCCGGGACCGGGCTGGAGCAGCCGCAGGCCCTGCGCGAGCTGGCCGTCTCCCTCGGGATCGAGGAGCAGACCCGGTTCATGCCGCCCCAGCCCGGCCGGGCGCTGGTCAACGTCTACCGCGCGGCCGACCTCGTCGCCGTGCCGAGCTACAACGAGTCGTTCGGGCTGGTCGCGCTCGAGGCGCAGGCCTGTGGGACACCGGTGATCGCGGCCGAGGTCGGCGGGCTGCCGGTCGCCGTCCCGCACGGTGTTTCCGGGCTGCTGGTGCCTTCGCACGATCCGAAGGACTGGGCGGGCGCGCTCGCGAACGTCGCGTTGCGGCCCGGCTGGCGTGCCGAACTTTCGGCCAACGCCGTGGTCCACGCGCGGCGCTTCTCCTGGCGCCGGACGACCGACCGCCTGCTGGACACGTACGCTCAGGCGACCGGCGCGTTCCGGCGTGCCCTCGAACAGCGCGCGGAGGTGGCGGTTTGACGCTCGACGAGACCTTGCGGTCCTCTTTGGACAACGCGGGCCTGGAGTACGACAGGCGCGGCGAGGGAAAGTACTTCGTCACGTTGCCCGGTACCAAGAAGCTGCAGACCAACTGCTGGCTGGTCGCCGGGGATCACGCCTTCGCCGTCGAAGCCTTCGTCTGCCGCCGCCCTGATGAGTCCCATGAGGATGTTTACCGCTTTCTGTTGCGCCGCAACGCGAAGCTGTACGGCGTGCACTACACCGTGGACGCGATGGGCGACATCTACCTGGTCGGCAAATTCGGTCTGGACACGGTGACCGAGTCCGAATTGGACAAGATCCTCGGGCAGGTGCTGGAAGCCGCCGACGGCGATTTCAACACGCTGCTGGAACTCGGGTTCGCCGAGTCGATCAAACGCGAATGGGACTGGCGTGTCTCGCGTGGAGAGTCGCTCGCGAACCTGGCGGCGTTCAAGCATCTCGTCGAGCCTTCGAACGGGCACGAACCCGGAGCCTTGACCGACTCGTGACCCGGATGGTGCAACCGGCCTGAACCCGGTTCCGTCTCTTTCCGCAGCACTGGAGGGAGATGGACCGATGTACAAACGATTGAGATGGGTGGCCGTAGTCGGCGCCGCACTGGCGCTGGCGGGCTGCTCGGCGAGCGAGCCTTACAGCGAATCCGCCGCGATGCCGATGACGGCCGACGGGAAGCAGGGCGTGCCGAACCAGGGGGCGCCGAACAAGGGCGCCACCGACAGCGCGGGCAAGGCGGGCCAGGAGAAGGCGCCCGCGGCACAACCGGGGATCGCCGACCGCAAGCTGGTGCGCACGGCGAGCCTGGAGCTCACCGCGCCGAACGTCGCCGATGTGCTCTCGCAGGTGCGCGTCATCACCCAGGGCGCCGCCGGCTACACCGGGCAGGAGAGCACCCAGGAGAAGCGGGCGTCGGTCAACGTCATCGTGCCCTCCGAACGCCTCGACGGCGTGCTGGACCAGCTGGGGAAGCTGGGGAAGCAGGTCCGGCGGGAGGTCACCGCGACGGACGTGACCGACCAGATGGTCGACGTCGATTCGCGGCTGGCCAGCCAGCGGGCGAGCGTCGAGCGCATCCGCGCGTTGCTCGCGAGGGCGACTTCGGTGTCCGAGATCGCCTCGGTGGAGAGCGAGCTGACGAGTCGCGAGTCCGAACTCGAGTCGCTTCAGAAGCGCCGCGAAAGCCTGGCCGGCAGTGTCGCCATGTCGACGATCTCGCTGCAGGTGAAGGCGGAGACCGTCGCGGCCGCGGAGGAAGAAGCCCGCAGCGGGTTCTTCGGTGGCCTGGCCAACGGCTGGGACGCGTTCCTGACCTTCGGCGGCGGCCTGCTGACCGTGCTCGGCGCGATGGCGCCTTTCCTGCTGGTCTTCGGTATCCCCGCGGCCGCGCTGGTGTGGTGGCTGCGCAAGCGGCGCCGTCAGCCGGAACCGGCGATGGCGACCGCCTCGGAGCTGCCGTCCGCGCCTCCGCTGGACTGAAATGAACAGGCGGGACGGCTCGAGGGAGGGGGGAGTCGCGATCTCGAGCCGCCCCGCTGAAGTTCCCGCCAAGGTGGACCCGGTGACGAGGGGGATGCCAACGGGGCCGGCGGGCGCCGCGACTCGGCAGGGGGGAGACGAGTCGCGGTCGTCACCCGCGTCGAGCCGGGGAGTGCGTGGAATCCGGCCGCGCGGGACTTAGTCAACCTGTCAGATCTCCACCTGTAATCACAAGACTACCGGTTACTCCGTTCGAGTGAACTTCGAAAACCGGGATAACGGAGTGCAGCCTGATTGCCGGGGATTTGGACTTGTTGGCAACCCGTCTTCTGGACGGGTGAAGGTGTTACTCGCGGGTAACGCACTCTCTGTAGAAGAAAGCGCAATCCCAGCCCTCTGACCGGCGCTTCCGCTCTCTCTGGCAGGCTGAACCCCATGGCTGAGCTTGGGACTCTGGTGCTGCTGCGTCACGGGCAGAGCACGTGGAACGCCGAAAACCTGTTCACCGGCTGGGTGGACGTGCCGCTGTCGGACCAGGGCGAACAGGAGGCGCGCAAGGGCGGGCAGCTGCTCGCGGAGTCCGGCCTGCTGCCGGACGTCGTCCACACGTCGCTGATGCGCCGCGCGATCTCGACCGCGAACCTGGCGCTCGACGCCGCCGATCGGCACTGGATCCCGGTGAAGCGCGACTGGCGTCTCAACGAGCGCCACTACGGCGCGCTGCAGGGCAAGAACAAGAAGCAGACCCTGGACGAGTTCGGCGAGGAGCAGTTCATGCTCTGGCGCCGCTCCTACGACACCCCGCCGCCCCCGATCGACCCGGCCGACGAGTTCAGCCAGGTAGGCGACGCGCGCTACGCCGACCTCGGCGACTCCGCCCCGCTGACCGAATGTCTCAAGGACGTCGTCGCGCGGCTGCTGCCGTACTGGGAGACCGAGATCGTGCCGGATCTGCGCGCGGGCAAGACCGTGCTGGTCGCCGCGCACGGCAACTCGCTGCGGGCGCTGGTGAAGCACCTCGACGGCATCTCCGACGACGCCATCGCCGGGCTCAACATCCCGACCGGCATCCCGCTGCGCTACGACCTCACCGAGGACCTCAAGCCGGTCACCGCCGGCGGGACCTACCTGGACCCGGAAGCCGCCAAGGAAGCCGCGGCCGCCGTCGCGAACCAGGGCCGCTGACCCACGCAATTCGGCACCTGGTTGCGATAGTTCGAAGCACGAACCATCGCAACCAGGTGCCGAATTGCGTCAGGGGAGAGCCTGGACCGATTCGATCCCGGCGGCTTTCCAGCCTTCGGGCAGGCGCTTGAGGCGCAGGACGATCGGCAGGTACTTCTTCGTGGCCTGCCCGGCCGCGTCCGTGACGTCCGTCGCCGCGTAGAGCAGCACGCTCGCCTTGTCGTCCACGACCTCCATGACCCCGACAGCGGGGTTCGGCGCCATCGACGCCTTCGTGCCCGCTGCGCGGAACTGGGCGATCCGCGCCGCCTTGTCCCGCTGGAAGCCCGTCAGCAGCTCTCCGGTCGAGACGGACTCGTAGCGGGCGTAGCTGCCTTCCACATCGGCCGGGTTCACGTTCAGCAGGACCTCAGCGGCGCGCAGAGCGCCGTCACGGGCCGAGTCCCGCACCCGCGCGAGCGCCCGGTCTCCCGCGCCCGGTTTCTCCGCCGCCGGCGGCGATCCGGCCGGGTTCACCTTGATTTCGCCGATGCGCCAGCGTTCGCCCTCTCGCACCGTCGCGAGCAGCACCGACGCGATGCCCTTGCTGGTGCCACCCGCCCTCGTGCTGCTCTGGTCGAGCACGGTCAGCACGCGCGCCTTGTCCGGCGTCTGCTCGACGGCGGCCGAGACGATCACCCGCGTCACGAGCTTGATCGGCTCCGGCGAGTTCCGGACCTCGGTGAACAGCTTCGCGATCTCGTCCCGCGCGCCCGGTGTCAGGTTCTCGGCGAGCACCTTGTCGTAGGCGGGCGCGGCCGTGCTGTCGTAGGAGAACACCGCTTCGGTGGCCGTCTTCACCGCCGTCAGCACCGACGCCGTCCGCGACGGATCGACCAGCGCGAGGTTGGCGGGCGGGCTCTCCGGTTCGGGCCGGGCGGTGCCGGAGACGCCGGTGGTGCAGCCCGCGAGCGCGAGCAGCACGGCGAAACCCGCCCAGCGCCTCACAAGAGGCCGAGTTCCCGAGCCCGCGCGTCGACCTGGAGCCGCGAAGTCACGCCGAGCGCGACCAGCAGCTCCGAGACGCGCCGCTGATAGGTCCGCACGCCCATCCCGAGGCTCTTCGCGGCCTTGTCGTCCTTGCAACCGGTGGTCAGGAACTCGAGGATCTGCGGTGTCTCCCGCCGGATGTCGGCGAACCGCGCGTCGAACGTCTCCAGCGTGGCGGCCGCCAGCCAGGCGGTCTCGAACAGCGACAAGATCCCCTGGACCAGCTCCGGGCGCGAGATGACGCTGTACGAGCGCACTTCCTTGCCCTCGTCGCCCGCCATGATCGCGACCCGCTCGTCGAGCAGGATCGTCTCGTTGATCTCCTCGGTGCCGATCCGGATCTGCGCGCCGAGACCGGAGAGGTGGTGCAGGTGCTGCGCGGTCTGCTCGTTCAGCAGGACGCCGGGGCGGTACAGCTTGCGGACACGTTTGCCGGACAGCAGCCGTTCGCCTTGGCGCGTGAGCGACGGCCGGGAAAGCGCCCAGGTGTAGAGGTCGTCGGCCGCGCACGCGATGTCGGTCGCCGCGACGAACAGATGAGCCGTCCGGTCGAACAGCTCTTCTTCTCCGCGAATCAGGGAGATGTCACTGACGAGTTCCACGGCGACAGTCTTCCAACATTCTCCGGCGGCCGTGACGGGAACGTCGCTATTCGCCCGTGAGTGGGACGATCTCCGCCCGGATAGTCACGACGAAAGTCGGGATCCGGGCACGGGCCGCCGACGAGGTCCCCGTTTCGGGTGACCCCTCTCACCCAGGAGATCTCGGCCAGGGATCGGTCACGTGAACGGGGGCTGACCTGCAGGCGAACAGGGTCTCCCCAGGTGTCATAGGCATCACGAGTACGCAGCCGGGACTAGGCCAAAAGGCTACCCGCACGCTTACGATTCCCCTGTGACCACGCCTGTTGCACTCGCCCTGGCCGTCGGCGGACTGATCGTCGGTGTGGTCGTCGGCTTCCTGATCGCGAGGGACCGCGCCCGCCGCGAGGAACGGCGCCCGACCGGTCCCACCGTGGCCGAACTGCTCGAACGCCTCGTGCGCTCCAGCAACAACGGGGTCGTCGTCCTCAACAAGTTCGGGGACATGGTCCTGCACAACCCACGTGCCTACGAGCTCGGCCTGGTGAAGGTCAACCAGGCCGATCCGCGGGCTCGCAAGGCCGCCGAGCAGGTGGTCGAGACCGACGACCCGATGGAGATCGACCTGTCCCCGCTGGAGGCGAGGGGCCGTCAGCCCGAAGCCGTCCTCGGCGAGGTCCGCCCGCTGGGCGACGGGTTCACCGTGGTCGAGGCCGTCGACCACTCCGAAGCGATCCGCCTCGAAGCCGTCCGGCGGGACTTCGTCGCGAACGTCAGCCACGAACTGAAGACGCCGGTGGGCGCGATCGCGCTGCTCACCGAGGCTGTCCTCGACGCCGCGGAGGACGTCGAGGAGGTCCGCCGGTTCGGCGGCAAGATCCTCCGCGAATCGACCCGGCTCGGCCAGCTCGTCACCGAGCTGATCGCGCTGTCGCGGCTGCAGGGCGCCGAGCGGCTGCCCGACCTGAACGTGGTCGAGGTCGACGCCGTCGTCCGCGAGGCGCTCGGCCGGACGACGCTGTCGGCCGAATCCGCCGAGATCACCATCACCACCGACTCGGCCAGCGGGCTGCTCATCGAGGGTGACCGGACGCTGATGGTCACCGCGCTGTCGAACCTGCTGGAGAACGCCGTCGCGTACTCGCCGGCGGGCAGCCCGGTGTCGATCAGCAGACGGCTGGTCGACGGCAAGGTCGAGATCGCGGTGACCGACCGCGGCATCGGCATCGCCGAGGACGAGCAGCAGCGTGTCTTCGAGCGGTTCTTCCGCTCGGACAAGGCGCGGTCGCGGTCGACCGGCGGCACCGGGCTGGGGCTCGCGATCGTCAAGCACGTGGCCGCCAACCACGGCGGTTCGGTCGGCCTCTGGAGCCGTCCCGGCACCGGGTCGACGTTCACCCTGCGGATCCCCGCGCACATCGGCGCCGAACCGGCCGCGGCGCCGAAACAGGCTCCGCCGGCATCCCGGCCGGAGAAGACCCCCGAGCGGACACCCCGTCTCGTGGCAACAGGGCAAGAAAGCCCCGACCATGGAGGAAACCTGTGACGAGGGTTCTCATCGTCGAGGACGAAGAGTCGTTCGCCGACCCGCTCGCGTTCTTGCTCCGCAAAGAGGGCTTCACCGCCGCCGTCGCCGTGACGGGGCAGCAGGCGCTCGAGGAGTTCGACCGCAACGGCGCCGACATCGTCCTTCTCGACCTCATGCTCCCCGGTATGAGCGGCACCGACGTCTGCAAGCAGCTCAGGCAGCGTTCCGCGGTGCCGGTGATCATGGTGACCGCACGCGACAGCGAGATCGACAAGGTCGTCGGACTGGAACTGGGCGCCGACGACTACGTCACCAAGCCGTACTCGGCCCGCGAGCTCATCGCGCGGGTGCGGGCGGTGCTGCGCCGCGGCGGCGAGCCGGGCTCCGAAGGCGATCTGGCGCCGCTGGTGCTGACCGCCGGGCCGGTGCGGATGGACGTCGAGCGGCACGTGGTGACCGTCGACGGCCAGGAGGTCTCCCTGCCGCTGAAGGAGTTCGACCTGCTCGAATACCTGCTGCGCAACGTGGGCCGCGTGCTCACCCGCGGGCAGCTGATCGACCGGGTGTGGGGCGCGGACTACGTGGGCGACACCAAGACGCTCGACGTCCACGTGAAGCGCCTGCGGTCGAAGATCGAACCGGACCCTGGTTCGCCCCGGCACCTGGTCACGGTGCGTGGCCTGGGCTACAAGTTCGAGACGTGAGCTGAAGGGGACTTTCCCCGCATAGGACGAGGCGAAGGGCGCTTTCCCCGCATCGCATGTGGGGAAAGTCCCCTTCAGCCCCGGCCTCCTGCGATACAGATCACGGTTACGGTTTCGTGACCTGACGTGGGGGCGGGTACCGTAGACGCTCGTGCGCCTAGGGGTCCTCGACGTCGGTTCCAACACCGTCCACCTGCTCGTGGTCGACGCCCACCGTGGCGCCCACCCGACCCCGATGCATTCCGAAAAGGCCGTCCTCCGGCTCGCCGAGCAGATCACCCGCAACGGTGACCTGAGCCGCGCGGGCGCGGACAGCCTCGTCCGAGCGGTCGAATCGGCGAAGGCGGCCGCGGCCAGGCTCGGCTGCGAAGACGTCATGGCGTTCGCCACCTCCGCAGTCCGCGAAGCCAAGAACGCCCCGAAGGTGCTGGCGAAGGTCCACGAACAGACCGGCGTCGAGCTGAAGGTGCTCTCCGGGATCGACGAATCCCGGCTCACCTTCCTCGCCGTCCGCCGCTGGTTCGGCTGGTCGGCGGGAAAGCTGCTCGTGCTCGACATCGGCGGCGGCTCGCTGGAGGTCGCGATGGGCCGCGACGAGGAGCCGGATCTGGCCGAATCGCTTCCGCTGGGAGCGGGCCGGACCACCCGGACGCGGTTCCAGCACGACCCGCCGACCCGCTCGGAGCTCATCGCGACTTCGGCGTGGCTCGAAGAACAACTCGCCCCGCTCGCGAAGAAGGTCGCCAAATTGGGTGAACCCGATCGTGTCGTGGCGACGTCGAAGACCTTCCGGTCCCTCGCCAGGCTGACCGGAGCGGCGCCGTCGGCGGGTGGGCCGCATGTGCGCCGTACCCTGACCGACACCGCGTTGCGCCAGCTCATCGCGTTCATCTCCCGGATGACCGCCCATGACCTGGCACAACTCGAAGGGGTCAGCGCCGGCCGCTCGCACCAACTGGTGGCGGGCGCGCTCGTCGCACAAGCCACCATGCGGGCGCTTTCCCTGGAAGAACTGGAGATCTGTCCGTGGGCGCTGCGAGAAGGTGTCATCCTTCGACGGCTGGACCATTCGAACGGTGCGGACGAGACTGTGGGCGGCAGCGCCCGACTGGACTTAGTCGACGGAGAACGGGCACGGTGAAGAGGTGACGGAAATGCGGATGACGGTGGATAGCGCGCGCGACGCCGCCGATGCCCCGTCGTGTGCCGGTTCGCAACGGCCGGAGCGCGCATTGGACAGCACGGTATGACGGACGAGACAGAGAGCGGCCAGCCACAGAAGACCGTGGCGGAGCTGCTCGCACAGCATGGAGCCCAGCCCGAGGGCGGCCGCCGCAGGCGACGCCGCGCGGCCGACGACGAGGACGAGGCTCCCGAGCCTCCCCGCGGCCGACGCGCGCCGTCGGTGAGCGACACCGCGCCGCAGGCGATCATCGACAGGGTGTCCGGCGACACCCCGCCGCCGCCCAACCGTCCTCCGCGCCGTTCGCGGCCCCAGGACTCCGGACAGCGTCCGCTTCCGCCGCAGCAGCAGGACTCCGCGCCGCTGCCGGTGCCGCCGAACGCCGCGACCCCGACCCGGCAGACGCCGCCGGTGCGCCCGCCGCAGCCGCCGCAGGAGCAGAGCGGCTATCAGCAGCGTCCGCCGCAGCCTCCGCAGCAGTCGGGCCAGTTCGTGCGGCCCGCGCCGCCGCAGGAGCAGAGCGGTTACCAGCAGCGTCCGCCGCAGCCTCCGCAGCAGTCGGGCCAGTTCGTGCGGCCGACTCCGCCGCAGGAACAGTCCGGTTACCAGCAGCGTCCGCCGGACTCCGAAGGACTGCCTCCCCGTGGCCGTCCGCGGCCCGCGGACCCGGAAGAGACCCGCGGTGCGGTGCCGCCGGTCCGCCGTCGGCCCGAGCCGCCCGCGGGACCCCCGTCCGCCGGCTTGTCGGCGAGGCTCGACGGGGCCGACGCCCCGCCCGAAGACGTCCAGGACCAGCCCGGCCCGATGGCCAGCGGCGCGTTCCAGACCCCGCCCGCCCAGCCGGCGCGGCGCCGTCGTCCGGCGGCCCGTCCGCCGCAGCCGAAGGCCGAGCCGAGCACCGAACAGTTCGCCGCGGTCGGCGACGAGACCGGGGTCGATCCCGAAGGTTCCGCGCCCGCCGAACCGGCGGCACCGCCCGCCGGGCTCGCCGGCTGGCGCAAGCGCAGGCAGAAGGTGCAGTCCGAGGACACCGAGATCGGCGGGATCCCGCCGGTGCCGCAGCCGGTCGAACCGGACATCGATCCCGAACCGGACCAGTTCGACGCCGGGCCCCCGACCATGGGTTCGTCCCACCCGCCCCATCCCGCGCCGATGCCGTTCGTGCCGCCGCATTCGCTCGACGACCGCGAACGGCAGGACAACCTCGACGAGTACGAGAGCGAGTTCGCCGACCCGGCGTACCCCGACGGCGGCCCGGACTTCGCCCGTGACGACTACGGCTACCGCGCCGACGAGTACGAGGACGACTACGAAGACGACCGGGCCGACGCCAGCGTCGATGACGTCGACGAGGACGAGCCCGAGGCACCCGCCGAGAACGCGTCACCGGGGAAGCAGTGGCTGGCGCTGGCCGGTCAGCTCGCCCTCGGCGTGGTCGGCGGCGCCGGGGTCTGGCTGGGCTTCAACTGGCTGTGGGTGAACATCCCCGCCGCCGCGCTGGTCGCCGCGCTGCTGGTGATCGTCGCGCTGGTGTGGATCGTCCGGAAGATCCGCCGGGCGGAAGATCTGCAGACCACGGTGCTCGCGGTGCTGGTGGGACTGGTGGTGACGGTCTCACCGGCCGCACTCCTGCTGGTCGCTCGTTAGCGGCCTCGGGAAGGATGCCGGAATGGTTCAGCAGATTCCGGTGGGGATTTCGACCGCGTCCGTCTGGCCCTTGAAGGCGGGGACGGCCTTCGAGCTGGCCGCCGACCTCGGCTACGACGGTGTCGAGGTGATGGTCTGGGCCGACCCGGTCAGCCAGGACGTCTCCGCGCTGCGTCGCTGGTCGCGCCGCACCGGGGTGCCGGTAATGTCGATCCACTCGCCGTCGCTGCTGATCACCCAGCGCGTGTGGTCGCCGGATCCCGAGGTGCGCCTGCGGATGTCCGTGGACGCGGCGCTGGAACTGGGCGCGCGCACGGTCGTGGTGCATCCGCCGTTCCGCTGGCAGCGCCGCTACGGCGACGCGTTCGGCGACCTCGTCGACGAACTCGAAGAGGAGAGCGGCATCGAAGTCGCGGTCGAGAACATGTTCAAGGTCCGCCCGCCCGGCGGATCGCGGACGTCGCGCGTGTCGGCCTTCCGGCCCTCGATCGACCCTACGGACGTAGGGTTTCGCCACTACACGCTCGATCTGTCCCATACAGCGGCAGCCGGTATGGACGCCCTCGCGCTCGCCGAACGCATGGGTTCCGGGCTCACCCACGTCCATCTGGCGGACGGCACGGGCCTCCCGAAGGACGAGCATCTGGTGCCCGGACGCGGGATCGAACCCTGCGCCGAACTTCTCGAAAAGCTCGTGAACAGCGATTTCTCCGGACAGATCGTGTTGGAGATCAACACCCGACGCTCGCCGAACGCGGCACAGCGGTCAAGGGATCTCGCGGAGTCACTCTTGTTCGCGAGGTTCCACCTCGGCCAGTGACAAAGATCGTCCCCAGGTGCGGAGATTCATTCCTGCCTGCGCCCGAGGCGCTGGTACACGTAAAGTTCCGACCGTGAACCAGCTGCGCTTGTTGATCTCCCGCACCCCGATGGATCGGCTCGTGGCCTGGGTCAGTGCTCGGTGAACGCGTCCGACGACACGGGCACCTCCTTCGACGCGGCTTGCGCGACGAGATCACTGGGTGACGGCACGTTCACGGCGGTACTGCGTACCGAATGGTCGATCGGCGGGCATCCGCACGGCGGCTTCCTGATGGCCTTGATGGCGCGGGCCGCCCTCACGTTCCTGCACGAACGCGGCGAACCGCCGTCGGAGCCGCTGGCGATCAGCGCGGAGTTCCTGCACCCGCCCGCGGTGGGGCCGGTGTTGCTGCGCATGGACGTCCGGAAGGTCGGAAGGCGCGCCTCGGTCGTGGCGGTCCTGCTGGAGCAGCGGGGCCGCAGCTGTGTCGAGGCCAGGGTGACCACCGGGCGGCTGCCGATGCGGCGGCCGGAGTGGACCGACGTCCCGGCCATGCCCGCGGAGCCGCCGCCCGGCGCGGTGCCCGTGACCGGCGAGACGTCCGAAGGCCTGTTCAATCTCGCGAAGGGCTGCGAGGTCAGGCTGGATCCGGCGAGCGTCGGCTATCTGCACGGCCGGATCGGCGATCCCCCGAAGATGCGGCTGTGGGTCCGGCCCCGGCACGGCCTTCCCGATCCGTACTTCGCGCTGCTCGCGAGCGACGTGAACCCGCCGGTGGTCTACAACCTCGGCCGGGTCGGCTGGGCGCCGACCGTGCAGCTGACCGCGTTGCTGCGCACCCGGCCGGCGCCGGGGTGGCTGCGGGTGGTCGTGCAGGCCCAGTCGGTGCACGAGGCCTGGTTCGATTCCGACGCCGTCGTCGTGGACTCGCAGGGCAGGCTGGTCTGCCAGGCGAGGCAGCTGGCGCTCGCCCCGGCACCCGGGGGCTGACGGCGGTTTGGCACGCTGAACCGCATGAGTGTGATCGCGGTTCTGGGTGCCGGGAAGATCGGGGAGGCCCTGCTCTCGGGCCTGCTGCACGGCGGGCACAGCCCCGACGACCTGCTGTTCACCGAGCGATATCCGGCGCGCGCGGCCGAGCTGACCGAGCGCTACGGCGTGCACGGGAGCACCGTCGCCGACGCCGCGCGCCGGGCCGACGTGCTGGTCGTCGCGGTCAAACCGCAGGACATCGACCCGGTGCTGGACGAGCTCGCGCCGCTGCTCGGCAAGGAGTCGCTGGTGGTCTCGCTCTGCGCGGGCCTGCCGACCGCCCTGTACGAGCGCAGGCTGGCCGAGGGCGTCCCGGTGGTCCGTGTCATGCCGAACACCCCGATGCTCGTCGGAGAGGCGATGAGCGCCGTCTCCGCGGGCGCGCACGCGACCGCCGAGCACATCGCGGTGGTGAAGGACCTGCTTTCGCACGTCGGGCAGGTCGTCGAGGTGCCGGAGTCGCAGCAGGACGCCGTGACGGCGCTGTCGGGATCCGGGCCCGCGTACTTCTTCTTCCTGGTCGAGGCCATGATCGACGCCGGGATCCTGCTCGGCCTGCCCCGCGCGCTCGCCGGGCAGCTGATCATCCAGTCGGCCGTCGGCGCGGCGAAGATGCTCGCGGAGTCCGACGAGCACCCGGTGCTGCTGCGTGAAGCCGTCACCTCGCCCGCCGGGACGACCATCAACGCCATCCGCGAGCTGGAGAAGCACGGCGTCCGCGCGGCGCTCTTGGCCGCCATCGAGGCCGCGAAGGACCGCTCGACCGAATTGGGCCGCGCCCACGATCCCCGCAATTAGTCACCTACTTGCGGGGCCACCTGCTCGCGCGTGACCTCGACCGGCGCAAGTAGGTGACTAATTGCGGGGATCGGACGGGCCCATCTCGGTGACTCGCGTCGCTTTAGCCACATGTGTCCCGCTACTCTCAGGAGAGCACGTGCGTGTCGATACCACAGGTGGGGAAGCCGCGTGGCGCGACACGTGTCGAAGGGCACGGTGATTCATGCCGTCGAACAAGAAGGATGATCTGCCCTCAGTGGGTCAGGTCCAGTTCCTGACGGTCGCCGAGGTGGCCACGCTGATGCGGGTCTCCAAGATGACCGTCTACCGCCTCGTTCACTCGGGCGAGTTGCCCGCGGTGCGCGTCGGGAAGTCGTTCAGAGTGCCCGAAAAGGCCGTTCACGAATATCTGCAGGGCGCGTACTTCGACGTGGGCTGAGGCTCGCTTCGCGGAGCACAGCGTGCCCGCCCGAGGGCGTCTTCCGGGGCGCGAGTACCCTGGAAGACCGCTCGTGCCTGTGCGCTCCACCCGTTGGACGCTGCGCCGGGCAGCGTGACCGACGACGAAGGAAGGAGCGCTCTATGGGTTCTGTGATCAAGAAGCGCCGTAAGCGTATGTCGAAGAAGAAGCACCGGAAGTTGCTGCGCCGGACGCGCGTTCAGCGTAGGAAGGCCGGCAAGTAAGACACAGCCGGTGAGTGGCCCGTCCAGTTTCTGGACGGGCCATTCCCATTTGGTGGACGTTTTCCGCCCATTCGAGTGAGACGTGCATCCCCTCTGCGAGCGGCGGGTTAATAGCATGTAAGCGCTGGCTCGACTACCCCTAATGAGCGGTAACATCTCAAGGGCAGCCGCGCGATGCTTCCAGTGAGTGCAGGTACGCGCACGCTCGGTAGATCAATTCGCGCTCAAGGTCATCAGGACCCCGTGATCAAAAGTCCGAGAACAGCCTAAAGACGCAGGGAGTCCTATGCCGTCGAACATCGTGCTCGTGACCGGGGTCGGGGGAGACCTTGGCGGGAAGCTGCTCGCCAGACTCGGCAACAATCCGGAGTTCGAGCGGGTGATCGGCGTGGACACCACGCCCCCGCAGAAGTCGGTCCTGCAGCGTATGGGGCGCGCTGAATACGTACGGGCCGACATTCGTAACCCGCTGATCGCCAAGGTGATCAGCACGGCCAAGGTCGACACCGTCGTGCACGCCTCGTGCACCGCGCATCCGGCCGGGCCCGCTCGCCGTACGGCGATCAAAGAGGTCAACGTCATCGGCACGATGCGGCTCCTGGCGGCCTGCCAGCGCTCGCCGCTCGTGCGCAAGCTCGTGGTGAAGTCGACGGCCGCGGTCTACGGGGCGGGCGCGCGCTCGCAGGCAGTCTTCACCGAGGATTCCGAACTCATCCCCACCTCGACTAGCGGCTACGCGAAGGACGCCGTCGAGATGGAGGGGTACGTCCGCGGGCTCATGCGCCGCCGACCCGACATCACGACGACGCTGTTCCGGTTCGCCAACATCATCAGCCCCGAGATCGACACCGTGCTCTCGCGCTACTTCGCGCTGCCGGTGGTCCCGACGGTCTTCGGCTACGACGCGCGGATCCAGCTGCTCCACGCCACGGACGCGCTGGCCGTGTTCGAGCAGGCGACGCTGAAAGACAAGCCCGGCGTGTTCAATGTCGGCTCGGAGGGGGTACTCACGCTGTCTCAGGCGATCCGGCGAGCCGGCCGGGTCGAACTGCCGATGCCCAGCGGTGTGGTGCCGTCGGTCGGCAAGGTCCTGCGCGGAGCGAGGGTGGTCGACTTCTCCGCGGACCAGGTCCGGTTGCTGAACTTCGGCCGCGTCGTGGACATCACGAAGCTCAAGAAAGAGTTCGGCTACACCCCGCGGTGGACGACGCGGGAAGCGTTCGACGACTACATCACCGGCCGCGGGCTCAGGCCCGTGGTGGACGGAGGCAGGCTGGCAGGGTTCGCCGACAAGGTCCTCGTGGCCGCGGCGACAGGGCAGGCGGGGAACCGGTGAGCAGGCCCCACGAGAACACCCCCGAAAACTCTCACGAAGGCGAGGCGGAAGACGTGAGCGGCGCTGAAGCGCAGGTCATCCCGTTGCACGGCCCCGGCAGAGAGAAGCCGGACCCGGCCGCCCAGGCGGATCGGGATCTTCGCGAGTCCGAAGAAGCGCGAGAGCAGCTGGAGCAGGAGCGCCGGGCGGACGCGCCCGTCGTCGAGTTCCCCGGAGCGGCGCGGATCTCGCCCGCCCGGACCCGCCCGGCCGACGCCGACCTCCTGCCCGCCTCGCTCCGGACGGCGCTGGGGTTCCTGCGGGACAGGCTGACCGGTGACTACACCGTCGACGAGTTCGGCTTCGACGCCGAGCTCACCGAGACCCTGCTGTTGCCGCCGCTGCGCGCGCTGTACGAGAAGTGGTTCCGGGTCGACACCTTCGGCGTCGAGAACCTGCCCACCGACGGCGGCGCGCTGCTGGTGTCGAACCACTCCGGCACGGTGCCGCTCGACGCGCTGATGACCGCGGTGGCCGTGCACGACCACGCCCCCGGCGGCAGGCACCTGCGCGGCCTCGGCGCGGATCTGGTGTTCCAGGTCCCCCTGGTCGGCTCCTTCGCCCGCAAGTCCGGGCAGACGCTCGCCTGCAACGCCGACGCGGAACGCTTGCTGCGCAAGGGAGAACTCGTCGGTGTCTGGCCCGAAGGGTTCAAGGGCATCGGGAAACCATTCTCGTCGCGGTACAAGCTGCAGCGGTTCGGCCGCGGCGGTTTCGTTTCCGCCGCGCTGCGGACCGGGGTGCCGATCATCCCCGTGTCGGTCATCGGCGCGGAGGAGACCTACCCGAAGCTCGGCGACATCAAGCTGCTCGCGCGAGTGCTCGGCCTGCCGTATTTCCCGGTGACGCCGTTCTTCCCGCTGCTCGGCCCGCTCGGCGCTGTCCCGCTGCCGACGAAGTGGAGCATCGAGTTCGGCGAGCCCATCCGCACGGACACCTACGACGCGGACGCCGTGGACGACCCGATGCTGGTGTTCACGCTGACCGACCAGGTGCGGGAGTCGATCCAGCAGTCGCTGTACAAACGCCTTTCGCAGCGGAAGAGCGTCTTCAAGGGCTGACGCCTACGCAATTAGTCACCTACTTGCGCTGATCGTGTTCACGCGCGAGCAGGTGCCAACGCAAGTAGGTGACTAATTGCGTAGAGGCGGGTCAGCGGCGCCGGTAGGCCATGCCGGCCGCGACGGCACCGGCCACCGCACCGACGCCGAGCACCGAGGGCACGCCGATCTTCGCGGCCTTGCGTCCGGTCCGGAAGTCGCGGATCTCCCAGCCGCGAGCCCGCGCGACGTCGCGAAGACCGCCATCGGGGTTCACCGCGACCGCGGTCCCGACGACCGACAGCATCGGCACATCGTTCTGCGAGTCCGAATACGCCGTGCAGCGCTTGAGATTCAGCCCTTCGCGTGACGCCAGCGCCCGGACGGCGTGGGCTTTCGCGCGGCCGTGCAGCAGGTCGCCGACGAGACGGCCGGTGTAGACACCGTCCTTGGTCTCCGCGACCGTGCCCAGCGCGCCGGTGAGGCCGAGGCGCCGCGAGATGATGGCCGCGAGTTCGATCGGGGTCGCGGTGACGAGCCAGACGCGCTGCCCGGCGTCGAGGTGCATCTGCGCGAGCGCCCTGGTGCCGGACCAGATCTTGTCCGCCATCAGCTCGTCGTAGATCTCTTCGCTGATGTCGGTCAGTTCCTGCACGGTGCGACCGGCCACAAAGGACAGTGCGCGCTCGCGGTGGGTTTTGATGTCCTCCTTGTTCTCCCGGCCGCCGAGCCGGAATTTCACCTGCTGCCAGACGAATCCGGCCAGATCGGCGGACGTGAAGAACTTGCGCGCGGCCAGGCCGCGGGCGAAGTAGAAGATCGACGCGCCCATCATCATGGTGTTGTCGACGTCGAAGAACGCGGCCGCTGTCAGGTCCGGCGGAGCGGGCGGCGCGGGCGGTTCGAGGGCTTGTGCGGACGCGGTCGCCATGGCGGCCTCGGCCGATGCCTCGCCCGCGAGCTCGGCCAGCCGTTCGAGCTCTTGACTCTTATCCCTGCCCCGCCAAACTGACACGCACACCGCCTCCGGAATCCCAGGTGCCTGATGCACAGCGTAGCGAGCGGCCGACCACCCTGTCCCGGGTGTGGTGCCTCCCTCATCAACACCGTGTCAGCCGATGGTTATCGGCGGTAATCCCGGAATGAGCGGTGGAATCGAAATCAGCGGCGGCTTCGGCGTGGTGGTCGCCGGGGGCGATGTCCTCGTCGTCGGGCCCGGCGTGGCCACGACGGGTGGCGGTGTTCCGCCCGCGGGTGGCGTGAGCGGTCCGGTCGGGGTCGCCGTGTCCACGGCGGACGACGGCGGCACCGAGGTCGGCGACGGCGACCCGGCCGGTGCCGGCGACGGCGCGGGCAACGTCACCGGCGGCAGGACGGCGTCGGAGGAGCCGGGGTTGCGGACGCAGTCGCCGGCGGCCGGGACGGCGCCCAGTTCGTCGGACGAGCCCGTGGTGATCGTGTAGCAGACCAGCCGCGAGCCGAGATCCGACGTGCGCGTCTGGACCTTGTCGAGCAGGACACGGGCCGCGGCGAACTTGTCGCGTGCCTCGGCGGGCGCGTGCCCGACCTGGAGGCCGAGCCGGTCGGACTGCTGCCGCGCCCAGGTGCGGAGTTCGGCGAGCCGGGTCTGGCCGCCCTGATCGGTGACGACCGAGGTCAGCTGGGAGACGCCGGCCCGCAGGTCGGTCTCGAAATCGGCGAGGCCGGTGAAATAGGCGCCGGTGGCCGCGCCCTGCCGGGTCAGTTCGTCGAGTTCGCCGACGCGGTTCGCGGCGAACTCCAGATGCTTCTTCGCCTTGTCCCGCTCGTCGAAGGTGAGCCCGAGCGAGGCCGATTCACCCGCCCGCTTGATGCCGTAGAGCGGATCACCCGGCAACGCGTCCTTGGACAGCAGCAGGGTGATGCCACCCAGCGCGAGGACGAGCGCGACGGCGGCCGCGGCGAGGTTCGCGACGGCGTGACCACGACGCTTGGGCGAGGCCTCGGCTTCGGCGAGGCGTCCGGCGATCTCGTCTCGGATCCGCTGCCGGGTCTCCGCGTCGGGCGCGCCACCGGCGCCCAGCTCGCGCAAACCGCCGACGAGTGCGAGTTCGTGCGCGAACTCGTCGTCCGGGGTCTCGGCGCCGCCGTCGACAAGGTCCGCGAAGCGGTCACCGTCCGCCCGCTCACGCGCGAACCATCCCGGCACGCCCACGGCGAAGTCTCCATCTGCTCAGCCCGGTCCTGACACCGGTCTGGCTGGGAAAACGAGCGGAGGCGCCCAAGGGTTACGGCAAGGCCCGGTGAGGGACAAATATGGGACGTTAGCGCAATCCGGTGGGCAGAAGTTGTGCCAAACGGCGTACCGCGCGGTGCTGGAGGGCCTTGATGGCGCCTTCGTTGCGCTTCATGATCGCCGCGGTCTCGGCGACCGAAAGTCCCTGCATGAACCGCAGCACGATGCACTCGCGCTGGTCTTCGCCGAGTTCGGCGACGCAACGCAGCAGTTCGGCGCGGGTGGCGCGGCTGATGGCCTGCTGCTCGGGACCCACGACGGCCTGCACGCCGACGTTCCCGATCGGTGCCCCGTTCGGCTCGGCGACCTCGTCGGTGACGACCTCGAGGCGGAACCGGCTCGACTTCACGTGGTCGAGGATGATGTTGCGCGCGATGGTGACGAACCAGGCGCCGACGTCACGCCCCTGGTAGCTCACCGACGTGATGCGGCGCAGCGCGCGGAGGAAGGTCTCGCTGGTGACGTCCTCGGCGAGGTCCCGGTCGCCGAGGCGGAACAGGACGTAGCGGTAGACGACGTCGACGTAGCGGTCGTAGAGCCGTCCGAAGGCGGACGTGTCGCCGCCTTGCGCGGCGCTGACCAGCTCCCACGCCTCGGCCTTCGCGGCCTCGGCGGCGGCGTCGTTTTCCTCGACCTTGGCCCGCGACGGCGCGGCGGGGAAACCGCTCCGGCGGAGGATGTGGCCCGCCAGCATCGAGACGGGGTTCGGCGCGGGAAGAGTCACGCGGTACCTCCCGTTCCGGACAGGGAGAACCGGCCCGCATGTCCCACCGCCGCGTGGGCCTGCAAGATCTGCACGTCCGGACTCCCTTTCTCACCATCGAGTGATCAACACCACTCGACGACGCCCAGCAGCATACGTGTAGTTACCGCGAAGTAGGTAGCGGTGCCGGGGTTACGGAACTGCGACGAAAGCGAGTGACACCCATGACGGTGGGGGAGATGACAAACTGGCAACGCCGTTCACTCCAGGGAAGAGGTTCGCAGTTGAGCGCGGAGCAGGTTGCCGATCCAAGTGTGCCCACCTTGCTCGCCGAGGCCGCCCGGCAGTGGCCAGGGAAGGCGGCCGTCCACGAGACCGGCGGCGGGGTCGCGCTGACCTGGGCGGAACTCGACAACGCCGCCCACGCACTGGCGCGCGCCCTGCTCGACGCGGGAATCGAGCGCGGCGACAGGGTGGCGCTGCGGCTGCCGACGTCGGCCGCTTTCGCCGTCTCGCTCTTCGGGGCACTCCGGGCGGGCGCGGTGGTCGTCCCGATCTCGCCGCAGGCTCCGGTGGCGGAGCTGACCGGACTGCTGGAGCACAGCGGCGCACGGCTCGTTCTCGAACGCGAGGCGACCGAGGAGCTCCCCGATGAGGTGACAAGCCTCTCACCGCCCGTTACTTCGGATGGAGCAGCCGAACCGGTCGACGCGGCCGGTGCCGGGGAGGACATAGCGGTCATCTCGTACACCTCCGGCACGACCGGCCCGCCGCGCGGCGTGATGCTGTCGCACCGGGCGCTGCTGGCGAACCTCGACCAGCTGAGCCGGATCGTCCCGACGCCGCTCGTGCACGGCGACCGCGTGCTCATCACCATCCCGTTGTTCCACGTCTACGGCCTGGGGCCCGGCCTTCTGCAGACCACTTCGGTCGGGGCGACGGCGATCCTGTCCGAACGGTTCCTCGCCGAGCGGACCCTGGCCGACTGCACCGAGTACCGGGTGACCTCGATCGCCGGCGTGCCCGCGATGTACGCCGAATTCGCCGCGATGGACCCCGACGAACTCGGACAGGGCCTTTCCACCGTTCGGCGGATGACCTCGGGCGCGGCGCCGCTGCACCCCAAGATCCTCACCGCGCTCCGCGGCGCCACCGGGCTGGACGTCTACGAGGGCTACGGCCTCACCGAATGCGCGCCCGTGGTCACCACGACCCTGGTCACCGGCTACCCGAAGCCGGGTTCGGTCGGGCGGCCGCTGCCCGGCGTCGAGCTCCGGCTGGTCGACAGCGACGGCGACGCCGAGCCCGTCCCCCAGGACCCGGACGAACTCGGCGACGCCTTCGACGAGGACGGCGGCACCGGCCTGGTGTCGATCCGCGGCGCGAACCTGTTCTCCGGGTACTGGCCCGACGGCTCGCACGGGCCCGGCGAGGACGGCTGGTTCCGCACCGGCGACGTCGGCTACCTCGACACCGACGGCGACCTGCACCTGGTGGACCGCGCCAACGACCTGATCATCGTCAACGGCTTCAACGTCTTCCCGCACGAGGTCGAGAACGTGATCTCGATGCTGGACGAGGTCGTCGAGGCGGGAGTCGTCGGTGTCGTCGACGAGCGGACCGGTGAGGCGGTGAAGGCCGTCGTCGTCCCCGCGCCGGGCGCGTCGCTCTCGGAACAGCAGGTCGTCGAGCACTGCGCGGAGCACCTGGCCGGGTACAAGGTGCCGCACACCGTCGAGTTCGCCGAGTCCCTGCCGCATTCGGCCACCGGGAAGCTCCGGCGCCTTCGCCTCAGGTAAGGATTGACGCATGGCGCACCACGTGACCGTCATGACCCGCACCGGCTGCCACCTGTGCGAGGTCGCGGAACAGGACATCGAACGGATCTGCGGCGAACTGGGCGTCGCCTGGTCGGCGCAGGACGTCGACAGCGACCCCGAATGGCGGGCCGAATACGGCGACCGCGTGCCGGTGATCCTCGTCGACGACGCCGAGCACGGCTACTGGCGCGTCGAAGAGGACAGGCTTCGGAAAGCACTGGCGTAACACACTCGTAAGGGGCGATCGGCCGACCCGAAGCGCCTTTCGCTCCGAAGATGGAATCGTGGACGAAGAACGCAGGCTCACCTTCCGGCAAGCCGCTCTGACCGGGCTCCTGTCACTGGCGGCCGCCCTCGGCGTGGGGCACCTCGTCGCGGGCTTCGTCGGGTACACGGCCTCGCCGTTCGTCGCGGTCGCGAACTTCGTCATCGACCACAGCCCGCACGCGGTGGTCGCCTGGGCGGAACAGACGCTGGAGACCTGGGACAAGCCCATCCTCAAGATCGGCTTGGCCGTGGTGCTGGTGCTGGTCGCGCTGCTCGCCGGGCAGCTCTCGCGCCGCAAGCCGCTGCCGGGCCAGGTGCTCGTCGGTGTCCTCGGCGCGGCGGGTGTCGCCGCCGTCTACGTGCGCACCGACCTCGGGCAGATCGCGCTGCTGGCACCGGTGGCCGCGACGGTCGCCGGGCTCGTCGTCTTCACCCGGCTGCACCTGTTCTTCCGCCCGAAGGTGTTCTTCGATGATCGCGAAGGCGAGGGGCCGGACCGGCGGAAGGTGCTGATCACCGGCGCCTCCGTCGCGGCGGGAGCCGGTGTCGCCGCGCTGACCGGCCAGCTCGTCGGGACCAGGAAGAACGCCGCGGACTCGCGGGCCGCAGTCGGCAGGCTCGTCGTCGCGCGGACAGCGCCGCCGATCCCGGCGGACGCGGACTTCGTGAAGTTCGGGACCCCGCCGTATCTCACTCCTTCGAAGGATTTCTACCGGATCGACACCGCTCTGGTGGTCCCGCAGGTGCGCGCGGAGGACTGGAGCCTGCAGATCCGCGGCATGGTCGACCGCGAGGTCACCTACCGGTATGAAGACATCCGCTCGCGGCCGCTGATCGAACGCGACGTCACGCTGTGCTGCGTCTCCAACGAGGTCGGCGGCCCGTACATCTCCAACGCGCGCTGGATCGGCGTCGACCTGCGTGACCTGCTGCTCGAAGCGGGCGTGAAACCCGGCGCCGAGCAGATGTTCGCCACCAGCGTCGACGGCTGGACCTGCGGTACCCCGGTCGAAGCCGCCTTGGACCCGGCGCGTGGCGCGATGCTCGCGATCGGCATGGACGGCGAACCGCTGCCGATCGAGCACGGCTTCCCCGCGCGCATCGTGATCCCCGGGCTGTACGGCTACGTGTCCGCCACGAAATGGGTCACTGAGCTGGAGATCACCACCTGGGAAGAGCGTCAGGCGTACTGGCTCGACCGGGGCTGGGGCCGTGAGGGACCGGTGAAGACGCAGTCGCGGATCGACGAGCCCGGTTCGGCGGTGAACGCGGGCAAGGTCGTCGTGTCCGGGACAGCCTGGGCGCAGCACACCGGCGTCGCGAAGGTCGAGGTCCGCGTCGATCAGGGGCCGTGGCAGGAGGCCGTCCTGTCCACCGAGACGTCGAAGGACACCTGGCGGATGTGGTGGACCGAAGTCCGGGTCGGCCCTGGTCAGCATCAGATCGCGGTCCGGGCCACGGACCAGTCCGGCTACACGCAGACTCAAGAACGTGCCGGCACCGTGCCCGACGGCGCCACCGGCTGGCACACGGTGTCTTTTAACGCGCGCTGACGGAAACCTTTCGCAGGGCGCCTAGGCCGACCTGCATGTCACCCAGGTGCGATGGGCGCCCTGCAAAACGTTGCCGTGAGCCTTCGGCCCAAAAGAGGCGCGCGCTGGTGAAGTCCCTCGTCGCGCTGACGCGCTCCCGAGTGACGGTCCGCCGATGCCGGTAGAAGCCCTACGCGACCTTCGACACAGCACCTACCAGTGACTTTGTGCCTGCGTTCACAAGTGGCTACCGTAGATACGTCGCCTCCGACAGCGCCCGGCATCGAACCGGACTCAGCGCCGCGGGTCAAGAGCCGATTTCCAGGTTCAGGCGAATCATGTCGTCAGCAGGACCAGAGGAGCGGACAAGCGTGGTGTCGCAACGAGGCCGGCGCACCCGGGTGACACCGGACGCCGACAACGCGCCCACCGCGGAGATGCCCGCCGTCGAGGCCACCGCCGAGCCGGAAGCTGTCCGCGCGAAGTCGATCCCCGAGGCCGCCGTCGCCCGCCTCGCCGTCTACCTTCGCGTCCTCTCCGGACTGGCCGAGCAGGGCGCGACGACGATCTCCAGCGAGGAGCTCTCGCAGGCCGCGGGCGTCAACTCCGCGAAATTGCGCAAGGACCTGTCCTACCTCGGCTCCTACGGCACCCGCGGCGTCGGCTACGAGGTCAGCGTCCTGGTCAGCCAGATCGAACGGATCCTCGGCCTGACCCGCAAGCACAAGGTCGCCGTGGTCGGGATCGGCAACCTCGGGCACGCGCTGGCCAACTACGGCGGGTTCCCCGGCCGCGGCTTCCCGGTCGAGGCGCTGTTCGACCTCGACCCGGATCTGGTCGGCGTGCCGGTCGGCGGCCTCCTGGTCTCGCATCTCGACGAGATCCCCAAAGTCTGCGCCGAACGGCAGATCTCCATCGGCGTCATCGCCACTCCGCCCACCGCCGCGCAGTCGGTCTGTGACCGGCTTGTCGCAGGTGGCGTGCAGTGCATCCTGAATTTCGCCCCGGTGGTGCTGCAGGTTCCGGCACATATCGAGGTGCGCAAGGTCGATCTCGCGGTCGAGCTGCAGATCCTGTCGTTCCACGTCGCTCGCCGCGCCGATCTGGCCGCTAACGGCAACGGCGGAGGGGACGGTGGCCCCGGAGGCGCCGAGAATGGCAGCGTGAACGGCCACGGCAACGGAATGGTGGTGCGCTGAAATGAGCGTGTTGGCGGTCGGGCTCTCGCACCGCAGTGCCGAGCTGAGCACCCTGGAGCGCGTCGCGGTCCCCGCGACCGACGTGACCAAGGTGCTCCACGAACTGCAGCAGGCCGAGCACGTCAGCGAGGCGATCCTCGTCTCGACCTGCAACCGCATCGAGGTCTACGCCGTCGTCGAGACCTTCCACGGTGGCCTCAACGACGTCTCCGACGTGCTCGCCCGCCAGGCCGGGATGCAGCCCGCGGACCTCTACGAATCGCTGTACGTGCACTACGCGGGCGCCGCGATCGAGCACCTGTTCTCGGTCACGTCCGGACTGGACTCGATGGTCGTCGGCGAGACGCAGATCCTCGGCCAGATCCGGTCCTCCTACGCCACCGCGCGCGAGGCGGGCACCGTCGGCCGCACGCTGCACGAGCTGATCCAGACCACGCTGCGCGTCGGCAAACGCGTCCACTCCGAGACCGGGCTGGACCAGCTGGGCGCGTCGGTCGTCTCCGAGGCGCTGGCCGCCGCCGGTGACATCGCCGGCAAGCACGCGCTGATCGTCGGCGCCGGTTCGATGGGCGCGCTGACCGCGTCCCACCTGCGCAAATCCGGGATCGGCGAGATCACCGTCGCCAACCGCACCGAAGCCAGGGCCGCCCGCCTCGCCGCCGCGAGCGTCGAGCAGGGAGTGCCCGCGAAGGCCATCCAGATGAGCGGGATCGCGGCCGCCGTCGCCGAGGCGGACGTCGTCGTCTGCTGCACCGGCGCGAACGCCGCGGTGTTCACCGCCGAGCACGTCCCGGCTCGCGCCGGGCGGCCGCTGGTCGTCTGCGACCTCGGCCTCCCGCGCGACGTCGACCACGACGTCGCCGAGCTGGCCGACGTCACCGTGGTCGACCTCGAAACCATCCAGCGCCGCATGCGCGAAGCGGGCACCCCGACCACCGAACGCCAGACCGCGAAAGCCACCGGCATCGTGCTCGACGAGGTGCGCGAGTACCTCGCCGGTCAGCGCAGCGCCGAGGTCACCCCGACGGTGACGGCGCTGCGGCGCCGGGCGGCCGAGGTGGTCGACGCCGAACTGCTGCGGCTGGACAACCGCCTGCCGGACCTCGAAGCCGGGGTCCGCGAGGAGGTCGGCCGCACGGTCCGCCGCGTGGTCGACAAGCTGCTGCACGCGCCGACGGTGCGGGTCAAGCAGCTGGCCGCCGAGACGGCCGACACCGACTACGCCAACGCGCTGCGCGAGTTGTTCTGCCTCGACCCGCAGGCGCCCGCCGCCGTGGCGAGTCCCACCGCTACGAAAGACAGTGATCAGTGAGCAGAGTCATCCGTATCGGGACGCGCGGCAGCAAACTCGCCCTCGCGCAGACCGGCACCATCGCCGACGCCCTGCGTGCCACCGGGGCCGAGGTCGAGCTCGTCACCGTGACGACGCCCGGTGACAAATCGTCCGCGCCCATCCCGACGATCGGGGTCGGCGTGTTCACTTCCGCGCTGCGCGAAGCCCTGCTGCGCGAGGAAGTCGACGTCATCGTGCACTCGTACAAGGACCTGCCGACGAAGCCGGAGCCGGGCATCACGCTCGCCGCCGTGCCGCGCCGCGAGGATCCGCGTGACGCCCTGATCGCCCGTGACGGGCTCACTCTCGGTGAGCTTCCGCCGGGTTCGACCGTCGGCACCGGCTCGCCGCGGCGCACCGCGCAACTGCGCTCGCTCGGTCTCGGTTTGGAAATCGTGCCGATCCGAGGCAATATCGACACCCGCATGCGCAAGGTGATCGACGGAGAGCTCGACGCCGTCGTCCTGGCGCGTGCCGGACTGGCCAGGATCGGCCGGGCGGAGGAGATCACCGAGACCCTCGACCCGATCCAGATGCTGCCCGCGCCCGCACAGGGTGCGCTGGCGGTGGAGTGCCGGACCGGTGACGTGGACATCGAGCACCTGCTCGGGTCCACAGTGGACGATGAAGGCACTCGTGCCGTGGCGACCGCCGAGCGGGCGTTGCTCGCGGCATTGGAAGCCGGATGCAGTGCACCGGTCGGAGCGCTGGCGGAGATCGTCGAGGACCTGGACGCCGAAGGGCGGGTCGTCGAGCGGATCTCGCTGCGGGGCACCGCCGCCGTCGAAGGGGACGGGGACGCGGTCGACATGGTGCGCGCTTCCGCGCTCGCCGACATCCGTGATGCTGAACAGCTCGGCCGGACACTGGCCGCCGAGCTGCTCGACCTGGGGGCGGGCGCGCTGTCCGGCCCCGCCCAGTGAGTCAGAACGTTGAAGGTAGGGCCGCGATCGACTGCGGCCGCTCAAGAGGAGAACGCACAGATGACCCCCGCGCGTAAGACCACCGGGCGTGTCGCCTTCGTGGGCTCGGGCCCCGGTGACGCCGGTCTGCTGACCGTCCGCGCTCAGGAGCTGCTCGCCAAGGCCGAGGTCGTGGTGACCGACCCGGACGTCCCTTCGGGCGTCCTGGCCCTCACCGCCGAGGGCGCCGAAGTGCGCCCCGCCGTCGGCGAGGCCACTGAGGTCGCCAAGGACCTGGTGAACGAGGCCAAGGCCGGACGGCTGGTGCTCCGGCTGATCGCCGGTGACCCGCTGACCCAGCCCGCCGTCGTCGCCGAGGTGCAGGCCGTTTCCCGGACCAGCGCCGTCTTCGACATCATCCCGGGCGTCTCGCCCGGCGCCGCCGTCCCGGCGTACGCCGGTGTCGCGCTCGGCGGCACCCACACCGAGGTCGACGTCCGCGGCGACGTCGAATGGGCCGCACTGGCCGCCACCCCGGGCCCGATCGTGCTGCACGCGACTTCGGCGCACCTCGCCGAGGCCGCGTCCGCGCTGACCGAGCACGGACTGGCGCCGACCACCCCGGTCGCCGTCACGTCGAACGGGACTATAAATACCCAGCGCACTCTGGACACCACGCTGGCCACCGTCGCGAACGAAGCGGGCGAGCTCGTCGGCCCGCTCATCGTGACCATCGGCCAGGCCGTCGGCCAGCGCTCGAAGCTGTCGTGGTGGGAGTCGCGCGCGCTGTACGGCTGGAAGGTCCTGGTGCCGCGCACCAAGGAGCAGGCCGGTGAGATGGCGGAGCGGCTTCGCGGCCACGGCGCCACCTCGCACGAGGTCCCGACCATCTCGGTCGAGCCGCCGCGCAGCCCCGCCCAGATGGAGCGCTCGGTCAAGGGCCTCGTCGACGGCCGCTACCAGTGGATCGTCTTCACCTCGACCAACGCCGTCCGCGCGGTGTGGGAGAAGTTCGAGGAGTTCGGCCTCGACGCCCGCGCGTTCTCCGGCGTGAAGATCGCCTGCGTCGGCGAATCGACAGCCGCGAAGGTGCGCTCCTTCGGCATCATCCCGGAGCTGATCCCGGAGGGCGAGCAGTCCTCGGAAGGCCTCCTCGCCGAGTTCCCGCCGTACGACGACGTGCTCGACCCGGTCGACCGCGTGCTGCTGCCGCGGGCGGACATCGCCACCGAGACCCTTTCGGCCGGCCTGCGTGAACGCGGCTGGGAAATCGACGACGTGACGGCGTACCGCACCGTGCGGGCCGCGCCGCCGCCAGCCGAGACCCGCGAGATGATCAAGACCGGCGGTTTCGACGCGGTCTGCTTCACCTCGTCCTCGACCGTGCGGAACCTCGTCGGCATCGCCGGCAAGCCGCACACCCGCACGCTGGTCGCGTGCATCGGCCCGAAGACCGCGGAAACCGCCGTGGAATTCGGGCTGCGGGTCGACGTCCAGCCCGAAAAGGCCGACGTCCCGCACCTGGTCGACGCGCTCGCCGAGCACGCCGCGCGGCTCCGCGCCGAAGGTGCGCTTCCGCCGCCGCGCAAGGCGAAGCGGGCCCGCCGCTCCTGATTCCGTGAAAAGCCCCCTTTCCACATTTCGCGTGGGAAGGGGGCTTTTTCGTTCCTTAGTGAGTCCTTACCGCGTGTGAAGCGATGGGTCGTAGCTTCGTGGCTTCGACAATCACTGGGGAGTGATCATGAAGGCTCTTGCACGGGCCGCCGCCGTCCTGGGTGTGCTGGCTCTCGGTTCCGCCGGATTCGCGGGCACGGCGGCCGCGGCTCCCGGATCGTTCGAGGTGTGCGGCCCGCTCGGCTGCGCGGCGCAAAGTATCCGGACCACCATCGGTCGGGGAGAGGCGTTCGCCACGCTGACCGACAACTCGCCGGCGTCGACTCTCATCGCGCAGTTCATCGTGTCTCCGCCGACTCAGGTCTCCATCATCCAGGTCGGCGATGGGGAGACCGTGGCCGTGATCATGTTGCCGAGCACTTGGCGTCGGCTGACGGTGAAGGCCTGCGCCGACAGCATGGTCAACTGCAACAGCGAGTCCATCATCCGGCTGCCCTGATCCACTCGGTGCCGCCGCCCTGGTCGCTTCATGTACCAGGGAAGCCGTGAAGGCCTCCTTCCCTACCGTCAGAGTAGGGAAGGAGGCCTTCACGGACCGCGCCTGAGCCGGTAGGTACCGAAGACACCTGTGGCCAGAACCGTCCTCGCCGCTCACGAGGCTTCCAGCGCCTGCGGACCGCCTCTCAAGCGAGCCGGAGTACCGTCGGAGGGGTGTTTCCTGAGCATCGTCCCCGCAGGCTCCGTACCACTCCTGCCATGCGAAGGCTGGTCGGTGAGACGACGCTGCGCCCGCACCAGCTGATCCTCCCGATGTTCGTGGCCGAGGGCGCCGACGCGCCCCGCCCGATCGCCAGCATGCCCGGTGTCGTCCAGCACACCCGCGACACGCTGCGCAAAGCCGCCGTCGAAGCGGTCAACGCCGGTGTCGGCGGCCTGATGCTGTTCGGCATCCCGAAGACGCGTGACGCCGAGGGCTCCGGCGCGATCGACCCGGACGGCATCCTCAACGTCGCCCTGCGCGACTTGAAGGCCGAGCTCGGCGACGCGACGGTCCTGATGGCCGACACGTGCCTCGACGAGTTCACCGACCACGGCCACTGCGGCGTCCTCGACGCCGACGGCGGTGTCGACAACGACGCGACCCTGCGCCTGTACGCGGAAATGGGTCTGGCGCAGGCGGAAGCGGGGGCGCATCTGCTCGGCCCCAGCGGCATGATGGACGGCCAGGTCGGCGTCATCCGCGCCGCGCTCGACCGCGCCGGGCGCACGGACACCGGGATCCTCGCGTACTCGGCGAAGTTCGCCAGCGCGTTCTACGGCCCCTTCCGCGAGGCCGTCGACTCGCAGCTGAAGGGCGACAGGAAGACGTACCAGCAGGATCCGGGCAACGTGCGCGAAGCGTTGCGCGAAATCGAGCTGGACATCGCCGAGGGCGCCGACATGATCATGGTCAAGCCCGCACTGTCCTACTTGGACGTCATCAGGGCCGCCGCCGAGGCGTCGCCGGTTCCCGTGGCGGCGTACAACATCTCGGGCGAGTACGCGATGGTCGAAGCCGCCGCGGCGAACGGCTGGATCGACCGCGAGCGCACGGTCCTCGAGGTGCTGACCTCGATCCGCCGCGCGGGCGCGGACATGATCCTCACCTACTGGGCCGCCGAAGCCGCTGCCTGGCTCGACTAGGCTGCGTCGCGTGAGCGACAGCGAAGCGGGCGAAACGGACGACGAGCGCCGCAAGCGTGGACGGGCGCCCGACCCGATCCTCCCTGGCATGGTGCCGCCGAAGATCACGGCGCCGAAGCCGGTCGCCATCTCGTTCTGGCTGTGGATCCTGGCCGGGGTCGTCCTGGTGGCGGGGCAGATCGCCCTGCTGGTGCTGAGAGACGAACTGACCACCGGGATCCTCAAGCAGATCAAGGAGAACCCGGTCCCCGGTCAGCCCGCCGACCCGGCGCTGGTCGCTTCCGGCGTGAACACCCTGCTGTGGATGCTGTTCGGCGGCGCTGTCACCTTCGCCGTCCTGTTCGCGTTGTTCGCCTACAAGGCCCGCGAGGGAACACGATCGGCCCGGACGGTCCTGACCGTCGGTGCCGTCTTCCTGGTGCTGGTGGAACTGCTGATCCTCCGCGGCTCGCTCAACGTGTTCCTGCTGGTGTCCACCTTGCTGGTGGCGATCGCGCTGATCCTGATGTACCTGCCCAGCGTCTCCGACTTCTTCCCGAAGGTCGGGCGCAAGCTGCCATGACGCCCGAGCCGGCTGCTCTCTACGGCGAACCCGGCGTCGGCTGGACCGCGCTGCTGTGGGCACCGCTGTTCGCCGCCGCCGGGCTGCTCGCCGAACTGGCGACCGGCGGACCGGTCCACTGGCCGGCCTGGCTCCTCGTCGCGGCGGGGCTGGTGCTGATCACCGTGCCGTGGGTGTACGCCCGCCGCCGCTATCTCTCGCTCGAAGTCACCGCCGACGGCTTCCGGCAGGGCCGGGAAACCCTGGAAGCGGCCCGGATCGCCGAGGTCCTCGGGGACGAAGAGACCCCGGTCGGATCGCGGGTCCTCGGCGGCGGCTGGACGATCCCCAAGAAGCACGGCGAAGTCGGGTTGAAGCTCGAAGACGGTGTTTTCGTCCGCGCCTGGGCCAAGGATCCGGACGCGCTGCGCGAGGCTCTCGAGGATTTGGTGCGTGCCCGCACCACAGAGTCATGAGAAACTGCTCACCGTGATCGACCTTCCCCAGCCGACCGGTGCCGATCTGTGGCCACCGGAGGACGCCCGGCCCGCGGCCCGGCTGCACAAACCCCTGCGCGCCCTGGTGGGGGCCGTCGAGCTGATCCTCGCCGCGCTCGCGGTGTGGGGCGCCTTCGCCTGCTGGAAGGCCGGCGTCGTCCCGGTCGTGATCACCTACAACGAAACGACGATCCTCGAATCGCAGCGCTACTTCGGCGGCCCGCTCGCCGGCG
This sequence comes from Amycolatopsis speibonae, assembly GCF_042647925.1. Classification (NCBI taxonomy): domain Bacteria; kingdom Bacillati; phylum Actinomycetota; class Actinomycetes; order Pseudonocardiales; family Pseudonocardiaceae; genus Amycolatopsis; species Amycolatopsis speibonae. Next base: position 377,392 of record NZ_JBHRWK010000014.1, read on the forward strand.
CCATCGGGCTGGGCCTGCTGGCCGCGATCCTGGTGGTGGACGCCATCCGCCAGTTCCTGCTCGCGGTCCGCGCCAAAGGGCGCAAGCCCAAGGACTAGTTGAGCCAGACGACGGCGGCGTTGACCGCGGTCGAGAACAGCAGCCACAGCAGGTACGGCATTAGCAGCCAGGCCGCGAGCTTCGACCGGCGCGCGAACTCCATCATCGTGATGGGCACCACGAAGTCCAGGACGACGACGTCGGCCAGCGCCAGGGCGTGCGCGCTGCCGGCGAAGAACAGCGGCGTCCACAGCAGGGTCAGCAGCAGGCAGAGGCCGTAGAAGGCGAAGCCGCGCGTTTCGCCGTCCGTCCGCCAGTAGCACCAGCCCGCGACGGCGACCACCAGGAGCAGTGCCGACCACACCGGGCCGTAGAGCCAGCCCGGCGGCGCCCACGACGGGCGGGCCAGCGCGTTCTGCGCTTCCGGGCGGGTGGCCACGGCGAGCGCGGCCACCGCTCCCACGATCGCCGACAGGGCGACGAATCCGGCCAGGGCCTGCCAGCGCAGGCGACGATGGTGGGTCGGCGGTGATGGCACCGTGGACACGTGGATTCCTCCGCGAGGGTTTCGACGGGAGTGCTTCCCACCCTAGTGGGGCTGATCACGCGACGCCCGGGACCGCGAGGACTCGGCGGCGGGTGTCATCCGGGATTTGCGAGACTGGGGACGTGACTACCGGAGTCGATCAGTCCAAGGCATGGTTCGAACGAGCGAAGGCCGCGATCCCGGGCGGGGTGAACTCCCCGGTGCGGGCCTTCAATTCCGTCGGCGGAACCCCGCGGTTCATGGTGCGCGGCGAGGGCCCGTATCTCTGGGACGCCGACGGCAACCGCTACGTCGACCTGGTCTCCTCGTGGGGGCCGATGATCCTCGGGCACGCGCATCCGGACGTCGTCGCCGCCGCGCGCGAAGCGGCCCTCGACGGGCTGTCGTTCGGCACGCCGACCCGCGGTGAGGTCGAACTGGCCGAGGAGATCATCGGGCGCGTCGAGCCGGTCGAGCAGGTCCGCCTGGTCAACTCCGGCACCGAGGCGACGATGAGCGCGATCCGGCTGGCCAGGGGGTTCACCGGCCGGGCGAAGATCATCAAGTTCGCGGGCTGCTACCACGGTCACGTCGACGCGCTGCTCGCCGAAGCGGGCTCCGGCGTCGCGACCCTCGGTCTCCCGACGTCGCCCGGTGTCACCGGCGCGCAGGCGGCCGACACGATCGTCCTGCCCTACAACGACCTCGACGCGGTCCGGAAGTCCTTCGCGGACAACCCGGACTCGATCGCCGCGATCATCACCGAAGCCGCGGCGGGCAACATGGGCGCCGTCGCCCCGGCCGAAGGTTTCAACGCCGGGCTCAAGGAGATCGCGCACGGACACGGCGCGCTGCTGATCATGGACGAGGTGATGACCGGGTTCCGCGTCTCGAAGGCGGGCTGGTTCGGCCTCGACGGTGTCGCGGGCGACCTCTACACCTTCGGCAAGGTGATGTCCGGTGGGCTGCCGGCGGCGGCCTTCGGCGGCCGCGCCGACGTGATGGCGAAGCTGGCCCCGGGCGGTCCGGTATACCAGGCGGGGACGCTTTCGGGGAACCCCGTCGCCGTCGCCGCCGGACTCGCGGCGCTGCGCGCGGCCGACGACGCCGTGTACGCGGCCCTCGACGCCAACGCGAAGCGGCTCGGCGACCTGTTCGACCGGTCGCTGACCGAGGCGGGCGTCGCGCACACCGTGCAGTACGCGGGCAACCTGGTCAGCGTGTTCTTCAGCGAGAACCCGGTGACGGATTACCCGGGCGCGCAGGCCTCGGAGACCTGGCGGTTCCCGGCGTTCTTCCACGCGCTGCTGGACAACGGCGTGTACGGGCCGCCGAGCGCGTACGAGGCGTGGTTCGTCAACGCGGCCATGGGTGACGCCGAGTTCGAGATCATCTCCTCCGCGCTGCGCATGGCGGCTCGCGCGGCGGCCGAGGCGGTCCAGGCGTGAGCGAGACGACGATCGTGCACCTGCTCCGCCACGGTGAAGTGCACAACCCGGACAAGATCCTGTACGGCCGCCTGCCCGGCTTCAAGCTCTCCGACCGCGGTCAGCGCCAGGCGCTGACGGTCGCCGAGGCCGTCGCGAAGCACGACATCACGCACGTCGTCGCTTCGCCGCTTCAGCGCGCGCAGGAGACCGCGGCGCCGATCGCGGCCGCGCACCGGCTCGACGTCGACACCGACGAACGGCTCATCGAGGCGGACAACCAGTTCGAGGGTGAGCGGGTCGCCGTCGGCGATGGGGCCCTTCGCCAGCCGAAGCACTGGCCGAAGCTGGTCAACCCGTTCCGGCCGTCGTGGGGCGAGCCGTACGTCGAGATCGCGCACCGCATGCTCGGCGCGATCTACCGGGCACGGCAGGCGGCCGAGGGGCACGAGGCGCTGTGCGTCTCGCACCAGCTGCCGATCTGGACCGTGCGGCGGTTCCTGGAGGCGAAGCGCCTCTGGCACGACCCGCGCGTCCGGCAGTGCTCGCTCGCGTCGCTGACCAGCCTGGTCTTCGAGGGCGAGGAACTCGTGCGGATCGTCTACAGCGAGCCCGCCGGCACGACCGACCCGAAGGTGACCGGGGCATGAAGCGCGCGCTGGCGGCCTTGGCGGTGCTGCTGCTCGTCGTCACGGGTTGCAGTACCGGCAAGGACGCCGTCGTCACCGGCGGCACGTTCAACTTCGTTTCGCCGGGCGGGAAGGTCGACATCACCTACGACGTCGCGGACCGGCAGCCGTCGCCGACGCTGTCCGGCGACGATCTGATGAACGAGGGCAAACAGCTTTCGATCGCCGACTTCCCCGGCAAGGTCATCGTGCTGAACCTGTGGGGCCAGTGGTGCGGGCCGTGCCGTGTCGAGGCGCCGGAGATGCAGAAGGTCTACGACCAGACCAAGGCGTCCGGTGTCCAGGTGGTCGGCATCGACCTGCGCGACAACGACCGGGCCCCGGCGCAGGACTTCATGCGGGACCGGAAGCTGACGTATCCGTCGATCTACGACCCGTCGGGGCGGACGCTGCTGCAGCTCTCGGGCTATCCGCGCAACATCATCCCGTCGACGATCGTGCTGGACAACCAGCACCGCGTCGCGGCGGTGTTCCTGCGGGACCTGCTGGCCTCGGACCTGCTGCCGGTCGTCCAGCGCCTGGCCGCCGAACCCGCCTGACGCCGGCGAGTGGTTATCCTCCTCACCTCAGCCGTTCGAAAGCGGCTCTGAACTGGGGAGAAGGAAATGACGACCGCTTCGGACGTGCCCAGATCCGGTCAGCGTGACGCCGAGGCCATGATCGCGGAGGCCAAGAAGGCCTTCTGGGTCATGGTCGGCGCGCTCGTGGTGCTCTGGTTGATCCAGATCTACAACGCGGTGGACGGCTACAGCCTCATGTACGAGTACGGGACGCGTGCGCGCGAGGTCAGCTCTTTGCCGACAGTGCTCACCGCGCCGCTCCTGCACGCCAGCTGGGGACACATCGAGTTCAACTCGGGACCGCTGTTCATCTTCGGGTTCCTCGCGGCGTATCGCGGGGTGAAGAAGTTCCTCAGCGTCACGGTGCTGATCGCGGTCCTGAGCGGCCTCGGTGCCTGGACGCTCCACGACTCCGGCACGGTCGGGGTCGGCGCGAGCGGCCTGGTCATGGGGTACTTCGGATACGTCCTCGTGCGCGGGGTCTTCGACCGGCACAAGATCGACATCGTCATCGGGCTGGTGATGGCGCTGTGCTTCGCCTACCAGTTCGCCGGCCTGTTCCCGCAGGACGCCGGGATCAGCTGGCAGGCGCACCTCTTCGGGTTCCTCGGCGGCGTGATCGGCGGCTGGGTGTTCCGGGACCGCCGTCCCAAGCCCGAGGTCACGGCGCCCGCTTTCCCCACCATCCCGCTGACCCCGCCCGACTCCCTCAAATAACGCAATTCGTCATCTAGTTGCGGTCCTTGCGCGGGGCAACTACCGCAAGTAGATGACGAAACGCGGGGCGAGGAGCCGGGACCAACGTCCTGACCGGGTGCGACGTAGGTCCCGTTGAGGACGCCCCGGCGTTTTCACTTCGACCACACTGCCTACGCTCAGCCGGGTGAACTCCGTTTCCGAGCTGGCCCTCTCCGGGCCGTTGCTGCTCGCCGCGGGTGTCGCGCTGCTGGCCGGGACGATCTCCTTCGCGTCGCCGTGCGTCGTGCCGCTGGTGCCCGGGTATCTCGCGTACCTGGCGGCGCTGGTCGGCGCGGACGCCCCCGCGGTCAGCGCCGACGAGGAGCGCAAGAAGGGCCGCTACGCCGTCGTCGGCGCGGCGGCGTTGTTCGTGCTCGGGTTCACCGTCGTCTTCGTCGTGACGCTGGGGACGCTGGTCTGGATCGCCGACACCGTCGCGCTCAACATGGACCTCCTCCAGCGCCTCGGCGGCGTGCTGACGATCGCGATGGCGCTCGTCTTCCTCGGCTGGATCCCCGGGCTGCAGCGCGAGTTCCGGTCCCACCACGTGCCGCGCGGCGGACTGTGGGGCGCGCCGGTGCTCGGCGCGGTGTTCGGGCTCGGCTGGACGCCGTGCATCGGGCCGACGCTGTCCGCGGTCATCTCCATGGCCAGCGCCACCGGCGGGGCGGCGGCGCGCGGTTACGTGCTGATCCTGGTCTACTGCCTCGGCCTCGGCCTGCCGTTCCTCCTCATCGCGTTCGGTGCCCGCTGGGCCGTCCGCGCCACCGACTGGCTGCGCCGCCACGGCCGTCAGGTGCAGATCTTCGGCGGCGCCCTGCTGCTGATCGTCGGCGTCCTGCTGGTGACCGGGCTGTGGGGCGACATGACCGGCTGGATCAGGAACACCCTCGTGACCGACCTCAGGCTGCCCTTGTGACCACCGAATACCGCCCGACGCCGCTGAAGCGGGTCCTCGCCTTCCTGCGCAACACCTGGCGCGGATTGACGTCGATGCGCACCGCGCTGGTGCTGCTGTTCCTGCTCGCGCTCGCCGCGATGCCCGGTGCCCTCCTGCCGCAGCGGAACCTCAACGTCGCCAAGACCGACGAGTACATCGCCGCGCACGGCTGGTGGGGCGAACTGCTCGACCGCACGCAGTTCTTCGAGGTCTACGGCAGCGTCTGGTTCTCGGCGATCTACCTCCTGCTGATGGTCTCGCTCATCGGCTGCCTCGCGCCGCGCAGCCTCGAATACGCGAAGGCGATGCGCGCGAAGCCGGTGCTCGCGCCGCGCAAGCTCTCGCGGATGCCGCACCACCTGTCCACCACGACCGATCGGACCCCCGAGAAGGTCATGAAGGACACTCACGCGCTGCTCAAAGGCTGGCGCCGCGTCGAGCGCGAAGAGGTCGACGGCGTCCGAAGCATCTCCGCCGAACGCGGGTACCTCCGCGAGACCGGCAACCTCGTCTTCCACTTCGGCATGCTCGGCCTGATCATCTTCTTCGCCCTCGGCAAGATGTTCGGCTACGAAGGCCAGGTCATCGTCCAAGCCGACAACAGCCCGTGGTGCAACTCCGGCATCCTCGGCTACGACACCTTCAACGCCGGGCTGCGCGTCGACGGCACCGACCTGAACGCCTTCTGCATCCGGCTCAAGGACTTCGAAGCGCGCTACACCGCGACAGGGCAGGCGAACTACTACCACTCCAACATGGAGTACCAGTCCGGCGAAGACCTGAAGACCGGCGCGTGGAAGCCGTACGGGCTCGAGGTCAACTCGCCGCTGCGCACCGCGGGCGACCGCGTCTACCTGCTGAACTTCGGCTACTCCCCGAAGTTCACGGTGACCTTCCCCGACGGCACCGTGCGCACCAACATCACGCCGTGGCGTCCCGCCGACGAGCCGACGAAGCTCTCCGAAGGCGCGACGAAGATCGACCAGCCCGGCATCACCGACCCGATCGAACGCCGCACCCGTCAGCTCGCGATCACCGGCCTGCTCGCCCCGACGGCATTCATGCACGGCAACGTGCTGACGTCTTCGCGGCCCGAGGCGAACAAGCCGGCGGTGGCCGTCGACATCTACCGCGGCGACCTCGGCCTCGACGCCGGCCGCGGGCAGTCGATCTTCCAGATCGACCAGTCGCTCGTCGCGGACGGCAGGCTCAAGAAGCTCACCCGGCAGAACCTGGACCAGGGCCAGGAGACCGTGCTGGACGACGGCACGAAGGTCCGCTTCGACGGCGTCGGAGAATGGGTCGCCATCCAGGTCTCGCACGATCCGGTGCAGGGCTGGGTGCTGGTCTGCGCGGTCGCGATGCTGATCGGGCTGGCGGGATCGTTGCTGGTCAAACGGCGCCGGGTGTGGGTGCGGGTGACCCCGGCGCGCGAAGGTGAGACAGGTACCGTGATCGAGGTCGCCGGGCTGGCGCGCACCGATCAGGCGGGCTACGGCGAAGAGTTCCAGCGGATCAGCGGCAAGCTGGTCCAGGGGCAGAGAGGCAACTAGAGGTCATGCCGATCAACGAGACGCTGTCCCAGTACAGCGACTACTCCTACACCACCGCGACGGCGATCTACGTGCTCGCGCTGATGTTCACCCTGGTCGAGCAGGGTTTCGGCGCGAAGGGCCGCCTGGCGGCGGAGCGCAGCAAGCAGCGCGTCCGCGAACTGGTCGGTGCCGGCGGCCCGTCGGTGACCACCGTGACCCCCGCCGAACCTCCGCGTGAGGTCGGCCGCCCCGAGCGCATCGGCCGCATGGGCGCCGCGCTCCTGGTGCTCGCCGCGCTGCTGCACCTGGCCGCGATCGTGCTGCGCGGGTTCGCCGTGCACCGCGCGCCGTGGGGCAACATGTACGAGTACGGCATGGCCACGACCTTCATCGCGGTCCTGACCTGGATCGTCATCCTGCGGAAGTTCCCGGTCCGCCACCTCACCGGCTTCCTGCTCACGCCGGTCGTGATCCTGATGTTCATCAACGGGACGATGCTGTACACGACGGCCGCGCCGGTGCAGCCCGCGCTGCAGTCGTACTGGCTGATCATCCACGTCTCCGCGGCGATCATCGGCTCGGGCGTCTTCCTGGTCCCCGGTGTCGCGAGCGTCCTTTACCTCTTCCGCTCCGCCCACGACGGCAACCCGGCCAAGTTCCCCAAGTTCGGCCCGAAGCTGCCGACGGCGGACGTGCTCGACCGCATCGCCTACCGCACGACCATCTTCGCGTTCCCGGTCTTCACCTTCGGCGTGCTGTGCGGCGCCGTCTGGGCCGAGGCGGCCTGGGGCCGGTTCTGGGGCTGGGACCCGAAGGAGACCGTCGCGTTCGTCGCGTGGGTCATCTACGCGGCGTACCTGCACTCCCGCGCCACGGCGGGCTGGCGGGGCAAGCGGGCGGCGATCATCAACGTCGTCGGGTTCTCGGCGACGGTGTTCAACCTGTTCTTCGTGAATCTGGTGACTTCGGGCCTTCACTCCTACGCCGGGGGCTGACCGTCACCGCTGCACGCGAGCCGACTACCGTCAATACTGAGGTAACGGGGGAAGACGTGCGCGGAGGAGGAATTCAGCGGTGACCGGACCCAGTGAAGAATCGGCTCCTGGCCACCCCGAACCCACCGAGAGCGCCGAGCCCTCGGAGTTGTTCTCCGAGGACAGGACGGACTCGGCGCCGCACCCGCCCGCGAGCGCCTTCGAGGCCGAGCCGACGCAGGTCGTCCAGCCGCAGCTTCAGCAACCCCAGTACCCGCAGCAGGGTCAGTACGCGCAGCAGCAGCCGTTGCCGCAGCCGTCGCAGGGGCAGTACCAGCAGCCCTACGACCAGAACCTGCCCCCACTGCAGCCTCAGCAGGCGCCGCCGCAACAGGCCGCCCAGTACCCGCCTCAGCAGCAGTACGCGCCGCCGCAGCCTGTTCAGCAGCAGCCCGTCCAGCAGCAGGCCGTGCCGGGGCTTCCGCAGCCGCAGGGCAGGCACGCGCTGCCGGACGAACTCGCCACCGCGAGCCTGGTCAAACCGCAGAAGCGCAAGCCGCAGTCCGGCTGGCGCAAGGCGCTTTACGTGGGCACCGGCAAGCTCGTCAACCCGGGGGAGAGCCCGGCCGACACCCGCAAGCGCGAGCTGATCGCGCAGATCAACCAGCCGCTGCGCGGGTGCTACAAGATCGCGATGCTGAGCCTCAAGGGCGGCGTCGGCAAGACCACCACGACGACCACGCTGGGCTCGACGTTCGCTTCGCTGCGCGGTGACCGGGTCGTCGCCGTCGACGCGAACCCGGACCGCGGGACGCTGTCGCAGAAGATCCCGATCGAGACCACCGCGACCGTCCGGCACCTGCTGCGCGACGCGGACAAGATCACCCGCTACAGCGACGTCCGTTCGTACACGTCGCAGGGCGGGAGCCGGCTGGAGATCCTCGCCAGCGAGCAGGACCCGGCGGTTTCGGAGGCGTTCTCCGAGGACGACTACCGGCGCACGGTCAACCTGCTGGAGCACTTCTACAACATCGTGCTCACCGACTGCGGGACCGGCTTGATGCACTCGGCGATGAAGGGCGTCCTGGACGTCGCGGACGCGCTGGTGGTGGTCTCGTCAGGCTCCGTCGACGGGGCGCGCAGTGCTTCGGCCACGCTCGACTGGCTGGAGGCGCACGGCTACGGCGACTTGGTCAAACGGTCCGTCGCGGTGATCAACTCGGTGCGGCCGAAGGGCGGCTCCGTCGACCTCGACAAGCTTTCCGCGCACTTCGGCGCGCGGGTCCGCTCGGTCTGCCGCATCCCGTTCGACCCGCACCTGGAAGAGGGCGCGGAGATCGAGCTGGACCGGCTCGACGCCGACACCCGGCTGGCCCTGCTGGAACTGGCCGCCACCGTCGCCGACGGTTTCGGCGGCCAGCAGTACCAGCCGATCCAGCCCTAGCCTATTCCTTGTCCTCGTCTTTACCTTTGCGCTGCTGCTCACCGAGCTTGCGCAGGAAGTCGGGGTCGTCGTCCGGGGCCAGCGTCGGCCGCGACGAGGGCACCCCGACCCGCTCGATCCCGAACGCGCGCCACAAAACCACGGCGACGGTGAGCGCTCCGATGGCCGCGAGCAAATAGATCATGCTCGGTCCCTTTCCGCGTGGAGGACGTTGCTCAGTCCCACGAGGCTAGCCTCTTTGCCGGACACGGGGGGAACCATGGATACCCCAATGTGACGAAGGGCCATTGCGAACCCTTCGTCACTGGAGTCCCTTTTGGGAGAAATGCCTGGTCAGACCTTGCGGGCGGGCTCGCTGGCGTCGGTGGTCAGCTCGGCGAGGAGCTCGTTCACTTCGGCCTCACGGAACCTGCGGTGCCCGCCGGGAGTGCGGATCGAGCCGATCCGGCCCGCGGTCGCCCAACGGGTCACGGTCTTGGGGTCAACCCGGAACAGGGCCGCCACTTCACCGGGGGTGAGCAACCTTCCGCCCATGGTCGCGGTCATTTTCCGCCTCCTTCACGGCTTCACTGCTAAACCGGAGGCGGGCACAGTGCCCGTCGTGCCGGGTAGCCAACACGGCAATCGTTGCATCTCACCCGTCAGGTACTCGAACGGTTGTCCAACAGTAAAGAGCCCTTAAAGGTCAAAACCGACAACCGCGACATGCGCATCCACGCGCGAAGTACTTGTCACGGATGTACGAAAACGCGCCCTGATCTCGCGAATCGGGCCGTGGCCCCTAAGGTGTAGCGGTGGACCAGGTGGATCGGAAGATCATCGCGGCATTGCGGGAGAACGGCCGGGCTACCTATGCCGACCTCGGCCGGTCTGTCGGGCTCTCGGCCTCATCAGTGCACGAGCGGGTCGGCAAACTCGAGGCCGCCGGCGTGATCACCGGCTACCACGCCATGGTCGATCCCAGCACGGTCGGACTCGGGGTGACGGCGCTGGTCGGCATCCATCCCACCGACACCGCGACCGACGAAGACGTCGCGGCCGCGCTCGGCGCACTGGACGAGGTCGAAAGCTGCTACGCCGTCGCGGGTGACGAAGCGTTCGTCGTCAAGGTGCGCGTGGCGACCGTCGACGACCTGGAGCGGTCGCTCAACCGGCTGCGGCGAATCCCCGGCGTCGGCCGGACGAACACCACCGTCGTGCTCTCCACCCGCTTCGAGGGGCGGCCCAACAACGCGGGCCTGGACGACGTGCAGAACGGCAACGCGTAGCCTCCGTTGATGTGAGCGACAATCACCTGCCCCGAGACCTGACGTTGTACGTGCTGGCCAGGTTCGCCCTGGTCGGGGTCATCGGCGGCGGGTTGCTGCTGGCCAATGTCCCGCTGCTGGTCTCGCTGCTGATCGGGCTGGTCGTCGGGCTGCCGCTGGGCCTGCTGCTGTTCCGCCCGCTGAACGCGCGCGTGACGGCCGGGCTCGCCCGCCGCAACGAAAAGCGCGCTCGCGCCCGTGCCGAACTGCGCTCCCAGCTGCGCGGCGACCGAGTGGACGGGGCAGCGTGAGCCGGCTGCACAGCCGCAGCTGGGTCCGCGAAGCCGTCCGCATCATCGAGGCCGACGCGAACCGCAGCGCCGACACGCACCTGCACGTCTTCCCGCTGCCCGCCGACTGGGGCATCGACCTGTATCTGAAGGACGAGTCCGTCCATCCGACAGGCTCGCTCAAGCACCGGCTCGCGCGTTCGCTGTTCCTGTACGGGCTGGTGAACGGCCAGATCGGGCAGGACACCGTGCTCGTCGAGGCCTCCAGCGGCTCGACGGCGGTCTCGGAGGCGTACTTCGCGCGGATGCTCGGCCTGCGGTTCATCACCGTGGTGCCGCGAAGCACCTCGCCGGAGAAGATCGCGCTCATCGAGTTCTACGGCGGTGAGTGCCACTACGTCGACCGCGCGCCGGACATGTACCCGGAGGCCGAGCGGCTCGCTTCGGAGTGCAACGGGCACTACCTCGACCAGTTCACCTACGCCGAGCGCGCGACGGACTGGCGCGGGAACAACAACATCGCCGAGTCGGTGTACGCGCAGATGCAGTCCGAGCGGCACCCCGTGCCGACGTGGATCGTGGTCGGCGCCGGAACCGGCGGCACGAGCGCGACCTTCGGCCGCTACGTGCGCTACAAGCGGCACACCACGAAGATCGCCGTCGTCGATCCGGAGAACTCGTCGTTCTACGGCGCCTGGGAGACCGGCGCGCTCGACTACGCGACAGGCATGCCGTCGCGGATCGAAGGGATCGGGCGGCCGCGCGTCGAGCCGTCGTTCGTGCCCGGCGTGATCGACGAGATGCTGCAGGTGCCGGACGCCGCTTCGCTGGCGGCCATCCGCGTGCTGCGCGAGCGGACCGGGCACTGGGCGGGCGGCTCGACCGGGACGAACCTCTTCGGCGCGTTCACGCTGATCTCGCGGATGGTCTCGGAAGGTCAGGCGGGCAGCATCGTCACGCTGCTGTGCGACGGCGGCGAGCGGTACGCGAACACTTACTACGACGACGGGTGGCTGGCGCAGAAGAACATCGACATCGCGCCCTACCTGGAGAAGTACCGGGAGTTCCTGGCGAGCGGGAAGCTCGCTCCGGAGGCGTAGCTCAAAGCGCGAGGGCGACCGCGGTCAGGACCGCCCACCCCAGCATGGCGAACCCGGTGTCCCGCAGCGCCGGGATCAGCGCCCGGCCCTGCGCGCCGCCGCCGACGGCCTTGACCGACTTCAGCAAAAGAGGCGCGGTCAGCAGGCCCAGCAGCGCCCACGGCGTCACGAAGGCGAGCGCCACGCTCACGACGTACGGGATCGCGACCAGCGTCAGATAAAGCTGCCGCGTGCCGGCGTCGCCGAGCCGGGTGGCGAGCGTGCGCTTGCCGGACTCGATGTCGGTCGGGATGTCGCGGAGGTTGTTGGCGGTCAGCACGCCGGTCGAGAACGTGCCGACGGCGACCGCGCAGCCGAGCGCGGTCCAGCTGAGCTGTCCGGCTTGGACGTACACCGTGCCCAGCACGCCGGCCAGTCCGAAGAAGACGAAGACCGCGATCTCGCCGAAACCGTAGTAGCCGTAGGGCTTCTTGCCGCCGGTGTAGAACCAGGCGCCGAGGATGCAGACCGCGCCCATCGCCAGCAGCCACCACAGGCCGCTGATCGCGACGAGCACGAGCCCGAGGACTCCCGCGAGCCCGAGGGAAACGAGAGCGGCTGTCAGGACCGCTTTCGGCTTCGCGACCCCGGAGCCGACCAGCCGCAGCGGGCCGACGCGGTTTTCGTCGGTGCCGCGGATGCCGTCGGAGTAGTCGTTGGCGTAGTTGACGCCGACGATCAGGGCCAGCGAGACCAGCAGCGCGAGAACCGATCGGGACCAGGAGAAGCCGTCGAGCGCGACTGCGGCGCCGACTCCGGCGACCACCGGCGCCACCGCGTTGGGCAGCGTCCGCGGGCGCGCCCCTTCGATCCATTCACCAGCAGTCGCCATGCCGCCATTCTGGCCCTGGCGACTACCGGCCGGTATGCGGGGCTCGTCACCCCGCTCGCGGTGCCGAGCCACCGCGAGCAGGTGACGAATCGCGCTACTTCAGGTTGTTGATCGTGTCTTCCAGGGTCCAGGTGAGGGTGCCGCTGTTCGGAACGGCGGTTTCCGGTTCGTCCGCCAGCGCGGGCCCGGCCAAAGCGACCAGGCCCATCGTGACGGCGGTGCAGGCCAATACTGTGCGTGTCCAGCGCGTCATACCTAGACGTAAACCCGCGGGTAATGATCGTGTCAACAATGTCCCAGTAATCGGTGGAGAATTCACGACCTTCGTAGGAGATTCCGGACGGCCGTTCTGTCGACCTTTCCGGGGCCCCGCAACGGGAGTTCTTCGGCGAACTCGACCCGCTTCGGCGCGGCCGCCGCACCGGCCTGTTCGCGGCACGCCGCACGCAGCGAATCGACGTCGCAACCAGCACCGACGACGAGCGCGACGACGGCCTCGCCCCACTCGGGGTCGGGCACTCCGACCACGCACGCGTCCTGGATTCCGGGTTGTCCGGTCAAGATCCGTTCGACGGCCGAGGCGGCCACTTTCACCCCGCCGGTGTTGATCATGTCGTCGACCCGGCCGAGGATCTCCAGGCGCCCGTCGGCCGACCACCGGCCGCGGTCGGAAGTGCGGAACCGGCCCGCTTCGAAGGACTCCGCTGTCAGGTCGGGTCGCAATCTGTAGCCGTGCGAGAGCACGTCACCCGTGATACAGACCCGCTCGTCTTCGAGTTCGACGTGTACTCCGTCCAGCGGTACGCCTTCGTAGACGCAGCCGCTCGCGGTCTCGCTCATGCCGTACGCGGGGACGATCTTCACGCCCGCTTCGGCCGCGCGCTCGCGGAGCCCGGCGGTGGTGGCCGCGGCCCCGATCACGATCGCGTCGAAGGCACGAGCCGCCGCCAGCCCGGGGCCGCCCGCGTCGAGCAGCCGGCCGAGCTGGGTCGGCACGAGCGCCGTGTAGCGCGGCCCGTCGAGGGCCAGCAGCGGTGCGGCGGCTTCGGCGAAGTCGTCCGGCCGGAAGCCGGGGGCGTGGAGCGCGGCGGGCGTCGTCCCGGCCAGCAGCGAGCGGACCAGCACCTGCAGCCCGCCGATGTACTGAGCCGGGGTCGCGAGCAGCCAGTGCCCCGGCCCGCCGAGCCGCGCGTGGGTGGCGTGTGCCGACGCGGCCAGCGCGGCGGCCGAAAGCAGGACACCCTTCGGCTCGCCGGTGGATCCCGAGGTGGCGATGATCACCGCCGTCCCGGGCTCGGCCGGGCGTGTCGGCTCCATCGCGTCCCGCAGAGCGTCGGACGCGTAGGGGAGGACGGCCGGGCCGCCGCCGAGCGCCTCGGCCAGTGCCGCGGTCAGCCCGGCGATCGACTCCGGACTCCCGTCCACCTCCACGGCACGCATCGCTCCACCCTAAGCGCCCGCCCACCGGATCGCGGTTAGCCCGCTAAACGCAGGTCGGTGCCGGAGGGCACGCGGATCGCGATTAGGGGGCTAAACGCAGGTCGGCGGTCAGTAGTAGTACGGGAAGGCCGACCAGTCGGGGGAGCGCTTCTCCAGGAAGGAGTCGCGGCCCTCGACGGCTTCGTCCTGCATGTACGCCAGCCGCGTCGTCTCGCCGGCGAAGAGCTGCTGGCCGACCAGGCCGTCGTCGGTGAGGTTGAACGCGTACTTCAGCATCCGCTGCGCGGTCGGCGACTTGCCGTTGATCGCCCACGCCCAGTCGAGCGCCTCGGTCTCCAGCTCCGCGTGCGGGACGGCGGAGTTGACCGCGCCCATCGCCTGCATCCGCTCGGCCGTGTACTCGCGTCCGAGGAAGAAGATCTCCCGCGCGAACTTCTGCCCGACCTGCTTGGCCAGGTACGCCGAGCCGTAGCCGCCGTCGAAGGAGCCGACGTCGGCGTCGGTCTGCTTGAACCGCGCGTGTTCGGCCGAGGCGAGCGTGAGGTCGCACACCACGTGCAGCGAGTGCCCGCCGCCCGCCGCCCACCCCGGGACCACGGCGATCACCACCTTCGGCATGAACCTGATCAGCCGCTGGACCTCGAGAATGTGCAGCCGTCCGGCCCTGGCCGGATCGATCGTGTCGGAGGTCTCCCCATCCGCGTACTGATACCCGGAGCGTCCGCGAATACGCTGGTCACCACCGGAACAAAACGCCCAGCCGCCGTCCTTCGGCGACGGGCCGTTGCCGGTGAGCAGGACGCAGCCGACGTCCGAGCTCATCCGCGCGTGGTCGAGCGCGCGGTACAGCTCGTCGACGGTGTGCGGACGGAAGGCGTTGCGGACCTCGGGACGGTCGAACGCGATACGTACGACACGTTTGCCTGAGCGGCTCTCAGAGGAGCGGTGATAGGTGATGTCGGTGAAGTCGAAACCTTCGACCTCGGTCCACAGGGCGGGGTCGAACAGCTCGGAAACCTGGGCGTCATCCACGTTTGGGAGAATAGGACGTGTGGCCGTGAGTCGTAGTGTGAAACCCGAGGTCTGCCGGTGAATCCTTCCACCGCGCAGGCCAGGGTGATCGTCGACGAGCTCGTCCGCAACACCGTCTCGCACGTCGTCCTCTGCCCGGGCTCACGCAACGCCCCGCTGTCGATCGCGCTCTACGACGCGGCGGCCGCCGGACGCCTCCAGTTGCACGTCCGCATCGACGAACGCGGCGCCGCCTTCCTCGCCCTCGGCATCGCCGCGCGCACCGGGCGCCCCGTCGCCGTGCTGTGCACTTCGGGCACCGCGGCCGCGAACTTCCACCCCGCCGTCCTGGAGGCCGACCGCGCGGGTGTCCCGCTGATCGTGCTGACCGCGGACCGCCCGCCCGAGATGCGGGCCGCCGGCGCGAGCCAGGTCATCGACCAGCACCACCTCTACGGCAACGCCATCCGCTACTTCGACGAGCTCGCCGTCGCCGAGCGCCGCGCCGGGCAGAACTCGTACTGGCGCGGCCAGATCTGCCGTGCCTGGAACGCCGCGTACGGCGAATGGCGCTGCGGGCCGGTGCACCTGAACATCCCGTTCCGTGAGCCGCTCGTCCCCGACATCGACGATGACGGCGAGTGGTACGAGTCACTCGAAGGGCGTCCCGACGGCGCTCGCTGGACCGAACTCCCCGACTTCGGCGCGCTTCCCTCGTTCGTGGTGCCCTCGGCCCGCCACGGCCTGGTCATCGCGTGCGACACCGGCGTGCAGGCGGCCAGTGAGTGGGCCGAACTGCACGGCTGGCCGGTCGTCTCCGAGACCGGCGGCATCGGGATGGCGGGCGCGACGGCGATCTCGTCCGGCGCCTGGCTGCTCGGCGTCGAGGAGTTCATCTCGCGGCACAAGCCCGAGCAGGTCCTGTGCATCGGCCGTCCGACGGTGTTCCGGCAGGTCCAGCGCGTGCTGTCCGATCCCGACGTCGAGGTCCTGCTGGTCCGGCCCGATTCGGACTGGCCCGCGCCCGCGCACAACGTCCGCCAGGTCGGCCAGTGGTTCGACGAGCCGACCAAACCGGCCGATCCGGAGTGGCTCGCCAGCTGGCAGCGCGCGGACAAGGCGGCATCGTCGGCGGTGGCCGAGGCGCTGGCCGCCGAACCGTGGCCGAGCGGGCTGCGGCTGGCCACCGAGCTGGTCGACGCGGTCCCCGAGGGTTCGCTGCTGGTCGTCGGCTCGTCCAACCCGACCAGGGACGTCGCGCTCGCCGGACGGCTGCGGCCGGACGTCCTCGTGCACCGCAACCGCGGTGTCGCCGGGATCGACGGCATGGTCTCGACCGCGATCGGCGCCGCGACCGTCCACAGGGGACATTCGTACGCCCTGCTCGGCGACCTGACGTTCCTGCACGACGCGAGCGGCCTGCTGACCGGGCCCGCCGAACAGCGCCCCGACCTGACGATCGTGGTGCTCAACGACGACGGCGGCGGCATCTTCTCCCTGCTGGAGCAGGGGGCGCCCGAGCACAACGCCGGCTTCGAGCGCGTGTTCGGCACGCCGCACGGCGCCGATCTGGGCGCGCTGTGCTCGGGTTACCGCGTCCCGCACGTCGTCGCCGAGACGCTCACCGAGTTCCGCGCGGCGCTGAAGCCCGCGCCGGGGCTGCGGGTGGTGGAGGTCCGCGTGGACCGAACGCGCCACCGTGAGCTGCACGGGCGCCTCCGTACGGCGGTTTCCTCCGCGGTGCGCGCTGTCTAGCGGAGATCCGTCTCAGTCCAGAGGGTAGGAACCCCTCCTTCGGACGTGTCTCCGTGGTGATCATCTGGATAGTTTCGAGCGCGCTGACAAATCCTGGGAGGATTCGCAATGCGCTTGAAGACTCGCGCCGGCTTCGCCGGATTGACCGCGGGCGTCGTCTCGGTGCTGCTCGCCGCCACCGCGGCCGCCGCACCCGCGCCCGGCTCGATCGGCATCGGTGACCCGTACTACCCGCACGCCGGGAACGGCGGCTACGACGTCGGGCACTACGACCTCCGGCTGACCTACCAGCCGTCCACCGACCTGCTGTCCGGGTCGACGACGATCCTGCTCACCGCGACGCAGGACCTGTCGCGGTTCAACCTCGACTTCGGCCTGAAGGTGTCGAGCGTCCGGGTCGACAATCGGCCCGCGCAGTTCGCGACCTCGACCGATGGCACTGGCGAGCTGAGCGTCACGCCTGCCACGGCGCTCAAGAAGGGCCAGACGGCGACAGTCGTCGTGGCCTACGCGGACACCCCGTCGAAGGTGAAGATCGACGGGTTCACCGCCTGGAAGAAGACCCCGGACGGCGCGCTGGCCGTCGACGAGCCGCAGAGCGCGGCCTGGTGGTTCCCCTCCAACGACCACCCGACCGACCTCGCCACCTACGACATCTCGGTCGAGGTCCCCAACGACGTCGCGGCGCTGTCCAACGGCACGCTCGTGCGCAAGACGGTGCAGCGTCCCGGCTGGACCCGCTGGAACTGGCGCAGCACCAAACCGCAGGCGCCGTACCTGACGTCGCTGGAGGTCGGCAAGTTCGAGGTGAACGAGCAGACCACGCCGAGCGGCCAGCCGTTCATCACCGCCTACGGCGCGGACCTCGGCGAGTCGGCGGGCGCGGCCAAGGCCAGCATCGAGCGGACGCCGGAGATCACCGATTTCCTCGCCTCGAAGTTCGGGCCTTACCCGTTCGAGGCGCAGGGCGGCGTCGCCACCACCGGCATCACCTTCGCGCTGGAGAACCAGACGCGGCCGGTGTACGGCGCCCGGGCGTTCCGCTCCGGCTCCAACACCTCGGTCGTCGCGCACGAACTGGCGCACCAGTGGTTCGGCGACAGCGTCACGCTCGGCAAGTGGAGTGACATCTGGCTGAACGAGGGCTTCGCCTCCTACGCCCAGTTCCTGTGGTCGGAGGAGACCGGCGAGGGCACGGCCGACGAACTCGCCCAGTACATCTACGACGCGCATCCGGCCGACGACCCGTTCTGGCAGGTCCTGCCCGCCGACCCGGGCGCGGACAAGCAGTTCGACGCGGCCGTCTACGACCGCGGCGCGCTCGCGGTGCAGGCGTTGCGCAAGGCTGTGGGCGACGACACGTTCTTCCGGATCCTGCAGACCTGGCAGCAGGTGAAGAAGAGCAAGTCGGCGGTGATCGGAGAGTTCATCGCGCTGGCCGAGAAGATCTCGGGCAAGCCGCTGTACGACCTGTTCCAGACCTGGCTCTACACCAAGGGCAAGCCCGCGGTGGGTCCGAACGGGACACCGGTCGCCGCTCAGCGGGCCGCTGTGGCGCCGGTCGCACCCAAGTCCTACCCGCAGATCAAGGCGACCCAGGAATTCCTCGGCGAGCGACACGCCCACTGACGGGTAGCGCTACGCTCGCGGCGTGACGGCCAAAGCGGAGCGGGTGAGGCGCATCGGGTGGTATGCCGCCCTCGTTGTCGCCTCACTCGTCACCGTTCTCTGCGTCTCGCTGCTGTTCGCCGCCTTCCGCAACGACAGCGCGATCGAAGCGCAGCTCGGGCAGGCCACCGCGCAGGTCGAGTCGGTGTCGTTCGACCGGACGATCATCAACTACGCGACCCCCGACGGCATCATGCACAGCCCCGCCAACGGCGTGCTCTACCCGGCGGGACTGGCCGCCGGGCAGCTGGTCAACATCGAGTACGACGCGGGCGACCCGGAACTCGCGCGGGTGGCAGGGCGCTCGGGATCGAACACGCTGCTGCCGCTGGGCAGCATGGTCTTCTTCACCTGGCTGATCGCCGGTCCGCTGCTGTGGTGGATCCGGCGGCAGAACGCCCGGTCACGCGTCGAGTCCGCCGCCTGATCACGCGTGTTCCGCTTCCAATCACGCGAGTCCCGCCTCCAATCACGTGTGTTCGCCGTCTGATCACGCGAGTGGGCCGTTGAGGCACGCGAGCTTGCCGTGTGGAACCGGCGAACTCGCGTGATCAGACGGGCGACACGTGTGATTGGAGGCGGAACACGCGTGATTGAAGGCGCGACTCGCGTGCTTGGAGGCGGAACTCAGCCGACCGAGTCCTGCCACCACCCCAGTACCTCGTCGGCCACGCCCGGAGCCGCGACCAGCAGCGCGTCCACCGGCAGTGCCGAGTCCTCGCCGTGCCTGTCCAGCACCACGGCCCCCGCCTCGATGGCCAGCGCGACCGAGCCGGCGACGTCCCATTCGCGGTAGTTGTGCAGCACCGCCGCGGCCGCGTGCCCCAGCGCGACCTGCGCGATCGCCAGCGCCGCCGAGCCGAGCACCCGGACCCCGGCGTGCGCGGCGGCGGCCTGTTCGATGAACTGGCCCATCCCCGGCCACCCACCCTTGCGCGTGAGTTCCGTGCAGACGATCGCCCCGGCGGTGCCGTGGCGGTCGGTCAGCGTGATCGGCTTGCCGTTCGCCCGGGCGCCGCGGCCGCGGGCGGCGGCGTAGATCTGGGCGCGGTACGGGTCCGCGACCACACCCACCACCGGCCCCGAAGCGTCGATCAGAGCGAGACTGTAGGCGCACCAGGGGACACCGGCGACGTAGTTCGCGGTGCCGTCGACCGGGTCGACCACCCAGCGGTATTCGGCGACGTCGGCACCGTGGTCGGCGCCGAACTCACCGCCGACGACGGGGACGCCGGGGAACTCCGCGGTCAGTACGCGGCGGGTGTGGCGTTCGAGGATCCGGTCCGTGTCGGTGACCCAGTCGAAGGGCGAGTCCTTCAGATCGGGCTGGGTGCCCCGGCCCGCGGTCGCGGTGATCACGTCGGTCGCGTCGTTGGCCAGCCGCCCGGCCACTTCGAGGGCCCTCGACAGCAACCCGGGCTCGACGGGTTGCGGCGGCCTTGACGACAGGAGGGTCATGCCTGCCTAGTGTGGCCGAAACTGGTTTCCGGAACACGACCTTGAGATGACATGTCGTCTGTTCCGTTTTTGTTGGCGTGGGCGTCACAACCGGATGCGACAGTGATCGTCGTGCGAGTCGCGATAGTCACCGAAAGTTTCCTGCCCCAGGTGAACGGCGTGACCAACTCCGTGCTCCGTGTCGTGGAATACCTCCGCGACCGCGCGCACGACGTGCTGATCATCGCTCCGGGGCCGGGCCCCGGGGAGTACCTCGGCGCCCCGGTCGTGCGCATTCCCGCCCTCGACTTCCCCGGCGTGAACTCCCTCCCGGTCGGCGTGCCGACCCGGACGGTGCTCACCGCGCTGGCCGATTTCGGGCCGGACGTGGTGCATCTGGCGTCCCCGTTCGTGGTCGGCGCCCGTGGGCTCGCCGCGGCGCGACGGCTGCGGGTGCCGTGCGTCGCGGTGTACCAGACCGACATCGCCGGTTTCGCCGCCGCGTACGGCTTCGGCATCGCCGCCCGCGCGGCCTGGCGCTGGGTGCGCCGCCTGCACTCGCGGGCCGACCGCACGCTCGCGCCGTCGTCGGATTCGGTGGAACAGCTGAAGCTGCACGGGATCCCGCGGGTGCACCGCTGGGCGCGGGGGGTCGACATCGAGCGGTTCTCGCCGGTCCACGCCGATCCCGCGTTGCGCGCCGAGCTGGCGCCGAACGGCGAACTGCTGGTCGGGTTCGTCGGCAGGCTCGCGCCCGAAAAGGAGGTCGAGCGGCTGACCGCGCTCGCCGGGATCGACGGGATCCGCGTGGTCGTCGTCGGCGACGGGCCGGAGCTGCCGATGCTGCGGGAGCGGATCCCGGGAGCCGCGTTCCTTGGCGCCAGGTACGGCGAAGAGCTCTCCGCCGCGTACGCGAGCCTCGACGTCTTCGTCCACACAGGACCGCATGAGACGTTCTGCCAGGCCATCCAGGAGGCGATGGCGTCCGGGCTCCCGGTGCTCGCCCCGGACGCGGGCGGCCCGAAGGACCTGGTCCTGCCCGGCCGCACCGGCTACCTGCTGCCCGCCGACCGGGCCGGGTTCGCGACGGCCATGGTGGACAAGGTGAACGACCTGCGCGACGAAGCGTTGCGAGCCAGGCTGGGGGAGAAGGCGCGCAAAGTGGTCCTGGGCCGGACCTGGCCCGCGGTCTGCCGGGAACTCGTCGGCCACTATGAAGCCGTTCAGGGCAAAGTCGCGCGCGCGGCCTGATGCACATCGTCCAGCTGGCCAACTTCTACGGGCCACGCTCGGGCGGGCTGCGGACGGCACTGCACCATCTCGGCGCCGGCTACGTGGCGAGTGGCCATCAGGTGACCCTCGTGGTGCCGGGGCAGCGCTACGCGGACGAGACGCTGCCTTCGGGAGTCCGCCGGTTTTCCCTTCCCGCACCGCAGATCCCGGGAACAGGCGGCTATCGCGCGGTCGATCCGCACCGGGTCCGCACGGTGCTGAAACGCCTCGAACCGGACAGGCTGGAAGTGTCCGACAGGCTCACCCTGCGCGGTATGGGCGGGTGGGCGCGGCGCAACGGCGTGCCCAGCATGGTGATCTCGCACGAGCGGCTGGACAGGCTGCTGGAGCAGTTCCTGATGCCGGAACCCGTCGCGCGGCGCTTCGCGGACGTCGCGAACCGGCGGATGGCGCGGCGCTATGACACGGTGGTCTGCACGACGGCGTTCGCCCGCGCGGAATTCGACCGGATCGCCGCGCCGAACGTGCGGCGCGTCCCGCTCGGCGTCGACCTCACGACGTTCGCCCCGGCCCGGCGTGACGACGGCTGGCGGCACACGCTGTCCGGGAACGCGGACGCGCTGCTCGTCCACTGTGGACGTCTGTCGCCGGAGAAGCACGTCGAGCGCAGTGTGGACACTGTCGCCGCGCTGACCGAGGCAGGGCACCGCGTGCGGCTCGTGATCGCGGGCGACGGGCCGCGGCGGCGGGCGCTGGAACGGCGGGCGCGCGGACTGCCGGTGACCTTCCTCGGCTTCCTTGCCGGACGCGGCGACGTCGCGCGCCTGCTGGCCAGCGCCGACGTCTCCCTCGCGCCCGGTCCACACGAGACGTTCGGGCTGGCCGCGCTGGAGGCGCTCGCTTCGGGAACGCCAGTGGTGGTCTCGGCGTCGTCGGCGCTGCGGGAGATCGTGCGCCCCGGCTGCGGTGAGGCCGTCGACGATCAGGCCCCGGCGTTCGCGGGCGCGGTCACTGGCCTGCTGGAGCGCCCCGAGGACACACGGCGTGCGGCGGCGCGGGCGCGAGCGGAGGATTTCGCCTGGCCGAGATCGGTCGAAGGAATGCTCTCCGCACTCAAGTGATCTCCATCCATACCCCCGCCACCACCCTCAACGGAGGAGCTTCGCTCCCAGGCCTGATCATTTGTATCTTCTTTGTACAACCGGCATTCATCGTCCCCTCACGCCATCGAGCGAGAGGACGGCACGTGAGGTTCGAAGTACTCGGCACGTTCGGCATCTCTTCCGGTTCGCGGTCGGTCCCGCTGCACGGCCGGATGAGAAGAACGCTCCTCGGGGTGCTGCTGGTCCGGGCGAACACCTTCGTGCCGGTCAACGTGCTCACCGAGGCCCTGTGGGAGAGCAGGTGGGAGCCCCGCGCGGTGCCGAAGCTGCACTGGCACGTCCACAAGCTGCGGCAAGCCCTGCCCGAAGGTGACCGGCTCGGCTTCGACAACGGCGGCTACCGGCTGGAGGTCCACCCCGGCGAACTGGACGTCGAGACCTTCGAGACACTCGGGAGCCAGGCACTGAAGTCCGCGGATCCCGCGCAGCGTGTCTCGCTGATCCGGCAGGCTCTCACGCACTGGCACGGCGCGCCCTACGAAGGCTTGGACGTCCCGCTGCTTTCGGACGAGACGATGCGCCTCTCGGAGCACCGCCTGGTCTTGCTCGAAGAGCTCTACCAGGCCGAACTGGACCTCGGGCGGCACGCGAGCGCCGCCGTCGAGCTGGCGGATCTGGTGCGTCGGCAGCCGTTGCGGCAGCGTGCCCAGTACCTCCTGATGGACGCCCTTTGGCGAGCCGGGCGCACGTCCGACGCGCTGGCGGCGTACCGGCGTGCGCGCCGGGTCTCGGTCGATCAGCTCGGCCTCGAACCGGGGCCGGAACTGCGGTTGCTGGAGCGGAGGATCCTCGCCGGCGAGGTCGCGGGGGCCGGTGCGCACCGGGCCCCTGCGTTGCTTCACCGGACCAGGTGAACCTACGGGGCGTCGCTTTGCTCCCGCTTGGCCGAAGTGTCTCAGCGGAGGCGAGTTAGGGTTCGGGCATGTCCCGAGCGAGTCTTGACAAGGATCCGCACGAAGTCGCCGCCATGTTCGACGACGTCGCGGACGGCTACGACCGCGCGAATTCGTTCATGACCTTCGGCTTCGACCGCCGTTGGCGCACCATCACCGCGCGGGTGCTGGACGCCAAGAGCGGCGAGAAGGTGCTGGACCTCGCGGCGGGCACCGGCGTGTCCACCGTCGAGTACGCGCGCAACGGAGCCTGGTGCCTCGCCGCGGACTTCTCGGTCGGCATGCTCAAGGCGGGCAGGCATCGCGGCGTCCCGATGGTGGCCGCCGACGCGTTGAAGCTGCCGTTCGCCGACGGAAGCTTCGACGCGGTGACCATCTCGCTCGCGCTGCGGAACTTCGTCGACACCAAGGCCGCGCTCACCGAGATCGCGCGGGTGGTCAAACCGGGCGGGCGCCTGGTGATCTGCGAGGTGTCGACGCCCACATTCCCGCCGATCCGGTTCGTGCACCGGAAGTTCGTCCTGAAGCTGCTCACCTGGGTCGGCAGCCGGACCTCGACGAACCCCGAGGCCTACTCCTACCTGGCCGAATCCATGCTGGCGTGGCCGGATCAGCGGACGCTGGGCGAGATCATCGCGAGCGCCGGCTGGACCGAGGTGGAGTGGCTGAACCTCACGTTCGGCGTCGTCGCCATCCACCGCGCGAAAAAGCCCTCTGTAGATTCGTGAGCATGACCCGTCGCAATGCTGACCACGACGCCGAAGTCATCGTCGTCGGTGCCGGACCGGCCGGCTCCACGGCCGCCACGTACCTCGCCCGCGCGGGCGTCGACGTGCTGCTGCTGGAGAAGACCGAGTTCCCGCGCGAGAAGGTGTGCGGCGACGGCCTGACCCCGCGCGGCGTCAAGCAGCTCATCGACCTGGGGATCGACACCAGCGAGGACGCGGGCTGGGTGCACAGCCGCGGCCTGCGGATCCTCACCGGCGAGCTGACGCTGGAACTCGACTGGCCGGACCTGACGAGCTACCCGCCCTACGGCGTCTCGCGGACCCGTCAGGACTTCGACGACCTGCTCGCGAAGACCGCGGTCAAGGCGGGTGCGCGGCTCTACGAGCGCACCACCGTCACCGGTGCGATCACCAGCCCGACCGGGCGCGTGATCGGCGTCGAGGCGAAGGTCGGCCCGGAGAAGACGCCGGTGAGCTACCGCGCTCCGCTGGTCCTGGCCTGCGACGGCGTCTCGGCGCGGCTCGCGCTGAGCGTCGGCATCCAGAAGAACGAGAAGCGCCCGATGGGCGTCGCGGTGCGGCAGTACTACAAGAGCCCGCGTCACGACGACCCGTTCATCGAGGGCCACCTGGAGCTGTGGGACCGCTCGGACCCGCGAGACCCGAAGCTGCTGCCCGGCTACGGCTGGGCCTTCCCGCTGGGCGACGGCACGGTGAACGTCGGCCTCGGCATGCTGTCGACGTCGGCCGCGTTCCGCAGCACCGACTACCGCGCGCTGCTGCGCCAGTGGCTCGACGGGACGCCCGAGGAATGGGGCTACCGCGAGGAGAACGCCGTCGGCAAGGTCGGCGGCGCCGGTCTCCCGATGGGCTTCAACCGCACCCCGCACTACCGCGACGGCCTGCTGCTGCTCGGCGACGCGGGCGGCATGGTCAGCCCGTTCAACGGCGAGGGCATCTCGGCCGCGATGGAGTCCGCGCAGCTGGCGTCGGAGTTCGTCGTGCAGGCCTTGGCCCGTCGTGAGGGGCCGTCCCGGGAGCGCGCGCTGGAGGGTTACCCGCGCGCCGTCGGGGAGCTGATGGGCGGCTACTACCGGCTCGGCAACGTGTTCGCGAAGCTGATCGGGAAGCCGAAGGTCATGCATGCCGCGACGAAGTACGGGCTGCGGATCAACGCGATCCTTCCGTTGGTCTACAAGGGACTCTCGGGTTGCTACGACGCCAAGGGCGGGGACGGCGTCGACCGCCTCATCGCCGCTCTGGCACGCGCCACCCCCACCCCGCGCTGACGCACGCGCTTTGGGAGGGGCCGACGGTCACGGCCAACCCGACTCACGCCCACCCGCCCCCCGACCCCCTCGCTTCGCGAAGGACGCCATGCCCGCATCGCATGCGGTGAAGGCTCCTTTCACCCCGTCTGACGCGGGGAAAGTCCCCTTCATCTCCACACGTCTGGACCAGTCACGGGTACGCCGAGCAGTGGTATCGGTCACAGGACAAACGTGGTCAAACGGACTCCTCGACTCGATCTTGAGAACGACGTCGCAGGTCACCGGTACCGCACGCGGGAAGAAACCGTACTGGCCGTGCGGCCAAGTTAGGGCAGCCTTATAGCACGGGGCCTAGGGACAAGAATGTGAGTCACGTCCTACACTCCCCCCATGCTTTGTGAATCGCTTCACATCCTCGACGGGAGGCTTGTGAACTATTTCACAAGCAAGGGGGCCGTCATGCACGGCCCGTAAGGGTCGCCTAACCCTCGGAGGTGTGACCCAGGTGACTTAGGGTGCCGACCGAGGGAAGCGGTGAACCCCGACTCGAAAACCGCAGCGGCGCGGAAAGGATGGCGAAAACCCCGTGCTGATGTTGCCCGTGCTGGCCCAGGCCGGTACTCCCACAGTGCCCAACCTGGACATGTACCTCCCCCTGGTCCTGCTTTTCGTTCTCGCTCTCGGATTCGCGGTGCTTTCGGTGCTGCTCGGCCCGCTGGTGGGCCCGAGCCGGCCGAACAAGGCGAAGCTCGCGGCCTACGAATGCGGTATCGAACCGTCGCCGCAGCCGGTCGTCGGCGGCGGCCGGATGCCCATCGCGTACTACATCACCGCGATGCTGTTCATCCTGTTCGACATCGAGATGGTCTTCCTCTACCCGTTCGCGGTCTCCGCGGACGCGCTGGGCATGTTCGGCCTGGTGGAGATCGTGCTGTTCATCGCGACGGTCGGTTTCGCGTACGCCTACGTGTGGCGTCGCGGCGGCCTGGATTGGAACTAGAGAAGCATGGGCCTCGAAGAAAAACTCCCCAACGGCATCCTGCTGGCCAGTCTTGAAGGCCTGGTGAACTGGGCCCGCAAGAACTCGATGTGGCCCGCCACCTTCGGTCTCGCCTGCTGCGCGATCGAGATGATGACCGTCGGCGGTTCCCGCTACGACATCGCCCGCTTCGGCATGGAGCGCTTCAGCGCGACGCCGCGCCAGGCGGACCTGATGATCGTCGCGGGCCGCGTCACGCAGAAGATGGCGCCGGTGCTCCGCCAGATCTACGACCAGATGGCCGAGCCCAAGTGGGTGCTGGCGATGGGCGTCTGCGCCTCGTCCGGCGGGATGTTCAACAACTACGCCGTGGTGCAGGGCGTCGACCACATCGTCCCGGTCGACATGTACCTCCCCGGCTGCCCGCCGCGCCCCGAGATGCTGCTCGACGCGATTTTGAAGCTGCACGCCAAGATCCAGGACGAGCCGATCAACGCCCGCCGGGCCGCGATCCGTGCCGCCAGCGGTGAGCGCACCGAGCTGATCGCCTCCTCGATCAAGTACGCGAAGAAGTGAGCGACGTGCCCGAAGAAAACACCCCCGAAGTCCCCGAGACCGGCGGCGAGCAGTCCAGCGCCGACCGGCCCGAAGGCGGTCTCGAACCGCAGGGTGCCCGTCCGGCCGAACCTGTCGTCACCGGTAAAGAGCGCCAGGGCATGTTCGGCGTGCGCGGCACCGGTGACACCTCCGGCTACGGCGGCGTCCGCCTCCCCGCGTACAACCCGCCCCCGGCGGAGCGCCCGTACGGCGGCTGGTTCGACGAATTCGCCGACGAGTTCTACGCGGCCTTGGCGGACAACAAGATCCCTGCCGGCGCGGTCCTGCAGACCACGGTCGCCCACGGCGAGATCACCTTCTACGTCGCCCGCGAGCACCTCGTCGAGATCGCCAGGACCCTGCGCGACGACACCGGTCTCCGGTTCGAGCTGCTCAGCTCGGTGTCCGGCGTGGACTACGGCGTCGACGTCCCGCAGCGCCTGCACTCGGTCTACCACCTCACGTCGATGACCTACCGCCGTCGCATCCGGCTGGAAGTCACGCTCGACATCGAGGACCCGCACGTCCCGTCGCTGGTCGGGCTCTACCCGACCGCCGACTGGCAGGAGCGGGAGACCTGGGACATGTTCGGCATCGTCTACGACGGGCACCCCGCGCTCACCCGCATCCTCATGCCGGACGACTGGGACGGCCACCCCCAGCGCAAGGACTACCCGCTCGGCGGGATCCCGGTCGAATACAAGGGCGCGGAGATCCCGCCGCCGGACCAGCGGAGGTCGTACTCGTGAGCACCGAATTCCAAGAGACGGAAGTTCCCGAGGCCGATTCCCGGGACACCACCGAAGGCCGCGTCTACACCGTCTCCGGCGGTGACTGGGAAGACCTCATCGAGGACTCCCGCCACGACGAGCGCATGGTCATCAACATGGGCCCGCAGCACCCGTCGACGCACGGCGTGCTCCGGCTCGTGCTGGAGATGGAGGGCGAGACCGTCACCCAGCTCCGTTCGGTCATCGGCTACCTGCACACCGGGATCGAGAAGAACTGCGAGTACCGCACGTGGACCCAGGGCGTCACCTTCGTGACGCGCATGGACTACCTCGCGCCGCTCTCCACCGAACTCTCGTACTGCCTCGGCGTCGAGAAGCTGCTCGGCATCCAGGCCCCGCGCCGCGCCGAACTGCTGCGCGTGATGCTGCTGGAGATCAACCGCATCGGTTCGCACCTGGTCTACATCGCCACCGGCGGTATGGAGCTCGGCGCGACCACGGCGATGACGCTCGGCTTCCGTGAGCGCGAAGAGGTTCTGCACCTGCTGGAGCACCTCACCGGTCTCCGGATGAACCACGCGTTCATCCGCCCCGGTGGCCTCGCGCAGGACATGCCGGACGACTACCAAGAGGTCGTCAGCGCGTTCGTCAAGACGATGGACGAGCGGCTTCCGCTGTACGACAAGCTCTTCACCGGCCAGCCGATCTGGCGCAACCGGCTCAAGGGCGTCGGGTACCTGCCTGTCGACGCCTGCCTCGCGCTCGGCGTCACCGGCCCGGTGCTGCGCAGCGCGGGTCTGCCGTGGGACCTGCGCAAGACCGAGCCGTACTCCCGCTACGACGAGTTCGAGTTCGACATCCCGACCTCGACCGACGCGGACTGCTGGGCGCGGTACCTGATCCGCGTCGAGGAGATGCACCAGAGCCTGCGGATCATCAAGCAGTGCCTGAAGAAGCTCGAACCGGGCCCGGTCATGGTCGAGGACAAGAAGGTCGCTTGGCCCGCGCAGCTCTCGCTCGGCAGCGACGGCTTGGGCAACTCGCTCGAACACGTCCGCAAGATCATGGGCCAGTCGATGGAATCGCTGATCCACCACTTCAAGCTGGTCACCGAGGGCTTCAAGGTCCCGGCGGGCCAGTCGTACACGACCGTGGAGTCGCCGCGTGGCGAACTCGGCGTGCACCTCGTGTCCGACGGCGGCACCAGGCCGCTGCGGGTCCACGTGCGCGAACCGAGTTTCGTGAACCTGCAGTCGATGCCCGCGATGGCCGAAGGCGGCCTGGTGGCGGACGTCATCGCCGCCATCGCCTCGATCGACCCCGTCATGGGGGGAGTGGACCGTTGAGCACCCAGCCCGGAACGACACCGACGCCCGAGCCCGGCCCCGACCTGGCCGAGCAGACCCACATCGCCGCCGGTGGTGACGTCGACGTGATCGCGATCGCGCCGGATCCCGCCGAGGCGGAGGGGATCCTGGAGAACGCGAAGCCCGAAGACATCTTCGACGCCGACACCCACGCCAAGGCGCAGGACCTGATCTCGCGCTATCCGCAGTCGCGGTCGGCTCTGCTGCCGTTGCTGCACCTGGTGCAGTCGGTGCAGGGTTACGTGAGCCAGGAAGGCATCGCCTTCTGTGCCGCGCGGCTGGATCTGTCCGACGCCGAGGTCAGCGCGGTCGCGACGTTCTACACCATGTACAAGCGCCGCCCGTGCGGCGAGCACCTGGTGAGCGTCTGCACCAACACGCTGTGCGCGGCCATGGGCGGCGACGCGATCTACAAGAAGCTCCAGACGCATCTCGGTTCCGACGAGAAGCCGTTGGGGCACAACGAGACCGCGGGTACGCCGAACGAGCCCGGCTCGATCACGCTGGAGCACGCCGAATGCCTCGCGGCCTGTGACCTCGCCCCGGTCATCCAGGTCAACTACGAGTACTTCGACAACCAGACCGAGGACAAGGCCGTCGCGCTGGTCGACGCGTTGCAGGCCGGCAAGAAGCCCGCCCCGACGCGCGGCGCGCCGCTGACGAGCTTCAAGGGCGCCGAACTGCAGCTCGCCGGGTTCTTCCCGGAGGACGCGCAGCAGTACCGCACGGACGTCGACGGTCCTTCGCAGGCCGTCGAAACCCTGCGGGGCGCTCAGGTCGCGCAGGACCGCGGCTGGACCGCGCCCGCGATGCAGGAAGTGGCCTTGCCGACTCTGCCTTCCAACACCGGGGAGAAGAAGTAATGGCAGACCCGATCACTCCGGTCCTCACGAAGCGCTGGCTTTCGCCCAACTCGTGGACGATCCAGTCCTACGAAGCCCTCGAGGGCTACACCGCGATCCGCAAGGCGCTCAAGGGCACTCCCGAGCAGATCGTCCAGCTGGTCAAGGACTCCGGCCTTCGCGGCCGTGGCGGCGCGGGCTTCCCGGCCGGCATCAAGTGGTCCTTCATGCCGCCGAACGAGGACAAGCCGCACTACCTGGTCATCAACGCCGACGAGGGCGAGCCGGGGACCTGCAAGGACATCCCGCTGATGATGGCGGACCCGCACTCGCTGATCGAGGGCTGCGTCATCGCCTCGTACGCGATGCGCTCGCACCACTGCTTCATCTACGTCCGCGGTGAGGCGCTGCACTGCATCCGCCGTCTCAACGCGGCCGTGCGCGAGGCCTACGACGCGGGCTACCTCGGCAAGGACATCCTCGGCTCCGGATTCGACCTCGACATCACCGTGCACGCGGGCGCCGGGGCGTACATCTGCGGCGAGGAGACGGCGCTGCTCGACTCGCTGGAAGGCCGTCGTGGCCAGCCGCGGCTCAAGCCGCCGTTCCCGGCCGCCGCGGGGCTTTACGCCGCGCCGACCACGGTCAACAACGTCGAGACCATCGCCAGCGCGCCGTACATCATCAACGGTGGCTCGGACTGGTTCCGCCAGATGGGCCGCGAGAAGTCGCCCGGCCCGAAGATCTACTCGATCTCCGGCCACGTCGAGAAGCCCGGCCAGTACGAATGCCCGCTCGGCACCACGCTGCGCGAGCTGCTCGACATGGCGGGCGGCATGAAGGACGGCGTCCCACTGAAGTTCTGGACGCCGGGTGGTTCGTCCACACCGATGTTCACCAAGGAACACCTCGATGTTCCGCTGGACTTCGAAGGCGCGGCCGAAGCCGGGTCGATGCTGGGCACGACGGCCGTGCAGGTCTTCAACGAGACCGTTTCCGTGCCGTGGGCCGTGATGAAGTGGACGCAGTTCTACGAGCACGAGTCCTGCGGCAAGTGCACACCGTGCCGCGAGGGCACGTACTGGCTGGCGCAGATCCTGGAGCGCATGGTCGAGGGGCACGGCACCGAGGAGGACATCGACACCTTGCTCGACGTCTGCGACAACATCCTCGGCCGTTCGTTCTGCGCGCTGGGCGACGGCGCGGTCTCGCCGATCCAGAGCGGGATCAAGTACTTCCGGGACGAGTTCCTGGCGTTGTGTGAAACCAACAAGCGCGAATTGGTGGGGGCGCAGGCATGACGATCGCACCCGACAAGCCCGGGACGGCCGCGGAGGAGACTCCGGTCCCCGAGGGCCACGTCAAGCTGGTCATCGACGGTGAAACGGTCATCGCGCCCAAGGGCGAGCTGCTGATCCGCACCGCCGAACGGCTCGGCACGGTCATCCCGCGGTTCTGCGACCACCCGCTGCTCGACCCGGCGGGCGCCTGCCGCCAGTGCCTGGTCGAGGTCGAAATGGGTGGCCGTCCGATGCCGAAGCCGCAGGCTTCGTGCACCATGACGGTCGCCGACGGCATGGTCGTGAAGACCCAGCTGACCTCGGCCGTCGCGGACAAGGCCCAGCAGGGTGTGATGGAGCTGCTGCTCATCAACCACCCGCTGGACTGCCCGATCTGCGACAAGGGCGGCGAATGCCCGCTGCAGAACCAGGCGCTCGCGCACGGCCGCGCGGAATCCCGTTTCGTCGACACGAAGCGGACGTTCGCGAAGCCGCTGCCGATCTCCTCGCAGGTGCTGCTGGACCGGGAGCGCTGCGTGCTCTGCCAGCGCTGCACCCGGTTCTCCCGCGAGATCGCCGGCGACCCGTTCATCGAGCTGCTCGAACGCGGCGCCCACCAGCAGATCGGCACCGCCGAGACCGCGGACGTGCTGGACCTCGCTTCCCGGACCACGTCCGGCCAGCCGTTCCAGTCGTACTTCTCCGGCAACGTCATCCAGATCTGCCCGGTCGGCGCGCTGACGTCGGCCGCGTACCGGTTCCGCTCGCGGCCGTTCGACCTGGTGTCCGCGCCGAGCGTGTGCGAGCACTGCTCGTCCGGCTGCGCCGAGCGGACCGACTTCCGCCGCGGCAAGGTCATGCGGAAGCTCGCGGGCGACGACCCCGAGGTCAACGAAGAGTGGCTTTGCGACAAGGGCCGGTTCGCCTTCCGCTACGCCACCGCCGACGACCGCATCCGCCGTCCGCTGGTCCGCAACGCCGACGGCGTGCTGGAAGAGGCTTCCTGGACCGACGCGCTGCGCGCGGCCGCCGAGGGGCTGGCCAAGGCACGTGACGGCAAGGGCGCCGCGGTGCTGACCGGTGGCAGGTTGACCGTCGAGGACGCCTACGCGTACTCGAAGTTCGCGCGGATCGCCTTGGGCACCAACGACATCGACTTCCGGGCCCGCCCGCATTCGGCCGAGGAACTGAACTTCCTCGCGTCGCACGTGGTCGGGACGACGCCGGAAAGCGGCGTCACCTTCGGCGAGATCGAGCGGGCGCGCACGGTGCTGTGCGTCGCTTTCGAGCCGGAGGACGAGGCGCCGATCGTGTTCCTGCGGCTGCGCAAGGCGGCCCGCAAGAACCGCACCCGTGTCGTCCACTTGGGACAGTGGACCACGTCCTCGGTCCGCAAGACCTTCGGTGAGCTGCTGGCGTGCGCGCCGGGCAGCGAGGCCGCCGCGATCGACGGTATCGCGCAGCACGCACGCGATCTGGACGAACACTTGTCAGGTGACGGCGCCGTGATCCTCGTCGGCGAGCGTGCCGCCGAGGTCCCCGGCCTGTTCTCGGCCCTGCACCGGCTGGTGGAGCGCACCGGCGCCCGGCTCGCGTGGATCCCGCGTCGCGCGGGTGAGCGCGGTGCCCTGGCGGCGGGCGCGGCGCCGACGCTGCTGCCCGGTGGCCGTTCGGTCACCGACGCGGCGGCTCGCGCCGAGGTCGAAAAGGCTTGGGGCGTCGAGCTTCCCGCCACCGCGGGGCGCGACACCACCGCGATCCTCAAGGCCGTTTCCGGCAACGACCTCGACGGCCTGCTCGTCGGCGGCGTCGACCCGGACGACCTGCCGGACCCGGATCTCGCCCGCCGCGCGCTCGAAAACGCGAAGTTCGTCGTCAGCCTGGAACTGCGGCACAGCGCGGTCACCGAGCACGCGGACGTCGTCCTCCCGATCGCCCCGGCGGTCGAGAAGTCGGGCACCTACCTGAACTGGGAAGGCCGCCGCCGCGAGTTCGCCGTCACCCTCGAAGGCACCGGCGCCCTGCCGGACTGCCGGGTGCTCGACACCCTCGCCGTCGAGATGGACGCCGACCTGTTCACCCAGACCCCGGCCGCCGCGGCCGCCGATCTGGCGAAGCTCCCCGTTGAGATGAATGGGACTTTCATCGCGAAATTTGAGATGAAAGCCCCATTCATCTCACGCGCGGAACCCGAGGAAGGCAAGGTCCTCCTCGCCACCTGGCGGCAGCTGATCGACAACGGTTCGCTGCAGGACGACGAGCCGCACCTCAAGGGCACCCAGCGCGAGGTCGT
This sequence comes from Amycolatopsis speibonae, assembly GCF_042647925.1. Classification (NCBI taxonomy): domain Bacteria; kingdom Bacillati; phylum Actinomycetota; class Actinomycetes; order Pseudonocardiales; family Pseudonocardiaceae; genus Amycolatopsis; species Amycolatopsis speibonae. The sequence goes on from NZ_JBHRWK010000014.1 coordinate 410,460, forward strand.
CGCCAAGCTCTCGGCGAAGACCGCCGAAGGTTTGGGCGCCACCGTGAAGGTCTCCACCGAACGCGGCTCCATCACGCTGCCGATCGAGGTCGCGGACCTGCCGGACGGCGTCGTGTGGCTCCCGGGCAACTCCGACGGCTCGGCCGTCCGCGCCTCCCTGGGCGCGGGCCACGGTTCGGCCGTTTCGCTCACCGGAGGTGAGAAGTGACTCCGTTGCTCAGCCAGATGCCGGACGCCGCCGAGCGGGCGGCGCTGCTGGCGGACGACCCGTTGTGGCTGGTCCTGCTCAAGACGGTCGTCATCCTGCTGATCGGCCCGATCCTGACGATCTTCCTGATCGTCTGGGAGCGCAAGGCCGTCGGCCGGATGCAGAACCGTCCCGGCCCGAACCGGGTCGGTCCCGGCGGCTACCTGCAGTCCCTCGCGGACGCGATCAAGCTGCCGTTCAAGGAACAGATCATCCCGGACACCGCCGACCGCAAGGTGTACTTCCTCGCGCCGGTGATCTCCGCGGTGCCGGCGCTGATCGCGCTGGCGGCGATCCCGTTCGGCCCGGTGGTCTCGATCTTCGGCGAGCGGACCGTGCTCCAGCTGGTCGACCTGCCGGTCGGCGTGCTGGTGATCCTGGCCTGCTCCTCGATCGGCGTGTACGGCCTGGTGCTGGCCGGCTGGTCTTCCGGTTCGCCGTACCCGCTGCTCGGCGGACTGCGAAGCGCGGCGCAGGTGATCTCCTACGAGATCGCGATGGGCCTGTCCATCGTGGGCGTGATCCTCTACTCGGGTTCGATGTCGACCTCGCAGATCGTCGACTCGCAGCAGGGCGGCTGGTACTTCTACCTGCTCCTGCCGAGTTTCGTGATCTACCTGATCTCCATGGTCGGTGAGACCAACCGCGCCCCGTTCGACCTCCCCGAGGCCGAATCCGAGCTGGTCGGCGGTTTCCACACCGAGTACAGCTCGATGAAGTTCGCGATGTTCTTCCTCGCCGAGTACGTCAACATGGTGATCGTCTCGGCGTTCGCGACCACGTTGTTCCTCGGTGGCTGGAAGTTCCCGTTCGTGAGCGCGGACCACGCGCTCAACCAGGGCTGGCTCCCGCTGCTGTGGTTCACCGCGAAGCTGTTCATCCTGCTGTTCGGCTTCATCTGGCTGCGCGGCACGCTGCCGCGGCTGCGGTACGACCAGTTCATGCGGCTGGGCTGGAAGGTCCTGGTCCCGGTCAACCTGGTCTGGATCGTCGTGATCGTCACGGTCCGCGCGATCAAGAACTCGGGCGGGCTGTCCACCCCGCAGATCCTCATCGGCGGCGGCGCGCTCATCCTCGTCGTCGTCATCCTGAGCCTGCTGCTGCCGGACAAGAAGGTCCCGGACGACGACTACGTCCCGGTGACCGGCGGCGGGTTCCCCGTACCGCCGCTCGACCTGCAGGTCCCGGAGCACACTCCGCGTCAGAAGGCCCTCGCGAAGGCCGAAGCCCGGGCTGCCAAGCGCAAGCCCGCGGCGGTTTCCAGTGGAAGGGAGGCCGGCGATGGGGATTCTTGATCCCATCAAGGGTTTCGGTGTCACCTTCGGCATGATGTTCAAGAAGGTCGCCACCGAGGAGTACCCGGAGGCGGGCGCCCCCGCGGCCCCGCGCTACCACGGCAGGCACCAGCTCAACCGGCATCCGGACGGGCTGGAGAAATGCGTCGGCTGCGAGCTGTGCGCGTGGGCCTGCCCGGCGGACGCGATCTTCGTCGAAGGCGGCGACAACACCGAAGAGGCACGTTTCTCGCCCGGTGAGCGGTACGGCGCCGACTACCAGATCAACTACCTGCGCTGCATCGGCTGCGGGTTGTGCGTCGAGGCCTGCCCGACCCGGTCCCTGACGATGATCAACTTCTACGAGCTGGCCGACGACGACCGGCAGCGGTTGATCTACACCAAGGAAGACCTCCTCGCGCCGCTGCTGTCCGGTATGGAGCAGCCGCCGCATCCGATGCGGCTGGGCGAGAACGAGCAGGACTACTACGTCAACGGCCCTGAGCTCGCGCGTCAGAAGCCCGTCGAATCGACGGAGGCCGTCAAGTGATCACGGCTCTCCTCGCCCAGGCGCCGGACGTCTCCGCCGGGATCACCACCGGCGAGACCATCGCGTTCTGGGTGCTCGGCCCGCTCGCGCTGCTCGGCGGGCTCGGCATGATCTTCTCCCGCAACGCCGTGCACTCGGCGTTGTGGCTGGTCCTCACGATGCTGTGCCTCGGCGCGCTGTACATGATCCAGCAGGCGCCGTTCCTCGGCTTCACGCAGATCATCGTCTACACCGGCGCGATCATGATGCTGTTCCTGTTCGTGCTGATGCTGGTCGGCCGGGAGAGCTCGGATTCGGTCGTCGAAGTCCTGCGCGGGCAGCGGGTCATGGCGACGCTGCTCGGCATCGGTACCGGCGGGCTGCTCGCCGCGGGTCTCGCCCGCGCGCTGGCCAACGTCACCCCGGCGCTGCCGCGAGACCCGGCGAACCTCGACGGCGGCGGCCCCGGCGGGCTGGGACGGCTGATCTTCACCAAGTACCTGTTCCCGTTCGAGCTCACCTCGGCGCTGCTGATCACCGCCGCGCTCGGCGCGATGGTGCTCGCCTTCACCGACAGGCACGCCAAGGGCGGCAAGAAGTCGCAGAAGGAACTCGTCGTCGACCGGTTCACCGGCAAACACGACCGGCCTTCGCCGCTGCCCGGCCCGGGTGTCTTCGCGACGGCCAACTCGGTCGCCACCCCCGCGCTGCTGCCGGACGGTTCGATCGCCCCGGAGTCGCTCTCGGACATCATCGAGTCGACTTCGGCCTCGCGGCTGGAAAACGAGCGCAAGCAGGTGTCGGGCTCGGAACCGGGCCCGGACGCCCACGCGCTCGTCGGCAAGAAAGAAGGGGACGAGGAATGACCCCGACGTACTACCTGCTCCTGTCCGCGCTGCTGTTCGCCATCGGCGCGGTCGGGGTACTGGTGCGCCGTAACGCGATCGTCGTGTTCATGTGCATCGAGCTGATGCTGAACGCGGCGAACCTGTCCCTGGTCACGTTCGCCCGGATCAACGGGTCGCTCGACGGTCAGGTGATGGCGTTCTTCGTGATGGTCGTCGCCGCCGCCGAGGTCGTGGTGGGGCTCGCGATCATCATGGCGATCTTCCGCACCCGGCGCTCGGCCTCGGTCGACGACACCAACCTGCTGAAGTACTAGGGAGCACCGAGAGTGACCGCATCATCGTGGCTGCTGGTGGCCTTCCCGGCTCTCGGCGCCCTTATTCTTTTGCTGGCGGGTAAACGAGCCAGGGGCTGGGGACACCTCCTCGGCAGTGCGACCGTCTCACTGTCCTTTGTGTACGGCCTGATCCTCTTCTTCACGGCCGACACGAAGAGCATCGCGGACGTCAAACTGTTCTCGTGGATCCCGGTCTCGGCGCTGCAGGTCGACTTCGGACTCCGGATCGACGCGCTGTCGCTGACGTTCGTGCTGCTGATCACCGGCGTCGGCATGCTGATCCACTTCTACTCGATCGGCTACATGGCCGAGGACCGCGACCGTTCGAGGTTCTTCGCCTACCTCAACCTGTTCGTCGCCTCGATGCTGATCCTGGTGCTGGGCAACAGCTTCGTGACGCTGTACCTCGGCTGGGAAGGCGTGGGTCTCGCGTCGTACCTGCTCATCGGCTGGTACCAGGACCGCCCGTCCGCGGCCACCGCGGCGAAGAAGGCGTTCCTGATGAACCGCGTCGGTGACGTCGGGCTCGCGCTGGCGATCTTCCTGATGTTCAAGTACGTCGGGAGCACCGGCTACGCCGAGGTCTTCGGCGCGATCGACAAGATCCCCACCGGCGCGATCACCGCCATCGCGATCCTGCTGCTGCTGGGCGCCTGCGGTAAATCCGGTCAGTTCCCGCTGCAGGCCTGGCTTCCGGACGCGATGGAGGGCCCGACCCCGGTCTCGGCCCTCATCCACGCCGCGACGATGGTCACCGCCGGCGTCTACCTGGTCGCCCGCGCGCACGAGATCTTCAACGCCACCCCGGACGGCCGCCTGATCGTCACCCTCGTCGGCACGGTCACGCTCCTGATCGGGTGCATCATCGGCTGCGCCTACGACGACATCAAGAAGGTCCTGGCGTACTCCACGGTCAGCCAGATCGGCTACATGATGCTCGCCGTCGGCCTCGGGCCGATCGCCTACGCGCTCGGCATCATGCACCTGGTGGCGCACGGTTTCTTCAAGGCAGGGCTGTTCCTCGGGGCCGGTTCGGTCATGCACGCCATGAACGACGAGGTCGACATGCGGAAGTTCGGCGGGCTGCGCAAGCACCTGCCGGTCACCTTCTGGACCTTCGCGCTCGGCTACCTCGCGCTGATCGGCATCCCGCCGCTTTCCGGCTTCTTCACCAAGGACGCGATCATCGAAGCGGCGCTGAGCCAGGGCGGCTGGCGCGGCTGGGTGATGGGCGGCGCGGCACTGCTCGGCGCCGGGCTCACCGCGTTCTACATGACGCGCCTGATGGTGATGACCTTCTTCGGCAAGGAACGCTGGAAGGAGATCAAGTCCAGCGACGGCCGCGACTTCCACCCTCACGAGTCTCCCGCGGTGATGAAGTGGCCGATGATCATCCTGGCGATCGGCTCGATCGGCGCCGGTGCGTTCTTCGCACTGGGCGACCGGTTCGCCGAATGGCTTTCGCCGGTGGTCGGTCCGCTGGAGGAGGGTGGCCACAGTGTCATCCCGCATCTGCTGGTCCCGTTCCTCACCGTGGCGCTGTCCGTGGTGGGCGCGCTCGCGGCGTGGCTCTTCGTCGGTCGTAAGGAAGTTCCGGTGGAACGGCCCGAGCGGGTCTCGGTCGTGGTCAAGGCCGCGCGCAACGACCTCTACGGCAACACCCTGAACGAGACGTTGGTCGGCCGTCCGGGTACCTGGCTCGCTCGCGCGCTGGTCTACGTGGACAACCGCGGGGTCGACGGCGCCGTCAACGGCCTCGCCGCCGCGCTCGGCGGCGGATCCGGACGCCTGCGCCGCCTGCAGACCGGCTTCGTCCGCTCGTACGCACTTTCCATGCTGGGCGGCACATTCCTGCTTCTGGCGGCACTCCTGCTGGTGAGGTTCTCCTGATGACCTGGGTTCTCGCATCCATCCTGCTGCCGCTGCTCGGTGCGGCGGTCGTCGCCGGGATGAAGAAAAACGACCGCCTGGCGACGCTCACCGCGCTCGTGGTGTCCCTCCTGACGTTCCTGCTGGTGATCCCGATGTGGGCGAGCTACACGCCCACCGGGGACCGGATCCAGCAGACGACGTCGATGGACTGGATCCCGAACTTCGGCATCCACATCTCGTTCGGCATCGACGGCATCGCGCTGGTGATGATCGCGGTCATCGGCCTGCTCGTCCCGATCGTGGTCGGCGCGCTGGGCCTGACCGACAAGCTCCCGGCCGGGCGTTCGGCGGGCGGGTTCCTCTCGCTGATCCTGGTGCAGGAGGCGCTGACCATCGCGGTGTTCGCCGCGACCGACGTCTTCCTGTTCTACGTGCTGTTCGAGATCATGCTGATCCCGATGTACTTCCTGATCGGCGGCTACGGCGGCGCGAACCGGCAGTACGCGGCGGTCAAGTTCTTCCTGTACTCGTTCCTCGGCGGCCTGATCATGCTGGCCTCGGCGATCGGGGCGTACTCGCTGGCTTCGGACAAGCTCGGCAAGGGCACCTTCGACTGGGCCACGCTCGTCACCGTCGTCCGCGACGCCCCGACAGGCACCCAGATCTGGCTGTTCCTCGGGTTCTTCCTCGCGTTCGCGATCAAGGCCCCTTTGGTGCCGTTCCACACCTGGCTGCCGGACGCCGCGGGCCAGGCGCCCATCGGCGTCGCGGTCCTGCTGGTCGGTGTGCTGGACAAGGTCGGCACGTTCGGGTTCCTGCGCTACTGCCTCCCGATGTTCCCCGACGCCAGCAAGGAACTCGCGCCGTGGGTGCTGGTGCTCGCCGTCGCGGGTGTCCTCTACGGGTCGATCCTCGCGGCCGGGCAGCGCGACATGAAGCGGTTCATCGCCTACGTGTCGATCGCCCACTTCGGGTTCATCGCGCTCGGCATCTTCAGCTTCAACGAGCAGGCCATGGTCGGCTCGGTGTCGTACATGCTGAACCACAGCCTCGCCACCGGCATGCTGATCGTGGTGGTCGGCCTGATCGTGATGCGCGGCGGATCCACCAGGATCTCCGACTACGGCGGCATGGCGAAGGTGACCCCGCTGCTCGGCGGCATGCTGCTCATCGCCGGTCTGTCCACGTTGTCCCTGCCCGGCACGAACTCCTTCATCAGTGAGTTCCTGGTGCTGCTGGGGTCCTTTGTGGACTACCCGGTGTACACGATCATCGCGACGGTCGGCATGGTGCTGGCCGCGGCGTACGTGCTCTGGCTCTACCAGCGCGTCATGCAGGGACCCGTCCGCGGTGACGCCCTGATCGGCGCCGGCGGTGGGCCCGGCACGGCCATCGCACCCGAACTCGGGGCGACCAAAGCAATCAAGGACCTCGGCGGCAGGGAGATCGCGATCCTGGCGCCGATGGTGGTGCTGATCATCGCGCTCGGGTTCTACCCCAAGCCGGTGCTCGACACGATCACCCCGTCGGTGCAGCAGACCATGTCTGCCGTGCAGGGAGGCAAGTAAACCGTGCTCTTCTTGACTCAGGCGCCACCGGTGCAGGTGCCGTCTATCGACTACTTCGCCGTCACGCCGATCCTGATCATCCTCGGGGCCGCGTGTGTCAGCGTGCTGCTCGAAGCCTTCCTGCCCAAGCACATGCGGTGGCCTTCGCAGGTCTTCCTGTCCCTGGTCGGGATCGGGGCGGCAGGCGTCTTCCTGGTCTGGTACGCCAGTTCGTCCGCGCCGAAGGGCGGTGTCACGACCTTCAGCGGCGCCATCGCCGTCGACCGGCCGTCGCTGTTCCTGTGGGGCACCCTGCTGGCGCTGGCGCTGGGTGCGCTGCTGCTGATCGCGGACCGCTCGGTCGAGCCGGGCGGCGCGTTCGTCGCGCAGGCCGGTATCCGCCCCGGCACGGTCCAGGACCGCGCGCAGGTCGGCACCACCGGCATGCAGACCGAGGTCTTCCCGCTGACGCTGTTCGCGCTCGGCGGCATGATGGCGTTCGTCGCGGCCAACGACCTGCTGACCATGTTCATCGCGCTCGAAGTGCTGAGCCTGCCGCTGTACCTGATGTGCGGTCTCGCCCGCCGTCGCCGCCTGCTCTCGCAGGAATCTGCGGTCAAGTACTTCCTGCTCGGCGCGTTCTCGTCGGCGTTCTTCCTCTACGGTCTCGCGCTGCTCTACGGCTACGCGAACTCCGTGAAGCTTTCGGACATCGCCAACGCCGCCGCCGGTTCGGACCGGTCGGACACGCTGCTGTTCGCCGGGCTCGGCCTGCTCGCGGTCGGTCTGCTGTTCAAGGGTTCGGTCGGCCCGTTCCACACCTGGACCCCGGACGTCTACCAGGGCGCTCCGACCCCGGTCACCGCGTTCATGGGCGCCTGCACCAAGGTCGCCGCGTTCGGCGGGATCCTGCGGGTGTTCTCGGTGGCGTTCGAATCGACCAGCTGGGAATGGCGCGGTGTCCTCTGGGGCGTCGCGATCCTCTCGATGCTGATCGGCGCGGTGCTGGGCCTGACCCAGACCGACGTGAAGCGCATGATCGCCTACTCGTCCATCGCGCACGCCGGATTCCTGCTCATCGGCGCGATCACGATGACCGAGGAAGGCCTGTCGAGCACGCTGTTCTACCTGCTGGCCTACGGTTTCACCACGCTCGCCGCGTTCGGTGTCGTCTCGCTGGTGCGGGACTCGAACGGTGAGGCGACGCACCTGTCCGCCTGGGCGGGGCTGGCGAAGCGGTCTCCGGTGCTGGCGGGGGTGTTCACCTTCCTGCTGCTCGCGCTGGCCGGTATCCCGCTGACCAGTGGTTTCGTCGGCAAGTTCGTGGTGTTCTCGGCGGCCCTGTCCGACGGGATGGCGCCGCTGGTCGTCATCGCGCTGATCTTCAGCGCCGTCGCCGCGTTCTTCTACCTGCGGGTGATCGTGCTGATGTACTTCTCCGAGCCTGCACCCGACGGCCCGACCGTCACCGTGCCCGGCGCGTTCACCACGACGGCGATCACGCTCGGCGTCATCGTCACGCTGGTGCTCGGCCTGATCCCGGCGTTCGCCCTCGACTGGGCGGGCTCCGGCGGTTTCGCCCTCAAGTAGTCCTTCTGTCGCGAAAGGCCCCCTCGCTGTCGTGAGGGGGCCTTTTCGTGTCAGAGCGACGTCAGGCTGGTGACAGACCGGCCCGCGATAGTTCCCTCATGACCAAGAACAGCACCGCCTCGACCACCTCCACCGCCGCCTGGACCGGGATGCTCCCGGTCGAAGACACCCAGCTGGCCGTCACCGACACCGGCGGCCCCGGCATCCCGGTCGTCTACCTCAACGGCCAGTTCGCGACCCAGGGCTACTGGCGGCGGATCCTCGCCGACCTGGGAACGGAGTTCCGCCACATCACCTACGACGAGCGGGCGCGCGGCAAGTCCGGGCGTTCGGCCGACTACTCCTTCGAAGCCGCCGTCCGCGACGTCGACGCCGTTCTCGCGGCCAGGGGAGTGGAGCGGGCTGTCGTGGTGGGCTGGTCCTACGGCGCGGTCGTCGCGGCGCACTGGGCCGCCCGCAATCCGGAGCGCACGCTGGGCGCGGTCCTGGTCGACGGCGCCTTCCCGTACGACTGGCTCGACGACGCCATGGAGGCGCGGATCCGGAAGCTGTTCAAGCGCCTGAGCCTGGTCTTGCCGCTGCTGCGCCCGACCGGCCTGACGCCGCGCATGACCGCCGCGCAGCAGGCGGAGAGCAACATCGAACTCGGCAAGCTCTCCCGGGAGGCCGAGCTGGGCCCGGTGCTCGACGGCATCACCGTGCCGACGCGATACGTGATCGCCTCGGGAACCTCCTTCGGCAGCAAGGGCGACGAGCAGGAACAGATCCGCGCCGGCCTCGACGCGGTGACCGGCCGCAACCCGAACGTCAAGGTGAGCGCGAAGGTCGACAGCAACCACGGCGCGCTACTGAAGAAGGACTTTCCCAGCATTTCGGCCGCCATCCGCGAAGTCGCCGCCATCGGGGAATGACTTGCCAGAGCGCATCGGGCAGGTTGCTGGCGATGCCGAAACCGAAGCCCACACCTCAGGCGAGGGCGCTGGCCGAAGGACTTCGAGACGCGCGGAGGGCCGCCGGACTCGCGGCGACCGAAGTGGCGGACAAGCTGGCTTGGTCCCAGCCGACGATCAGCCGGATCGAAACCGGCGCGCGTCCGGCGTCCGCCGAAGAGGTGTCGGCGCTGCTCGCGGTCTATCGGGTGACCGGGGAGCGGCGGGACGCGCTGCTCTCACTGTCTCGCGACAGCGGGGCTTGGTGGTTCGCCGACGTGTCCCTTCAGCGGAAAACCCTCGCACTGTACGAAAAGGAGGCCACCAAGATCGTCGAGTTCGGAACCGTGCTCCTGCCGGGCCTGCTGCAAACCCCGTCCTACGCAAGGGCCGCGGACCTCCCCGTCGCGACGATCGAAGCGCGGCGGGAACGACAGAAGATGCTGGGGCACAAGAAGTTCGTCGCGTATATCGACGAAGGGGCGCTGCGCCGTCAGGTCGGTGGGCCCCGGGTGATGGCGAACCAGCTCCGGTACCTGGTAACACTCGCCGAGCGACCTGCCGTCGAACTGCGGGTCATCCCCTTCGTGGCCGGAGCACATCCCGGCGGCGCCTACGTTTTGCTGGAATTCGGCGACGGTCGGCAGCTGGTGTACGCCGAACATCGGCGATCCGGGCTGTTCCTGCACCGGCCCGACGACGTCGAGCCGTATCTTCAGTCCACCGTGGACGCGGTAGCGCTGGATCCCGGGCGGTCGGTGCGGCTGATCGAGTCAGTGATCGAGGCCTGCCCGCAGCGCGGCGACTTTTTGGGCCAGTAGAACGGGTTCACCGGGCAGGACGGTGATGTATCGGTTCCGGGGCGAACCGGTCACGTGCATGGCCACTCGTCCGGCGTCGAGGTCCAGGTACGTCAGGCCGTCGACGGCCTCGGTGCGTCTGCCTCCGTCAGGACGCTTGGCCGCGGCGAAGAACCCGACGCCGAAGTACGGCTGCTCGAAGATCACGTCCAGCCGCCGCGCTTCGCGGCTTCGCGACTCGGGTTCGTCGTAGAGCTCGCTTCCGGTCGTGAGCTTGAAATCGTCCTGGGGCAAGGAAAACGGCGCGAACCGCGCCGGCGGATACTCGGGCAGGTTCATCACGAGCGCCGCCGCGCGATCGGCGGTCCGCACGCCTTTCAGCCACACTCGGCCGCCTTCGCAGATCGCGGTGACCGCCGCCCGCCCGCGCACGGCCACGAGCACGCTGTACTGCTCCGCCTCCGTCCGCACCGTCGCGTAGTACTCGGTGTTCGGTCGGTCGAGGATGTGCAGGACGTCCTCGAAGTCGCTGGTCAGCCGCCTGCCCTCGGTGAACCCGAGCCCGCCGAGCTCCTCGAACGCGGCCCGGTCTTCGCCGTTTCGCGACGACGGCGGGACATAACGCAGCCCGCCCGCGAAGACCAGATGCGGATCTCCGCAACCGGCGTGACGGAACGCGGTCAACAAAGTGTCGAGCGTGATCTCGACAGGGCGCGCGAGCACCACGTGTCACCCTCCCCTGGGACTGTGGTGCTAATTCTTCTTCTCGCCGATCACCGGCGGCGTCGGCTTTTCGATGTAGCCGCCGAAGGTCTCGTCCGGATCCGGGTTCTGGAGGTAAGCCGGAGCCTTCTTCTCCTTGTCCTCCTCGCCTTTCCCGCCGCGACCCGCGCCCGCCCCCATCGGCATCCCGTTCGTGCCGCCACGACCGGCGGCTCCCGCGGAACCCGCCGTGCCACGGCCGCCGGCGCCCTCGCCCGGCATCCCGGCGCCGCTCCGGCCACCCATGCCAGGCTGCCCGCCGGGACCACCCGGGACTCCGCCCCGGAAGCCGCCGCCGGACACCGCCGGTGTCTTGCCACCAGTTCCCGTTCCCGGCACGCCGGTCCCTGGTCCTCCGGTTCCCGGTCCTCCGGTTCCCGGACCGAATGGGCCGTATCCGGGCGGGAACGTGCCGGGCGGGTTGTAGGAGGTGGGCGGCCTGCCGTTCGGCCCGAAGTCGAGATTCGCCGCCGGCGGCACGACCGGTGTGGTCTGAGGCGGCGTGTACGAATTCGCGCGGGTCCCGTCGTCGGGCTGCTGCTGATGGGTGCCCGGCTGCTGACCCGGCAGGTGCTGACCCGGCTGGGGGCCTTGCCCGGGCTGCGGGCCGCCGCTCTCGACGGGGCCGCCCTGACCCGGCCCAGGCGTGCCGGTGCCCGGTCCGCTCGGTCCGCTCGGTCCGCGGTAGGGCTCGCCGATTCCGGGATCGTGCCTGTCGGAACCGTCGCCGAATCCCTTCGCCGTCGGCTTCCCGGAGCCGCCTTCGTCCAGGGCGACACTGCCGCCAGGGTCGGTGAGCTGCGCGTACTGGGCGGGCAGCTCGTCGCCGTTGGACGTGCTGGCCGAGTGGTAGGTCGCGAAAGTATCGATGTTGTGCTGGCTGTCGGCCTGGTAGCCCTTGACCCTGTCCCAGTACCCGAACTGGCCGCCGCCGCCCATGAGGGCCTTGACGTCCTCGGCCGTCGGGGCGGGCTGTTCGGGCGGCACCGGCTTGACCGAGTTCTTCGCCGACCCGAACGCGCCCATCTGGGCACTCATCGCCGTTTGAGCCCGCGCCAGATGCATCGCGTCGTCGTACGCGGCCTCAATGACGGGCTTCGTCGCGTCGGCAGCCGCGTCGCTGGCGCCGCCTTGCCAGCCGGCCATGGTCTTCTGGGTGAGCGCGGTGAGCCTTTGTGCCCGTTCGTGGTGTCGCTGGGTCAAGTTGAACCCGCTTTGTTGGGCATCGGATAGAGAGCCGGTGCCTTTACCGCCAGTGATCTGTTCGTAGATCTGGGCGGCGGTGAGCGGTCCTTCAGTAGCCATCAGTTGCCCCCTCGGACTGTGGCGAGGACCCTGATCGCTGCTTCGCGTGCGATAGCGCACGGCTCTTTCTTGCCGATATTGGCCTCGGATAGCTCCAGCGCGATGTCGATGGTTTCGGTATCGCTGGCTCCGAGCGCGACCGAGCACTTTCCTGAGGGGCGTTCGTCTTTCGCGCCGTAGGCGGTCAGCGGGTATCCGTCGATCGGCTCGAGCGGTTCAACGAACTCGTAAGCGCCGCCCTTCGCTTTGTAGACACTCGCCGTGCCTCCATCTGGAGTCTTGCTGAAGATCACGTTGACTCGCGGACGAGTGGTAGAGGGGACGGACCACCTGCAGGCGGGCCCTGCCGCACCGTCCGGCTGTCCAGCAGTTTCGGTGGTAGGACCGAGGAGCTCTTTTGCCTGTGCTTCAGTCAAGGCGTTGCACGGGGCCTGCTTGATCTGTGCCAGGTCGATCGGTTTGTTGACCTTCGGTACCTCGGGAGCAGGGCTGGTCGATTTCGACGGGCTCGGGTTCGTTCCGCCGCTGGTGGGCGTGGAGGTGCCGTTGGTGGTGGGTGTGGAGCATGCGGTGAGGGCAAGGGCGGCCGCACTGAGGACAAGGACGGTACGTCGCATCAGGCGATGCCCTTCGGCTGTTGATTGATGACTGAGGTGGCGTGGTCTTCCGCAGCGGCATACTTGCCGAGGGCGGTCAGGTACTTCTTGGCCATGGTTTGGCAGTAGTTGACGCGCTGCGTTAGGGCTTCCATGAGTGCTTTGCCAGACCGCTGGGTGACGTCAGCGTTGTTGCCGCTGGCGTACTCCAGTCCTGGTGGCAGGGCCCGGGCTATCTTGCCGGCTGCATCGAGGTCGTCCTTGAACTCCTGGGCTAAGTCAGACCACTCTGCCGCCAGTTCGTGAAGGGTCGCCTCGTCGTACTTGAACCCCGCCCCTTCGGCAACTGGCGTGCCGTAGCTGCCGCCGGTCGGTGGGGCTTTGCAGACCGAGCCAGGGTTGAAGCCGGGCGTGTAGACAGGTGGCTGGTCAGGCACGGCTATGCACCCCTGCCGCCTCGAACCGATCCCCGCTGAATGGCCGAAGCCGCCCCGAAGTCACCGTCGTCATGTGCCCCTCCCGTGGCTACAAGGCGCGTCTCCCCGATGCACCCTGTGTAATCCGACGCCGGGAAGATTACCAGGGTTCCCGTGGCGACGAACCGGCCTGCATAAAGTTCCGGTCGTCGCTGAATAGGGGCAGCGAACTTGGTGACTATCAGTGAAAATCGTTCAGGTGAACGTGTCGTGGAAAACCGGGTTCCACCTGGTAGGCGCGGTGCGTGATTTGCATACTCTGCGTAATTAAGTTCCGAAGAGTGATTCTCGGCGCGGTACTGGTCAGTCTGCTGGCGGCTTGTACGAATTCCGTGGATATGCCCCCACTGCGACCGCAGTTTTCGAAATGGGACCCGAAACAACCGCGCCCGGCTGATCGTGATGAACAGGCCGTTGATGCCGCGCTGGCCGCCCTCGATTTCTGTCCACTGATCGACCAGGCCGCCTACGAGCGCAGGCGGGGAGGTGACACCCGCCCGGTCGAGCGGAAAACAGCGGTGAAAGACGGTAGGAAGCGGTGCACGTTGTTCCGTGGCGGCTACGACATCATCAACGTCGGGGACGTGGACCCGAGTCACCTGGTTCTCCGGCTGGTCGACGGAGCCGTCATCGATCTGGGCGGGGTGAAGGCCTACCAGGTCGAAACGCACCGCGAGGGCGGGATCAGTGGGTGCGAGATCACCGTTCCGGTCAGTTTCCAGCGCGCCATCGGGTTCGAGATCGGCAGCGCCAGTCGCGGCAAGGAGTGCGAACTCCTACGCGACTTCGCTACCGCAGGGGCCGCGAAGCTTCCCCGCGACCTCGTCTACCCGCCGGACGGTCAGGACAGCGCCCGCGTCGGGGCCTGCGCAGATTGGGTCTCCACCAGCAAAGGCGAGACCTGCGATCCGGCCGTCGACGTGCAGGTGCCCACGGGGGCCGAGCTGACCCTCGACGCCGGTGCCGCCGATCCGAACGTCGAATGCGCGGTGTTCCGCGACGCGGTCAAGAAGACCTTCGGCCAGGATTTCGAGCCGATCGCCACGCCGGGTTCCTGCTACTTCGTCGAGCCGAAGCATCGACTGCAGATCGAGGCCGGGGTCACCGCGAACGGAGGCGCTCCAGGAGAGTGGCTCGCGGATCCGAACAAGACCTACAAGGACCACCACCAGACTTCGTTCAGCGGCAACCCGGGAGTCACGTTCCGCTCGACGGACGACAGCGAGTTCTCCCTCTACGTCTCGCCGCTCGGCGACCTCGACAAAGTAGGGCATGTCCGGCTGAAGATCACGCCCGAACGGGAGCGGGGGATCGACGACTGGGACCGCTCGAAGGTCGTTTCGGCCGTGGACGTCGCCAAGGCACACGCTGTGATGGAACTCGTGATGGCGACCCACTTTCGGGTGGCGAGGTGACGTCCGTGCCGTCGTAAGCTTCCTGCATGTATATCGAGCGGGTCCGGCTGGAGAACATCCGCGGCTTCAGCGGTGCCCGCGCCGTCGACCTGCGGTTGCCCGGTCCCGGCTGGGTGGTGCTCGCCGGGCGCAACGGTTCGGGCAAGACCTCGCTGCTGCGCGCCATCGCGGTCGCGGCGGCGCCGGACGTCGCCTGGGGGCTGCTGTCGGACGCCGGCAGCTGGATCTCGATGGACCAGACCTCCGGGTCGATCGAACTGTCGGTGATGCGCGAGGAGGGCCCGGCGCCGGTCGAGGTCCGTTGGCTCGACTCCGGTCTGCTGCCGATCTCCGGACTCCCGCCGGGTCAGCCGTTCTGCGCGGCGTACGGGCCTTTCCGGCGGCTCGCGGGCGGCAGCGGCGAGGCCGAGTCGTGGATGCGTGGCGCGGGATCGCTGGCGCGGATGGCCAGCTTGTTCCACGAAGACGCCTCGCTCGCCGAGGGCGTCACGTGGCTGATCAACCAGCATCTTCGTGCGCTGGAAGGAAAAGCGGGCGCTCGAGAGCTGAAGGACACGGCGCTGGAGATCCTCGGCGACGGTCTCCTGCCCGGCGGTTACCGGATCCGGGACGTCGATTCGGACGGGCTCTGGGTCGAGTACCGCGGCGACAGGTTCCCCTTGCGCGAGATGAGCGACGGCTACCGCACGGTGACCGCGCTCGTGGTCGACCTGCTCAAGCAACTCGACGTCGCGGGTCTCGATCACGAGAGTCCCGGTGTCGTGATCATCGACGAGGTGGACGCGCATCTCCACGTGTCATGGCAGAAACGCATGGGGCCGTGGTTCAAGGCGCACTTCCCGCGCATCCAGTTCATCGTCACCACGCACAGCCCCTACGTCTGCCAGGCCGCCGACCCCGGCGGGCTCATCCGGCTTTCCGGGCCTGCCGAGCAGGTCCCGCCGCGTGTGGTCTCCGAGGAGTTGTACGAGCGGGTCGTGTTCGGCAGCGGGGACGACGCCGTGCTGTCGGACCTTTTCGGCCTGGACACGCCCTATTCGCCGCAGGCGGTCGAACTGCGGGAACACCTCGCCGAACTCGAGTTCCAGGTGGCTTCCGGGCGCGCGGACGCGAAAGGCGTCCGCGAATGGGAACGTCTCCGGGACAGGCTGAGCAGCTCCCCGCCGAGCCGGGTGGACGAGGTGGCCAGGCGGTTCGAGGCCGACGATCGGTGATCGGGATCCGCCGGGTCGAGCTGCCGGGGCGGGTGGTGGCCGATCTCGAAGACCTGACCGCGCGGATCCCTTCCGGTGACAGCAAAGAAGCACGCCGCCTTTGGCGCGTTTCCCGTGCCGTACGGCGTTCTTTGCGGGCCGGCCTGGATGTCATGGCCGCCGGCCGCGGCTACTGCATGTACTGCGGCGACGGCCTCGGGTCCACTGTGGACCATTTCGAGCCGATCGCGCGGAATCCGGGGCGCGCTTTCGACTGGCTCAACCACGTGCTCGCGTGCGAGTACTGCAACAGCCACCACAAACGCGACCTGTTCCCGGTGGACGGCGACGGCGAAAGCCTGCTGATAGATCCGACCGCCGAAGACCCGCTGGATCACCTGTTCCTGGTGCTGTCGATCGGTACCTATCGCGCGCTGACCGCGAAAGGCGAGCAGACGATCAAGGTATGCGGGCTGAACCGAGCGCAACTGGCGCGGGGACGGGAAACGGCGGTCAACCAGGTGAGCGCGCTCGTCATGGGCTGGTGGACCGCGCGTGAACTGGGGGACGACGCGAAGCGGCGCGCGATGGCCTGGACCCTGCTCGACCAGCCGCACGCCGACGTCCTCCACGCGATGCTCCGGCAGGCTGGAATGCCGGGAGCCCGCGCCGTGTTCCGGGCGGACGACGAGCTCATCGAGCTGCTTCGCACCCCGGAACTCGCCGAAGATCTTCAGCTCTCCGGCGGCGCGGTGTAGGCGGCCAAGGTGGCGTCGGCCCGCCTGCGGGCGGTGTCCGCGTCGGTTCCATGGGCGACGTCGGCTTCGTACCAGGCCTCGTTGCTCAGGGTCATGAACCGCACGCCCTCTTCGCTGGTCATCCAGGCCATGGCGGCCTCGGGATCAGCGGCCTCACCGGATTCGAGGTGCAGCGCGAGCCCGTTCACCATCATGTCCCAGCCGATGCCGACGGCACCCGGTCCGAACTGGTTCCAGTGTTCGTTGGGGATGGCGGTGTGGTCGAGTTCGAATCGCGTGCGCCCGTCGGCTACCGGGCTCAGCCGGACTTCGATCCAGCTGACGTCGCCGCCGTACTCCCAGGTCGCGGCGAAGCTCTTCGGGGGATCGCAGCGTTCGACCGTCCCACCCGCGTTGCCTTCGAGCTGGTACTTGCCGCCGGCGCGCAGGTCGCCGCTGACCGGCAGGAACCAGCGCGGGATGCGTTCGGGGTCGGTGCAGGCGTTCCAGAGGTCGTCGATGCCGGTGTCGTAGACCTGGCTGACGGTGGCCGTCACCGCCTCGCCCGCTTCGACCACGCGCTTGCCCAGCTTGCGCTGGACGGAGTTGATCTGACCGGTCACGTCGACCATCGGTGCCCTCCTCGGCTCGGTTGCGGCCAAGATATCAGCACAAGCTTATATAAGCCAGATTGGAAAGAGGGCGCTCGGGCAAAGCCCCGGACGCCCCCTTCCCGGCGTGATGGCTTACGGAGTGGGGGAGCAGGCGGTGCGCCCGATGACCACTTCGCCGGTGATGTTCGAGGCCGGGGCGAACTTGATCCGCAGCATGGTCAGCCCGATGCTGCCGTCGCCCGGCAAGGTCTGCTCGTTGAAGACCGCTTCGGCGAGCAGGGTGCCGTTGGACTTGGTGATCGGCTTGACGTAGCCCACTGGCACCGGCGACGGCAAGGTGCCGATCCCGGTCGCGCCGCCGTAGGTCCAGCTCGCGTTCGTGCTGGTCTGCGTCGCGTTACAGCTGACCTTGTAGGTCTTGACCTTGATCCGCGGCCCGCCCGCGGACACGAGTGCCGACAGTTCGAAGTTCTTGCCTTCGGCGACCGAAGACGTCGCGGTCACGTCGTTCGCGGGGTCGACGACGGTGGTCGTGCACGTCGACGTGCCGCCACCGAACGTGATCCCGGTCTTGCTCACGGCCCCGGACGAGTTGCTCGTCGGCCCCTCGACCGCGCAGTCGGCGAGCGACGCGATCGAGATCGGCGTCGAACTGCCCTTCGTGAAGGCGGCGGAGCCGAGTGAGGCCACGCCCGACGGGTTCGACGCGGCGGCCGGTGCCGCGCCGGCGCCGAGGCCCGCCAGCAGCAGTGCGCCGACCAGGCCGGCCCGGCTTGCGATGGTGATGCGCATGGGCTTCCTCCTCACGTGATGGAGAGCGAGCCGGATCGGCCGTTCTTCCTTTGTGATCACTATCTGCGTGGCGGATTCGACCGTTGCGCGCGTGACGGTCGTTTCACTCGACCGTGGATCAGGGGCACCCATTGGATATTCGGGTTCGTATCCGGATGCAGATCTGTATATTCGGACGCATGCCGACCTACCGCGTCCTCGTCAACGGCAAGTTCGACCATCCCGACGCCGACACCCGCGCCCGGCTCGTGGCCGGACTGA
Organism: Amycolatopsis speibonae; assembly: GCF_042647925.1. Taxonomy (NCBI): domain Bacteria; kingdom Bacillati; phylum Actinomycetota; class Actinomycetes; order Pseudonocardiales; family Pseudonocardiaceae; genus Amycolatopsis; species Amycolatopsis speibonae. The sequence goes on from NZ_JBHRWK010000014.1 coordinate 428,582, forward strand.
GTCACCACCAGGCGATCGGGTTCACCGAGGACGGCCTGCTCACCTACAGCGCGCACCTCGGCGCGTTCACCTTCCGCGTCACGCTGCGGGGCGAAGAGGAACGCGACGTGCTCGACGAGGCCGAGCTGAAGGTCATGGAGCTGCTGGACGCGAAGGGTTACCCGTATCGCGACGTCGCGGGGAAGGCGACCTGCATGGACGACATCAAGATCCGTCGCCGTCCAGGGTCCTGAGGATCTCCTCGGCCAAGAAGAGCCGGACTCGCCCTGGCGACTGGATCTCCGTCAGCACCCCGGCGTCGACCAGTTTGAGCACGTTCTGGGTCGCGGCCCGATGGGTGATTCCGAGGACCTTCGCGGCCCGGTTGATCGTCATCGCGGGGGACTCGAACAGGGCGTCGACGAGTTGCGGGAGCAGGCTCGAAGTGCGGGCGGAGGTCGCCCTTGTCCGGTACTCCTGCCGGAGCGAGTGCAGCGCGATGGCGCGGTTGCGCGCGTCGATCGCCTGGTTTTCCAGCACTGAAAGAAAGAAGCGGATCCAGCCGGTCCAATCCCCCTTGGTGCTGACGGCCAGGAGCCGGGCGTAGTACTCGTCGCGCCGTGGCTCCAGATAGGCGGACAGGTCCAGGAGCGGAGCGGGCAAGAGGCCCCATTCGACGAGAAGCAAGGTCACCAGGAGCCTGCCGACGCGGCCGTTGCCGTCGATGAAGGGGTGGATCGCCTCGAACTGGTAGTGCAGGCAGGCGATCGTGATGAGCGGTGGCAGGACGTGCTCCGCGTGCAGGTACTTCTCGAAGGCGCCGAGGCAGTCCCAGAGCAGTTCCGGCGGCGGGGGAACGTAGCTCGCGGTGTCGAGAACGCGGCCGGGAGGGCCGATCCAGTTCTGAGAGCGGCGAAACTCGCCCGGCGTGGCGTATCCGCCGCGGACTCCGGTGAGCAGAACCTGATGGGCTTCGTGAAGGAGGGGAAGGCTCAGCGGCAATCTGCGGTCGGGTGCGAGTACGTGTCCCAGTGCGGTCACGTAGTTGAGCACCTCCTCGACGTCGGAGCCTTGCTTCGAAGCGGTCGGCTGCAGTTCGAACAGCACGAGTTCGGACATGGTCGCTTCCGTGCCTTCGATCCGGCTGGAGAGCACGGCCTCGCGTCGCACCATCGAGTGGACCAGGAACGCCGCGCTGGGCAGCGTGCGCCCGATGCCCGCCAGTTCGCCGACGGCCCGGTCCGCGGCGGAAAGCGCGCTCGCCAGGCCGAGGTCGAACTCGACGTCCGGTGGCAGAGGGGGCGGCACGAAGGCTTGGTAGCCGCGGTCCGAGCGCACGAGGTGGGACCGCTGGCGTTCTGACACGGCCGCGGTCCGCATTGATACTTACCTCTTCCAGTTCGTATCTTGTGATACTTGAAGCGGCTAAAGTATCACAAAAGCCACGGTGTGCTACTTGGCTACGAGAAGGCTTGCCCAGTCTCGAACTGTCAGGAGACCTCGCTCGCAGGGGCGGCGAAGGTGTTGCACGCCGAGGTGTCCTTGGCGTTCAGGCCGCGCTTCTGCCACAGCGCGGCGCTCTTCGACGAGCCGTGGGTGTCGCTGTCGTCGAACGTGCTCTGCTTGAGCTGGGAGATCAGCCCGGCGCCGATCGAGCCGCGGCCGGCGGCGTTGGCCAGGAACATCGAACTGAAGCAGTCGGCCTGGAGTTCGAGCCGCCTGCTCAGTTCGAGGATCTTCGGCTGGTCGCCGTCCGCCTCGTCGTAGAGCAAGTCGTGCTTCGAAAGGATGCCGGACTGCTCTTGGACGTGGTGCCCGTATTCGTGCGCGAGCAGGAACAGCTGGGTCAGGAGGTCGGGCCCGCCGCGCTCGAGTTGCCTCGGCAGCGGGACGAAGATCGTCGTGCCGTCCGAGCAGTAGAAGCCCAGGGCCTCGTCGGGCGGCGGAGGAAGGCCGCAGGCGGTGTTCTTGACGTCCTCGGCGTTGACCGAGACGGGGATCCTCGGTTCGCCGACCTGGGTCAGGACCGGATGCCACGCCCGTTCCAGGCAGGGGATCAGCGCCCGGTAGAACTCTTCCAGCTTCTCTTTCGTGCCGCGGAGCTTGGGCAGCTCGCAGGTCACCTTCGGCATCGTCGCGCCGGGGGCGACGAGCGGGTTGGCCGCCGTCTCGTACTTGCGGGTCGGCACCTCGGCCGGTGGCGTCGCCGAGGGCGAACCCGTGGGCGCAGGCGCCGACGAGGAGACCGTCGGCTGCCGGGACTGGACGGCGCCCGCCCTCGACTCCTTCATGCCGCCCACCACGAGCGCGGCGACGACCAGCATCACCGCCATGAACGCGGCGAAGAGGATGACAGTGATCCACACCGTCGAACGCTGCTCCCGATGCTCTTCGGCGGGAGGTCTCCACGCCGGTCTGTCGCCGGAATCGCCCGGTCTTTCCATGGTGTTCCCCCAGTTCGTGCCGAGGTCGGCAGGATACGCGGCGGGGGTGTCATGTTCGTCACCGTTTCCCCTGGACAGCAGGTCAACAGGGCTCAGTGGGTAGCCACTACGCTGGAAGCAATTCCCGAACGGTGTCAAAGAGAGCGGAGCCGACGTGTCTGTGTCTTCACCTGCCCCAGGTGGTGCCATCGAGGACCTGCGCGCGTCCGTCGGGCTCCAGATCGCCGATGAACAGCTTCTGCGCACGCTCGCGACCGGTCTCGCCGACGTCGAAACCCTGCTCCGCGATGTCGTCCGCAGTGACGTCAAGGCCGTCGAGGACGCCGCTTCGCACCTGGTCGAGGCGGGGGGCAAACGTTTCCGTCCGCTGTTCACGCTGCTGTCCTCGCAGTTCGGGCCGAAGCAGGGCGATCAGGTGGTCATCGCCGCCGCGGCGGTCGAGCTGGTGCACCTCGCGACGCTGTACCACGACGACGTGATGGACGAGGCGACGATGCGCCGCGGCGCGGAAAGCGTCAACGCCCGCTGGGACAACACCATCGCCATCCTGACCGGCGACTTCCTGTTCGCGCACGCCTCGCGGCTGGTCGCCGACCTCGGCACCGACGCGGCCCGGATCATCGCCGAGACCTTCGGCGAGCTGGTCACCGGCCAGATGCGCGAGACCGTCGGCCCGGCCGACGGCGACGACGCGGTCGAGCACTACCTCACGGTCATCGCGCAGAAGACCGGCTCGCTGATCGCCACCTCCGGCCGGTTCGGCGGGATGATGTCCGGCGCGCCCGACGACTACATCGACGCGCTCCGCCGCTTCGGCGACATCATCGGGACGGCGTTCCAGATCTCGGACGACGTCATCGACATCGCGTCCGCCTCGGACGAGCTCGGCAAGGCGCAGGGCACGGACCTGCGCGAAGGTGTCCGCACGCTTCCGATGCTGTACGCGCTGGCCGACCCGGCCACCGACCCGCGCCTGGTCGAGCTGCTGTCGGGGCCGATCTCCGACGACAAGCTCGTCGCCGAGGCCCTGGATCTGCTCCGTGCTTCGTCCGGACTCGAACGCGCACGCGAAACTCTTTCCGACTACGCTCGTCGGGCGCGTGCCGAGCTCGCGGCGCTGCCCGCGTCGCCCGCCCGGGACGCCTGCGAATCGGTCGCCGACTACCTGGTCGCGCGAACGCATTGACAAAGGGCGGGTTGGATGTCCATTTTCGGACAGGTTTGGCTGTGGAGTCTGCTGGCGTTCGTCGTCGGCGCGCTGCTCACCTGGCTGGTGCTGGTGATCCCGGCGCGCAAGCGCATCCGTGAGCTGGAAAGCTCGCTGGCCACCGCACACGCCGAGACGTCCAGACTGCCCGCCGGGGTCAGCCTCGGCGCGGGGGCCGCGGCCGTCGCCGGCGGGACCGCGTACCTCACGAAGCCGTCGCACGACGAGCTCGACGAGGAGTTCGCGGCCGCCGAGGAGCCGCCGCCCGCGTACCCCGCGACGCTCGCCGAGCAGGAGCCCGCGCAGCGATGGTCCGAACCCGTCGCGGAGCAGGCTCCGGAGCCTGCCCAGGGCGTCCAGGACGACTTCCGCGAGGACGTCGTCGCGGAGCCGGAGCCCGGCGCCACCGAGACGCAGGTCTTCGAGCCCACCGAGACGCCGACCTTCGAGCCTGAAGACGAGTACGAGGCCGAGTACCGCACGGCGCCCCAGAGGGACCTGGAGCCGGACCCGGAGCCCGATCCGGAGCCCGCGGCCGAGCGGACGCAGTTCATCCCGGCGGCCCAGCTGGAGCCGGAACCCGAGCCCGAGCCGGAGAACCCGTACGCAGCGGCGGCGACCGAGTACCTCCAGCCCGCGTCGACGCTGGACGTCGAACCGGAGCCCGAGCCCGAGCCTCTGCCGGTCTTGCCGGGCGACGGGCCGTACCGGTCCCGCCTGGAGATCCAGCTGGACCCCGAAGGCGTCGAGACGCAGCCGGAGCCGGTCTCGCTGTTCAGCCCCGCTTCGCGCGTCGACGCGGAGCAGCCACCCGTAGAGACCAACTGGTTCGAGCGGGAGGAAGAGCTGCACGACCCGCCCGCGTACGCCTTCGGTTCCGACGAAGAAGCGCAGGCCGGTCTCCTCGACTCGGAGCCCGAGACCCCCGCCGAAGCCACCCAGGTGCTGCCCAAGCGCACGCCGAGGGGCGCGGTGCGCGGCGGTTTCGAGCCGCCGCAGCCGATCCAGCCGTCGATGCGGGCGATCGAACGTCGTGAGCCGGAGCTGTCCGGCGGTCAGAGCGGTTCGCTGTTCGAGCCCGCCGTCCAGCCGGGCGACGCGATGCCCGCCCCGGAGCCGCCGCCCGCGCGGCAGGCCGCCCCGGTGACCGAGTCCGTTCCGCCCGGCCCGTTCGGTCCCGGGTCGGCGATGCCGCGCCCGGGCGGTGGCCGTCCCGCCGACGACTTCGCGGTCAAGGCCAGCGTGACGGCTCTGCGGTACTGCACCGAGGAGTCGCCCCAGTTCCCGAAGATGGTCGCGGAGGTCTGGTTCCGCACCGCCTCCGACGCTGAGCGTGTGGGCTTCCGGCCGTTGACTTGAGCGCGCGCTGACGGAAACGCGCCGAAGGGGCGCCGTTCGCACTGAACGCCAAGCTCAGTGTGAAGGCGCCCCTTCATCGCGTTTCCGTGGGCCTCCGGCCCGAAAGAGGGCGCGCGCTGTGCGGACAACTCGTCGCGCTGACGCGCTACCGAACCGTCAGCCTGCCGGTCGGGTTCCGCTGCCTCCGGTTAACTGACGACGGTCCAGGTGTCCTTGCCGCGAAGCAGCCCCTGCAGATCCGGCTTGCGAGCCGCGCGGGCCTCCTCGACCTGGGCGCGCGCCTGGTCGTCGTAGGTGGGCCGCTCGACCTGCCGCAGGATGCCGGTCGGCACGTGGTTCAGGTTCTGGTCGCCGATCCGCGAAAGCGCGAACGCGTACGAGGTGTCCTCGATCGCCGGGTCGTGCACGACGAGGTTCTCCTCGCCGATGTTCGCGACCTTCCCGACTTCCAGCCCGGCCCAGCCGCTGCGGGTGACGCCGTACTCGCCCTGCGGCCCGAACCTGATCGGCTCGCCGGGCTTCAGCGGGATGAGCCGGGTGGCGGCCTCGTCCTTGTCCTTGAGGACTTCGAAGGCGCCGTCGTTGAAGATCGGGCAGTTCTGGTAGATCTCCACCAGCGCCGACCCGCGGTGCTGCGCGGCGGCCTCCAGCACCTCGGTCAGGCCCTTGCGGTCCGAGTCGAGCGCGCGGCCCACGAACGACGCCTCGGCGCCGATCGCCAGCGAAAGCGGGTTGAACGGGGTGTCGACCGAGCCCATCGGGGTGGACTTCGTGACCATGCCCGGCCCGGACGTCGGCGAGTACTGGCCCTTGGTGAGGCCGTAGACCCGGTTGTTGAACAGCAGGATCTTGATGTTCACGTTGCGCCGCAACGCGTGGATCAGGTGGTTGCCGCCGATGGACAGCGCGTCGCCGTCACCGGTGACGACCCACACCGACAGGTCCGGCCGCGCGGTCGCGAGGCCGGTCGCGATCGACGGCGCGCGGCCGTGGATCGAGTGCATGCCGTAGGTGTTCAGGTAGTACGGGAACCGGGACGAGCACCCGATGCCCGAGATGAACACGATGTTCTCGCGCTTGAGGCCGAGCGTCGGCAGGAACGACTGCACGGCGTTGAGCACGACGTAGTCCCCGCAGCCGGGACACCACCGGACCTCCTGGTCCGACTTGTAGTCCTTCGCCTTCTGCGGTTCGGTTTCGGTCGGCACGAGGTCCAAGCCGCCGAGGGTGGGAATCCCCAGGTCTATCGCGGTCACTTCGCCGCCTCCGTACTGGTGATGATCTCCGTGAACACGCCTTGCAGCTCTTCCGCCTTGAAAGGCAGCCCGGCGACCTTCGTGTACGACTTCACGTCCACGAGGTACTTCGCCCTCAAGAGCATCGAAAGCTGGCCGAGGTTCATTTCAGGGACGACGACGGTGTCGTACGAACGGAGTACGTCACCGAGGTTGCCCGGGAACGGGTTGAGGTGCCGCAGATGCGCCTGCGCGATCGGCATGCCGTCCTTGCGGACGCGGCGGCACGCGGCGCCGATCGGCCCGTAGGAGGAGCCCCAGCCGAGTGCCAGCACCCTGGCCTTGCCACCGCTCGGGTCGTCGACGACGAGGTCCGGGATGTCGATGCCGTCGATCTTGGCCTGCCGCAGGCGGACCATCTTCTCGTGGTTGTCCGGGTCGTAGGAGATGTGGCCGGTCTTGTCGGCCTTCTCCAGCCCGCCGATGCGGTGCTGCAGACCGGCCGCGCCCGGGATCGCCCAAGCGCGGGCGAGGGTCTCGGGATCGCGGACGTACGGCCAGAACTCCCCGGAGTCGTCCTCGGCGTTCGGCTCGGTGGCGAATTCCACCCGCAGGTCCGGCAGCGTCTCGATGTCCGGGATCAGCCACGGCTCCGAGCCGTTCGCGATCGCGCCGTCCGACAGCAGGAAGACCGGGGTGCGGTACTTCAGCGCTATCCGGGTGGCCTCCAGAGCCGCGTCGAAGCAGTCCGCGGGGGACAGCGGCGCGACGATCGGCACCGGGGACTCGCCGTTGCGGCCGAACATCGCCTGCAGCAGGTCGGCCTGTTCGGTCTTGGTCGGCAGCCCGGTCGACGGGCCGCCGCGCTGGACGTCGACGACGACCAGCGGCAGTTCGGTCATCACCGCGAGGCCGATGGCTTCGGACTTCAGCGCGACACCGGGCCCGGAGGTCGAGGTGACTCCCAGCGCACCGCCGTAGGAGGCGCCGAGCGCCGCGCCGATGCCGGCGATCTCGTCCTCGGCCTGGAAGGTGAGGATGCCGTAGTTCTTGTGCTTCGAGAGCTCGTGGAGGACGTCCGACGCCGGGGTGATCGGGTACGTGCCCAACAGGATCTGCAGGCCGGACTGTTGCCCGGCGGCGACCAGCCCGTAGGCCAGCGCGGTGTTCCCGGTGATCTGGCGGTAGGTGCCCTGGTTCAGCTTCGCGGGCGCGACCTCGTACGTCGTCGCGAACGACTCCGTCGTCTCGCCGTAGTTCCAGCCGGCGCGGAAGGCCAGGATGTTGGCCTCGGCGATGTCGGCCTTCTTCGCGAACTTCTCGCGCAGGAACCGTTCCGTGCCTTCGGTCGGCCGGTGGTACATCCAGGAGAGCAGCCCGAGCGCGAACATGTTCTTCGCGCGTTCGGCGTCCTTTTTGGACAGTCCGGTCTCTTCGAGCGCGCCTCTGGTCAACGTCGACATGGCCACCCGGTGGACTTGATAGGCCGAAAGGGTGTCGTCGTCGAGGGGATCGTTCTCGAAGCCGACCTTGACCAGGTTCCGCTTCGTGAAGTCGTCGGTGTTGAGGATGAGCGTCCCACCTGCCGGGACATCGGCGAGGTTGGCCTTCAGCGCGGCAGGGTTCATGGCGACCAGGACGTCCGGCCGGTCGCCCGGCGTCAGGATGTCGTAGTCGGCGAAGTGCACCTGGAAGCTCGAGACGCCCGGGATGGTGCCCTGTGGCGCGCGGATCTCCGCGGGAAAGTTCGGCATGGTGGACAGGTCGTTGCCGAAGGCGGCCGCTTCCGAAGTGAACCTGTCGCCCGTCAGCTGCATGCCGTCACCGGAGTCACCGGCGAACCGGATGACAACCCGGTCCAGCTTGGCGACCTCGGTGGGCCTGACGGCCGACAAGGAGCCGTTGCCGTTCGCACTCGTGCTCATAGGTCAGGGATTCCCTCTCTCCCGACGTGCGCCGTCCCCGGCCGTGCCGGAGATCGGCGTGCCTCGCCCGGCGGTGTCGGCCAGGTCACAGGTGCCATGTCCCGAGGTTAGTCCCCGGCACACTTCCCAGGTTGCCCTAAAAACGGTCTGGACCTACTTCTCGAGTGTCCTGAGCTCGGCGCTGAGCGGGGGTTTTCCGGTTTATATGTTACCGATGGTAACGGTTAACGATGCGACCCGATTGTGAGCCGTATCTCGTTCCAGCGTAGTGAAGTCCGGTCGAGGAGCGGTCATTGGCCGGTCATCGCCGCCCTCAGCTTGGCGAGCCGCTCGGCGAACGCGGGTGCGGTGAGTGACGCCAGCTGCGGCTCGATCTCGGCGTCGACGGCGGCCGAATGGTCGGTCAGCGCGGCGGTGTGCCGAAGCGTGCGCTTCGTCGCCAGGAGGACGTCGCGAGGAGCGCCGACGGCGGGTTTCGCCAGTTCACGGGCGGCCTCGACCAGATCCCCCTCGACGAGCCGGAGCGCGAGTCCGGATTCGACAGCCGCTTCGGCGCCGACGACCTCACCGAAGAGTGTCATCGCGGCGGCCTTCTGCGGTCCGACGAGCCGCTGGATCATCCACGTCATCCCGCCGCCGGGATGGATGCCGAGATCGAGAAATCTGGCCACGAACTTCGCCTTCGGTCCCACGATGCGGACGTCCGCCGCGAGCGCGAGGTTCAATCCGGCACCCACGGCGGCGCCCCCGACGGACGCGATCGTCGGCAGGGAACACCGGGCGACCGAGAGGAAACCGGCATAGATCGCGCGGAGCCCGTCCTCCCGGGCGTCGGCGAGCGTGTCCAGGTCCGCGCCCGCGCAGAAGGCCGGCGGAGCGCCGGTGATGACCAAAGCGTGGACACTCTCGTCGGCTTCGGCACGCGCGACGGCCTCGACCAGCTGCGCGGAGAGGTCGAGGGTCAGGGCGTTGCGGGTCGCCGGGGCGTCGATGGTGAGCACGGCGACGCCGCCGTCGTGGCTGGAGCGGATCTGATCGGTCACGGGGCCGAGGGTGTCATGCCTCGGGGGTCGGCGGTCGTTCCAGGAGCCGGGACAAGACGACGGTGGAGACCGTGCGGTCGACGATCTCCAGGCCGCGCAGCCGCTCCAGCGCGGTCTCCAGGTGATGGATGTCCGAGGCGCGCAGGTGGACGATCGCGTCGGCCGCGCCGGACACCGTGTAGGCCGCGACGACCTCCGGCAACGGCTCCAGCCGGGCGCGGATCCGGGCCGGGGTGATGTTGCCGTTGCAGGTCATCTCGACGAACGCCTCGGTGCCCCAGCCCAGCGCCTCGGGGTCCACGACCGCGGTGAACCCGCGCAGGACCCCGGTTTCGAGCAGTCTGTCGACCCGCCGCTTCACCGCGGGCGCGGACAGGCCGACGACTTTGCCGATGTCGGCGTAGCTGGACCTCGCGTTGGCCATCAGGCATGAAACGATTCGCTGGTCGATGGTGTTCACACGCAATGTTTAGCAGGTATACGCGCAGCGAACAGCGATTGATTGCGGAATTAGGTGGACCTTACCCTTCGGGTATGCCGGAACTGGAGCAGCAGCCCCGTGTACCCACGACGCGCCGCTACCTCATGTGCCCGCCGCGGTACTTCGCGGTGGAGTACGTCATCAACCCGTGGATGGACCCCTCGGTCCCGGTCAGCGTCGACACCGCGATGGCGCAGTGGACCGAACTCCGTGACACCTACCGACGCCTCGGCCACACGGTCGAGGAGATCGACGCCCGGCCCGGCCTGCCCGACATGGTGTTCGCGGCGAACTCCGGCACCGTCGTCGACGGCCGTGTCCTCGGCTCGCGGTTCCGCGCCCCGCAGCGCACCGCCGAGGCCGAACACTTCCGCCGCTGGTTCGTCGAGCACGGCTACCGCGACATCACCATGCCCGAGAAGATCAACGAGGCCGAGGGCGACTTCGCCTGGACGGGCAAGGTCCTGCTCGCCGGCACCGGCTTCCGGACCGACCCGGCCGCGCACGCCGAAGCGCAGGAGGTCCTCGGTGTCCCGGTCGTCTCGCTGCGGCTGATCGACCCGAGCTACTACCACCTCGACACCGCGCTGTTCGTGCTCGCCGAGGCCACCGACACCACGTCCGCCCAGATCGCCTACTACCCGGAAGCCTTCTCGGCCGGGTCGCGGAAGGTGCTGGAGCGGATGTTCCCGGACGCGGTAGTCGCGGACCGGGCCGACGCGGAGTGCTTTGGGCTGAACGGGGTGTCCGACGGCCGCAACGTCGTCCTGCCGGTCGAGGCGACCGGATTGGCGGCTCGGCTGACCGGACGCGGCTACGAAGTCGTCTTCGTGGACATCTCCGAGCTCAGGAAGGCGGGCGGCGGCCCGAAGTGCTGCACGCTGGAGATCCGCAAGTAATCCGTTCGTGGACATCTCGCCGGATCATGTAACTACTCCATTCGCCAACTCGATTAATCGGGAAACACACTAGGCCCCGAATGAGGCGCGGATGGTGATCCTGGCGATTGGCGGCGTGGGCAGGCCCGTGCGCGCGCTCGATCCAGGCGAGAACGAAACATGGGTGACGGTCGATCAGCTCGATCGGGTGCTCGACATGGTGGCCGGACGGGAAGACGTCGGGCTCACCTTCGACGACGGCAACGTCTCCGACCTCGAGATCGCGCTCCCCAAACTGGTGGAGCGCGATCTCACGGCGGAGTTCTTCCCGCTGGCGGGCCGGATCGGTGAGCGGGGCTTCGTCGACGCGGACGGCCTCCGGCGGCTGGCCGAGGCGGGTATGTCGATCGGCTCGCACGGCTGGGAGCACCGCGACTGGCGGCGGCTCGACGACAGGCACGCCCGGCGCGAACTCGAAGTCGCGCCGAAACTGCTCGCGGACCTGAGCGGGAAGCCCGTGCGCGCGTACGCGCCGCCGTTCGGCGCCTACGACCGGCGGGTGCTCAGCAGGCTGCGGCGTTCCGGTGCGACGAGGGTCTACACGAACGAAGGCGGCGCGGTGGCGCGCGACAGCTGGCTGCGGCCGCGGACCGGGGTCCGGTCCGACGTCGACCAGGAGTGGATCGACAGCGTGCTCGGTGAACGGGACGGCCTGTACCGACGAGCGGGACGAGTGATGGCACGAGTCGCCAGGCTTGCCCGGTTTTGACTGGTTTTCGTTGCGTGGTTGGAAAACAACCCCCCGCCGGCCCTTGAGCTGACCCGCGCCCGGCGGCATCCTGAGCACCCTCGGTAAAGAAGTCTTACTAACTAAGGGGTGCACGGTATGCGGAAGTTGCTCCTGTTCCCGGCGATGGTGGTGGCCGCGGGACTGGCCCCCGCGGCGGCCGCCGTGGCTTCACCGGCCGCCGTGACCTCGCCGGCTCCTGTCACCGTCCAGGCGGGCCCGACCGCGCAGCAGCTGCTGGCGAAGACAGCCGGCTGCAAGCAGGTCTCGAACGGCAAGTACAAGACCGACGAGGAAACCGGCCGGACCATCGCGGTCTGCGACGCGGGCGGCGCCGTGTTCTGGAAGGCCGACATGGACGTCGACTGCGACGGACAGCCGACTCCGCGATGCAACAAGAACACCGACCCGTGGTTCCAGGACGGCACGGCGTACCCGCGCTCCGACGGCAAGGCGCTGATCGCCGACCAGACGCCCTACATCGTCGTGCCGAGCATCAGCAGCACGTGGAACTTCGAGAAGGCCGGGCTCAAGGGCGCCGGCTCGTGCGCGGTGATCTACAACAACAAGGTGCTGTACACCGTCATCGGTGACACCGGCCCGAAGGACATCATCGGCGAAGCGTCCTACGCGGCAGCGAAGTCGCTGGGCATCAACCCGGACCCGGCGAACGGCGGCGTCGACTCGGGGGTCACGTACATCTGCTTCAAGAACTCGAAGGTGACGCCGACCGAGGACCACGGGAAGGCGACGTCCGTGGGGGAGGGTCTCGCCGCGAAGTTCGTGCAGGGCTGAGACTGTTGAACGGCAACGGCCCCGGGAGCTTTCGCCCCCCGGGGCCGTTCGTCTTGCGGCCGATCAGCGTGGTGCTACCTGCTGGGACCAATCGCCGAGCCGATAGGGCGGTGCGGCGACGTAGTTCCACGTGTCGCCGATGGGCTGCCACGGCCCGGCGTCTCGCAGCCGGTAGACGCCGACCTGGGGGAAGGTCGCGAAGCCGTTGGCGTCGGTCCGGGCCCAGGACGCCAGCCCGTTGTCCTCCGTGACAAGGGTGACCGTCGTGTTCGGGACACCTTCTCCGGTGTCCACCCGGCCGTTCCCGTTCTTGTCCGTCCAGACCTGCCCGTGGTCGTCCACACGCTTGCCGGGCACCTTGCCCGACGCCTTGAGTTCCACTTGTTGGCCCGGCGCGAGCATTCCCGCCTGCTTCACCGAGTCGAAGTCACCCCACTGTCCCGGCGGCATCACGAGAGAGTTGGGAGCGGCAGAGGGACCGGGGGTCGGGGTGGTCGTGAGTGGTAAGTGACGCTCTAACGACACTTACCACTCACGACCACCCCGACCCGTTCGGTACCGCCGCCCTTCCCTTACGCCGCCTTCCTGGCTCCCTTTCCGCATCGTGAACAAGTCACCGCTCGCGCGCCTGCCGGGTCCCAGCCCTCGCGGACCAGGATGGTTCGAACCTCGGCTGCCACTTCGCAAGGTGAGTTCCGGACGTCCTGCCAGCCGTAGACGAGCCTTGCCCGCCCAGCCAGTTCCGCCGCGTTGTCGCGGCGACGGTCCCGGAAGGCGACCCCGGCCATGGCATGGGTCGCCCGGCCGTCGAGCCGGACCGTCACCGCTGCCCCGTGCGGGTCGTAGGTGACGTCCTCCCAAAGCGTTTTGCCATCCACGTCGATCGGGGTCTGCCGATTTCCGCGGGGTAGTCCGTGCTCGTCTTCGACTTTCTCCTTGTACTCCACTTCGAGCGCGGACATGAGTCCGCCGCCGACGAGGGCGAGGCCGTATCCAATAGCGGGCCGATACTGGAATGGTGGCCTGACGAGTACGCACGCCTGCATGGCGGCCACCGAGATCCTTGTCCGGCCGAGCAGGTCGACGATGACGTTCGTCGCCTGCCGCGGCGTCCGCTGCGCGGTGGCCAGGTCGAGGATCGTGTCCGTGATCCTGGTCCGTGGTGGATTCGTTCCGGCGGCGATATGGGGTAGCGCACGGGATCTGTGCACTATGACCAAGGGCGCCTGCGAGATCGCCGAGAAGGTGTACGGGACTGTGATTTCGACAGGTCCCTCGACGATCGGGAGAATTTTCCATTCTTCCGCGGCCGTGCGATGGCTCAAGATGGCGTAACCGCTCCCGTAGAGCAACGCGGCATGGATCTTCGCTGAACGGGACAACTCGCCGGTGAACGTCGAGTAAACGCGCGGGAGGACCCGCTGCCAGCGACCGCCCGCGAGATTCGCCCTGATATCCGACATGGAGTGGCCGTAGGCGTGCAATTGCCGCCTCGAGACGATTCCACGTTGTTCGTCAAGGAGGACTGGCCAGCTCGGGCGTTGTTCGGCCGGGATCGACTCTTCCGACCATCGTTGGTGAGTGGGCACCCTTCGACGATCGCCGCTGAACCGGGGGTGTGGGGGGCTCGGAGCGGATCTGTGGATAACAGGGTGAGCGGGGAGGGTGTCTGTGGATAGGTGGGTCCGGGTGGTCGTGAGTGGTAAGTGACGCTCTAACGACACTTACCACTCACGACCACCTGTACCGACGCCCACCTCCACGCCTCCGCCTCCGCCTCCGCCTCCGCCTCCGCCTCCGCCTCCGCCTCCGCCTCCACCTCCACCTCCCCGCTCACCTGCCCGAATCCCTCACGAGATCGTTACGCGTCCCCTGTAGCGTTTCGCGCCCTCCGAGCGATGAGTAATTCCCTTGCCGCACAGGCATTCCGCCAAAAGCAGGCGACTTCCGGACGGCGGTAACGAACCCGGTCCGTCCGCCGACCAACGGGCAGCGGAATGCGGCTGGAGGAATTCGTCATGAAGATCAGTGTCTTCGGGCTCGGTTACGTCGGTTGTGTGTCGGCGGCGTGCCTTGCCGGGCGCGGGCACGAGGTCGTCGGGGTAGATGTGAACCCGGTGAAGATCGACCTCATTTCCGGGGGCAAGGCGCCGGTGGTCGAAGAGCGCATCGGGGAACTGACCGCGGAAGTGGTCGCCCAAGGCAAGCTGAGAGCGACCACCGACGTCAGACAGGCGATCGCGGACAGCGAAGTCTCCCTGATCTGCGTCGGTACCCCGTCGGCGCCGAACGGCAGCCTGTCGACGGCGTTCCTGGAGCGGGTCGCCGAGGAGATCGGCGAGGCCCTCAGGGACAAGGCCGAACGGCACACCGTCGTCTTCCGCAGCACGATGCTCCCCGGCACCTGCCTGGACCTGCTCGTCCCCATCCTCGAGAAGTCGTCCGGCCTCACCGCCGGCGTCGACTTCGGGGTCGCGGTGAACCCCGAGTTCCTGCGCGAGGGGAGCAGCGTCAAGGACTTCTTCGACCCGCCCAAGACCGTCATCGGCCAGCTCGACGCGGCCAGCGGCGACGTCGTCGCGGCGCTCTACGAAGGGCTTCCCGGCGAGGTCTTCCGGGTCGCGATCCCGGTCGCCGAGATGACGAAGTACGCCGACAACTCCTTCCATGGGCTCAAGATCGGCTTCGCGAACGAGCTGGGCGCGATCTGCCGGGCCCTGGGGCTCGACTCGCACCAGGTGATCGACGTCTTCCTCGCCGACCGCAAGCTCAACATCAGCCCCGCCTACCTTCGCCCCGGGTTCGCTTTCGGCGGCTCGTGCCTCCCCAAGGATCTGCGCGGCCTGGTCTACGCCGCGCACCGCGCGGACGTCGCCGTCCCGATCCTTTCGCACGTGCTGCCCTCCAACGACGAACACCTCCAGCGTGCCTTCGATCTGGTCGCGCTCACCGGAAAACGGAAGGTCGGCCTGTTCGGCCTGTCCTTCAAACCCGGCACCGACGACCTCCGTGAGAGCCCTCTCGTCGAGCTCGCGGAGCGGCTGCTCGGCAAGGGCTACGACCTCCGCATCTACGACGCCAACGTCAGCCTTTCCCGGCTGATGGGCGCGAACCGCGAGTACATCGAGGGCAGGCTGCCGCATCTCGGCCAGCTGCTGGCCGGTTCCATCGAAGAGGTCCTCGACCACGCCGAGGTCTCCCTCATCGGCTGCAACGACCCGGACGTCCTCGCGGCGCATCCGGTGGGCGGCGGCCGCACCATCATCGATCTCGTCCGCGTACCCGACGCCGACCGGCGCCGGGCTGAAGAGGGATATGTCGGTCTTGCCTGGTAAAGCTCTCATCCTCGTCGAGAACCTTTCCGTCCCCTTCGATCGCCGCGTCTGGCAGGAGTGTCAGACACTTCGCGACGCCGGCTGGGAAGTCCACGTCATCTGTCCACAAGGGACGAAACGGGACACCGAAGCCGAGGTCACCATCGACGGCGTCCACATCCTGCGATACCCGCTGAAGGCCGCCACCGGCGGTCCGGCGGGGTACGTCCAGGAGTACGGCTCCGCGCTGTGGCACACGCTCCGGCTCGCCCGCAAGGTCGGCCGGGTGGACGTCGTGCATGCCTGCAACCCGCCGGACATGCTGTTCCTCGTGGCGCTGTACCTCAAGCGCCAGGGCGCGAAGTTCATCTTCGACCAGCACGACCTCTGCCCCGAGCTGTACCTCTCGCGCTTCAACCGCGGCGAAGACCTCCTTTACCGCGCGGTCCGCGCGCTGGAGCGCCGCACCTACAAGACGGCCGACGTCGTCATCGCGACCAACGAGAGCTACAAGGACGTCGCGGTGAAGCGCGGCGGCAAGTCGCCGGACGACGTGTTCGTCGTGCGCAGCGCGCCCGTGGTCGAGCGGTTCCACCAGGTCCCGGCCGAGCCCGAGCTGAAGAAGGGCAAGCCGTATCTGCTGGCGTACCTCGGCGTGATGGGCCCGCAGGACGGCGTCGACTACGCGTTGCGCGCGCTCGCTTCGCTGCGTGACGAGGTCGGCCGCACCGACTGGCAGGCCGTGTTCATCGGCTCGGGCGACGCTTTCGACGCCATGGTGGCGTTGTCCAAGGAACTGAAGCTCGACGACCAGGTCGAGTTCACCGGCCGGATCTCCGACGAGGACCTGCTGCGCTACCTGTCCACCGCCGACGTCTGCCTTTCGCCGGATCCCCTGAACCCGCTCAACGACGTGTCGACCATGAACAAGATCATGGAGTACATGGCGATGAGCCGCCCGATCGTCTCCTTCGAGCTGCGGGAGGCGCGGGTTTCGGCGGGGGAGGCCGCGCTGTACGCGCCGGCCAACGACGAGCCGGAGTTCGCGAAGCTGATCGCGCACCTCCTCGACTCGCCGGAGGAACGGGCGAAGATGGGCGAGCTCGGCCGAGCGCGTGTCGCCGGTCCTCTCTCCTGGGAGAACTCCCAGAAAGCCCTGCTCACGGCCTACGCGGCCGCCGTCCGTTGATCGGCTTCCCGATCGCGTTTTGAACAAGACTCGGGCAATCCTGTAACCAACACCGCGGTCGGTCCGACGGGATTGATGCTGCACCCGCACGCACCGATGGGAGATCCCGGCTTTGACTGACGACACGGTGCGCCTGTCCATGATCGGACAGGTCCTGCGCGGGCGATGGCGGACCCTGGTGGTCCTCGCCCTCCTCGGCACGCTGATCGGCGCGGGATCGTCGGTGCTCCTTTCCCCCGGCTACCGGACCGCGTCCAGCGTGCTGCTGCAGGGCCCGCGCGAGGCGGACGAACTGCTCACCCAGGCCTCGGTGGCGACCAGTTCGGTCGTGCTCGACCGGACCGCCGCCGGACTCGGTGACGGAGAGACCGGCGCCGACCTGCGGGACAAGGTGTCCACGACGGTCGCACAGGGCAATGTCATCACCATCGGTGTCACCGGGGACACCGCCGAACAGACGCAGCGGATGGCCGACCAGATCGCGGCCGAGTTCGTGAAGTACTCGACGCAGATCATCGCCGGTTCCGGCGACGCCGCGGTGCAGCTGGCGCAGGAACGCCGCGAGACGTTGCGGCAGCAGGTCGCGCAGACGAACCAGCGGATCAGCGAGCTCTCCACGAAGGTCAACGAAGGCAAGACGACCGTGGAGAGCGTCCAGCTCCGCACCGAACTGCAGGGCCTGCGCACGTCGATCGAGGCGGCCATGTCCACCCTGAACGCGGCCGACACCGCCAGCGGCCTCGGCAACATGGTCGTGCTCGGCTCGGCAGAGCTGCCGTCCTCACCGGCGGCGCCCACGCTGCCGCAGCTGGCGCTGGGCGGTGCGCTGCTGTTCTTCGTCATCGGCCTGTTCGGGCATCTCTTCACCGCTCGCACCGACAGGCGGCTGAAGGACGAGGAGGAGATCGCCGCGGCGATCGGGGGGCCGGTGCTGGCCACCTTCGACGCCGTGGACGAGCGGCTTCCCGCGAGCACCTTGCGGGCCAAGCTCCTCCGTGACGACAGGCCGTGGAACATCCCGCGGGTCGACGTGTACGCCGACGAGATCGACGTCGACGTCCACTACCGGCGGCTGGTTTCCCGGCTCCCGAACCGGCGGCTGCTCGTCGTGGCCGCCGAAGACGACCACGCCGGGCGGATGGCCGCCGAGCGGCTCGCCGCCCTGGCCGACCGGTGGTGCACCGTGGCGACGGTCTCCCCGGTGCGGCCGGTCATCGAAGACGCCGAAGACACCGACGCCGAGGGGATCCTCGTCGTGGCGGGCCTCGGTTCCCGGTCCGCCTGGGAACTGGTCGGGATCGCCGAAGCGGTCGCCGACGCCGGTCTCGCCGTGGTGGGCACCGTGCTGATCCGGCCGGTCCGGCCGACCCGCACCCGGTCCGCCGCCTCCACCCCCACCGACCACGAAGCACTGGCAGGTACCGCGTGACCAGCGCAGAAAAAACGAAGTCCGAGCCGCTCATCGACCTGCAGCGGCTGGTCGTCTCGATCCGGAGACGCCGCCGCCTGTGGATGGCCACCGCCCTGCTGGGACTGATCGCCGGCGGGCTCGTCGCGATGCTCCTGCCGTCGCCGCCCACCGCGGTGGCGCAGATCCTGGTCATCCACCCCGACGACTCACCGACCGACAGCGGAACGCTGATGCGGACCGACGTCGCCGTCCTCAAGACCACGAAGACCGCCGGCGAAGCGCTCAAGAAGCTGAACAGCACCCAGGCGCCGGAGGAGTTCATCAAGGACTACGACGGGCTCGGGCTGACGAACAACGTCCTCCAGCTGACGGTCAAGGGCAAGACCAAGGACGAGGCGCTGGCCCGCGCGCAGGCGATTTGCGACGCCTTCATCACCGAGTACATCGGCCGTAACCAGGCGGCCGCGGCGGCGCAGCAGAAGGCCCTGCTCGACCAGCGCAACCAGGCCCAGAACGAGCTCACCCCGATCGAAGCGTCGATCGTCACCGAAGAGGCCAAGGGCCGTAACGCCAACCCCGCCCAGCTGGAGCGGCTGTACTCGCGCCGGTCGGAGCTGAACTCCAAGATCTCCGACTACGACGGCCGCGCGCAGGAGGCGGGCATCGGCACGCCGAAGGTCGCCGCCGGGACGCAGATCGTGGACGCGCCGCGGATCCTGCCGAAGTCGCTCCTCAAGACCCTGGGCACCGACATGGGGATCGGCCTCGCGCTGGGGCTGCTCGCCGGGCTGGGGCTCGCGGCCATCCTGAGCGTGATCAAGGACCGGCCGGTGCTGCGCCGCGAGATCTCGCGGCATCTCGGTGCCTCCGTGATCGCGCAGCTGCCCGAACCGCCGCGATTCCTGCGGCGTTCGCGGGCGGTGACCCGCCGTCAGCGGGTCGCGGCGACGCTGGTCCGCGCCGTCCGGCAAGAGGGCGGTTCGGTGTCGCTGCTCGACCTCGGCGCCCGTCAGGTCACCGCCGCGCTCGCCGTCGACATGGCGCGCGAGCTGGCGGAGAAGGGGCCGGTCTCGCTCGTCGACGATCTGCCGAAGGCGAACCTCCGCGAGCTGGCGGGTGACGGCCCGATCCAGGTGCTGGACCGCGCCGACGCGCCGGTGGCGGGCAAGGAACGCCGCATCGGCGTCGGCTCGATCGAGCCGGGCACGGCGTGGACCGACCTCGAATTCCTCGGTGAGGAGACGATCCTTGTCGTCCGCACCGCGCACGCGAACACCGAATGGCTGCACACCGTTGCCCGCCAGCTGGCGGACCGGCGCATCCCGATCATCGGGGTCGTCCTGGTGGATCCGGATCCGCGGGACCACACCGACGGGACGCTGTGGGACGGCCTGCACACCGCGTTGCGCGGGCGGGGCGGAGCCGTCGCGGAGCCGGTGTCCGTGCCCGCGCGGCCGGTGATGGCCGCCCGCCCGGTCGCTCCGGCCCGGGTGACGGCGCCGGAGCGCAAGGTCCTGCCCGAGCGGAAGGTCTCGCCGGAGCGGCGGGTGCCGCGGCCCGCGCCGAAGCCGGTCGAGATGTTCCCCGACGAGGACGCCCCGGTGCGGCGGCTCTCGACGGTGGCGCCGGTCGAGACGGACGCCGAGCGCACCGTCGAGCGGGTGCTGGAGCAGCCGAGGGAGAAGAAGACCGCGCGGCGACGTCCGCCGACGCCGTACAAGCGGCCGGAAGACCAGGACAACGCCGATCAGCCGACCAAACGATTCTCGCCCGTGTCACCGGATAACGCCGAAGCGCTTTAGGGAGCGAACTAGATGTGCGGCATCGCAGGGGCCTACTTCTGGCCGGACGGGGGACCGCTCACCGATCGGCTGACCAAGATCCTCGCCCATCGCGGACCGGACGGTTCGGGGCGGTACGACCACCGTGCCGGGGAGGGTGAAGTCCACTTAGGACATCGACGGCTGTCGATCGTCGACCTGACCGAGACCGGCGCGCAGCCGATGGTCAAGGACGGGCTCGCGCTGACCTACAACGGCGAGCTGTACAACTCGCCGGAACTGCGCAAGGAACTCGAAGCCGCCGGCGTGCGCTTCCGGGGCACCTCCGACACCGAGGTCGTCCTGGAAGCCTGGCGCAAGTGGGGCACCGAGGGCCTGCACCGGCTGCGCGGCATGTTCGCGTTCGGTGTCTTCGACGAGCGCACCGGCGCCCTGACCCTGGTGCGGGACCAGCTGGGCATCAAACCGCTCTTCCTGGTGCGCCGCGGCAAGGGTGTCGCGTTCGCCTCCGAGTTGAAGGCGCTGGCCGCCGAACTGGGCGGCTCGCTGACCGTCGACGACACCGCGCTCGTCGCGTCCTTGCTCTACTACTGGGTCCCGGACGGCCGGTGCGCGTTCAGCGAGGCCGAGAAGCTGCCGCCGGGCAGCTGGGCGCGGTTCCGCCCGAACGGTGACGTCGAGCGCGGCACCTTCTGGTCGCTCCGCCAGGTCGCCGAGGAGGGTGCCGCCTTCGAGGGCGAGTTCGACCTCAACGCCGTCATCGAGGACTCCACGCGCAAGCACCTGATGGCCGACGTCCCGGTCGCGACCTTCCTTTCCGGCGGGCTCGACTCCAGCTACCTGACCGCGATCGCCGCTCGTGAGCAGCCGGGGATCTCCGCGTACACCATCGGTTTCCGGGCCGAGGACGCGAAGTTCGAGGCGATGCCGGACGACCTCATGTACGCGAAGAAGGTCGCCGCGAAGTTCGGCGTCGACCTGCACGAGATCGAGATCGCGCCGCAGGTGCTGGACCTGCTGCCGCGGATGACGTATCACCTCGACGAGCCGATCGGCGACCCGGCGGCCATCAACAGCTACCTGATCTGCACCGCCGCGCGCGAGGCAGGCGTCAAGGTGATGCTGTCCGGGATGGGCGCCGACGAGCTGTTCGCCGGGTACCGCAAGCATCTCGCGAACAAGATCGCCGTGCAGTACCAGCGGGTGCCCGGTCTCGTCCGTCGTCCGGTGGAGTCCCTTGTGGACAGACTGCCGGTGGCGACGTCGAAGCGCGGGTTCCGGTCGGTCCGGTTCGCCAAGCGGTTCCTCTCGTTCGCGGAACTGCCGGAGGAGACCGCGTTCCGGCGCAGCTACACGATGTACGACCAGGCCGAGCTCGCCGGACTGCTGAACCCGGACCTCGCGGGCGCCGTCGACGACGTGATCACCGAGCACGCGGACACCTACCACGACAACACGTTGTCCGACTTCGTGAACCGCATGTGCCTCGCCGATTCCCGGCTCTTCCTGCCCGGCCTCAACCTCGCCTACACCGACCGGTCGAGCATGGCGGCCTCGACCGAGGTGCGGACGCCGTTCGTCGACATCGAGGTCGTGAAGGCCGCGTTCCGGATCCCCGGTGACAAGAAGATCGTGAAGCGCCAAGGGAAGATGGCACTGAAGGAAGCGGCGCTGTCGATCCTCCCGGCCGAGATCGTGCACCGGCCGAAGGGCCTGTTCAGCGCGCCGCTGCGGGCCTGGATGAGCCGCGACCTCGCGCCCCTGGTGCGCGAGGTGACGAACGAAGGCGAATTGGTGAAGGCCGGGTTCCTCCGTCGTGAGGCCCTGCAGAAGCTCGTCGACGAAGACGCGTCCGGGCAGCAGGACCGGTCCAAGCACCTCTGGCACATCTTGACCCTCGAGTACTGGTACCGCGGCGCCGTCGCGGCCCGGACCACCTGATCGCTGAGGAGCGACGTGAAGCAGGTAGTGCAGAACTACAAGAGCGGGGAGCTGGCGCTCCTCGACGTCGAAGTCCCCGCGTGCAAACCGGGCGGTGTGCTGGTCCGCACCGCCTATTCGCTGATCTCCACCGGCACCGAGATGATGAAGGTGTCCGAGGCGAGCCTTTCCCTGGTGGGCAAGGCGAAGGCGCGGCCGGACCAGGTCGCGAAGGTGATGCAGAGCGTCGCGACCAACGGGCTCGGCGCCACCTACCGCAAGGCCATGAACAAGCTCGACTCGTACACGCCGCTGGGGTATTCGCTGTGTGGCGTGGTCGAGGAGGTCGGCGCGGGTATCGGCGACGTCGCCGTCGGGGACTACGTGGCGTGCGCCGGGAACGAGCACGCGCTGCACGCGGAACTGAACTGGGTGCCCAAGAACCTGTACTCCAAGGTGCCCGACGGCGTCGACCCGCGGCACGCCGCGTTCGGCACGGTCGGCTCGATCGCGATGCAGGGCGTCCGCCAGGGTGAACCGCAGATCGGCGACATCGCGCTGGTCATCGGGCTCGGCCTGATCGGCCAGCTGGTCGTGCAGCTGCTGGTCGCCTCCGGCGTCCGCGTGGTCGGCGTCGACCCGGACCCGACACGCTGCGCGCTCGCCGAGCGGCTCGGCGCCCTGAAGTGCGGCGACCCGGCGTCCGGCGTCATCGACACCGCGGTCGCGGAGATCAGCTCCGGGCACGGCGTCGACCAGGTGTACCTCGCCGCGGGCGGCAGCACGAACGAGCCGGTGGAGCTGGCCGCGAAGCTGGCCCGCGACCGCGGCCGCGTGATCGACATCGGCAAGTGCTCGCTGAACCTGCCGTGGAACGCCTACTACGAAAAGGAACTCGACGTCCGGTTCTCCCGTTCGTACGGCCCCGGCCGCTACGACCCGGAGTACGAACTCGAAGGCCGCGACTACCCGATCGGCCAGGTCCGCTGGACCGAGCGCCGCAACCTCGAATGCGTCGTCGACCTGATGGGCAGCGGCCGTCTCGACGTCGAGCCGCTGATCTCGCACACGTCGGACTTCTCCGACGCCGTCGAGACGTACCGGAAGCTGAACGAGGGCGAGCTCAAGGCCGTCGCGGTGCTCTTCGAGTACGAGAAGCGCGCCGCCGCCACCACTGTCCCGGTCGCCGAGGTCTCGCTGCCGAAGACGGTGACCACGCGTGCGCTGCCGAAGCCCGGCGGCGTGCGGATCGGGTTCATCGGCGCCGGCAACTACGCGTCCTCGATGCTCCTGCCGCATCTGGCGGAGATGGAGGGCGTCGACCTCACCGAGGTCGTCACCACCTCCGCGCTCTCGGGCGCGAACGCCAAGCGCAAGTTCGGCTTCGCCCGCGCCACCACCGACCTCGACACGATGCTCGACGACTCCTCGATCGACGCCGTGTTCGTCGTGACCCGGCACAGCTCGCACGCCGAGCTGACCCGGCGTGCGCTGCTCGCGGGGAAGGCCGTCTTCGTCGAGAAGCCGCTCGCGCTGTCGGAGAAGGAACTCGAGGTCGTGCTCGGCGCGATCGAGGAGTCCGGCAACGACCGGCTGCAGGTCGGGTTCAACCGCCGGTTCGCGCCGCTGCTGAACGAGTCGGTGCTCCACTTCGGACCGCGGATCGGCCCGGCTTCCGTGCGGTACCTGGTCAACGCCGGTCAGCTCGACTCCGGCAGCTGGTACAACCAGGCCGACAGCGAGGGTTCTCGGTTCGCGGGCGAGGGCGGGCACTTCATCGACACCGTGAGCTGGCTGCTCGGCTCCGACCCGGTCTCGGTGTACGCCACCGCCACCCCCGGGCACCAGGACCTGCAGATCCTGCTGCGCTACCCGGACGGCTCGACCGCGTCGATCGCGTACACCACCAGCGGTTCGTCGGCGTTCCCCAAGGAGACGATCGACGTCACCGCCGACGGCAAGGTGCTGAAGTTCGACGACTTCGCGCGCGCGTCGGTGTTCGGCCGCAAGAAGTGGGCGAGCTCCCGCATCCCCAAGGGTCGGGACAAGGGCCAGGCCGCCGAGTTGGAGGCGTTCGTCAACGCGCTGAAGACCGGGGTCGCGATGCCGGTGTCCGTGGAGTCGCTCGTTTCGACGACGCTGGCCACGCTCGCGGTCAACCGCAGCCTGGAGACCGGTGCCGCGGTGCGGATCAACGCGGCTGAGCTTGATGGCGGAGCTGAGAGGACGGCGGGGAAGTGACCATACGCGTGAACCCGCCTGGCCGTAGGCCCCGCTATCGCGGTGGCAGGGCGCGTTTCGCGCTCAACGTGACGTTGTCGACCGACCAGCGCCCTGCCGACGTCGATCGCGGTCGCGGGTTCACCGAGGACAACACAGAGGGGCTTGCCTGATGGATCCGTCCTGGTACCTGCGAAGACTGTCGCGGATGGGGCCTGCCGAGGTCGCGGGCCGGGTCACCGACGTCGTGCGCAAACGCCAGTGGCGCGGGGTCGCCGGCGACAAGCCGACGTGGCTGCCGGACCGCCGGTTCGCGTCGGTGCCCGGTGAAGACGTCCTCGCCGCCGTCTCGGGTGACGCGGTGAAGGATCTGCTCGTCACCGCGGATCGCCTGATGGAGGGGCGCGCCGAGTACTTCGGCGTAGAGCGGGACGATCTCGTCGACCCGGACTGGTCCTACGACCCGAAGACCGGCCGCCGCGCACCGTCCGATGTGTACTCCTTCGACGTCCCGTACCGCAGCGAGGACCTCGTCGGCGACATCAAGCAGATCTGGGAGCCGTCACGGCATCAGCACCTCACCGTGCTGGCCGCCGCGTACGCCCTGACCGGCGAAGACCGGTACGCCGAGCGCGTCGCCGCGCATCTCGGGTCGTGGTGGGCGGCGAATCCGCCGATGCGCGGGGTGCACTGGGTCAGCGGGATCGAACTCGGCATCCGGCTGCTGTCGTGGGTGTGGGTCCGGCGGCTGCTCGATGGCTGGGCGCAGGCCCCGGCGCTGTTCGAGGACAACCCGGTGGCGCTCACCCAGATCTGGCACCACCAGCGCTGGCTGGCCGCGTTCCCGAGCCGGGGTTCGTCCGCGAACAACCACGTGATCGCCGAGGACGCCGGGCAGCTCGCCGCCGCCTGCGCGTTCGCCTGGTTCCCCGAGTCCGCCCAGTGGCGGGACGCGGCGCTGGCGTCGCTGGACAAGATGCTGTGCCACAACACCTTCGACTCCGGGATCAACCGCGAGCTCGCCACCGAGTACCACGGGCTCGTCCTGGAACTGGGGCTCGCCGGGGCGCTGGAGGCGAAGGCAGCCGGGGTCGCGGTGCCCGAGTCGATCTGGTTCGTGCTGCTCCGGATGACCGACGCGCTGGCGTCCATTGTAGACAATCGGCTGCGGCCGCCGCGGCAGGGTGACGCCGACGACGGCTTCGGGCTCATCGTGGACGGCACTGTCGGTGACGAGACCAGCCGCTGGGCGTCGCTGCTCAACACCGGATCCGTCCTTTTCGGACGGTTGGACTGGTGGCCGGAGACGACCGGCGGCGATGTCCGCACCCCGCTCTTCGCCGCACTGGCCAAGGACATCCAGGTCCGTGAGACGCGTCCGGTGCGGCGGCGGGACGACTTCGCCGACGCGGGGATGACCATCCTGCGCGATGGCGCGATCTGGGCTCGCTGCGACGGCGGGCCGCACGGCTTCCTGTCCATCGCCGCGCACGCGCACGCGGACGCGCTCTCGGTGGAGGTCCGGCACGACGGCGTCGACATCCTCGCCGACCCCGGGACCTACTGCTACCACGGCGAACCGAAGTGGCGGTCGTACTTCCGGTCCACGGCCGCGCACAACACGCTCGAACTCTCCCGGACCGACCAGTCCGTCTCCGGCGGACCGTTCCTGTGGACGAAACACGCCGTCACCACCGTGATCGCGGCGGGAACGCCGTCGCGCTGGAGCGCGGAACACGACGGCTACGGCCCGGCGATCCACCGGCGCTCGGTGGAACTGGAGGACTCGACGTTCCGGATCCTCGACGAGGTCCGCGGCGGCGACGCGCAGCACTGCCGTCTCGCGTTCCACTTCGGCCCGGCCGTCGAGGTCTCGCTCTCCGACGCGACGGCGACGTTGTCCTGGACGGTCGACGGCCGGGTCCGGACGGCTTCGCTGGCGTTGCCGCCGGAGCTGGACTGGTCGGCGCACCGCGGCGAGACCGGTTTGCCGATGGGCTGGTACTCGGCCGGATTCGGCCGCCGCGAGCCCGCTTGGACCTTGTTCGGCGGCGGGATCGCCACCGACGGCGCGGCGTTCACCACCGCGCTCACCTTCGATTCAGGCAACGAGGATCCCCCATTGTGATCGCACGACCGCACCGTCTCCGCCGGGCAGCGCTTCTGGTGCTGCTCGGCCCGCTGACGCTCACCGCCTGCACCACCCCGGCCGACGAAACCGGACCGAACCCGGCGCAGGCGCCGTCCGGTTCGATCGCGCAGGTGTGCGACAAGGTGAAGGCGGGGCCGGCCGAAGCGCCGGCGGGGGCGGTGAAGATCGACCCGGCGGTGTCGGGCGACCTCGCCGCGAAGACGCGGTCGAGCCCGGCAGGGACGACGTTCTGGCTGGCACCGGGGACCCACCGGCTCGGCGACGACCGCTACGACCAGATCAACCCGAAGGCGGGCAACGTCTACCTCGGCGGCCCGAACGCGGTCTTCGACGGCCGGAAGATCAACCAGTACGCCTTCTCCGGCCACGCCGCCGACGTCAAGATCCAGTACCTGACCGTGCAGGGCTTCGCCGCCCCGCACGACGAGGGCGTGGTCAACCACGATTCGGCCGACGGCTGGGTCATCGAGCACAACACCGTCCAGGACAACGACGGCGCGGCGCTGATGGCGGGTGCGCGGCAGCAGGTCCGCGCGAACTGCCTGCGGCGCAACGGGCAGTACGGCATGAACGCCTACGCGCAGGACAACGCGATCAAGGGGCTCGTCGTCGAGGGCAACGAGATCTCCGGGAACAACACCGGTGACTGGGAACGCAAGATCGACGGCTGCGGCTGCTCCGGCGGGATCAAGTTCTGGTCGGTCGACGGCGCCGACATCCGGGGCAACTGGGTGCACGACAACCGCGGTGTCGGGCTGTGGGCCGACACGAACAACAACGACTTCCTCATCGAGGGCAACGTCATCGAGAACAACGACGGTTCCGCCCTGATGTACGAGACGAGCTACAACGCCGTCATCCGCGGCAACACCTTCCGCCGGAACAACTGGGTGGACGGCAAGGGCTACATCGACCGCGGCGACAGCTTCCCGGTGGCCTCGATCTACATTTCCGAATCCGGTGGCGAGCCGAGGGTGAAGGCGCGCACGGACAAACTGGAGATCTCCGGCAACTCGTTCGAGAACAACTGGAACGGCGTCACCCTGTGGGAGAACTCCGACCGGTTCTGCAACAGCCCGGCCAACACCTCGTCCGGCTCCTGCACGCGGCTGGTGCCCGAGCAGGCGAAATGCGCGCAGCCCGCGATCGCGGCGGGCGCGCTGAACGAGGACTGCCGGTGGAAGACCCAGCGCGTCGAGATCCACCACAACCGGTTCATGCTCGACCCGGTCGTCACCAACTGCGAGGAGAGTTGCGCGCGGATGGCGATGCTCGCGAACTTCGGGACCTTCCCGGAGTGGTCGCCGTACAAGGGTGAGGTCGTCCAGCAGGCGATCACCTTCGACCAGGGCAACAAGCTCCACGACAACACCTACTCCGGGCCGTGGAACTTCGTGGCTTTCGAGCCGAGCCGGGTACTCGGCTTCGGTGAGTGGCAGGGCGCGCCCTACCGTCAGGACCAGGGCAGCAAACTCACCCGCGCGGGAGGTGGCTGACGTGCTCGATCCCGCCGTCCGGCCCGCTCCGACGATCCGCGGCTTCCCCAAGGCGGCAGGTATCGCCTGGACGCTGCTGATCATCAACACCCTGGGCTCGACGGGCGCGAAGACGGTCATCCCGCTGCCGAGGTCGGTCAGCCAGCTGATCACCATGGGCGCGCTGGGCACCGCCTTCGTGATCGCGCTCGCGTTGAACCCCAGGCTGCGGATCCGGCCGAGCGCCTACCTCTCCCTGCTCACGCTGCTGCTGGTGCTGAGCGTGGTCGCGAGCCTGGACCTGGAAGGCGGGTTCGGCGCGCTCTTCCGCTGCTTCCGGTTCAGCCTCTTCCTCGGCACCCTGTGGTTGCTGACCCGCTGGTGGGACGGCGGCCTCGACCTCGTCCGCCAGCACATCCGCACCTACGGCGCGATGCTGGTGACGGTGGTGATCGGGCTCGCGCTGAGCCCGGGCAACGCGATGCCGTTCGAGTACGGCGGACGGCTCACCGGCACGGTCTGGCCGCTGACCCCGCCGCAGGTCGGCCAGTACGCGGCCATCGCCATCGGCCTCACGATCCTGTTGTGGCTCGGGGGGAAGCTGGAGCGGCGGCACGCGCTGATCGTCATCATCCCGTCTTTCGGGATACTGCTGCTGACCCACACCCGCACCGCGATGCTCGGCCTGGTGGTCGGGACCATCGTGGCGCTGATGTCGCAGTGGATGTCCAGCGCCCGCGCCCGCAAGGTGTTCACCGGGCTGGTGTTCGGCGGGGTGTTCGTCGTGGTGGCGCTGGGCGGACTGCTGCAGGCGTGGTTCCTGCGGGGGCAGTCCGAGGAGAACTTCTCCAGCCTCACCGGCCGCGCGAAGGTGTGGGACTCGCTCCTGGGCGCGCCGAGGACGACGCTGGAGTACCTGTTCGGCGTCGGCCTGACCGACAAGTCCTACGACGGGCTCCCGATCGACAGCAGCTGGCTCGCGGTCTACCACGAGCAGGGGTACGTCGGGATCGTGATCGTGGGGGCGTTCCTGCTCGTGCTGGTGGTGGTCGCGGTGCTGCGGCCGCCGTCGCCGGCCAGGGCGTGCGCGATCTTCCTGATCACCTATTGTCTTTCCGCCTCTTACACCGAGGCCGGTCTCGGCGACGCGTCGCCGTACCTGCTGCACCTGGCCCTGGCCGCGTCGCTGCTCGTGCGTGTGCCCGCCGAAGAACCCGATTTCGTCAAGGAGCCGACGTGAAGGTCCTCGTGATCCACAACCGGTACAGATCCGAGCAGCCCAGCGGTGAGAACAACGTCGTGGACCAGGAGACCGCGTTACTGGCCGAGGCCGGGCACGAGGTCGGCCTGTTCGAACGGCGCAGCGACGACATCGCGGGGATGTCCCTGCCGCGCAAGGCCGTCGTCCCGCTCCAGGTGCCGTGGAACCGGGCCGTGCGCGCGGACCTGGCCCGGCGCCTCGCCGACGACCGGCCGGACGTCGTCCACGTCCACAACACGTTCCCGCTGCTTTCGCCGTCGGTGCTGGCCGCGTGCGCCGAGGCCGGGGTCCCGACGGTCGCGACCGTGCACAACTACACCCTGATCTGCCCGCCCGGCACGCTGTACCGCGACGGCCAGGTGTGCACCGACTGCGTGGGGCGGACACCGCTGCCCGCCGTGCGGCACGGGTGCTATCGAGGCTCGGGGATCGCGACCGTGCCGATGGCGGCGAGCCTGATGCTGAACCGGAACCGCTGGTGGTCCGGGGTCTCACGGTTCTTCTGCATCTCGAAGGCGCAGCGCGAGGTGCTGATCGCCGCCGGGATGCCCGCCGAGCGGCTCGCGGTGAAGTACAACTACGTCGCCGATCCCGGCAAGACGCGCCAGGGGGCGGGGGAGCATCTGCTGTTCCTCGGCCGGATCACCGAGGAAAAGGGTATCGGCCTGCTGATGAAGGCCTGGGACCTGCTCGTCGCGGCGGGCGGTCCGCTGCCGCCGCTGGTGATCGCCGGCACCGGCCCGATGCAGGACGAGGTCGCGCGCTGGGCCCACGGCCGCGACGACGTCCGCTACCTCGGCCTTCAGTCCAAAGAGGAGTGTCGCGATCTGGTCGCCCGCTCGAACGCCGTCCTCGCCCCCTCGGAATGGCTGGAGACCTTCGGGCTGGTCGTGGTCGAGGCGATGGCCGCCGGTGTCCCGACGGTCGCCGCCGCCCACGGCGCCTTCCGCGAACTCGTCGAAGACGGGGTCACCGGCCTGCTGCACGAACCCGGGAACCCCGAGTCCCTCGCGGCATGCCTGCGGGAGGTCGTCGGCGACGCCGAACGGAACCAGGAGATGGGCTGGGCGGCGCGGCTGGTCTACGAGCAGGAGTTCACCCCGAAGATCGGGCTGGAACGGCTCGTCGGCGGCTACCGGGCCGCGATCGACGCGGTGTCTTTCGCGTGATCACCGGTCCGCCCGCGCTGCCGCCGCGGGCGCGAGTCCCGCTGTGGTCTTTGGCCGCCTTCGGCTTCGTCATCGCCCTCGTGCTCGGTGTTCGCTACGCCGGGACCTCCCACCTCGCCGGACTGGACGCCCTCGTGCTTCCCGTCATCGACCGGGTCGAGGGCCCGCTCTGGTACGTGGCGACCGCCATCGACTTCGCGGGCGAACCGATCGGCGCGGTCGTGGTCATCGCGCTGTTCTGCTGGCTGTGCCTGCGGCACCGGCGGCCGCGGATCGCGATCCTGCTCGTGGCCGCCAGCGGGGTGACGGTGGCGCTGACCACCGGCCTGAAACCCCTGGTCGGCAGGCTGATCCACGACGAGTTCCTCTCCTACCCCAGCGGGCACACGGCCTTCGCGGTGACCGTGGCGACCGTCGTCGCGCTGCTGGTGATCGACGTGCGGGGGCTCGGACCTGCCGGCGGGACCGGGGTGCTGGTGGGGCTGGTCGCTTTCGCGGGGCTCGCGATGGGGTGGGCCGAGGTGGCGCTGGGGGCGCATTACCCGACGGACACCTTCGGGGGTTTCGGGGTCGCTGTCGTGGTGGTGCCGGTGGTGGGCTGGACGGTGGACCGGCTCACGCGGCCCGTTTGACGTTCGGCCTCGGCCGGTCTCGCGCCGTGCGGAACGCAGCTCTGAGCTCGCCGAGTACCAGCTCCGGTTCGGTGCGCAGACGGGACGGCAGCGTCTGGAGCACGACGATCCCCGCGGCCACGTACCTGGCGTTCCGGGCGACGGTGGCGCGGTGGTCTTCGAGGCTCGCGTGATGGCGGTAAGAGTCGATCTCCCAGGCGAAGGCGATCTCGTCGCACCAGAAGTCCGGGGTGGCGATGTAGATCCCGTTCGCGTCGAAGATCGGGACGTTCCAGTGGCCCGGCGGGAGGCCGGATCTTCGCCAGAGGTGCCAGGCGTCGGCCTCGGCGACGGATCTCGCTCCGGCCAGCAGCGGGACCAGGGCTTTCCTCGGTAGAGCGGTTCCGGTTCGGCCTGCTTGGTCGAGTTCGCGGGCGAGCAGGTCGGTGGTGCAGAAGCGGCGTTGGACGGCCTCGGCCATCATCGTCTGGATCTCGTCTTCGTCGGTGCGCCTTCGGGCGGCGTCGATGACTGCTCGGGGGACGGGAGCCACCGGGAGATCCCCACGGAGGTGGGGGCGAGGTAAGTGCCTTGTCCGCTCGACATGCACGAAGCCTGTCGAAGTGACGCGACGCTCGGCGGGCACCAGGATGTGCACGTCCTGCGGTGGCGGTAGCCGCTCCAACCCGTGACGGCGGAGTGCCCAGAGCCCGGTCAGGGTCGCGTTCTCGCGACCATGGAGCAGCGCCGCCCCGAGTCGCTGCTCGTCGGTGGCTTCTCCGCTGTGGAGTAAAACGATTCCGGGCATGAGGCGTTGCCAGGGGCCGCCGGGGGCACAGCGGCGTGAAATGGTCCGGCCCGGCACGCCGGCGGCTATGAGCGCGGCCGCGCGGACGACCATCGGGCCATGGATGAGCTGGGGGTCGGTCGACCAGGTTCCTCGTTGCACCCGATCACCATGACCTCCACTACCGACAAGTTCGCTCGATATGAGCCATGAGCGGACCTGTCACGCCCGAAATCTTTTGAGCGTGGAGGATTTGGGACGTTCAATGTCCCAAATCCTCCACGCTCGACCCCGCGTCCTGCGAGTAAGGAGCCCCCTGCCAAGCCGAAGCCCCCAAAGTCCGCGAAGTGTCATGAGCGACAAACCGCCAAGACCCCGAATAAGCGTTGTCATACCACCGATTCCCCTGCCCAAAGGTCACAGCCTCTGAAACGGAAGAACCCCGATAGGGCGACCACTCCGGATAAGTCCCGAAGTTCGCCAAGAGCGCCATCCGCCCGCACAACCCCGAGCAATCGGACCCGTGAGAGAACTTGTTGCCGTGAATGGAAACCCGCTGCGTCTTCCATCGGCAGTCGTCGTACAAAGGACGAGAAGCGATCCCCGGAGAGGAACACGAAGAGACCGAAGGAACGAGAAGTGTGCACGAGCCGGAAGAGGTATTCGCCGGGCTGTTGCAGAAGCGGTCCGAGTTCTCCCAAGCGGTGATCCCGCCCCAGTTGTCCTCGAAGACGTTGTCCACGATCTCCGCCGAAGAGGTCCGGGCCGGAATACGCGGCTCACCGCCGGATTCGGAAAGGTAGATCGTCCCGACCGGGAAGTCGTCCCCGCGAGCGGCGAACGCGCGGCCCTGCACCAGGGTGTTCCGCCGGAAGGTGTTGTCGCGGACCACGAGGTTGTAGGAGATCTCGTAGAACAACGCCTCCGCCTCGTTGTCCTCGATCAGGTTGTCCTCGATGAGGAAGTCGTTGTTGTTCGTGTCCGCCCACAGGCCCGCGCCGTGGTTGTGGTGGACCCAGTTCCCGCGGATGTCGGCGCCGTTCACGGCCCAGAACTTCGCGCCGCCGCTGCAGCCGCAGCCGGGGACCTGCTTCTCCCAGTCGTCGGTGTTGTTGCCGGTGATCTCGTTGCCCTCGACGAGCAGCCCGGTGATCCCGTCGCCCGCCCGGTAGGCGTTGATGCCGTACTGGCCGTTGTCCCGCAGGCAGTTCCGCAGGATCTCCTGACGCGGCCCCGCCATCATCGCGGCGCCGTGGTTGTGCTCGATGGTGTTGCCTTCGATGGTCCAGTGTGCACCGGAGTCGTGATTCACCACTCCCTGATCCCGCGGGGCCGTGAACCCGCGGATCGTGAGGCCGCGGATGACGACGTCGCGCGCCTGCTGGGTGAACGCGTAGCGGTTGACGCCGCCCCCGTCCAGGATGGCGCCGGGCGCGCCGAGGTAGGCGTTGCCGTCCTTCGGGATGATCTGACCGTACTCGTCCGGGCCCAGGGTGTGCGTGCCCCCGGTCAGCCAGAACGTCGTGCCGGCCGGGAGTTCGCGCGTCTTCTCGGAAAGGTCGGTCCCCGGCGGGACGAGCACGGCGCCGTCCGGTTTCGAAGGGCTCACCGGCCCCGCTTCACAAGCCGTGACAGGAGCCGCCGAAGCCGGAGGGGCTGTGACGACTCCTGTCGCGAGCAGCAGCAGGACGACCAGGAACGCGGGCATACCCGAAACGGTAAGCCACTGTGGACGGTCCCAGATGGACACTTACAGGTGAAACTTCAGCAGGTCACGCTCTCGCCGAACCCGCTGCAGACGTCCTGCCGATAGGGCTCGGCCTGCCACTGCGCGGGCGTCAGCCGTTTCGACGCGTCCTGGGCGACGAACGTCCAGGGCCCGTAGTACTGGTTGTCGTACCACCTGTTCTCCTGCCGGAAGGTGATCGCCTCCGAGATCACCGTGCCCCGGTACGGTGACCAGGCCGGGAAGGTCCCGTAGTTCGAGAGCACCGCCATCCGGCCGCAGCGGTCGAGGCAGCCTTCCAGCGCCGAGTCGACCTCGAACGTGTTCTCGTGCACCAGGACGCGCTGGGTCTTCCACCGGCAGTCGCTGTACAGCGGCTCGGTCGCGATGCCCGGGTCCGAGCAGGTGGACGTCGGTGAGACCAGAGCCGTGCAGCTGAGGGTCGAAGTGTTGGCCGGGCTGTTGCAGAACCGGTCCGCGTTCTCCCACAGGGTGATCCCCGACCAGTTGTCCGAGAACAGGTTCCCCCGGATGTCGATCTGGCTGGTCCGGGCAGGCAGCCTCGGTTCCCCGCCGGATTCGCTGAGATACACCGCGGCGACCGGGAAGGTGTCACCCTTGGCGGCCCGGGTGCGGCCCTGCACCAGCGCGTTGCGCCGGAACGTGTTCCCGATCAGCTCCAGGTTGTAGGAGATCTCGTAGAACAGCCCCTCGGACGCGTTGTCCTCGATCAGGTTGTCCTGGATGAGGAAGTCGTTGTTGTTCGTGTCGGCCCAGAGCCCGACACCGTGGTTGTGGTGGACCCAGTTGCCGACGATGTCGGCGCCGTTCACGGCCCAGAACTTCGCCCCGCCGGTGCAGCCGCAGCCAGGGAGCTTGGTTTCCCAGTCGCCGGTGTTGTTCCCGGTGATCTCGTTGCCTTCGATCACCAGGCCGGTCATCCCGCTGCCGAAACGGTAGGCGTTGATGCCGTACTGGCCGTTGTTCCGCAGGCAGTTGCCGATCACCCGCTGGCCGGTCCCGGTCATCATCGCGGCGCCGTCGTTGTCCTCGATGACGTTGCCTTCGATGGTCCAGCCGTCGCCGGAGTCGTGGTTGACCACGCCCTGATCCCGTTCCGCGACGAAACCGCGGATGGTCAGACCGCGGATGACCACGTCCTTGGCCGACGTGGTGAAGGCCGCGCGGTTGATCCTTCGCCCGTCCAGCACGGCGCCGGGCGCGCCGAGGTAGACGTTGCCGTCCTTGGGCATCACCTGGCCGAACTGGTCGGCTGTCAGCATGTGCGTGCCCGGGGCCAGCCAGAACGTGCTTCCCGGCGGGCTGAACCGGGTCCGGTCGGTCAGATCCGTACCCGGTTGGATCACCTGGGCGCCTTCCGGCGGGGAGGGGACGCCGACGGCTGTGCCACACACCCCTCCGGCCGGCTCTTCGGATGCCACCGCTGGGCTTTCAACGGCGACCTGGAGCAGTAATACCGACAGCGCGACGCAGAGCGTGCGTCTGCCGGCCGAGCGAGATGCGATCCCTGAACTCATACCCTTCTCCGAAAAACCGGCTTCACCGGACGGCCACCCAGCCACGGCGCCGGATCATCCGCGTCGAGCGCTTTGCGGTACACAAGGCAAGCCTGCGAGACCACTTCGACCGTCCGGTCGATGTCTTCTTCGGACAATGCGCTGCTGACCACGAACGACGGTCCGAGGACCCCGCCAGTGACCAGTTGCCGCAGGAACAACGTGCGGTAATCCTGCGACGGTTTCTTGTCGGCGTCGAGTGTGGCGAAGACGAGGTTGCTCGCCCGGCCGCGCACGACGACGTGTTCCCCGACCCCGGCGGAGGCCGCGACTTCGCGGACCCCGGCGGCGAGCCGGTCACCGAGCGCGTGCAGCCGCGCGGCGATGCCTTCTTCGGTGTAGGTCTCCATGACCGCGATGGCGGCCGCCAGCGAATGCGTCTCGGCGCCGTGCGTGGTGGACAGCAGGAAGACGCGGTCGCCGCCGGTCCGCAGGCCGCCGAGTTCCATCAGTTCGCGTTTTCCCGCGAGCGCGGCGACGGCGAACCCGTTGCCGAGGGCCTTGCCGAACGTCGAGAGGTCCGGCGTGACGCCGTAGAGCCCCTGTGCGCCCGCCTCGGACCAGCGGAAACCGGTGATCATCTCGTCGAAGATCAGGACGCAGCCGTACCGGTCGGCGAGTTCCCGCAGGCCGACGAGGTACCCGGCGGGCGGTTCGAGCTGGGTGGACGCCTCCAGGACCAGACAGGCGACCCGGCCCGCGTTCTCCCGCAGCAGCCGTTCCGTCGCCGGGAGGTCGCCGTACGGGAACGAAACGGTGAGTCCGGTGATCTCGTCCGGGATACCCGACGACATCGCCGTGGTGCCGATGAACCAGTCGTCGATGGAGAAGAACGCGTGGTCACCGCAGATCGCCACCAGCGGCCTGCCGGTGGCCGCCCTGGCGAGCTTGACCGCGGCCGTGGTGGCGTCCGAGCCGTTCTTGGCGAACTTGACCATCTCGGCGGTCGGGACGGTTTCGAGGAACTTCGCCGCCGCCCTTTCCTCCACAATGGACGGACGGGCGAAGTTGGCGCCCCGGTCGATCTCCCGGTGGGCGGCCTCGCTGACCCGCGGGTGTACGTGCCCGAGGCTGACCGCGCGCAGCCCCGAACCGTACTCGATGTAGGAGTTCCCGTCGACGTCCCAGACATGCGCGCCGCGCCCGTGGGAGATGACCGGCGCCAGATTCTCCGGGTACTGGTCGTCGCCCTTGGCGTAGGTGTGCGCCCCGCCGGGGATCATCGCGTGGAGGCGCTCGTTGGCCCGCATGGACTTGGGAAGCTGACGGGTCATGCTCTCACCTCGTGTTCTGTAAGACGGCGGAAAGAGGAAGGGCACGGCGGTCCCGTTCCGACAGCAGCGCCGCCGGGAGCGGCCAGGGGATCGCCAGTTCCGGGTCGTCGTGGGCGATCGCGACGTCCTCGCTCGCGTCGTGCACGCGGTCGATCCGGTAGGAGACGTCGGCGTACTCGGTGAGCGCCTGGAATCCGTGCGCGCAGCCCGCCGGGATGTACAGCGAGACCTGGGTCTCCCCGGAGAGGTCGAACGTCTCCTTGCCGAGGTAGGTCGGCGAATCCGGCCTCAGGTCGACGACGACGTCGAAGACGGCGCCCCACGAGCACCGGACCAGTTTCGCCTCGCCCTCGCCGGAGCGGAGGTGCATTCCGCGCACCACTCCCCGGCGGGACCGGGAAACGCTGTCCTGGAGGAACCCGTTCGGGTCGATCCCGGCCGACCGGACGACGTCGGCGTCGAAGGTGCGGCTGAAGAAGCCGCGTTCGTCGGCGTGCGGGGTCGGCTCGAACAGGTACGCGCCCGCGATGGCGGGCACCGGGATCACCTTCATCGGACTCCGATCGGCAGGAAGGCGGCGAGGAGTTCGGCGAACTGTTCGTCCAGTAGTCGCACTTGCTCCGCGCCTCGTTTCGCCACGATCCCGGCCAGTTCGCCCGCCCGGGACTCGAGTTCGGCGAACTGGCGTACCAGCGCGGCGGAATCGATCTCCTTGGCCGACTGGCAGAACTCCCCCAGCCCCAGGGTGGTCATGAGGACCTCGTTCTTGCTCGCGTACCCGAGGGACAACGTCGGTTTCGCCAGCTTCAGCGCGCACAGGACGTTGTGGTACCGGGTGGCGACGACGACCTCGACCGCCGACATCGCCCGCAGCAGTTCGTCCAAAGTGGACGTGTCGGCGGCGGCGATCAAGGGGGAGTCCAGTTCCCGCATGATCTCGTCGACGACCTGCTTGTCGGCCCGGTCGCCGATGAACAACCGCACCGGGCGGCCGTCGGCGACCAGTCCGGCGACGAACCCGGTGATCTTGTCCACATAGGACTCGTAGATCTCGCCGGCGCGGGCCCTGTCCTCGTTCCCGCCGTGGTAGGCCATCACCCCGACCCCGACGGAACGGGGCAGCACCGGTTCCGACGGCGCCGGGAGGGCGAAGGCGAGATCGGGGTAGACGCGGTCGTTCGTGACGTCGACCCCCATCGCGCGCATCGCGTCCCGTGACGGCTCGTCCCGATACGACCGGAACGCCGCCAGCCGCGCGGCCCAGCGGATCACCGACCGGGTGACCCGCTGCGAGCTCACGTTGGCGCCGACGCTCACCAGCGCCACCTTGGTACCGACCAGCCTTCCGGACGCCGAAAGCAGCAGCAAGGCGTACGGGAACCCCCACGGGCGCAGGGGAAGGGTGGATTCCAGGACACCCATCCCCGGCACGATCACCGCGTCCTGGCGCCGCACCCACGCCGCCGTGCGGACGGCGTCGACGAGTTTCCCGAAGGCCTTCAGTACGACTGACAGCGGTCCCGAGACCGTCCGGTATTCGCCCTCGTACCAGTTCAACGCGGTCGTCTCGAGTCCGTAGCGCGACGCGACTATTTCCGGGCCGCCGCACATCACACTGATGGCGGCGTCCGGATGTTCCGTGCGCAAGAACCCGAGTACCGCCTCGAAGGAACCGTCGTTGCCGAGGTTCCCCGATCCGAGGAGGCCGAACAGCCCGATCCTCGCGGGCGGGGTCAAGGGACTCGTCCCTCCTGGCCGGCGACGACCGAGGCGACGGAGACCTCACGCGGGCCGGTTTCGGCCTCGGCCTGCACCGGCATCCGGCCCATGGCAGGGTTCCCCGCCCGGTTCAGTGCCCATTGCCGCAGGTAGCGGAAGCATTCACGCTTCTCCGCGCCGGAGATCGGCGCGTTGCGGATCGCGTTGACGTACCCCAGGACGTACTCGCCGAGCAGCCGGACCATCGGGTGGCGCAGCTTGTCGGCCCGCTTCGGGTCGAGGTTGGTGGCCCGCCGGCGCACGGTCGGGTGCTCGTGTTCGGAGCGGCCGGGGTGGTCGCGCCGGAAGTACAGCCAGTCGGGCACCTGGTGGAACGGGCCGTGCAGGGCCAGTTCCGAGATGATCGTGCGGTCCGCGTGGTGGTAGCTGTCCAGCGGCGCGACGTGGCGCAGGACCTCGGTGCGGATGACAGCGCCGTCGTCGTCCCCGCCGGGCGCGAACAGTGTGCTGCGGAAGCGTTCCGCGGCGTGCGGCGAGACCGTGTTCAGCGGGTACTGCAGCGCCTGTGTGACGACGCCCTTCTCGTCGATCATCGCCGTCCACGAGTGCGAGAGAATGAACTCCGGATGCTCGTCGAGCGCTTCGATACAGCGTTCCAGCAGGTCGCGCGCGTAGAGGTCGTCGTCGGAGGCCCACTTGAACAGTTCGCCGCGGGCGACGTCGACGCAGTAGTTGTGGTTGGGCGCGCAGCCGATGTTCACCGGCTGGCGCACGTACCGGACGCGGGAATCCAGCTTCGCGTACTCACGGCTGATCTCTTCGGTGCGGTCGGTGGACGCGTTGTCCGAGATGATCAGTTCGAAGTTCCCGAAGCTTTGGCCGAGGAGTGCGTCCAGCGATTCGGCGAGGTAGTCCTCGCCGTTGTAGACCGGGAGCCCGATGCTCAGCCGAGGAGCGGTGCTCATGACGTCCTCATTTCTTCCTTCTCCGAAGTCAGGTGTTCCTTGAAGGCGATATGCAGCTGAAGCCACCACACCGCTGACCCGCTGGTGATCGCCAACGCGACCCCCCAAGCGGATCCGGACGCCCCGGCCAAGAAGGCGCCTATGAGCCCGAAGCCGACGTAGCCGGCCGAGTTGATCAGCTGGGCGCGAAGGCTCCGTTTCGCAGCGCCGAGCGCACGCAGTCCGGCGGCCGCCCCGGTGTTGAATCCCGCCGCGGCGATACCGATGGTCACCGGGAGGATCAGTTTCGAAGCGGGATCCCAGACGTCACCGAGCACGAACCGGCCGGCGTCGTGGGGTACCAGAAGCAAGGCGAGGCCCCAGAGCAGGGCCGCCGCCGCCTGGCCCGCGCCGAGGACGGCGCAGAATTTCCGGAAGCGGTGCGGGGCCCGTTGGAGCACCCGCGCGCTTTCGGCGACCGTGACCAGGGAAAGTCCCATCAAAAGAGCGAAGAACGGCCCGAGGAGCAGCTCGGCACCGCGCACCGCGCCGACGCTCGCGATCCCGGCGATCGCGCCGAGACCGTACATCCGCAGTTGCGACGAGCCGCTGTTGCTGACGTTTTCGATCACGTAGCGGGTACCGAGGTCGCGGTGTGCCTTGATCCATTCGAGCGTGCCGCGCGGATCGGGCCGGACCCCGGACTGCAAGCAGCCGAAGGCGGCCGCGACCGCCCCGGAAAGACCCCACGCCAGGATGAACGCGACGACCGTGTCGGACGTGTGGTGCGCGATGAACAGCGCCGGGATCAGCGCGATCCCCCAGACGACGTCGTTGAGGAACGCCTTCTTCCCGTGCCCCGCGGCGAAGAAGGTGAACCGCCAGGCGTCCTGCAGCAGCAGCGTGGGGATGACGAGGCCGAGCGCGATGAACGCCCCACCGGTGGAGTCGCCCACGACGAGGCCGGCGGCCACGCTGATCAGCCCGGAGACGACGCCCACGGTGAGCGCCGTCCCGGTCGCCCGCTTGGTCGCGGCGCGCCAGGATTCGGTGGACACCCCGGAGAACCGCACCATCAGCGGATCCGTCGTCAGCCCGCGCGAAAGGTTGAGCACCACGCCGTAGCTGACCCAGGCGAGGCTGAACATGCCGAACGCGAACGTGCCGAGCGAACGCGCGACGTAGAGGCCGACCACGAAGTTGGTGATACTGGAGACGGCCTGGTCGCCGAGGCCCCAGCTGAGCCGTCCGGCCATCGCCCGGACGGCTTGGGAACGCAGAAGTGATCGCATGGGCCTCTAATCCTTGAGCAATCCGGCGTCGTGGAGCGCCTGAGCGGCGGCGGCGACGGAATCGAACGGCAGCCCGGACCGCTCGGCGACGTCGAGCAGGCTGTGCTCGCCGTCCGAGAGGTTGAGCACCCAGAGCATGGCCATCTGGGCTTGTTTGGCGTCGCTTCGCCCGCCGAGTGAGCCGTACAGCCCGCGCTTGCCCAGTTGCGGCTCGCCGTAGGGGCTGAGGTTGACGTAGCTGCGGTTGCGGTCGAGGACGGCGTGCGTGTCCTTCAGCGTCTGGAGGGTTTCCTCCATGGCCGCCGTGGAGACGAAATCGAGGTTGTCGGCCGAGGTGTGATACTCGGGATAACCCGCGTACGGCGTCCTCGTCAGCGATCCGACACCCAGGTTGAAGCCGGGGGAGCAGAACTGGCGCTCGTCGTAGCCGTACGGCGAGAAGTCCACGATCTGGTGCACGCGATCGGCCAGGACGTACGCGAGCACCCGGTCGATCTCGGCGTCGCCCCGGCGGCTTCGCTTGTACGTCAACGATCCCGGGTCACCGGCACACGCCAGCACGAGCCCCGCCTTGATCCGGCCCGCGCGCTCGGTGTTGCGCGCGAGCCAGGTGATGGCGCCGATCGTGCCCGGCATGAACAGGAACCGGTACGTGTGGTGGGGCTTTTCGAGCGTCCGCGCGAACGCGGCGGCGATCGCGATCCCGGCGACGTTGTCGTTCGCCAGCGACGGATGGCAGGTGTGACAGGAGATGATCACCTCGTCGGTGACCTCTCCCGGCACGACGTGCTCGGCGTAGGTGAGGCTCCCGTCGGCCAGCGTGGAGTCGATGTGCACCTCGTACTCGCCGTCCGGCATCGCGTCGAGGGTTTCCTGCGCCAGGCAGAAACCCCACGTCGGCGAGTAGTAGCTGGTCCGGTACGGCACCCAGGACGGCCGGTCCGGCAGGGTGTGGAGGTGCTCGCGCAGCTCGGTGAGCGGCATCTTCCGCGACACCGGGACGCTGTAGCCGACCACATGCAGGTTCGACTCCTGAAAGTCGACCACGCGGCGGCCGGAGGCGTCCTTGATGTACGCGTCGCGGATGTTCCACTCCTGCGGCACCGTCCAGTCCAGCACTCCGGTGCCGGTGGGGACCTCGTGGATCTCCAGCGGGATGTGCTCGCCGACGATCTCCAGCGTGCGGCGGACGCCGTCGCCGGTGATGCTGCGGCACAGCGGATACAGGCGCTCGACCAGCTCACGCAGGTCGGCGCTCGTCTCCAGGCCCCCGTGTGTCATCAGCGACGTCGCAAGGTGTCGTCGAGTTCGCCGGCGGCGGTGCGGTCCTGCAGCCGCGCCAGCCGGGTGAACAGGCGCTGGAAGCCGTGTTCGGTGAGGCCGTGGGTCTTGTAGGCCTCGATCAGTTCGAGCGCGCCGTCCTTGACCGACCAGTCGCAGTCGAAGGCGGGGATCGCCGCGCGGAACCGGGAGAAGTCGACCCGGTAGGAACGCGGGTCCGCGCCCGCCTCGCCGGTGATCCGCAGCGTGGAGCCGGGAACGGCCTCGACGACCTCTTCGGCGATCTCGGCCACGGTCACGTTGTTGCGTTCGGTGCCGATGTTGAACGCCTTGCCGTGCACCGCTTCCTTGGGCGCCACCAGCGCCGCCGCGAAGGCCCGCGCGATGTCCTTGGCGTGCACCAGCGGCCGCCACGGC
Source organism: Amycolatopsis speibonae (assembly GCF_042647925.1). Lineage (NCBI taxonomy): Bacteria > Bacillati > Actinomycetota > Actinomycetes > Pseudonocardiales > Pseudonocardiaceae > Amycolatopsis > Amycolatopsis speibonae. The sequence goes on from NZ_JBHRWK010000014.1 coordinate 470,235, forward strand.
GTGCCGTCGGAGAGCACCAGCACCTCGCCGGAGAGGTGGGCGTGCGCGGTCAGGTTGTTGAGCACGATGTCGCCGCGCAGCCGCGGCGAGAAGCCGAACGCGGTCGCGTTGCGCATGTACACCGGGCTGAAGTCGCCGTCGGCGAGCTCCTGGACGTCGTCCTCCACCCGCACCTTCGACTCGGCGTACGGCGTCACCGGGCGCAGCGGCGCGTCCTCGTCGACCAGGCCGTCGCCGCCCGAGGCGCCGTAGACCGAGCACGTCGACGCGTAGAGGTACCGCTTGACCCCGGCGTCCTTCGCCAGCTTGGCGAGCTTGACCGAGGCGTGGTGGTTGATGTCGTAGGTCAGCTCCGGCGCCAGCGAACCGAGCGGGTCGTTGGACAGCGCGCCGAGGTGGATCACGGCGTCCACCCCGGCCACGTGCTCGGCCGTGACGTCACGAAGGTCGACCTCGAAGCCTTCGGGGTCTTCGGGCTTCGGGCCCAGCACGCAGGTGTCGTAGAGACCGGAGTCGAGGCCGATCACCTCGTGGCCTTCGGCGGCCAGCACCGGGGCCATCACCGTGCCCAGGTAGCCCTTGTGCCCGGTCAGCAGCACACGCATGACTTTCAGCCTTTCGCAGTGAGGTCGAGCGTCAGTTTCTTGAGGTCGAAGGCCTCGGCATAGCGCTGCCCGCATTCGATGCCGCGAATGCGGGCGAGGCCGAGGAAGGCTTCCCGGTCGTACCAAGGTCGATGCCGCTGCGAGGCGTAGTGCTCCTGCAGCAGGCGGACCTTCTCCTCGGCGCGCTCGGCCGACAGCGGGACGTAGGCGGCGGGTTTGCCGAGGTCGCCGTCCCATTTGGCGATTTCGTACTCCAGCTGGAGATGGGTGCGGAACACCGTCGGCACCAGCGTCGCCAGGCCGCGGTGGTCCTGATGCGCGTCGGCCGTGCGCGGGGAGAGGACGAGGTCCGGGTCCGTGCGGCGGCGCAGGTCTTCCAGCCCGTTCTTGGCCTCTTCCCAGTGCGACGGGAACCGGCCGTCGGGCAGTTTGAGCACGGTGACCTCGACGTCGGCGCCCGGACAGAAGGCCGCGAGCGCGGCGCGCTCCTCGGCCTCCCGTTCGGTGCCGCCGCCGGACAGGACGAGCGCGTCGACCCGGACACCCGGGTTGCCCGCGCAGAGCGTCAGCAGTGTGCCGCCCGCCCCGATGGCGATGTCGTCACAATGCGCGCCGAGCGCGACGATCCGCTCGATCCGGCCGGTGCCGAGTCCGATCACGCCGTGGCCACCGGCGCGGGTTCGCGTTCCCACCGCGCCCAGGGACGGTCGCCGTGCGCGTACGCGTCGTCCAGCTGGACGCGTTCCTTGACGGTGTCGGTCGGTTTCCAGAACCCGCGGTACGGATACGCGAGCAGCTTGCCGCGCTTGGCGAGTTCACCGCAGCCGTCGGCGACCAGGTCGCCGCCCTCGGGGATGTGGTCGAAGACCTCCTGGCGCAGCACGAAGTACCCGCCGTTCTCCCACAGCGGCATCTCGCTGACCGGGGTCAGCGCGCCGATCCGGCCGTCCTCGTTCATCTCGACGCAGTGGAACGACGACTGCGGCGGCACGACCATCATCGACGCGCCGGCGTCGGAGTTCTTGAAACGCTCGATCATTTCCGGCAACGGGGCGTCGGTGAGGACGTCGGCGTAGTTGGCGAGGAACATCTCGTCGCCGTCCAGATGCGGGCGCACCCGGCGCAGCCGCTCGCCGATGGCCGATTCGAGGCCGGTCTGCACGAAGGAGATCGACCAGTCCGCGATGTCGGTCGACAGCAGTTCCGCCTTGCCGCCGCGCAGCACGAAATCGTTGGAGACGGTCTCCTGGTAGTTGAGGAAGAATTCCTTGATGTGGTGCGCGCCGTAACCGAGGCAGAGCACGAACTCGGTGTGGCCGAAATGCGCGTAGTACCGCATCACGTGCCAGATCAGGGGTCTGGGGCCGACCATGGCCATCGGCTTGGGCACGTCGGACGCGTCACCGTTGCGCATCCGCATGCCGTAGCCGCCGCAGAAGAGGACTACCTTCACGACTTCACCTCGACGATTTCCAGGTGCGGGATGGGGAAGACCAGTTTCCCGCCCCACTCGTCCACAAAGGACAATTGGGCGGTCAGTTCCTTCCGGAGGTTCCACGGAAGGACGAGCACGTAATCCGGCCGGTCCGCTTCGATGCGCTCCGGCGGGAGGATCGGGATCCGGGTGCCGGGGGTGAACCGGCCGTGCTTGTACGGGTTGCGGTCGACGGTGTACCGCAGCACGTCCGGGCGGATGCCGCAGTGGTTCAGCAGCGTGTTGCCCTTGCCCGGGGCGCCGTAGCCGACGACGGTCTTGCCTTCGAGCGCCGCGTCGGTGAGGAACTTGTTCAGGTCGAGCCGGACCTTGGTGACCCGCTCGGAGAATTCGGTGTAGCCGGACATTTCGTGCAGTCCGGCCGCTTTTTCGGCGTCGAGGATCTCCAGCATCCGCTCGCTCGGCTCGCCGGCGACGGCGTCCGGGCGCGCCCACAGCCGGATGGAACCGCCGTGAGTGGGCAGGAGCTCGACGTCCACAACGGACAATCCGCCGCGCGAAAGGGCCCGGCGCGCGGATTCCACCGTGTAGTACTGGAAATGCTCGTGATAGATCGTGTCGTACTGGTTCTCCTGGATCAGCGTCAGCAGGTGCTGGACCTCGATGCTGACCCAGCCGTCATCGGCGACGAGGGCGCGGAGCCCGTGCGTGAAGCCGATGATGTCCGGAATGTGCGCGTAAACGTTGTTCGCCACGACGAGGTCGGCGGGACCGTGTTCCTCGCGGACGTCGCGCCCGCTTTCAGGGCTGAGGAAGGCGGTCTTCGTCGGCACCCCGGCGTCACGCGCGGCTTGGCCCACGTTCACCGAAGGTTCCACGCCGAGACAACGGATCTGCTGCGCCACAACATGTTTGAGCAGATAGCCGTCGTTGCTGGCGACCTCGACGACGAACGAGGACTCATCGAGCCCGAGTCGTCCGACGGCGCCGTCGACGAACGTTTTGGCGTGTTCGACCCAGGAGGCGGAATACGACGAGAAGTACGCGTATTCGGTGAAAGTCTCTTCCGGGGTGATCAGCGGCGGAATCTGGGCGAGCCAGCATTCGGTGCAGACCTGCAGGTGCAGGGGGTAGGTCGGCTCCGGTTCCGCGAGCTGTTCCGCGGTGAGGAATCGTTCGCACGGCGGCGTCGCCCCTAGGTCGACGACGCTGGCGAGATGGGCCGATCCGCAGAGTCGGCAGGTGGTCATCGAGAGGCTCCTTGGCTCGCGTCACGTATCCCAGACGTCGGCACCCCGGGTCGCCTCGTTACATGCCTTTCCGGGGTCTCACGCTTCCGTCTCACAACCGAAACCTGACGTCTCGGCCATCGGCGCAGACATCTCCGCCATCCGGGCGCGGGCAACTCCGGAACCTGATCGCAATCAGTCACCTGAACGCGATCCGTTCGCGCGCATTTACGAAAGGGCCGCCAGTGGCGCCCCTCACAGCGTCAAGAAACCACCAGGGCGTAGTCCGCGTCGGTCGCCGACGTCTCCGGGTGACCGTCGGCGTTCACCTGCGTCGCCACGACCTCCACCGCCCAGGTGCCGGCGGCGGGCTTCTCGAGGATGACGTTCTCCACCGTGTCGACGGTGTTCGGCGAACCGCCCGCGGTCGAGAAGTTGCCCGCCTTCAGCCCGTTGTTGCCGTAGTAGACGGTCCCGTCCGGCGCGGTGACCTTCAGCGTCAGGTCGTTGACCCGGGTGACCGACGCGCTCGGAGAGCCCGCCGGGTCGGTGTAGGCCAGCGTCGCCTTGAACTGCTTCGACCCGTTCACCGCGACCGTGTACTTCTTGGCCTGCCCGGTGCCCAGCAGATCCGTCTCGTTGACCAGCACCGGCAGCTTCCAGCCGTTCGCCTTGGCCTGTTCGTGCAGGTACCGCACATTCGCGGTGCCCCAGCCCTGGTGCGTGCGGGTCATGTCGTGCGAGGTGCCGCTGAACGCGAACTGGTCGGCCCCGTTGATCAGCAGCGCCTTCGCGGTCGCGGCGTGCGGGCGGCTGGTGAAGACGTCGCGGCCCTTGCCGGGGGCGCCGTCGAACACGCCGTCGGCCCACATCTGGAACAGCAGGCCGGCGTTTCCGCAGGTGATCGGGGTCGCGCCGCTCGTGCCGCCGAACGACGTCGTGTACGAGGTGTCACTGCCCGAAGACGTGGTGTCGATCTTGTCGTAGTAGTTCGACAGCTCCGGTTTGATCCGGCCGTCGGCGGCCGGGCCGATGCTGGCGCCGCCGCTCCACTTGTCGTCGGTGCGGCTGAGCGTGTTGTAGTGGTACTGCCCGCCGACCGAGAGCACGTTCTTCGACCAGGCCTGCGGCCGCGACTGCTGGCTCCCCGCGTTGCTCTGCGACTGACAGATCAGCAGGTCGTGGTCGAAGACGATCTTGTCGAGCTCGGCCGAGACAGAGTTGTACGCCGTCGTCAGCCCGCCGCCCCAGCTGTTGCTCTGGAACACCGCGCGGTACTTGCCGGCCGGGTCGACCAGTTCCTTGGTGTGGGCGTAGCGGTCCGGCTTGTTGTAGGTGGCGAAGATGCCCTGGCCCTCGGGCAGCAGGCCGCGCTGCGGCGCGCTCACCCCGGAGGCGAAGATCTGGCCGTACGTCGAGGTGCCGTGGCTCGTGTCGGTCGAATTCGAGCCGTGCAGCACGGTCGGCCGCGCCTTGAACTCCTGGTGGGTGGCGCGCAGGCCGCCGTCCATCACCTCGCCGCGCACACCCTGGCCGCGGTAGCCGCCGGCGCTCTCGAGGTAGTTCGCGCCCCCGCTTTCCCTGGCGTTGGCCATGTCGGTCTCGGGTGCGGTGATCGCGCCGACCGCGAGCACTTCGGCGCCCTGCGCCACGGTCGCGACCTGGTCGGAGCCGAGGGTGGCGACGAGGTGCTGCCCGCTCTGCGAAATCGCCTCTACGCTCCCGCCGAGCCGCAGGATCCGCTCGGCCACCGCCCGCTGGTCCCGCGCGTCCGATTCGACCAGCGTCACCAGATAACCGCCCGTCCCGGCCACCGAGATCTCCGTCTTGTCGGCAGGCCGGTATTCGCCGAGCCAGCGGACGAAACTCAATTTCGCGATCGATTCACGGTTCTCCTGCTTGAGGCGGACCACGTAGGCGAAATCGGGAATGTAGGTCCCGATTCGCACGCCGAGTGCGTGCAATTGCCCGCGCTGCGCGTCGGTCAGCGTGCTCCGGACCTGGAGCAGATATGAGCCCGTCCAGTTCTGGCTCGCGGCGGTCCGCTGGCTGAGCGGATCGAAGGTCCTGCTGGCCAGGCGGATGAACTGGGGGTCTTCACTGCCGCCGGCGGGGGCGGCAGTGGCGGCCACCCCGCCGGTCAAGAGCAGGGCGCCGACCAAGGGCGCGAGAAAGCGGACAGACTTCGGCCGTGGCATGAAATACCTCCGGGGAGCTCAGCAGGGGAAGAGAGCTCTTTCGAAGGTACCGGCCGAAAAGCTTGATGATCAGCCGCTGAATGGCCCAGCCGTTTTCCGGCGCTGCGGGAAATGGAGCATAAACGGTTAAAAACTCATTCAGGCGATCTCGTCGATCACGCCGCTGAACCGCGTCAGCCGCTCGCGTTCCTCTTCGCCGAGGCGCCGCGTGCCGCCTTCGGGCAGGGTGCACGCGACCCAGATGGTGCGGCAGCGCGCGTAGACGGCCTTCTCGTCGCGCAGCCTGCTGTTGACCACGATGTCGCAGGTCCCGATCCGCCCGACCACGGTCTCCACCTCGACGGGATGGTCGCGGAACGTCAGCCGCCGCACGTAGCTGACGTTGTGCTTCGCGATCAGATAGGTCGGTCCCTTCGTCTGGAAGACCCGCTCACGCCGGGGGTCGAGCATCGCGACCTGGGCTTCCTGGAAGTAGTCCAGCAGCCGCACGTTCCCGACGTGACCGAGGTAGTCCAGGTCGGTGACACGCAGGCGATGACGGTAGAGGTGGATCTCGGAAGCGGGACTCGCACCGATCGTCCCCAGCGGATGTGCGTGCACGAAGTGGATCTTCAACGATCGCGCGGTGTTCCGGCCGCACGGCGCAACGGACACCGGCCCGGTTCACTCCATCAGGGTTTCGGAGAGCTCGCGGATCGCGGCGGTCTCGGCGGTGTGGATGTCCCGGATCATCGTGCTCATCGCGGCGAAGAGGTCGCGGGCCTCGACGTCGGTGAACGGCGTCTCGTCGTTGTAGTGCGCGCGCAGCTTCCACATCTCCGTGCCCGCCTCCGCGGCCGCGTCCTGCCCAGCGTCGCCTTCTCGGACACCCGCCGACACCGCGCTGACCAGCCCCCGGACCCAGGCGAACTCCGCCGCCGGCGCCGGGACGGCGGCCTCGGCCAGTTCGGCCCAGCGTTCCCCGATCCCGCGCCAGGTCGACGCCTGTTCGGCCAGCGCCGGGAGTTCGAGCAGGCCGGAAGCCTCGGTGAGCGCGTCGGCGAACAGCCCGCGCAGATGCCCGCCCTCCATCCCGGCCGGGGTGACGCTTTCCCAGACGTTGAACAGCGCTCCGACGAGCCCGCGCCGTTCGCCGAACGCGCGCGGCCAGCCCTTCGGGTCACGTTCGTCGGTCATCGCCTTCGCCCAGCGTTCCCACGCGGGCAGCGAGAACGACTTCGACGGCGCCGAGAGGTTCCGCGCACAGTCCGTCAGCCCGCCGCGCACGGCCGCCCGCCAGTCCGGGACCTCGCCGGGCGCGATCGTCGCGAGCAGGTTCTTGTACGAGCCGACGCGGCCGCGCGCGGCGTCGAACGTCTTCCGGTCGACCGTCAGCGGGGCGAGGTTCCGGTCGTCGACGAGCACCCTGCCGTCCTCTTCGCCGTACGCGACGACGAAATGGCCGCCACCGCCGGACATCTCCGGCGGCAACTGCCAGTACCCGAGCGACTCGCGGTCAGGCAGGACGATCACCGGCCGCCCCGCCGCGAGGTCGGCGGTGAGCCGTTTCGCGGCGGCGCGTTTGCCGCCGGTGTGGATGTCGATGCCGAGCCCGAGACGGTCCACAGTGGACTTAAGCCACTCCTGCGGATACTGCCAGCGCGCGCGGAAACCGAACACGATCGTCGACATCGTCTCGTGCGCGAAGTCCCACAGGATGTAGCCGGCCCCGATCCCGCCGGACACGGCGAAGAGCAGCGCCTCACCGGGAGCCTTCCCGTCCGGCCCCTCGACACCATGGTGCGCCAGGACGGCGGCCACGGCTGAGGTGTCCGGTTGCAGTCCGCCACGCAATGCGTACTCGCTCACCACGCCATCATGCCCGCGGCGGGCGGGGTGGGCGAGCGCCGTCAGAGCTTTTCCGCGACCGGGATGACGTCCGCGCCGATCTTTTCGACGAGGTCGAGGTCGGGGAGCCCGGGAATGGACCCGATCGCGACGTCGACGCCGAGTTCGGCCAGCTTGCCGAGCGCGTCGTTCAGTTCGCCGGTCTTCTCGCCCTTCGGCCCGATGTCGAGGGTGTGATAGACGGTCTTGGTGATCTCGGCGTAGTCGCGGCCCTCGTTTTCGCAGTGCTGCTTGAGCACGCCGAGTTTGCGTTCGAGATCCGGGCCGTTGAAGAGATTGCACATGTCGCCGTATTTCGCGACGAACCGCAGCGTCTTCTTCTCCCCGCCGCCCCCGATCATGATCGGCGGATGCGGCTTCGACAGCGCCTGCGGCACGTTCATCAGCCTGTCGGCCTGATAATGCTTGCCCTGGAAGGGGCCGTCGTCGTCACTCCACATCTGCCGCACGTACCGAAGCGTCTCTTCCAGCCGCTCGAACCGCTCCGCGGTGGACGGGAACGGGAAGCCGAGCCCGCGGGATTCCTCTTCGTTCCAGCCCGCGCCGATCCCGAGAATGGCGCGGCCGCCGGAAAGGACGTCGAGCGTCGTGATCGCCTTCGCCAGCAGGCCGGGCTCGCGATAGTGCACACCGGTGACGACGGTGAGCAGCTTCGCGCGTTCGGTGTGCGCGGCGAGGAAACCGAGCGCGGTGTAGGCCTCGATCATGTCGTTCTCGGGCGGGCCGACCACCGAGATCTGGAAGAAGTGGTCCATCAGGGCGATGGAGTCGAAGCCTGCTTCGTCGGCCTTCCTGGCGACGGCCGCCAGATCGGCGCCCAGCGCGCTCGCACCGTTCGGCCACGTGAGGTCCGGGATCTGCAAACCGAGTTTCATGCTTCCGACGGTATACCCGGAGTTACTCCACGTGAGAACTCAGAAATCCCTGATCAAGGAAACCCTGCCGCGCAAGGGATCCGTCACGTACACCGTCCGGGTGCGCTGGTCGATCGCGACCGCGCCGGGGTTCACGCCGAGTGACAGGTCGCCGGTGAGCAGGCTCGTCACGCCGTCGATCCGGGCGACGCCGTTGGGACCTCCGTTGGCGTAGGCGGTGTTCGATCCTTCGTGGACCGCGACCGCCGACGACTCCGAACGCAGCAGCACGGTCGCCTTCTCCCTGCGTGCACCACCGTCCACAACGGACAGATGATGGATCGCCGAATTCGCGACGAACACCGTCCCGGAACCGCGGTGCACGGCGACCCCGGTCGGTGACTGTCCGACCGGGATCCCGCCGGTGAACTTCCCCGCGCCGATGTCGTAGACCTCCAGCGAGTCCGTGTCCGGGCTGGTGCAGTACGCGAGCTTGCGCCCGCTGTCGACCGCCGTCGACGCCAACGCCCGCGTAGGGCCGGGGACCAGGTTCAGCAGGCGGCAGCCGACGCCGTCGACGACGGCGAGTGTCCCGGTGAGATCGCTGACCGCGTAGACGCGGTTCGCCTGCTCGTCGACGTCGACATCGGACGCACCCGGACCGGCGGGCACCACGCTGACGACCTCGTTGGTCAGCCCGTCGAGCACGAGGACCGTCCCGCCGGGCGGGTTGGCGACGTAGACCCGGTTGGTGACGGTGTCCACGGCCAGCCCGGCGGGCTCGCCGCCGACCGGGATCACCTCGCCGACGGTGCCGCTGCGCGAGTCGAGGACGACGACCGTGCCGGTGGCCGGGTCCGAGACGTAGGCGAAGCCGGTGACGGAATTCACCGCGACCGCCTCCGGGGCGCCCCCGACCTCGATGACGAGCACTTTCTCGGCTCTGGCAGCCGGGGCGAACGCGACCGCGGAAGCACCGGCCGCGGCCAGCGTGAACAGGGCTCGGCGGCTCAGTTCGGGTCCTCGCACGGGCGCCTCCCCATGATCGTTCCGGGGTTCGACGATAACCCGCGATCCGGGCCCGCGAAGGAACTTCGCGTCCCCCGATCGCGTTGTTTCCGATGAGTAACCCCCAAACCCGGAGAAAGAAAGGAGCAGGACGCCGTGCACAAACACCAAAACGGGCTCAAGACCGTCGTCCTGCTCGGCGTGCTGTCCGCGATCATCGTCGGGATCAGCGGCCTCTTCGGGCGGGGCGCGCTGGTCATCGGCCTGATCGTGGCGCTCGGGGTCAACGCGTACGCCTACTTCAACTCCGACAAACTGGCCCTGCGGGCCATGCTCGCCCGGCCGGTTTCGGAGGCCGAGCAGCCCGCGATGTACCGGATCGTGCGCGAACTCGCGACCACCGCGCGGCAGCCGATGCCGAGGCTCTACATCAGCCCCACGCAGGCCCCGAACGCCTTCGCCACCGGCCGCAGCCCCCGGCACGCGGCGGTGTGCTGCACCACCGGCATCCTCGGCCTGCTCGACGAGCGCGAGCTGCGGGCCGTGCTAGGGCACGAACTGTCGCATGTCTACAACCGCGACATCCTCATTTCGTGTGTCGCGGGCGCGCTGGCGAGTGTGATCAGCGTGATCGCCAACATCGCGATGTTCGCGAGCGTCTTCGGCGGCAACGACCGCGAAGACGGCGACAGCCCGCTGGTCGCGCTGCTCCTGGTGCTGATCGGGCCGATCGCGGCCGCCGTCGTGAAGCTCGGCGTGAGCCGGTCGCGGGAGTATCAGGCCGACGCGTCGGGCGCGGAACTCACCGGCGACCCGCTCGGCCTGGCGTCGGCGCTGCGGAAACTCGACAGAGGGACGCGCGCGGCGCCGCTCGTGCCGGAGCCGAAGCTGGTGTCGCAGTCACACCTCATGATCGCGAACCCGTTCCGTCCGAGCGGCGGCCTCACCAAACTCTTCTCGACCCACCCGCCCATGGACGAACGCATCCGGCGCCTGGAAGAAATGGCCCGCCGCCCCTTCTGACCCCACCCCCTCCCGCCCCGCCCCCGCCCCGACCTGCGTTTAGCCCCCTAATCGCGATCCGCCCGCCCCGCTTCCCGCTCCCGCAGATCGCGTTTAGCCCGCTAAACGCAGGTCGCGGCCACCCTGACTCGGAACGTCAGGAAAGGGTCGTTCAGGACGAAAAACGTCATGAACGCCCCTTTCCTGACATCCACGACGCCACCCGCCGGGATCGCGTTTAGCCCGCTAACTGCGCCCCACCCCGCCCTGCTCTCCGCTCCCGCAGATCGCGATTAGCCCGCTAAACGCAGGTCGGGCCCGGCGCGCGTTTAGCGGGCTAATCGCGATGTCTCACCTCGTGGGAGGGGGAATCGAGGGGTGGGCCAGCGGGTTCCCCGGGCATGGGTTCCGCACAGTAGTTGCACCTCGGGGTCGCGCTCGACGGGGCAGGGCAGCATCCGGCCGCCTGGCGGGTGTCCGACGTCCGCCCGGCCGCCTTGTTCACCGCCGCCCACTACCTAGCCCACGCGAAGCTCGCCGAAGCGGCTTCGCTCGACTTCGTCACCCTCGACGACACTCTCGCGCTCCAGCCCGGCGGCGAGGAGGTCGCCCGAGGCCGGCTTGACGCCCTGTTGACCTTCGCCGCGTTAGCCCCCGTGACCAGCGGGATCGGCCTCGTCCCGACGGTCACCACCACCCATACCGAGCCGTTCCACCTCTCGACGGCCGTCGCTTCGCTCGACTTCGCGAGCCGCGGCCGCGCAGGCGTCCTCGCGGTCCCTTCGCGCACCGAAGCCGAGGTCGCGCACTTCGGCAGGCGCACGCTGCCGTCCGAGGTGGACGCCGAAGCGGAGAACGCCGAGGTCGTCGACGTCCTCGCGCGCCTCTGGGACAGCTGGGAGGATGACGCGATCATCCGCGACGAGCCGTCAGGCCGCTACATCGACCGCGAAAAGCTGCATTACGTCGACTTCGAAGGCCGCTTCTTCAGCATCAAGGGACCTTCGATCACGCCGCGCCCGCCGCAGGGCCACCCCGTCGTCGCGGTGTACGGCGACTCGCCGTACGCGCACGGCGCCGACGTCGTCCTGATCGACGAGATCCGGGGCGCCCGCGAGCGCTTCCCGGACGCCAAACTCCTGGCCGGCCTGTCGATCGTGCTCGCCGAGACCGAGCAAGCGGCCATCGATCGGCGTCGCGCGCTGGAGGCCTACGCGCCCTTCCCGCCGGGCCTGAGCTTCACCGGCACCCCCGCCGACCTCGCCACCGAGCTACCCCGCCTCGCCGCGTCGGGTGGCCTCGACGGCTTCCACGTCCGGCCCGCCGTCCTGCCCGACGACCTGGCGCTCTTCACCGCCGAGACCGTCCCCGCGCTCCAGGCCGCGGGCGCGTTCCGGCAGACCTACACCGGCACCACCCTGCGCGACCATCTCGGGCTCGGGATCGCCGCCAACCAGTACGCGGAGGCGTGACAGATGCCCAAACAGGTCAAACTCGCCGCACATTTCCCCGGCGTCAACAACACGACCGTGTGGAGCGACCCCCGTTCGGGTAGTCAAATCGACTTTTCGTCCTTCGAACACCTCGCGCGCACGGCCGAGCGGGGCAAGTTCGACTTCCTCTTCCTCGCCGAGGGCCTGCGCCTGCGCGAGCACGCGGGCAAGATCGTCGATTCCGACGTCGTCGGGCGACCGAACACCACCACCGTGCTGGCCGCGCTGTCCGCGGTCACCACCCGGCTCGGCCTCGCGGGCACGCTGTCGTCGACGTTCAACGAGCCGTACGAGGTCGCGCGGCAGGTCGCGAGCATCGACCACCTCTCCGGAGGTCGTGCCGCGTGGAACGTCGTCACCTCACCGGACGGGTGGACGGGGCAGAACTTCCGGCGGGGCGGCTTCCTGAAACGCGAGGACCGCTACCGCCGCGCCGAGGAGTTCCTCGCCACCGTGCGGGAACTCTGGGACAGCTGGGCGCCCGGCGCGGTGGTGGGGGACAAGGAGAACGGCGTCTTCGCGCGCGGCATCGACAGCTTCGTCCACAGTGGACCGCAATTCGACATCCGCGGCGAATTCACCGTCCCGAGGACACCGCAAGGACAGCCGATCGTCATCCAGGCCGGGGATTCCGACGAGGGCAGGGAATTCGCCGCCAAGACCGCCGACGTCATCTTCAGCCGCCACGGTTCGCTCGAAAGCGGCAAGGAGTTCTACGCCGACGTCAAACGACGGCTGCCCGCCCACGGCCGCGAGCCCGGCGAGCTGCTGATCATGCCCGCCGCGACGTTCGTCCTCGGCGACACCGAGGAGGACGCGCACGAGTACGCACGGGAGATCCGCTACCAGCAGGTCCGCCCGGCCACCGCGATCCAGTTCCTCGAACAGGTCTGGAGCCGCGACCTCTCCGCCTACGACGCCGACGGCCCGCTGCCCGAAATCAACCCGGACCCCGACGCCGAACCGCTGACCTGGGGCCGCGTCCGGCACGAGAAGGATCCCCTCGCCGTGGCCGCGAAATGGCGGGCGATCGCGGAGGAGAAGAAGCTTTCGATCCGCGAACTGGTCATCGAGGTGACCGCGCGCCAGCAGTTCGTCGGCACCGCCCGCCAGGTCGCGGAGTCGATCGACGAGTACGTCCAGAGCGACGCCGCCGACGGGTTCGTGCTGGTCCCGCACCTGACACCGGGAGGCCTGGACGCTTTCGTCGACGACGTCGTCCCGCACCTCCAGGACCGGGGCGTCTTCCGGACGGGCTACACCGGGGACACCCTGCGGGAGCACCTGTTCAGCCGGTAGCACCCTGCGTGCGCGCGACGTTCATCAGATATTCGCCGTAGCCGGACTTCGCCAGCTTCGCGCCGAGCGCGAAGCACTGGTCCGCGTCGATGAAGCCCATCCGCAGCGCGACCTCCTCGAGACAGGCGATCCGGACGCCTGTCCGGTGCTCGAGGACCTGCACGAACTGGCCCGCCTCCAGCAGCGAGTCGTGCGTGCCGGTGTCGAGCCAGGCGAACCCTCGGCCGAGGTCGACCAGGGTCGCGCGGTCCTGCCGCAGGTAGGTGAGGTTGACGTCGGTGATCTCCAGCTCGCCGCGCGGCGAGGGCTTGAGGTCACGGGCGATTTCGACGACCTGGTTGTCGTAGAAGTACAGGCCGGTGATGGCCTTGTTCGACTTCGGCTTCTCGGGCTTTTCCTCGATGGAGAGGAGTTTGCCGTCGGCGTCGATCTCGCCGACGCCGTAGCGCTGCGGATCCTTGACCGGGTAGCCGAACAGCACGCAGCCGTCGAGCGCGGCCGTGGCGGCCTGCAACCGGCTGGAGAACCCCTGGCCGTAGAAGATGTTGTCGCCGAGCACGAGCGCGACGTCGTCATCGCCGACGAAGTCCGCGCCGATGATGAACGCCTCGGCCAGCCCGTTGGGGGCGGCCTGTTCGGCGTAGCTGAAGCTGAGCCCGAACTGGCTGCCGTCGCCGAGCAGCCGCCGGAAGTGCGGCAGGTCGACGGGGGTCGAGATGATCAGGATCTCGCGGATCCCGGCGAACATCAGCACCGAGATCGGGTAGTAGATCATCGGTTTGTCGTAGACCGGCAACAGCTGTTTCGAGATCGCCTGGGTGATGGGATGCAACCGCGTCCCACTGCCCCCCGCCAGCACGATGCCCTTCATCCGCAGCCCCCGCTTCGTAGCCGTTCCCTCGACGACTCACACTACCGGGTGGATCAGAACGCCGGACCCTTCGCGAAGTACGCCTTGCAGCCCAGGTTGTACTCGGTGGAGATCTGCAGCACGTTCTTGCCGCCGTCCACCGGCAGCAGTGTCGAGCTGTAGTTGGGGCAGAAGTTGTTGTGGATGCCGGTGATGTGCACCGGCGCCGGCAGTTCGTACCAGTTCCCGGCGCCGAAGTTGTCGTTGGCGAGCAGGACCTGGCCGTTCCTGTCCTGCGGGACCCCGGCGGCGTCGGTGTAGATCTGCCCGACCATCACCAGCCGGACCCCGTTCGGGCCGCCGGGGAACAGCGCGATCGTCTGGGCGTGCTGGAAGTAGTTGCCGCTGGCGGTGTCGACCCGGGTGCCGGGGTCGAGCGGATCGCCCCAGTTGGCGCCGTCGGAGGAGATCTTGAAGTACGGGTCGCAGTAGCGGTTGCCGTAGTTGCAGATCTCGTAGGCCAGGTAGTACCGGCCGTCGGGGAGGCGGCGGATGATCGGCATCCCCGGCCGCACCCGATGCGGCGGGATGGCCATGGTGCGCTGTTTGGTGCCCCAGTTCACCCCGTCGGTGGAGGCGACCCGGTTCATCACCTGCGCGAACTGCGGCGCCTCGGTCTCGTCGGCGTAGTGCAGCCACAGCGTGCCGCCCGCGTCGACGACGAACTCCGGCTCCCAGATGCCGTCGTGGTTGTGCGAGCGGGCGGCTTCGGACAGGAACGACCAGGTGCGGCCGGCGTCGCGGCTGTACCAGATCTTGATGCCGATCCGCCGCTGCGGACCGGCGTCCTGACGGTAACTCGCGGCCCACAGCAGGGTGCCCGCGCGAAGCCTGCCGACACGCTGAGGCAGCTCGTACAGCGTCCCGCAGCACATGCCGTAGCGGCCGTCGCGGTCGCGGACCTCGCCGATCTTGTGAAAGGTCTGGCCCTCGTCGGTGCTCTCCATGATCGGCGTGAACTTGCCGCCCGCGTCTTCGCTGGTCAGCGACGCGAGGATGCGGCCTTTCCCGATCGCGGAATGCTCCAGGCGGATGAGCCGGGCGTACGAGCCGTAGCCGGGCACGAGCTGTTGTCGCTCCGCGGCCTGAGCGGAGGTGAACAGCGACGCGATCACGGTGAGTGACAGCGTGAGAGCGAGTGCGGAGCGGAAACGGCGCTTCATCGGGACCTTCCTCGAACGCGATCGCCGGATTACAACACGGACATTTGTCCATTTCGGACTCCAGCGAAGGCGTTGCGGCAGAAACCCACGCACGGGTGGCCTGAATCGCTCGGCCGGGTGGTCCGGTAACGCTGGGCTATCGGTCGGCGAAGATCCCATGACTGAACAACTAGGGGGAGTCCGTGATCAGGCGCTTGTGCGCGGCGTCGGCCGCCGTGCTGCTGACCGTCGGCCTGATGGCCTGCTCGCCGGCGAACACGGGCAGGGTCGTCCCGCGGGCCGCCGCCCCGGAAGGGCTGCGCTCACCGTCGGCGACCCCCGAGCCGCCGCCGACGTCCACCACCACCCCGCGCCCCGGCCCGCAGCCGGCGGAGAAGCACTCGGGCAAGGGGAACGCGTCGGTCCCCATGACCTGGCCGACGCGCCTCGGCTTCGTGACCTTCGACTGCCCGAAGTGCTCCGGGCACGTCGCGGTCAACACCGAGAACGAGCTGATCGTCAACGACATCGGCCCGTACAAGGGCACGCAGTGGATCAACGACATGCCCGGCTACCAGGCGAAGACGTTCACCATCAAGGCCAACGCCGCCTGGACGCTGACCATCACCGACGAAAGCGGCCTGCCCGTCCTCGAACCGGGCAAACCCCTCTCAGGCAAGAGCGAAGCGGTCTTCGCGGTGCCTGACGCCGTCTCGTCGGTCGCCGTCACCACCAAGAACAGCGGCCGCACCGCGGTGTGGGTGCACAGCGGCGACTACTCGGATCTCCCCGTGAACCAGCTCGGCGACTACAAGGGCACCGTGCCCGTGTCCGGCCCGGCTTACCTCTCGGTGGAAGGCGACGGGACCTGGACGGTCGCGGGGTCGTAGGTATGACGAAGGCCACCTTCGCGACTTTCCGAAGGTGGCCTTCCCCGCCACTGTTAGCGGTAGTTCGTGAACTGCAGCGCGATCTCGAAGTCCTTGCCCTTGAGCAAGGCGATCACGTCCTGCAGCTGGTCCTTCTTCTTGCCGGACACCCGCAGCTGGTCGCCCTGGATCTGCGCCTGGACACCCTTGGGGCCCTCGTCGCGGATGAACTTGGCGATCTGCTTCGCCTTGTCCGACGCGATCCCCTGCAGGATCTTGCCGCCCACCTTGTAGATCTTGCCGGACAACGCCGGCTCGTCCGCCTCGAACGCCTTCAAGGAGATGTTGCGCTTGATCAGCTTCTCCTTGAACACCTCGACCGCCGCCAGCGCGCGCTCTTCGGTCTCGGACTCGATCGCGATCGCCTCTTCACCGGACCAGTCGATCTTCGTCCCGGTACCCCGGAAGTCGAACCGTGTACCGAGTTCCTTGCTGGCCTGGTTCAGGGCGTTGTCCACCTCCTGGCGATCGACCTTGCTCACCACGTCGAAAGAGGGATCCGCCACGTGTTCTCACACCTCGTACTCGCTTGTCAGGAGCTTCCACCCTAGCCCTGCGGAACCCGGTTGACCGGCCCGCCATGGCATTGGGTATTCTTTCGTCTCGACCGGGCTTGCCCGGCCACGGCGAGTTGCCCGAGCGGCCAAAGGGATCTGACTGTAAATCAGACGGCTACGCCTTCGGGGGTTCGAATCCCTCACTCGCCACACCAGCAAGATCGGCCCCCTGACCTGCGAAAGCAGGACCTGGGGCCGATCTTGTTATGTGCAGTTGTGTGCAGCTCGGCGCGGCTGGTAGCGGGTGGCCGCGCCAAATACGCGCCAAAGTTTTCCGAGCTACTCGCCGCCAAGAGCCCTGGTCACGCGGTCTCGGGCGGCCTGCTCCCCGCCGTCGAGGCACTTGGCGTAGACCCTCAGCAGCACGGAGAGGCTGTGCCCGGCCCACTTGGCTACACGGGTGGGCTCCACGCCGCCGTTGAGCCACGTCGACACCGCAGCGTGGCGTAAGTCGTAGGGACGCTTCCCCAGAGGCCCAGCGGCCACCTCAGCCGTGAAAACCCGCTCACGAGCCGTCGCCCACACCCGGCCGTAGACCGAGCTGCCGACCCGGCCGCCGTCGCGGGCACCGCGGAACAGCCTGCCGTCTGGCGCGGTCCCGAACTGGCGCAGATGCTCGTGGAGCAGAGCGGTGAGCTGAGGTGGGCACGGCACCGTCCGCTCCTCCTCTTCGGCCCGGTGCTTGAGCGGCCCCTCTTCGGATGCCTCGCCGGAATCCGTCCACTCCTGCCCGATCTCCGGACGCGCCCTCCTGAGGAGAAGATCTCCCCACCCTTCCTTAGGCAGCGACAGGTCGGCCTTGTTCAGGTTCGCCACCTCCTCCGGCCGGAGAGCGGCGTAGTACATCAGCCCATAGAACGCGACCAGGGGCGGTCCCTGCTTGCCGATCGTGCCGACCGCTTCGAGCAGCATTCGCCCCTGGATCGGATTCACGACGGATTTCGGGTCCACCTCATGGACGACGAACTTTCGTTTCTTCATCTTCACGTCCTCAACCGGATTCGCCGTCAGAAGCTTCTGTTCGGGTGACATCGCGTACTCAATGGCGTTTCCGAGAGCAACGCGGCGGAGCCGTACGGTGTTGGTCGCTGCCTTCTTTCCGTCCAACTTGAGATCCAGGGCGCGTAGAACAGTGCGCAGCGTGTCCGCATTCGCCAACTCGCCGACATTGCGGCTCGCCTTCGCGGCGAACGAGAGAGCTTGTCGGACTTCGTCGGTTTGGGGAGCGTTCCGTGTGTTCACATTGAAGGCGGTCTTGAGGGCCTTTCGCAGGGTCTTGGGGTCGCACGGCGGTTTCCCCTTGAGCATGGGAACAGTGATGGTCATCAGGGACTCCGCGAGAGATGCGCGATACTTGGGTGATGACTCTGGCCACTTCATATCCGCGTACTCGCACGCGAACGCAAACCATGACTTGACCTCGGTCGCGCGTAGCATTGAGACCGGTAGCCCGCTCTCAGTGTCGAACGCTTCTCCCTCGCGTGCGGCGGTGAGCAGCTTGGAACGGAAACTGTCAGCGAGTGCGAACGTGTCGAAGCTTTCGCCAAACTTTTCACCGCCAACAACCCAGCGGGCTCGGTGCGTCGTCTTCCGCTTGCCTTCGTACTTGTACAGCGTCCAGATTCGGACGTCGTGTGTGGTTGCCATCAGGCAGCAGCCTCCTCGCACAGGTCCAGAAAGCGTTCGTACTCGGAACGGCGGATACGGAGATCACCGTTCGGCAGTTTCAGGCAGCTAGGTCCGCGCCCGGTGGCGCGCCATTGCTGGAAGGTCCGGCGTGAGATCTTCATTTCGGCGCAGAATTCGGCGACTGTGAGCCAGTTCGTGGTGGCCATGGTGGCGGGTTCTCCTCGCGCGGTGGTGCGTGCTGGTGGCGTGCGCGACGTGCATGGCGGGGTCTCCTTGGCGGCTTGAGCGGGTGTTGTCGGTAACTGCGGTAACCTCGGTAACTTCGCTGGTCAGACGGTTACCGAGGGATTTTCGGCTCGGTAACCTCGGTAACCGGGTTACCGGGGTTACCGCAGCGATTTCGGGTCGGTAACCGTCTGACCTGCACGGTTACCGGGGTTACCGCAGTTACCGGGAATCCCCGGTTTCGGGTGGTGGGAGGTAGCGGGTCCAGGCGTCGGCGAGGCCGGTTTCTCCGGTGGTGCGGTAGCCCTTGGTGGTGGTGCCGTTGTGCTTGAACGCGTGGACTTCCACCCCGTACCTGCCGAGTTCCTTGGACAGGTGGCGGGCGTCGAACGGCTTGCCGTAGTAGTCGGCCCAGGGGCCTTCGTCCATCGCGTGGAGCGCTTCGAGGATGACGGTGGTGGGCAGTCGTTCGGCTTGGTGTGCGGTGAAGACGTCGCGCAGGTCGGCGAGCAGGCGGGTGCCGATGCTCCCGGCGCGCGGGTTGTTGTTGGCCACGAAGTGTTTGCAGGCTTCGCGGGCCTTCTCGGGCCAGTCACCCCCGGCGGCGTCGGCGAGCGCGAGCAGGGGTTCCCAGATCTCGGCGGACCGGTCGGTGACACCCTCGGGCATCTCCGGTTCGGCCTCGCCGACCTGTTCGGCGACACTGCGGACCCAGTCGGCGAGCCGGTCCCGCAGCGGTTCGGCCTCGGCTTCGATGCGGCGGGTTTTGAAGGGCTCGACGGTTTCGCCGGGGGCACGACGTCGCATGTGGACGGTGATGGCGCGGGTGGTGATGGTGTCGGGCATGTGCCCGGCGATCCCGGCGAGCGCGGCGGGGGCATAGACCTTGAACCGCTGCACCGCCATCGCCTTCGCGTCGCCGACACAACGCGGGATCGTGGCCGACCGCTTGTATCCGGCGTTGAGCAGGGCGCGCAGGTCCTCGGTGTTGCCGCTGTTCTTCGGGTTGAAGATGGCGTCCACCTCATCGAACAAGATTGTGATCGGCGCGGCGGACACGAGCCGGAACAGCGCAGCAGGGGAAGCGGACAACGTCATCTCCGGCGACGCCACGAGGTACTGCGCGACCTCCAGGACGCGGGTCTTCCCGCTACCAGGTTCGGCGGAGGACAGGATCAGGCGCGGGGTGATGTAGAAGTGCTCGGCGGCGTGGGTGTGGGCGTACCAGAGCGCGAGCATCGGCGCGCAGTGCTCGGACGGGAAGACGTTGAAGCGGGACACGAACTCTCCGATCTGGTCCAGGACTTCGGCGCCGTCGGCGGACGTGGCGGTCGGCTCACGGGGAGGCGACACCACCCGCAGCGCGGGCACGGTCATCAGGCGGCCTTTCCTCGGGTGACAGGGTTTCGGGCACCGGCGGTCAGCCCCGCGTCCACCACGCGGACGACTTCGCGGGCGTTGGGTGGCCAGTGCGCGGAGCCGATGAGGGTTTCCCCGGCGGAGATGAGGTCGGCCCGCGCGGTGGCATGGTCGACCAGTTCGGCCCCGACCTTGCGACCGACGGTGTAGGCCGCGCTCGACAACGTCTCGTTGTAGCTGCCTGGTGCGGCCGCCCGGATGCGGTCGCACTCCCCGGCGAGAGCGGCCGCCCCGTAGCGGGTGGTGTCCGCAGAACGGATCTCAAGCGGCCCTGAGTTGGCCGTAGAGCGCCGTTCCGCGCACACCTGCACTAACCAGCCCGGCAGTTCCACGGGGTCGGTGTCGTCGGCGAGGTTGTAGGCGCCGGTAGGGAGCACCGACCCCGGCCCCACCACGTACCCGCCTCCTGCCCGTGTGTCCACACAGGAGGTGAGCTGTCCCTGACTGTTCCGCAGCGTGGTTCCGGCCGGGGCGAGGTAGTACAGGTGCCGCCCACCCGACGGAGTGACGACGCTGTAGGTGTCCGGCACCGGTGCCCCGCGTTCCGCGGCGAGCGCGGCGAACGCGGCCATACCGTCCGGCCCGGTGCCGTCCTTGGACATGTCCAGGTCCACCACCACGAGCCGGGACGGGCCGGTGGCCACGCCGATGTTGAAGCGATCAGCCGACCAGCACCGGCGGATACGGAGGGGGTCCGTGGTGGCGCGGTTCTCCCAGTCCTTCACAGCGGGCTGCCGCTTCGTTCCCGGTGCGAGCGGGAACACGGCCCACCCCATTCCCGCGAGGTACAGCGCCCAGTCCAAGAGCGGGTTTCCAGCGTGCGCGGTCATCGAACTACCTTCCACAGTGGACAGTCAGGGACAGTGGTTCAGCAGTGCTTGAGGACGGCGGCGACGGCGTCGTGCTCGACCTTGTCGACGCTCATGCGGTAGGTGGTCTTCACCCGAATCCAGTGCGCGACGTAGCCGCACCGGTCTTTCGCGGGCAGCCACTTGGAGGGGTCCTGGTCGCCCTTGGAGCGGTTGGACTTCGCGGTGACGGCGACCAGGACGGCCGGGTCGTTGGCGTAGCGGGTCCGTTGGGCCTCGGTCCAGTCGCGGGTGTGTGAGCGGGCGGCCTCGGCGAGCGGCACCATGTGGTCGATGTCGACGGTCTCGGGGTCGGTGACCTTCACGCCGTCGTAGCGGCTGGTCCACTCTCCACTCAGGACCTTGCAGCCCTTGCCGGTGGTGACGTTGCGGCCTTGGGTCTTGAGGGTGTCTTCGCGGCGGTTGCAGCCCTTGCCGACGCTGTCCCAGTGGGGCCAGTCGTCGCGGTTGTAGTGGGCTCCGGTGTCGGCGGGCTTTACGGCGAGTTTCGCGAGTTGCCGGGTGGCGGTGGTGGCGTCGAGGGTGCCGGGGGTTCCGGTGGCGGCCGGGACCTCGCAGCCGGTGACGAACAGCGTGACGAGGGCGAGTGGGATGGCGGCGATGAGGGCGCGGCCGGTGGTGTGCGTGGTCAAAGCGAGTCCAATCCTCGGTGACTGTGTGTGCCTGTTTTGGGCAGTGCTCGGCCAGGGCTAGGGCCGGTGAGGTGGGCGGCTAGCCGGGGTTTTCGCGGGTTTCCGCTGGTCGGCGCGGGGGTGGTCTAGGTCCCTAGAGTCCTGGTCAGAAAGCCAGGGGGTTCTAGAGTGGGGGTCTAGGTCTAGGGGCGCTCCGGTCTAGGACGCGGCGCGCCCCTAGCCCTAGTCTTCTGTCACGCTCGGTTACTCTTGGCCTTGGTGAGGGCGTCGCGGGTGTAGCCGTTGCGGTTGCTGCCCTTGCCGGTTTCGGGGTCGGTGGCCCACACCTGTCCGGGCTTCACCCCGTCCGGCTTGAGCGCGGTCGCGAGGGCAGCCGGGTTCCACTTCCCGTAGGTCGAGGGGCGCAGCTCGGCGAGCCGGGACACGATCACGTCCGACCAGAGCTTTTCCTCGCCCTTCTCGAACACCGACAGAACGTCGGCGAGGGTGTCCAGGCGGGCGGTGTCCAGGTCGACTTCTTCCCCGGCGGCGTAGCCGGTGATGTTGCCCAGGGCTTCACGCTGCTTGCGGGCACCGGCGGCGATCCGCTTGGCCATCGGCCCGTCCTGGTAGACGGACCTGGTGATCTGTGCGTCGCTGCCCTCACCGCGGAGATAGCCGATTCCCTTGTCGGACCAGGCAAACGTGGTCGCCCGGATGCCGTTCTTGTACTGCGAGGTTCCGAGGACCATGTCGTTTTCGGTCTGTCCCATGACTTTCAAGCAGTACCGGATGGACAGGTTCGCTGAGATGTCGGTCGGGATGGCCTTCGCGTCCGGCCGCTGCGTGGCCAGGAACAGCCCAATCCCCAACGCGGGACCACGTTTCACCAGGTCAGTGCAGATTTCCCGGAGTTCGTCACCGTGCTCGGAGTGCTCGAACCACACCTGGCACTCGTCGACACCGATGATGATCGGAGCCAACCCGAGGTCCTTGCGGGACGCCAGAGCGGGGGTGACCTTGTTGTCTGGGCAGACATCCTCCGGGAGGTTGCGGATCACCTTGGCGCGGCGGCGCAGCTCCTCCCGCAGCGCCCGCAGCTCGACGACGGCGGTTTCGATGTCCTCGGGGTCATCGCCGACCCCGTAGCCGTGACACACCGGGGACAGCGAGGACAGGTCACCAGTGCCCTTGAGGTCGTAGGCATACAGCACCGAACGCGGGTCGAGTGCGGCGATGAGCAGGATTTCGCGCAGGGAAACGGTTTTGCCCATCCGGGGGATGGCGCCGATGGCACCGGACGCGAACATGAGGGTGATGGGCACCCAGCGGCCGCGCTGGTCCGTGCCGAACGGCTGGGGCTTGAACAGGTCGACCGTCGCCCCGGCCTTGGCGAGTGGCCACGGGGCCTGTTTGGTGGTGGACATGTCCTTGTCCCCGACCCAGATGATGAGGCGTCCTTCGTGGATGGTCGGGTCACCCTCAGGCCACACACACCCAAGCTGACGACGCAGCCCCGAGGAGAGCCGTTCCCGGCGGTCGATGACGTCCCCCGCGGTGACGCCCGGCGGCAGGTCGATATCGGCGCGCCATCCGGGACCGTCCCGCACGATCGGCGAGGGGAACCCGATGCCCTTGCCCTTCGCGATGGCCTGATTGATCCCCGCGATCCCGAGAGCGCCCAGGGCGTCTTCGATCATCGACGACGTGAGCTTCGGCGCCTTCGCGGAATCGACGGCGCGCCCGGCCACCGGCTTGTCCTTCGGCGCCCCGAACCAGCCCACCAACGTCATGGCGGTGATGAGGATGGTCCAGTTCCAGAACGGCGTGACGTAGGTGATGGCCATGTACACGATGGCGATCAGGATCAGGACCCCGACCATCACCGGCGCGGACCGTCGGCGAACGGTGTCGTTGCGGGCCTCGCGCAGCCTCATGTACTCGTTCACGTCGGCCCGGTCCCGGGCGTCCATGCGTACCGGCTTCGACTCCGCGTCGTACACCCAGCGGTGTACACGAACGGTCCCCCGGCACAACGCGCCCGGCGCCTTCAGTAGGGCGCTCGGGACGTACACGGGCACCCGCAGCGCGTGGAACGCGGTCTGGTGTCCGGCGAGCTGCACGAGGAACTTCGCGCGGGACTTGAACTCCTCGGCCGAGAGCAGCCAGGACGCGACCAGCGGCCGGGCCTTCGTGTCGGCGACGGTCTCCCACCAGGACTTCTTCACATCCTTGGGGTCCACCTTGACGGTGGACGTGGCGGGCTCGGACTCGTCCACGATCTCCGCGTCGATGACGTCCGACGGGGCCACGGCGGCGGTGTCGCGCGGGGTCGGGATCTCCTCGGCGGTGCGGGCGGTGCCCGGCTTGAACTCCACCACGTTGCCGTTCACGACACGGCCGTCCGGGCGTTCGTCAGAGGTGGTGTCGGGGGTCGGGTTGGGGATGTTCACAGCGGGGTCCTTCGCGGGCTCGGGGGCGGGGGTGTGGTCGGCGGTGGTGGACATCAGGCGGCCTCCTCCGAGTCGATGCGGGCGGTGGTGGTGGTCGGGACGCTCACCGGCAGGACGGTGGGCGCGGTGGCGGTTTCGGCGATCAGGTCGTCGGCGACGTTTTTGGAGGTGCCGCGCGAGACGTCCGGGCAGACCTCGCGGACCCAGGCGGGGGTGATCTCGATTCCGGGCGCCCACGCGGCGCGGGCCTCGGCGAGGTAGTCACCGCGCAGTTTCCGGCCCGGCTTGGCGGGGGCCTTGGCCTTGCGGGTGGTGCGGCGCGGAGCCGGGGCCGGGGAGAGTGCCGGCGTGGGCACCGGCTGCTCCGAGTCCGGGGTCTCGGCGGCTACGGAGGGGGTGACCTCGGCGGCCGGGGTGGTCTCCTGCGTGTCCGTCTCGCCGGTGAAGGCGTGCCCGGCGGCCTTCATGACGGCTTCGGTGAGCTTGTCCCGCAGGACGGGGGCGGTTTCGGCGGCGAGGAACACCAGCACCGGCGGCACGGAGTGCAGCGCGACCCCGGCGACGTCGAGGTGGGTCCAGGACTTCCAGGTGTTCATGACGTAGGTGGCCAGGAACGCGAACCACTTCGTCCGGTGTGCCCACCGGCCGGTTTCGACCTGGTAGCGGGCGGTGATCTGCTCCGCTCGCAGGACGGCGACCAGGACGAGCGACACCATGGGGTCCAGCAGCCACGCGGACACCCAGCCCAGTGACCACACGGGCGCACCGGACGCGGCGAAGGCCTGGACGTTGACCATGGTGAAGGCGAGGCCGAGGAAGATCCCGACCCGCAACAGGACGTCGATTTGGGTGCGGACCTTCTCCACGCGTAGCGCGATGACGTCGGGGTGGTTTGCCAGACGGCGGACCTGCGCGGCGGACTCGGCGTCCTGGTGGAGCTTGTCGGCCTCGGTGAGCGGCTGGTGCCGCGCGTCCTGCGCGGTGGTGATGTCGGTGGTGGTCATCAGCTCTGCCCCCACTTCGTCTCGTGCGTCTGGTTCCACTGCGCGATCCGGCCATCCAGCTCGGATTCCAGGACCTCGCGGCGTTCGGCGGACGAGAGCTCACCCAGCACGGCACTGCGGTCCTTGGCCTTCATGCCGGACAGGATCGTGTGGACCACGCGGTCGCCGATCTGTTCGCCTTCGGTCTTCTTCTGGCGTCCCATCAGTGACGACCTCCCCGCGTGGTGGTGACGATCTCGGTGATGGCCATGAGCCGCACGATGGTGGCGGCGGCGAACAGGGCCGGGACGATGAGCGCGATCCAGGTGGCGGTGGTGTTGCCGATCTTCACGACCACGAGCCACTGCACGAACGCGATGACGGCGGTGGCCAGGATGAGCCGGATGGTGTTGCCGGTCATGCGGGTCACCTCCCGCACGCCCTTCTGTGCCTTGGTGGCGGACTTCCGCCCGGCACGCCACACGCTGAACACACCCACCAGCGCGAGCCCACCCAGGATCATCAGGGTCTGCGTGGACATTCAGGCCACCACCTTCGAGGTCTCGACACGGCCGGGCCGCGCGGAACAAATCGGGATCACCGGCGCCAACCCGGCAGGGACGAAGCCGCGGGAAGCCTCCGCGAGTTCGTGCGGCGCGAGGACAGGGGTTCCGGCGACGTAGTCGTGGAGGTAGGAATCGGGTTCGAGCCCGGCCCGGTACCGGCACGCCTCACAGGTGCGGTCGGCCTTGGGCAGCTCGGCCCAGCCGGTCTCCCCGCACTGGCGGCAGGTGCGGCGGGCGGCCATCGCCTTGTCCAGCGCGGCCTGACGGGCCGGGGTCATCGGCCGGACCGGCTTCGCACCATCGATCAGGAACAGGTCCGCGAAGACCTTCTTCCCGGCACGGGCGCACCGGAAGAACAGCACCGCCACCGGGTCTTGTCCACCCGGACGCAACCCCATCGCCCGCAACTGACGGCGGGTCGCGAGCTTGTCGGTCGGGGCGATGCCCCAGGACAGCAGCGGCAGACCGTCACACGTGCCACGGGTGAACTCCTGCAAGTCCGACCAGGGGACCTCCCGCAGGGTCCATGGGTACTGGCGGGCCATCAGCACACACCCCCACCGGCGACGGTGGTGACGGCGTCGCGGACCAGGTCCAGCGCGAGAGTGCGGGTGGTGTCGGCGTCGTCCTGCTCACCGACGGCGGCGAGGGCGTCGGCCATCTCGAACAGCCATCCGACACGGTCGGACAGCGGCGAGTTGGTCGGGTGCGGCCGGGTCCGCATCAGGTGGGCCACGACCTCATGAGGAATCGGGGCCGACACCGGAATCGCGGGCGAGAAGTCGGGGCCGTTGGTGCCTACCATGAGAGTCCTTCCCGAGTTACTACCTGCGTGGTGGTGGGGAGTCCCGGCCTGCGCGGAGCGTGCTTGGCGGTTCGAGCCGCGCGGGCCGGTGAGAATGCGGCGGGCGGTCATGTCAGCACCGCCAGGACCAGGGCGACGGCGAGGACACAGACGCCGACGAACAGCAGTCCGACCGCGCGGGAGATCCGCTGGTACTTCCGCACCGCGACCCCGCCGATGAGGACCACGTCCGTCGCGAGCACCTGCGCGGCCGCCGAACTCGTCGACTCCAGCAGCGCGGCCGGACCGTGGTAGACCGCGTGCAGCCAGGTCCCCGGAGTCGGGAACTGGGAGAGCCGGGGACGCAGGGCCGACAGCAGCACCAGCACCGCCCCGAACACCGGCACGGCGGCCGCCCAGAGCGCGACCATCGCCACCGGCGACACAGAGCGGGTGGTCAGCGCGACCACACCGGCCAGCACCGCAGCCACGATCGACAGCAGCGCCTGCGCCTTCGTATCCGCCTTCCGCAGGTCGTCCCGCACGTGCTCGTGAGCCCGCTGGACCTGCGGCAACGCCTGCTCGAAGGTGTGCATCACGCGGCCTCACCCTCGGACGCGGCGGCGGTGGTGTCCAGCAGCGACGGAAGCGCCCGCAGCACCGTCCGGCCGCTACGACGCTCCGACCGGGTCGCCCTGCGAACGTCGGTGAACGAGTGCGTCACCCGCACATCCGCCGCGACCGTCGCGGCCGCCAGCTCCGCGTCCACCGACGCAATCAGCGCGTCAACCTCGCGCTCCTCGTCGGTGTAGCCCAGGAAGTCCCACGCCCTCGGCGCGGCGGCCTGAACAGCAGAAACATCGAACTCCAACCCGTCAAACGACGCTTCGGCCTGACGGCGGGAGATGTGTGCCGACCTCATCGGGTCTCCTTCGTGGTGTGTGAACTCGAACACCACGAAACCTAACAACTGGTTTGGAAACCAGTCAACTGGTTGACTCGAATGGAGTAGTCGGTTGGTGATCTACCAGGGGAAATGCGTCCAGTCATCTGGTATGTTCTGGCCTGTAAGCCAGTCATCTGACTGGTCAGCGTCGCCTAGCAGGGAGTCCACATGTCCCGGCCACGTCCGAAGGCTCAACGGTCCGAGTCCCTGCATCGGCAGGTTGCGCGCAACATCAGGAACGACATTGAGGCTGGGCGTCTCAGGGATGGCCAGTCGTTGCCGTCCACAAGGGAGCTCGCCGCAGAGTGGCAGGTCAGTCCATTCACGATCACCGAGGCGATGGACGTGCTGATACGTGAGGGGTTGGTCGTGAGTAAGCCACGGGCGGGTCGCGTCGTGCATGCCCCGCATGTCACAGAGGCGCCGCGCCCCAAGGTGTCCGTAACCCAGGTTGTATTTGTGGGCGGTTTCGCCGGAAGTGGCAAGACTGAGCTTGGGCGAGTTCTGGCACGAGAAACCGGCTGGTCAATCCTGGATAAGGACACTACGACACGTTCTGTCGTAGAGGTAGCTTTGGAACTCCAGGGGCTTTCTCCTAATGACCGCGAGTCGGACGTCTATGTAAATAAGATTCGGCCGCGTGAGTATGAAGCGCTCATCGGAACCATGACGGAAAATGTGCAATGTGGAAACAGTGCGATCGTAACCGCGCCGTTTATTCGCGAGTTTTCAGATGCGGCTTGGGTGAGTAGAATCCAGGCAACTTGCAAGGATCTGGGTGCAACTCCCCATTTTGTCTGGGTGTACTGCGATGCGAGTACGATGCATACATACGTGAGGCATCGTGGTGCGGCTCGCGATGCTACTAAGCTTGCGAACTGGGAAACTTACATTTCGGGAATCGACTTGGAGCTACGTCCGCCGGTTCCGCACATCGTAATCGACAATTCCGCATCGAGTAAGCCACTGCAAGACCAGGCGCGAAACCTGCTCGCAACTATCTTAAATGAGGATGTAGACAAGTGACGGCAGCGAAAACAACGATCCTGGTCAGCACTGAAGCCGATGATCTGGTTGCTCATGAGCTTTTCGGGCAGCTCGATGACGTTGAGGTCTTGGGCTATGATCCCACGAGCAAAGAGCTTGACGACGTGCAGAAGGGGGCGGATATCTTCGTGCCGCCGTATCGAGGCACGAACCGCCCCATGGCGCTCATGGACCAGTTGGCCAACTTGAAGATGGTCCAGATTACAGCCGCAGGAACTGACGAGTGGGTCAATGAGGTTCCGGAAGGCGTTGTCCTGGCAGGTGCGCGTGGTGCTCACGCGGGACCCGTTTCGGAGTGGGTTCTGTCAGCTATTTTGGCTCAACTGCGCCATTGGCCCACGCTCGTCAGATATCAAGACAAGAGCACGTGGGCTCACCGAAAATTCGATGCGGACACGCTTCGGGGCAAGCGGGTACTGATTGTTGGTGCGGGCAGTATTGGGAAAGCGACTGCTCGGCTACTCGACGCCTTCGGTGCGAAGTCAACGTTGGTTGCAAGCACAGCGCGCAGTGGCGTTCACGGCGCGGCCGAACTGCCCGATCTTATCGGCGGACACCAAGTCGTTGTGATCACGGCGCCGCTCAACGACGCGACGCTCAACCTGGTCGATAAGGACTTCCTTGCTGCCATGGACGACGGGGCTCTCCTGGTAAACGCGGGACGCGGGCGGATAGTCGATACAGATGCGTTGGTGGGGGAGCTGCGTACGGGACGAATTCGGGCAGCGCTCGATGTGACCGAGCCTGAGCCGCTCCCCGAGGACCATCCACTTTGGAACTGCACTGGCGTCATCATCAGCCCGCACAGCGCCCGGACCGTGCCAGGCACCAACGCGTTGTGTTACGCCGTCGCGGTCGACCAGGTGCGGACGTTCTTGGCAGGGGAGACCCCCTCAAACGCTGCTGCGCGGCCGGTTTAGGTGGAGCTCCACGCCAAATACGCGCCAAAGCGCAGCGGCGAGAGTGCTAACGCGCAGGTCAGGGCACGTCTGCGCGCTTCTCTGTAAATCAGACGGCTACGCCTTCGGGGGTTCGAATCCCTCACTCGCCACACAGAGCGGCTCCGTGACCTGGTCACGGGGCCGCTCTTGTTCGTGCGGCCCCCGCGCTCACCGGCCTCGATCCCGCCGCTGCGGCCAGGCCGGATGGCTGTTCGGCTCGGCCAGGTCCTCCAGGTAGGTGTGCTCGCTGAAGTCGTCGTCCGTCGTCGGCGCTTTTCGCGCGCGCCGGGGTGCGGCCACCAGTGCGGGGGCCGCACCGGGGGCTGATTCGAGGCTTTCGGCGATCTCGGCGAGCTGTGGCCACAGCTTCTCCTGCGCCTTGGGCGCGAACAGCGCCTGCGCGAGCGGATGTTCGCACTTTCCGCCGGCGACGTCTTCCCAGCTGAACTTGCCGTCCCGGACGCAGCCCGCCGCCCTGGTCAGCCGCGGCGAGGCGCCGGGCCGTTCCGCCGCGAGACGGAACACCTCGGCGGTGAACTTCGACGCGTCGACCATGATCGCCACCTCCGTCGTTCTCCCGCCGCTACGCCGACCCTACCGAGCCCGGTAGCGCAGCAGCACGATCCCCGAAGAGAACGGCTGTTCCTCCACCAGCCGAAGCTTCGGAACGCCGGTGGCGCCCTCGAACAGCCGGCGGCCTTCCCCGGCCACGACGGGGTAGACGAACAGCCGGTACTCGTCGACGAGCCCCTCGGCGACGAGCGTCCGCACCAGCGAGATGCTGCCGGTGGTCACGATGTCCTTTCCCTCGGCGGCCTTCAGCCTCTCGATCTCCGAACGCAGTCCGCCGGAGAGAACCGTCGTGTTCTCCCACTTTGGCTCGGTCAGGGTGCTGGAGACCACGTACTTGCTCACTGAGTTCAGATAAGCCGAGATCCCTGTCGTGTCCTCGGTCTGCTTCGGCCAGTAGCCGCGCATGTCTTCGAAGGTGACGCGCCCCACCAGGAAGGCGTCGGCGTTTTCACGTTGTTCGCGGAGCGCGGCCAGGAGACCCCGATCGTCGCCGCCCGGGCTGAACCAGTCGCCCGTCAGTTCGATCACGCCGTCGATCGTGCTGTTCTCCGTGACGATCAGTTCACGCATGAGCCAGACCGTACCGCCGCCCTCCGACAAGAATGGGCCGATGACCGAGCCGCTGCCCTGGCCCGCGACGCCGCCGGCCCACGGATCCGTTGTCCTGCGGGAATTCGCCGACACCGACGGCCAGCTCGCCCTCGAACTCGGCGAAGACCCCTATGTGCCGCTCATCGGCAGCCTGCCCGCGCATCCGACAGGCAGGGAAGCCGAAGAATGGGTGCGGCGGCAGCAGACCCGGCACGCCGAGGGGCGGGGCTTCCCTTTCGTGATCACCGCCGACGAGACCGTGGTCGGCACGATCGGCCTCTGGCTGCGGAACCTGTCCGAAGGCGCCGGGATCGTGGGCTATTCGGTCTCGCCGCGGCACCGGCGGCGCGGGTTCGCGACCGACGCGCTCAAAGCGATGACCGGCTTCGCCCGGACCGTCCCCGGCGTCGAGCGGATCGAGCTGTACATCGAGCCGTGGAACCGTGGTTCCCTTCGGGCGGCGGAGAAAGCGGGCTACCGGCGCGAAGGACTGCTACCCGCCCATCAGGAGATCGGCGGGACAGCGCGGGACATGCTTCTCTACGTCAAGCCGTGAGAACCCGCGCGCGGTTGAGCACCAGCATGTCGGTCACGAAGCAGGCCAGGGTGCCGTCGGCGGCTCGGCCGATCCAGGTCGGATAGCTCCCGTCTCCCCAGCCGGTGGCGAACGCGATGATGTTGCCGCTCGCGCCGTCCGGGGTGATGTCGACGTGGGGATCCACCTCGGCGAACCGCTCCATGAGGTCGTCGTCCACCTCCTCGGGGAGCGCGGAGACGTCGGCGAAGCAGCCCGTGCCGCTGTCGACGCCGTAGCCGTAGAACTCCCCGTCTCCCAGGAAGAGCGCGTTCTGACCCGGCCAGACCGCGACCTCCCAGGTGGCCACCGGAACGTCGGCGACGACGAGTTTCGCGGCGGCGACCCGCTCGTGGGCGGGCTCGTCGACGAAGCGGATCATGGCGAGCTCGACCCGGTGCTCCCCGGGCGGGACCGTGACCGTGAAGTGGTCGGATTCCGCGTCCAGGAAGGCCGGATCCGAGGCGACGAGCCTGCCGCTGGGCATGCGGAGCTTCCCGGCGTCCCGAAGTTCGACTTCGACGAGGTCGCGGTCGTCGCGCAGCGAAAAGCGCGTGCCCGCGGTGAACATCTCCTTCATGCTGGTGGGCCGCAACGGAACGGACGGCCGCCAAGGACGCTTTTCGACGGGAAGCAGCGGATCGGTTTCGGGAGCAGTCGGGCTTTGAAGGGTCAGCGGCCCCGAGTTCGCGAGAGGCTCCCAGTCACCGAAGGCGGGCTTCGGCGTGGTCAGCTCGGACACCGGCTTGTGCGCGCGGCCGCTGCTGGAGCCGCCCCCGTAGCCATCGGGCGCTTGATGCAGCCAGCCCTCGCCTTCGGGGCCGAAGGACATCTCCACGCGCCCGGCGTT
Source organism: Amycolatopsis speibonae (assembly GCF_042647925.1). NCBI lineage: Bacteria > Bacillati > Actinomycetota > Actinomycetes > Pseudonocardiales > Pseudonocardiaceae > Amycolatopsis > Amycolatopsis speibonae. The sequence continues at coordinate 501,844 of NZ_JBHRWK010000014.1, forward strand.
CTGTTTGTCGAATTCTTCCTGGTCGGGGGATTTGTAGGTCCATTGCTCGATCCGCACGAGGAACAAGGTGCCGTCTTCGAGCAAGCGGTACTCGAACGCGGCGCGCCGTCTGGCCTGCTCGTCGACGTGCCAGCAGCGGGCGAAATGGTGCTGCCACGCGATTTCGAGCAGTACCGACGGCGCCTCGGCGCCGGGACGCACCAAGGCGACGGCGTACTGCTCTCCGGCTGCATCGCGCTCCCGGGCGGCGTCGGACGTGAGCTTGCCGACCAGGGCGCGGGCGGCCGGATCCCAGCCCTCACAACAGATGACTTCGAACGAAGTCCCCTCAGACATGAGGCGGACCCTAGCGGTCGCCCCCGACAGAACACTAGGAGTTACACGCGGATCGCGTAGTCGCCGAAGGCCGGTTCCAGTAGCTCGAAAGCTCGCTGTGTCGCCTTCGTCAGCGCTTCGGCGATCTCGTTGTCGCTCTCGCCGGCGTGCGAGCGCCGCAGGACCTCGCGGAAGAGAACGCGGTCGATCGCGTTGAGTTCGGCGGCCGCCATGATCGGGGTGACGTCGTCCGCGGTGGCTCCGGTCTCGGTCGCGAGCAGGACGGCGAGCGCCTCCTCCCGCAGTTCGTGCAGTTCACGCAACCGCGCTGTCAGGGTCGGGCTCTCCAGCACCATTTTCGCGAAGGCCGTCCCGGTGAAGCCGATCACGGGAGAATGCTCCGCCACCGCGTCCAGGAAGGTGCGTCGTAGCGCGGCCAGCGCCGACTCACCCGCCTTCCTGTCCCGGACGGCGTTCGCCAGCCCGTTCGTGAACTCTTCGTGCTGGTCCAGTGCCAGGTCCTCTTTGCGTGCGAAGTAGTTGGTGACGGTCTTCTTCGCGACCCTCGCCGCCGCGGCGATCTCGGCGATCGTCGTCTCCTCGAAGCCCTTCTCGATGAAGAGGAGCGTCGCCTTGTCGGAGATCAGCTGCCGTGTCTCCTGCTTCTTGAGCTCTCGTAAGCCCACATCCGCGCTGGTCATGGGCGAAGTTTACCACTGTCGTAAAAATATCCTTGACTTATGGTAGTCCCGATGTAAACTTACGTCCGTACTACCGACCAGAGAGAAGAGGCTCCTTGACCGCTCGAATCCCCCAAGGCAACGAAGGCACCAACCGCGCCCAGGTCCGCCGGAACGACCGCCGCCATCAGCAGCCGTTCCCCGGCCGCTCGATGCCGGTGCGCCGCTCGACCGGCGTCCCGCGCCGCCGGTCGTACTGACCGATCAGCTCCATCGAAAACTCACCGCCGACCGAAGGGGATAGCCCATGAACGTCCTTGCCTCCACCGTCTCGCTGACCGTCGACGACGTCGCCGCCTCCAGTCGTTTCTTCGCCGAGCACTTCGGCTTCACCGAACAGATGGCCGCGGAGGGATTCGTCTCTCTCGGCCACGAAACCGCGAAGGTGGCCATCGTCCTGCTCCAGGCGGGGATCGAGGTCTTGCCGGAGAACCTGCGGCAGCGGCGCGCGTCCGGGGTGATCGTGGCCTTCACGGTCGAGAACCTCGAAGCCGAGGAGAAGCGCCTGCGCGACGAAGGTGTCGAGATCACGATGCCGCTGCGGGAGGAGCCTTGGGGAGAACGCCTCCTCATGGTCACCGACCCGAACGGCGTGCCCGTGGAACTCGTGGAATGGGTGCAGCAGTAAGGAAAAGCCAAAGCGGGGCTCGGTCCACAGTGGACCGAGCCCGCTTTCGGTTACTTCATCGTCGCGAGCTGGATCAGGTTGCCGCAGGTGTCGTCGAAGACGGCGGTGACCACCGGTCCCATGTCGACGGCGTCCTGGGTGAACTCGACGCCCAGCCCCTTGAGGCGCTCGACCTCGGCGTACACGTCCTCGACGGCGAACTGGGTGAACGGGATACCGTCATCGGCCAGTGCCTTCTTGAACGGCTTCGCCGCCGGGTGGCCGTCCGGTTCCAGCAGCAGCTCGACGCCGTCGAGGTCGGCGGGGGAGACCACGGTGAGCCAGCGGGCGTCGCCGGTGGGCACGTCGTGTTTCTTGGTGAACCCCAGCTTCTCGGTGTAGAAGGCCAGTGCCTTGGCCTGGTCGTCGACGAAGACGCTGGTGATGTTGATGCGGATCACGGGTTCGGTTCCTCTCGGTCGATGGGCCACCGCTCGACGATCGACCGCAGCGGACTCGTGTCGAGGTGGTGGAACTTGTAGCGGCCCTGCCGCCGGGTGTGCACCAAGCCTGCCTGTTCGAGCATCGCGAGATGCTGCGAGATGGCCTGCCGTGAAGAGGCCAGGCCGTGTTTCATGGTCAGCCTGCCGCAGATCTCGAACAGCGTCTGACCGTCCTTTTCGGTCAGCTCGTCCAGGATGGTGCGTCGCGTCGCGTCGCCGATCGCCTTGAACAGGTCGCCGTCCACGACTCAGTTATAGGCAAGCCGTCACTTGCCTGTCAACTCGCGGTCAGGAGCCGAGGTAGCGCAGGATCGCCAGGACGCGACGGCTGTAGCCGACGGTGTTGGTCAGGCCGAGCTTGTCGAAGAGGGCGTTCACGTGCTTCTCGACGGCGCTCTGCGACACGTACAGCGACTCGGCGATCCCGGCGTTCGTGTGGCCCTGAGCCATTTTCTCCAGCACTTCGCGCTCGCGGCCGGTCAGCTTCGCGAGTGGATCGGTGTGCGTGGTCCGCGCGAGCAGCCGCCGGACCACCTCCGGATCGAACGCCGCCCCGCCCGCGGCGACCCGGTCGAGCGCGTCCAGGAATTCGCCCACCTGGGCGACCCGGTCCTTCAGGAGATAGCCGACGCGTTCACCGTCGCCGGTGATCAGCTCGGCGGCGTAGCGCTTCTCGACGTACTGCGAGAGCACCAGGACCCCGATCCCCGGCCAGCGTTTCCGGATCTCAAGCGCCGCGCGAAGGCCCTCGTCGGTGTGGGTGGGCGGCATGCGGACGTCGGTGACGACCACATCCGGCTGATAGGCGGCCGTCGTCGAGAGGAGCGCTTCGCCGTCGCCGACCGACGCCACGACGTCGTGTCCCTCTTCGATCAGCAGCCGGACCAGCCCCTCGCGCAGCAGGGTCGAGTCCTCGGCGAGGATCACTCGCACGGCAGTACCGCCGTCACCACTGTCGGGCCGCCGGGCGGGCTGTCCACGGCGAACTCCCCGTCCGCCGCCGCGACGCGCCGCGCGAGGCCGGAGAGACCGCCGCCGGACTCCCTCGCGCCGCCCGTGCCGTCGTCGGTGATCCGCACCCGCACCCTGTCCCCGTCCCGTTCGGCCTCGATGTCGATCCGCGTCGCCGCGGCGTGCTTGATCGTATTGGTGACCGCCTCGGACGCGACGAAGTAGACGACCGTCTCGATGGCCGCCGGTGGCCGTTCCGGCAGGTCGACACGCAGGTGGACCGGCACGCCGGAGCGTTCCGCGAGCGCCTCCAGCGCGGGGTGCAGTCCGTCCGAGTCCAGCGCGATCGGATACACCCGCCACGAGACCTCGCGCAGGTCTTCGAGGGCGCGCTGGGACTCCTCGTGTGCCTGACGGAGCAGATCCGACGCGTGGTCCGGATCGCCCGCGCGCCGCGCCCGGCCGAGCAGCATCCCGAGCGCGACGAGCCGCTGCTGGACGCCGTCATGCAGGTCCCGTTCGATCCGGCGGCGCTCGTCGTTGACCGCCTCGACCACCTCCGCTCGGCTGGTCGCGAGCTCGGAGACCCGGCGGCGCAACGTTTCCTGTTTGCTGGGCCCGAAAAAGTGTCGGGCCAGCTTCTCGTCCAACGTCGCGGCCCCGAGAAGCCCTTGCAGGGCAAGGAAAACAAGCAACGCGCCGAAGAGTGCAGTGGTGACGGGGTCGTACCAGTCGGCAGGCGCGCCGCCTCCGGGAGACTGACCATTGAACAGCTGATAGGCGATGATCACTCCGGATCCGGCGCCCAGCAGGATCATCACGAAGATCCCGGCACAGACCAGCCCGATGACGCACCGCGGGACTAGATAGGCCATCGCGCGGCTGTCGGTGTAATCCATGGCGTTCCGATTGCCGAAGTACTTCTCCAGCCGTCGCCGTTCCACTTCGGACAGGACGTGGGCGCCGGCGAAGACAGGCTCCCGCAGCGCGGGGATCGCGAGCGCGGCGCCGCCGAAGAGGACATAGAAGAGCTCCGCGAACGCGGTCACGGAGCCGATCGCCAGGCCCAGCGTGCCGCGGAGCATCTTGCGCAGATAGTTGCGCACAGCGGCCGGAACAGGCATAACGCCAGGTTAGCGGGGCACCCGAAGATCGGTACTGCGGTTTTCCTCAGTGATCTGTGCCGCTTCACCGCAGGGTGTGGAACCCGGGCAATTCGTACGTTCGTTGATACCTGCAGACGACCACGAAAGGCCGCCATGAATCTCCTCCTCGCCCAAGCCGCCAGCGAACCGATGGGCGGCCTCGCCGGCTGGGCGGTCTCGCTGATGGACGCACTGGGCGGTCCGGGAGCCGCGATCATCGTCGGGCTGGACAACCTGTTCCCGCCGATCCCCAGCGAACTGGTCCTGCCGCTCGCCGGGTTCTCCGCCAGCCAGGGCACGTTCACCCTGGCGGAGGCACTGGTGTGGACGACCTTCGGATCGGTCGCCGGCGCGATCATCGTCTACTACCTCGGCCTGCTGCTGGGCCGCGACCGCACGCGCCGCTGGATGGCGAAGATCCCGCTGGTCAAGGCCTCCGACTTCGACAAGACCGAAGCCTGGTTCCAGAAGCACGGCACCAAGGCGGTGTTCTTCGGCCGGATGGTGCCGATCTTCCGCAGCCTCATCTCCCTGCCCGCCGGGATCGAGCGGATGCCGTTCTGGCGGTTCCTGGCCCTGACCACGCTGGGCAGCCTGATCTGGAACACCGTGTTCGTCATGGCCGGTTACGCCCTCGGGGAGAGCTGGCACCTGGTGGACGAGTACGCCGGGTTCTTCCAGTACTTCGTGATCGCCGCCGTCGCGATCGCCCTGACGCTCTTCGTGGTCAGCCGCGTTCGCGAGAAGAGCCGCACCGATGTGTGACGGTGGTGGGGCGCCTGGCCAGGCGCCCCACCTGGCTGCCTCAGGACCGGAAGGGGCCGGTGACCTCGTAGGTGATCCCGCCGGAGGACGAGCCGGAGGTGCCGCGCTGCGACGAGAAGTACAGCCGGTTCCCCGCCGGGGTGAACGCGGGACCGCAGATCTCCGACGAGCTCTGGCCGCTGATCCGCAGGAACGGCGCCACGATGTCGTTCGGCGTGATGACGCAGATCTCCATGTTGCCGCCGTCTTCGGCGACGTACAGGTCACCCGAAGAGGTCCCGGTGAGGTTGTCGACGCCGGTCAGTGGCGCCGAGCCCGGGCTGACCAGGGAGTCGTCGTAGGCCAGTTCGTAAGTGCTGTTCGCCAGGTTGAGCTGCCAGACGCGGTTGTCGCCCTTGGTGGTGAACCACGCGGTGTCGTTGGCGTAGTGCAGTCCTTCGCCCCCGGTGAACCGCTTCGCGCCGGACACCTGGTTGCGTGTGGGGGTGGGGGAGCCGTCGGGGTCGGGCACGTTCGCCCAGGTGAAGCTGCCCGACGTCGCCGTGCCCGCCTTCAGCACCTGCAGCGTCCCGGCGGAGAGATCGCCCCAGGTCGTCGGGACGAACCGGTAGAAGCAGCCGTCCGTGGTGTCCTCGGTCAGGTAGACGGCCTTGCGCACCGGGTCCGCCGCCGCGGCCTCGTGCTTGAACTTCCCCATCGCGGGCCGCTGGACCGCGGCCGAGGCCGGCCCGTTCGGCTGGCATTCGTAGACGAAGCCGAGGTCGATCTCCTCACAGGAAAGCCAAGTGTTCCAAGGAGTCTTGCCGCCCGCGCAGTTCTGGCGAGTGTTCGCCAGGACTCGGTGAGCGCCGGTGATGGTCCCGCTCGCGTCGAATTTGACCGCGCTGGCACCGCCACCCGGCGTGATCTCCGAGTTCGACACGTAGATCCAGCCGCTGCCGTCGGCGAACACGGCGCCGCCGTCCGGCGCGCTGTGCCAGGTGTAACCGGTGCTCGCGACCTTCTGGCCGGACCGCGCGATCACGCGGCTGGTGAATCCGGCGGGCAGCCGGATCCCGTTCGCGTCGGCCGCCTGGAGCGCGCCGTACGGGCTGGGTCCGTTCTGCGCGGGCGCCGCGAGGGCCGCCCCCGAGAGCCTGTTTCCGAACGCCGTGACGCCGGCGCCGACCACGGCCGCGCGCAGGAAATTCCGTCGCTTCACTCGTGCCTCCGCTGATGTGGTGGTGCGGGAAGGAGCGGAGGGGAGGTTACGGGCGGAACGGGACTTCCAGGTGAATTCGCGGCGTATTCGCCGGGGGGAGGGAACTTTCGTAGGGAAGCCTCGATCAACACTATTTCTTTCGCTTTGCGAAGGCCTGGGGCTTCGGCGCCGCCGCGTTGTTCGGCGATTTCCAAGGCGACGAGTATTCGGTCGAGCGGCGCGCGTCCGCCATTGCGGTGGTGACGGCGTCCGATCAGGTGACGCCAGTCGGCGAGGTACTCGTCGAGCCCGGGCTCTCCGGGAACGGCCCGGAGCAGGGCGCGTACCAGGACTCGCATCTGGTTTTCGTTGCCGGGCAAGGTGTTCCGGGCCAACGTGTCGGCCAGGGTGCTCCGGGACTGACCGGTCGCGGCGGCCAGCGCGCGGATGCTGAGGCCGCTTCGGTCACGGAGTTCACGCAGCCGCGCCATGAATTCCGATTCCTCGGTGAGGGTGGTGTTCATCGGCGTGCCCGTGCGGGCACGGGGCGGAGGACGGCGCCGAACAGGGTGATCGCGATCCCCGCCGCGATCGGCGCACTCGTACCGGCGAAGGTCAGCGCCGTGGTGAATACGGTGAGAATGCTCAGGCAAACGAGCTGACCGGCCGAAACGCAGCTTCGCCTAGGCCGCAGGGGCGGCAGGATTCCGTGACTCATGACCTTGCCCTCTCAAGGTTCAGGGGCGGCACCCGGCTGGGTGGCACGGAATCTACGTTATCAAACCGTGATATGAAATTTAAGGGCGATTAATGTCCGGGTTCGTCCGGATCCGGAACGCCGAAAGCCCCGGACCCTGGGCAGGATCCGGGGCTTCGGCCTCGCGCCGTTACGCCGCTTGGGCGACCGGAGCCGTCGCCGGGGCCAGCGCGATGTCCAGTACGTCGCGGACGTTCGCCACGGCGTGGACGTCCAGCTGCGCCAGGACTTCGGCCGGGACGTCGTCGAGGTCCGGCTCGTTGCGCTGCGGGATGATCACCGTCTTCATCCCGGCCCGGTGCGCGGCCAGCAGCTTCTGCTTGACCCCGCCGATCGGCAGCACCCGCCCGGTCAGCGACACCTCACCGGTCATCGCGACGTCCGATTTCACGACCCGGCCCGAAAGCAGGGACGCCAGCGCGGTCGTCATCGTGATGCCGGCACTCGGCCCGTCCTTGGGGACAGCGCCCGCGGGGACGTGCACGTGGATGCCGCGGTCCTTCAGGTCGCCGACCGGGAGTTCCAGCTCCGCGCCGTGCGAGCGCAGGTACGACAACGCGATCTGCACCGACTCCTTCATCACGTCGCCCAGCTGACCGGTCAGGGCCAGCCCGGTCGAGCCGGACTCCGGATCCGCCAGCGACGCCTCGATGTAGAGGACGTCGCCGCCGGCGCCGGTCACCGCCAGACCGGTCGCCACACCCGGCGTCGACGTGCGCTGGGTCGACGCGGGCAGCGAGGACTCCGGCAGGTGCCGTGGGCGCCCGAGGTAGGTCTCGAGCCCGTCGGCGTCGATCGTCAGCGGCAGCGCGACCTCGTCCAGCGCGACCTTGGTCGCCACCTTGCGCAGCACCTTCGCGATGGTCCGGTTCGCGTTGCGTACGCCGGCTTCCCGCGTGTACTCGGCCGCGATGCGGCTGAACGCGCCGTCGGTCAGCGTGACGTCTTCTTTGCCGAGTCCGGCGCGGTCCAACTCGCGGGGGAGCAGGTGGTCGCGGGCGATGATGACCTTCTCGTGCTCGGTGTAGCCGTCGAGGGTGACCAGCTCCATGCGGTCCAGCAGCGGGCCGGGGATGGTCTCGAGCGCGTTCGCCGTCGCGAGGAACACGACGTCGGACAGGTCCAGCTCGACCTCGAGGTAGTGGTCGCGGAACGTGTGGTTCTGCTCCGGGTCCAGCACCTCCAGCAGCGCGGCCGTCGGGTCGCCTCGGTAGTCGGCGCCGACCTTGTCGATCTCGTCGAGCAGCACGACCGGGTTCATCGAGCCCGCTTCCTTGATGGCGCGGACGATCCGGCCGGGCAGTGCGCCGACGTAGGTGCGGCGGTGCCCGCGGATCTCCGCCTCGTCGCGGATGCCGCCGAGCGCGACGCGGACGAACTTGCGCCCCATCGCCTTCGCCACGGACTCGCCGAGTGAGGTCTTGCCGACCCCGGGAGGGCCGGCGAGGGCCAGCACGGCGCCCGAACGGCGTCCGCCGACCGGACCCAGACCGGACTCCGCACGACGCTTGCGGACGGCCAGGTACTCGATGATGCGTTCCTTCACGTCGTCGAGACCGGCGTGATCGGCGTCGAGGATGTCGCGTGCGGCGGCGATGTCGTGGACGTCGGTGGTGCGCTCGTTCCACGGCAGTTCGAGGACGGTGTCCAGCCAGGTACGGATCCAGCCACCCTCGGGGGACTGGTCGGAGGTCCGCTCCAGTTTGTCCACTTCGGACAGTGCGGCCTTCTTGACCGCGTCCGGCAGTTCGGCTGCCTCGACGCGGGCGCGGTAGTCGTCGTCATTGGCGGTGCCGTCGAGTTCGCCCAGCTCCTTGCGGATCGCTTCGAGCTGGCGGCGCAGCAGGAACTCCTTTTGCTGCTTCTCCATGCCCTCCTGGACGTCCTTGCGGATCGTGTCGGTGACCTCGAGCTCGGCCAGTTGCTCGCGGCTCCATTCGAGAGCCTTTTCGAGCCGCGCCGAGACGTCGAGCGCGGAGAGCAGTTCGAGCTTCTGCTCGGTGTTCAGGTACGACGAGTTGCCCGCGAGGTCGGCGAGCGCGGACGGGTCCTCGACCTCCTGGACGGCGTCGATCATCTGCCAGCCGCCGCGCTGCTGGAGGATCGCGAGGACGACGCTCTTGTACTCGGACGCGAGCTTCGCGGAGTTGTCGTCGGTGGTCTCGGTGGCGACTTCGGCGTGGACCCAGCGGGCGGCGCCGGGACCGTCGGCGATGCGGCCGACGACGGCGCGGCGGGTGCCGCGCAGCAGGACCGCGGTCTTGCCGCCGGGCACGCGGCCGATGCGCTCGACCGTCGCGATGGTGCCGAGTTCGGCGTACTCGCCGTGGACGCGGGGGACGATCAGCACTTCGGCCTTGGCGCCGGCGCCGGACCGGATCCCCGGGAAGGAAGCCTGGGCAGGCGTGTTGGCCTGGGCGGACTCCACCGCGGCGCGCGTCTCCGTGTCGGCGAGGTCGAGCGGGACGATCATGCCCGGCAGCACGACGTCGTCATCGAGCGGGAGGACGGGCAGGAGGCGGTTGTCGGTCATCTGTGCACTCCTCGGTTAGTTGAGTCTGACTAGCTCAACTCTCCGATCGACCCGTTTGTTTCCTTTCCGCGTTCGCCGTCAGCGATCACCCACCCCTCCGACCTCTGCGCCCCAACGCGTCGCGTTTAGTGGGCTAAACGCGACGCGACGGCGGCAGAGGTCGGACGTCAGGGGTGGGTGGCGACCCCGCACCAGGCGAACGGCCGGGCACCTTCCTCGTCTCGCCGCAGCTCCCGGACTGGGCGCCACTCGGGCAGATGGACGACGCCGGGCTCCAGCAGCGGCCAGTCCCCGAAGAGCGGCTCGATCTCTTCGCGGTCCCGCATCCACACCGGGTTGCTCGTCTTCCGGTACTGCTCGACCATCCAGCGGAGCCCGTCGGCGTCCTCACCGGTCTTGCCGCCGAAGCTCATATGCGAAAGCCCCAGCCAACTGCCCGGCGCCAGCGCGTTCCGATAGGTCGCGACCAGCGCGGGCGGATCGTCGTGCGGTCCGGCGAAATGCAGCACGGCCATCATCATCAGGCAGACGGGCTGCGAGAAATCGATCAGCCGCCGCGTCTCCGGATGCCGCAGGACGTCCTTCGGTCGCCGCATGTCCGCGTGGACGATCCCGGCCCAGTCGGTCGCCTCGTGCCGTTCGAGGATCAACTCCGCGTGCGCCACCGCTACAGGCTCGTAGTCGACGTATACGACCTTCGCCTCATCGCCCGGCTCCAGCTCTTCCTGGACGATCTCGTGCACGTTCCCGGCTGTCGGGACACCGGACCCCAGATCGACGAACTGCCGGATCCCGGCGTTCAGCGCCGCGCGCACGACGCGATTCATGTACTCGCGGTTGTGCTGCGCGCCCGGCTTCACCCACCGCCACTGCCGTTCCAGCGCGCGGGCGAACTCGCGGTCGACAGCCCAGTTGTGGGTCCCGCCGAGAAACCAGTCGTAGATCCTCGCCGCGGACGGCTTTTCGGTGTCGACCCCGGTCGGCGCCACCGGGGCCGCGTCATCGTCCCTGGTCACAGAAAACCCCCTGATCTCCCAGGGAAGAGCCTATCGGGATCAGTACACCGCCGGCCGCCGCTGCCAGTACGTCCAGAGCGGCCGGTAGCCCTGCGCGTACCAGAACGGTGTCGAGCGCGGATTGGCCAGCGCGTGGTGCAGCAGCACGGCTTCGGTCCCGCATTCGTCGAAGACCTGGTGCGCGTGCGCGGCGAGCGCCGACCCCACCCCGCTCGACCGCGCCGGTTCGGCCACCGCCAGCGACGACAGGTAGCCGACCTTCTCGGCCGCGACCCGGCCGCCGATCCACGCCGTCTCGCCGGGGAACTGCACCCGCACCATGCCCAGCGGGCGCCCGTACAGCTCGGCGATCCACAACGTCGGGTTTTCCCGCCCCAGCTGTTTCGACAGGTCCGCGGTGATCGCTTCCTCCGCGCCCTCGCGCAACGTGACCGAACCGAACTGCGCGTCATAGCGCTGCAATTCAAGCTCCAGCCCGACGGCGGTTTCGAGATCATCCGCTTCGGCGGGCCGGATGTGCACTCCGGGAGTGGCGGGCGGTCCCGTCACGGCGAGCCGGTCGGCCGGGCGGACCGCGATCACCAGCACCGGAGCGAATCCGCGGCGCAGCAATTCGGCCGAGCCGGGCGAATCCCGGCTCGGCCGCACCACGGTCGCCGCCGTTTCGACATCCCCAGGTGGGGCGACCGCCTTCAGATGTTCATCCCATCGGGTGAGTAATGCGTCAAGGGCCGCTTCCGGACGAGGTCCGGTGAGCCGAGCTTCGAGGCGATGTTCGACGAGCGCCCGCCACGGAGAGTCAACAGAATCGGGGCCCGCTTCAGTCCGTACCGACAATCCGGCGGCGGCCGAGTCGCCTGCTGTCGCGGAGAGTGACACGGAGCCCTCGGCAGGCTCCAGTGCAGGCATTTCCGGGAGCAGGGCGTCCACGGTGGCGAGCCGCTCGGCATGCCCGGCGGCGATGGCGTGGCTATTCATAGGACTATTCAAGCCCCTGCCGGCCGACACTGACGGGTCCGCCGGGAACTTCACGAGATTGGCTCCGCCGTGGCGCCAGGTGACTTCCGGTAGTCGGAGGGAACGCGAATATCGCTCCCATTTCACCCCTTGGTCCACGCAGGTCAGCGCGACGCGCCCATTGTTAACCCTGGGGTGATCTCATACTGTCTCGAATGGGACTTGGGTACGCCCTCCGGGGTACTGTATTGCCCTCGTCCCCGAGGTCGCGGTAGGACAAGACCGGTTGGGCAGCCGGGAAGGAAGGTCGGATGCCGGACACGAACGGCAGGCCCGGGAGCGCCGCACAGGCGGCGCCGGGCAAGGGAGGCGCCGTTACGGAGGCTCGTACCGACGAGCGGCGGTTCCGCGTCTACACCTTCGCAGTACTCACCATGGGCATCGCCGCCGCGGCCGCGGTCAGCCTGTGGCTGGACTTCGAGGCCTCGGACGATCTGTTGTGGATCGGGCCGATCCTCGCGCTCGCGTTCCTGCTCGCCGAACAGCTCGGCATCAACGTCGACGTCCGCAGCGGCATCTCCTGGACGATCTCGTTCACCGAGATCCCGCTGGTCATCGGATTCTTCGTCGCCCCCTTCGAAGTCGTCCTCGCCGCGCATCTCGTGGCGGGCATCGGGACACTGCTGGCCCGCAAGGTCGCGGGCCGGGTCCTCTACAACGCCGGCGCCTTCCTGCTGGAGATCACCGGCGCGTTCGCCGTGGCAGGACTGGTGAAACAGGCCTCCGGCGCCCACACCATGACCTGGATCGCCGCGCTGGCAGGCACTTTGACCGCGCCGCTGGTCAGCACGCTGCTCGCGCTCGCCGCCGTCCGCGTGCTGCGCCGCCGCATGCGGGTCAGCACCGCGATCCGGCTGACCGGCCGCATCCTCGTCGTCGGATTCGTCAACGCCTCGGTCGGTCTTTCCGGCTATTTGGTCATTTCCGGTACGCCGAAGGCCTGGCCGCTCGTGCTGGCCGTCTTCCTCGGGCTCACCGCGTTGTACTGGGCGTACTCCGACCTGCTCCGCGAACAGCGGGACATGGAAGCGCTGTCCGACGTCAGCCTGATGGTCGCGCGATCCGGCCAGCAGGCCGCCGCGCGTCCCGCCGGGCGCGCCGACGAACTCGTCGGCGGCGTGGACGTCCGCGAGTGGGCGACCATCGCCGAACGCATCAAGGACCAGCTCGCCGCCGGACGGGTCGTGCTCAGGCTGCGGCTGGAACCCAAGGACACCATGCGCATGGTCGTCGCGGGTGACGAACTGCCGCCCGTCGACCCGGCCGCCGACGACCCGCTGCTGCGCCTGCCCGGCGCGCACGTCCGGCATTTCCGGATCACCGAAGCCAATCCCGACGTCCGCTCCGCGTTGCTCGACCGCGGCGCGCAGGAGGCGCTGGTCGTCCCGCTGCGGAGCGCGAACCAGCTCCTCGGCGTCGTCGAAGCGCACGACAGGCTGTCCCGCTGGCGTGGTTTCGGCAAGTACGACGTGCAGCTGCTCGGCACGATGGCCAGCCACCTCGCGACGTCACTGGACAATCGGCGCCTGCTCGCGACCCTGCGCCACGACGCCTACCACGATCCGCTGACCGGCCTGCTGAACCGGCCGGGCTTCCGTCAGGTCGCCAAGGAACCGTTGCGGGAACAGGTCGACGCGGTCGTGCTGCGGGTCGACCTGGACGTCTTCTCCACCGTCAGCGACGCCCTCGGTTACGTCTGGGCCGACAGGATGGTCATCGCCGCGGGCCGCCGGATCCGCGACGCGCTCGGCCCTGACGTCCCGCTCGCCAGGCTCGAAGGCGCGTCCTTCGCGGCGCTCCTCGTCGGCTGCGCGCCGGAACGCGCTCAGGCCGCCGCGGAGCTGCTCCGTGCGGAACTCGTCGCCCCGTACCCGGTGGACCGGCTCTCGGTCGAAGCCAACGCGATGATCGGCTACGCCACGTCGTCGGCGGAGGACGACGAGCAGATCGACGTCGACATGCTCCTGCAGCGCGCCGACGTCGCCGTCCGCGCGACCAAGGGCGGCGAAGAGGTCCGCGGCTACATGGCCAGCATGGGCCAGATCTTCATGCGCCGGTTCCAGATGGTCACGCAGTTCCGGCAGTCGCTCGAAGAAGGCCAGCTCAGCGTCCACTACCAGCCGAAGATCACCCTGCCGAACCGGCAGATCCAGGGCGTCGAGGCGCTCGTGCGCTGGGTGCATCCGGAGTTCGGCAGACTCGGCCCGGACGAGTTCGTGCCGGCGATCGAAGCGGCGGGCCTCATCGGCGTCCTGACGTCGTTCGTTCTCGAAGAGTCGTTGAAGCGCGTTCGGAAGTGGCTCGACGAAGGCCTGCGCATCTCCGCCGCGGTGAACCTCTCGGTGCGCAACCTCGCCGACGAGGACTTCCCGACGAAGGTCGCGCGTGAACTCGACCGCTTCGGCATCCCACCCGAGCTGCTCACCTTCGAGCTGACCGAATCCGGCGTGATGTCCGACCCGCAGAAGGCGCTGCCGATCCTGCGGGAACTGCACTCGCTGGGCATCGTGCTCGCCGTCGACGACTTCGGCACCGGCTACTCGTCGCTGGCGTACCTGCGGCAGCTCCCGGTCGACCAGGTCAAGATCGACAAGAGCTTCGTCCTCGGCATGGGCACCGACCTCGGCGACCTCGCCGTCGTGCGCTCCATCGTCGAACTGGGGCACTCGCTCGGCCTCACGGTCGTGGCGGAGGGAGTCGAAGAGGACGTCGCCCGGGATCAGCTCGAAGCGATGGGCTGTGACGTGGCACAGGGCTACCTGATCTCGCGGCCGCTGCCCGAGGACCGCCTGGAGGCGTGGCTGCAGGCCCGCACGGCGCGCTCGCCGGGACGGCACTCCGAGACCGTCTTGACCCTGCTGACCTGAGGTTTTCCGGTAAAGTGACCCCGCCTGCACGGGGCTCACGAAGGTGTTGCTAGTCTTTCCAAGTCCTCGCGAGAGGCAAGGCCCCTTTAGCTCAGTCGGTAGAGCGTTTCCATGGTAAGGAAAAGGTCTACGGTTCGATTCCGTAAAGGGGCTCGCAACCTCAGCCGCGTCACGCAAGCGTGTCGCGGCCAGGGTTATGTAAGGGCGGTGTAGCTCAGCTGGCAGAGCAAGCGGCTCATAATCGCTGTGTCGCCGGTTCAAGTCCGGCCACCGCTACGCGGTAATCCTGGGTTTCCCAGGCCTAGTAGAGAAGGAAATGCTGTGGCTGCCACTGACGTGCGACCGAAGATCACGCTCGCGTGTGAGGAGTGCAAGCACCGCAACTACATCACCAAGAAGAACCGGCGCAACAACCCGGATCGCCTGGAGATGAAGAAGTTCTGCCCGAACTGCGGTACGCACCGGACTCACAAAGAGACCCGCTGAGCGTTCAGCGTTCTCCAAGCGCGGTTCTACCAGTCTCACCCGAAGCCGCCCTGGTCACACCAGGGCGGCTTCGGGCATTTCCGGGTTCGGTAGCCTGCCGGGGTGGCCTTGGACCAGTCGTTCACCGGGCGGGTGTACCCGCCGACCAGTACCTATGAAGTGAGTCGCGAGAAGATCCGGGAGTTCGCCGACGCGCTCGGCGACACGAACCCGCTCTACCGCGACACCGAAGCGGCGAAGGCGGCCGGTCATCCCGACGTCATCGCACCGCCGACGTTCCTCACGATCATCAACCTCGCGTCGATCAACGCGATCGTTTCCGACCCCGAACTCGGGCTCGACTATTCGCGGATGGTCCACGGCGACCAGCGGTTCACCTACACGCGGCCGGTGCACGCGGGCGACGTCCTGTCGCTCACCACGTACATCGACAACATCATGACCCGCGCCGGGAACGACTTCATCAACCTGCGCGCCGAGATCTCCGGCGCCGACGGCGGCCCGATCGCCACCACGTACGCCCAGCTCGTGGTCCGAGGGGAGGGCGCGTGAGCACGTTCACCGCCGGGGAAGAACTGGCTCCGCTGACGATCGAGGTCACCAGGGAGCAGCTGGTGCGCTACGCCGGCGCTTCGCTGGACTTCAACCCCATCCACTGGAACGAGGCCTTCGCCAAAGAGGTCGGCCTGCCGGACGTCATCGCGCACGGGATGCTGACCATGGCGCTCGGGGCGCGACTCGTCACCGACTGGCTCGGCGACCCCGGCCGCCTCGTCGACTACTTCGCGCGCTTCACGCGCCCCGTGGTCGTGCCGAACGACGGCGCCGCGACGATCGAGTTCACCGGGAAGGTCGCCGTGGTCAACGACGACGGCACCGCGCGCGTCGACATCACCGCCAAGTTCGAGGGCAAAGCGGTCCTGGGCAAGGCTCAAGCGGTCGTCCGCGCCTGATCTCAAGCCTCGTGAGTGGGTAGCAACGGTTCTAACCGTCCTCACCACTCACGAGGCCTGGACCGCCTCGGACCCGGGGCCTGGGGTCAACCACACCCAGAAGCCAGTAGGCACCTTGGCCCTGACCGGTCCGTACCACTCACGAAGCCTGACCTGCTACGCGAGCTTCAGCAGCTTCCCGATGACCTCCGCCATGCCTTCCTCGCCCCGGGCGTTCGGGTGCAGCGGCGCCGCGGGCACCGAAGGCGCGGGGCCTTCCACCCACCGCCGGTTCGCGGCGCTGCACATGTCGTGCCCCTTGCTCGCGGTCGACATGTCGGCGAAGCCCGCTTCGTGCCTCTTGGCCGTCTCCTGCAGCTTGGTGTTCAGCCGCTTCAAGGAGTCGCGGAAGTAGGCCACGTCCCCTTCTCCGACCGGCAGGACCGGCCAGCAGCCCGCGTTGTCGTCCGGAAGCACCGTCGGGTACCCGACGACCACGATGCGCGCTTCGGGCGCCTTCGAACGAATCCGGTCCAGGATTCCGCCGAGCCGGTCCGCCGCCGCGGTGATCCGCTCGGCGAGCTGGTCGCGTCCGCCCGCGGTCAGCTGGGTCTTGCAGGGCGAAGCGGTCTGGAGCTGCGTCGCGCACTGACCCGCGAAGCCGACGAAGCCCACGTCGTTCCCGCCGATCCCGACGGTCACCAGCGTCGTGTCACTCTCGATCGCGTCGAGTTGCGGAGCGTTGATGCCGTCCCGGGTCTTCTGCTCGCCGGTGAGGTGCTCGGTCGTGGCGCCGCCACAGCTGACATCGGCGAACTCCGCCGGACGCAGCTTCGCGGCGAGCAGGCTCGGGTAGTTGTTGTCCGAGCGGTCGCAGCCCGGTGGCGCGCCCGCGGGCCGCCCAGTGCCCGGTGAAGCCGTATATGAATCACCCAGAGCCACATACCGGCCCGCGCCATCCGAAGTGGTGACACCCGCAGGTGTCACCGAAGTCCCTCGCTCCCACAGGTGGTAAGCGATCCCCAGGACGGACAGCACGATCACCAGGAAGAGGCAGCCGCCGCCCGTTCTCCGCTGCGTCACCCGTTCGTTGTACTCGACCAGGGTCGCCTTGTCATCGGTCCGGCCGTCGGTGAATTACGCGTGAACGGGTGATCACCGGTTGCCTGAGACGTGGATCACGTTCAGGGTGGGGCGCGTACCTGGCCCCGAGGAAAGGCGAAGGACGTGAGCCTGAACTTGACCAAGCTGGTCGACAAGGCGTGGGAAGACAAAGGCATCAACGAGCTGCTGGACGCCCCGCCGTCCGCGCTCGAAGGCCTGACCAAGAAGCACGACGAGCTCCTCGCGGAATTCAAGATCAAGACCATCCGGGACCTCGGCAACTGGAAGTACGCCGCGAAGGCCCAAGCGCTCGTCCAGCTCGCCGACGGCGAATCCTGACCTCTGAAGGCCCTTTCCCGCCGGGGGGAGGGCCTTCAGTCGTTCGGGACGAGATCGCGCAGCTCGGCGGCGAGATCGAGGGCATGAGCGACGTCCCGCGCGAGGTAATGCGGGTCGACGAAGGCTTCGGTGATCCCGGTTTCGGCCGCGGCCTCCAGTTGCGCCGCGACGTCCTTGAGGCCCGTGCCGGGCTTCGGGTTGATCCGCAGCACCCGCCGCAGCGTGCCGGGGTCGCGGCCCGCCTGCTCGGCCGCGCTCGCCACGGTGTCCCAGAGCTTCGCGAGGTAGGGCGCGGGCAATCCGGCGGGCAGCCAGCCATCCGCTCGGCGGCCGACGCGCTCCAGGGCTCCTGTCGAGACCCCGCCCAGCAAGACCGGCGGATGCGGGCTCTGCGCCGGTCGCAGTCCCACCTTCGACGCCGGGATCCGCCAGCGTTCGCCCTCGTGCTCGACGGGATCACCGGTCCAGAACTTCCGAAGGACGTCGAGAAGCTCCTCCAGTTGCCTGCCGCGCCCCTTCCAAGGCGTGCCCGTCGCGGTGTACTCGTCGCGAAGCCAGCCGGTGCCCAGCCCGACGTCCAGCCTGCCCCCGCTCACCTGATCCAGTGAAGTGAGCATCCGGGCGAGCACCACGGCCGGATACACCGTCCCGGTGAGCGTGCTGGTGCCGAGCCGGACCTTCTTCGTGACACTCGCGGCCACCGTCAGCAGGATCAGCGGATCGGCGAAGGTGACGAATTCGGGCGGGTACGGCCGTTCCGGTGTCCCGCCGGGATAGAGATCCGACGGCGAAACCGGGGCGAGCACCCGATCCCCGACCCACAAGGACTCGTACCCGAGCTCCTCGGCGGCCGTGGCGAAGCCGGTGACGGCGTCCATCGCCGCCAGTGGGCCGTACTGCGGAAGGGTGATCCCCAGGCGCATCGCGGTCAGCGCGCTTCCGCGAGCAGCCTGCCCATCCTGGTGATCCCTTCGGCGAGATCGTTTTCGTCCAGCGCGTAGGAAATCCGGAAGTACCCGGGCGTCCCGAACGCCTCACCGGGCACCACGGCGACTTCGGCCTCGCGCAGGATCAGATCGGCCAGCGCCACCGAATCGGCCGGTCGCTCGCCGCGGATATCCTTGCCCAGCAGGGCTTTCACCGACGGGTAGAGGTAGAAAGCGCCGAGTGGCACCGGAGTCTCCACTCCCGGGATCTCGGAAAGCAGGGAAAATGCCTTCTTACGGCGGGAATCGAACGCGTCGCGCATCGCGAAAACGGCGTCGAGCGGTCCGCTCACCGCCGCGAGCGCGGCCCGCTGTGCGACGTTCGAAACGTTGCCGCACAAGTGCGACTGGTACGCCGTCGCCGCCTTGACCACGTCCTGCGGGCCGAGCAGCCAGCCCACCCGCCAGCCGGTCATCGAGTACGTCTTCGCGACCCCGTTGAGGACGATCGTCCGGTCGGCGAGTTCCGGGACCAAGACGGGCATCGAAGGCGCTTCGGCGCCGTCGTAGACCAGGTGCTCGTAGATCTCGTCGGTGATGACCCAGAGGCCGTTCTCGTGCGCCCAGTGCCCGATCGCCTCGACCTGTTCGCGCGGGTACACCGCGCCCGTCGGGTTCGACGGCGAGACGAACAGCAGCACCTTCGTGCGCGGCGTCCTGGCGGCTTCGAGTTGCTCGACGGTGACCAGATAGCCCGTCGTCTCGTCCGCCGTGACCTGCACTCCGACTCCGCCGGCGAGGGCGATCGACTCCGGGTACGTCGTCCAGAACGGCGCGGGCAGCAGCACCTCGTCGCCCGGGTCGAGCAGCGTCGCGAACGCCGAATAGACCGCCTGCTTGCCGCCGTTGGTCACCAGGACGCGGCCCGGGTCGACCTCGAACCCGGAGTCGCGGACGGTCTTCGCCGCGATCGCCTCTCGCAGCTCCGGCAGCCCGCCCGCGGCGGTGTAGCCGTGGTTCACCTTGTCCCGGACGGCCGCTTCGGCGGCTTCGAGCACGTTGGCAGGGGTGGGAAAGTCCGGCTGCCCGGCGCCGAACCCGATCACCGGACGGCCCTGCGCCTTGAGCTCCCGGGCCTTCGCGTCGACGGCCAGCGTGGCCGACGGCGTGATGCCGCCGATGCGTGCCGAGACGCGGGAGGCGGCCGAAGACGAGGGTGCGGGAGCGCTCATGGCGACATCGTGGCACGATCATGGGGTCGGCCGTGGGGACTTTCCCCGCGGAAGGCTGCTCCGCGCCGCCTTTGAGGGGCGCGGTTGCGAAGCTGTTCGGGGGTTGCCGTAGACTTCTGGTCTCGGAACGCACTACGGTCATCCCCGCCACGGCGGTGGGGATGATGGAATGCGTCCTCGGGAGCTCCAGAGCATCGGGGCTCCAAAGGGGTGTAGCTCAATTGGCAGAGCAGCGGTCTCCAAAACCGCAGGTTGCAGGTTCAAGTCCTGTCACCCCTGCGTAAGCGAACTGGTGAAGGCGGAGGAGTGGTCGTGAGCGACAGCGACGCCAGCGGTGAGAAGGCGCAGGACGGCGACGGGCAGAAGCCCGACGAACAGTCCCGCCCGGTGACCGCCGCTGCCCGGCGTGAGCGCCGTGCGTCCGCGCGCCCGTCCGGTAAGGCCGACGCCAAGTCGGACGACAAGACCCGCCCCGCCGGCAAGGCGAAGGCCGGGGACAAGACCGAGAAAACCAAGGACGCCAAGGGAACGGCGACCCCGAAGCGCGACCGCAAGCCGAAGCAGGCGTCGATCTTCGCCCGGCTGATGCGCTTCATCCGCGAAGTCTGGGCCGAGCTGCGCAAGGTCATCTGGCCGAACCGCAAGCAGATGGTCACCTACACCGCGGTGGTGCTGGTCTTCGTGGTGTTCATGGTGGCGCTGGTGAGCGGCCTCGACCTGGCCTTCAAAGAGGTCGTCGGTGCCGTCTTCGGCAGCTGAGGCAGCCGGTCGCGGTGCTTGAGCGCACCGCACGGTGGCCTGCGCCACGGCAACCGATCAACTGAGAGGACGGAACGTGACCTCCGACAACGGCACAGCAGCCGGTCATGAGCTGACCGAGCTTTCCGACGAGCAGGTGCACGCGGCACTCGGCGACGAGCAGTCCGAGCACCTGGACTCCGTCGAGGTGCCCGCCGCAGGCGACGAGGTCGACGAAGCCGGAGATGTCGCGGAGGCCGATGAGGCGTCCGTCGAGACCGACGACAACGCAGCCGACGACACCGCCGCCGAGCCCGAAGCCGAAGCCGACGAGGACGTCGACCCGGTCGCGAAGCTGCGCGCGGAACTCAACGCCGCTCCCGGTGAGTGGTACGTCGTGCACTCGTACGCGGGTTACGAGAACAAGGTGAAGACCAACCTCGAGACCCGTACCCAGACGCTGGACGTCGAGGACTACATCTTCCAGATCGAGGTCCCGACCGAAGAGGTCACCGAGATCAAGAACGGCCAGCGCAAGCAGGTGCAGCGCAAGGTGCTGCCCGGCTACATCCTGGTCCGGATGGATCTGAACGACGCTTCGTGGAGCGCGGTGCGCAACACGCCGGGCGTCACAGGGTTCGTCGGTGCCACGTCGCGTCCGTCGCCCCTGACCGTGGAAGAGGTACTCAAGTTCCTCGCGCCCAAGGTCGAAGCAGCGGCACCCGCCAAGTCCGGCAAGGGCGACTCCTCCGTCGAGTCCCAGCTGGGCGGCCCCGCGGTCGAGGTCGACTTCGAGATCGGCGAGTCGGTCACCGTCATGGACGGCCCGTTCGCGACGCTGCCCGCGACGATCTCCGAGGTCAACGTGGACGGGCAGAAGCTGAAGGTCCTGGTGTCGATCTTCGGCCGGGAGACCCCGGTCGAGCTGTCGTTCACCCAGGTCTCCAAGATCTGACGGCCGCCAGACGGCCGGCAGTCCCCGCGTACTGGCAGGTGTGCGGGGGACTCAAGTCAGTAAGAAGGAACAAACGAAATGCCACCCAAGAAGAAGAAGCTTGCAGCGATCATCAAGCTGCAGATCAAGGCCGGTGCGGCCAACCCCGCGCCGCCGGTCGGCCCCGCGCTGGGTCAGCACGGCGTCAACATCATGGAGTTCTGCAAGGCCTACAACGCCGCGACCGAGTCGCAGCGCGGGGACGTCGTCCCGGTCGAGATCTCCGTGTACGAAGACCGTTCGTTCGACTTCAAGCTCAAGACGCCGCCGGCCGCGAAGCTGCTGCTGAAGGCCGCGGGCGTGGAGAAGGGCTCCGGCGAGCCGCACAAGACCAAGGTCGCCAAGGTCACCTGGGACCAGGTCCGCGACATCGCGAAGACCAAGGAATCCGACCTGAACGCGCACGACGTCGACCAGGCCGCGAAGATCATCGCCGGCACCGCCCGCTCGATGGGCATCACGGTCGTCGACTGAGTTCCACCCCGCACCACCGTGGGAGAGCCAGTGCTGGCTCCAACACCACACTGATCCGTTGAAGAGTTAAGGACAGAAGCAATGCCCAAGCACAGCAAGGCCTACCGTCAGGCCCTTGAGCTGGTGGACCGCGAGCGGCTCTACGCCCCGCTCGACGCCGCCAAGCTGGCCAAGGAGACCTCCTCCAAGAAGATGGACGCCACCGTCGAGGTCGCCATGCGCCTCGGTGTCGACCCTCGTAAGGCCGACCAGATGGTCCGCGGCACCGTGAACCTGCCGCACGGCACCGGTAAGACCGCCCGCGTCATCGTCTTCGCCGTTGGTGACAAGGCCGCCGAGGCCGAAGCCGCCGGCGCGGACGTGGTCGGCACCGACGAACTGATCGAGCGCATCCAGGGTGGCTGGCTCGACTTCGACGCCGCGATCGCGACGCCGGACCAGATGGCCAAGGTCGGCCGCATCGCCCGCATCCTCGGCCCGCGTGGCCTGATGCCGAACCCGAAGACCGGCACCGTGACCCCCGCGGTCGCGAAGGCCGTCTCGGACATCAAGGGCGGTAAGATCAACTTCCGCGTGGACAAGCAGGCCAACCTGCACTTCGTCATCGGCAAGGCCTCGTTCGACACCGAGAAGCTGGTGGAGAACTACGCGGCCGCGCTGGACGAGGTCCTCCGCGCCAAGCCGTCGTCGGCGAAGGGTCGCTACCTGAAGAAGGTCACGATCTCCACGACGATGGGCCCGGGTGTCCCGATCGACCCCGCCCGGACCCGCAACCTCCTTTCCGAGGACGCGTGAGTCTGAGTTAGACATCACTGACAAGGGGGCGGTCCCGCTACGGCGGGGCCGCCCCCTTTTCGTGTTTGCTGGAGGGCATGCCTACCTTCGCGACGTTCGACGGGCTTCAGCTGCACTACACCGTTTGGGAAGGTGAAGGGCGTCCCGTGCTGCTGCAGCACGGCTTCGCCGCGGACACGAACGCCAACTGGATCGCGCCCGGCGTCGTCGACACCCTCCAGGACGCGGGGCTGCCCGTGATCAGCCTGGACGCGCGCGGGCATGGACGGTCGGCGAAACCGCATGACGAGGCCAGCTACGGCGATGACGCGATGGTCCGCGACGTGTCGGCGCTGTTCGACACGCTGGACCTCGACGAGGTGTCGATGGTCGGCTACTCGATGGGCGCGATGATCGCGCTCGGCGCGGCGGCCGCCGACCCGCGGATCCGGTGCCTCGCGATCGGCGGGGTCGGCTCGGGGATCGTCGACTTCGGAGGTGTCGACACCCGCGTGGTCACGCCGGAGGCGATCAGCGAGGCTCTGCTCGCTTCGGACCCTTCGACGCTGCCGCCGTCTTCGGCGCCTTTCCGGGTGCTGGCCGACGCGTTGCGGGCGGACCGGATCGCGCTGGCGGCCGCCGCGCGCGGGACGGCGGACCCGAAACTGGACCTGACGGCGATCGCCGTCCCGACCCTGATCCTGGCCGGGGAAACCGACCCGCTGGCCGCGGAACCCGAACGGCTGGCCGCCGCCATCGCCGGCGCGCGCCTCGTCCGCGTCCCCGGGGATCACCTGACCGCCGTCACGCACCCCGCCTTCGGCTCCACGCTGACCGGCTTCCTCGCCTCCCATGACCTCTGACCCGACCTGCGTTTAGCCCCCTAATCGCGATCCGGCGGGCACCTGCGTTTAGCGGGCTAAACGCGATCCGGTGGCAGGAGGGCCAGGTCGGCGGGGGTCAGTTGCCGGTGGGGGGAGCGGGGCAGGGCTCGGGGGAGTTGGCGTGGCCGGTGATCAGCCACTGGCCCATCTCGACTTCCTGCAGGGTGAAGCTGCCCAGCAGGGGCCCGCCGCGGATGCTGTACCAGCACGAGTGGATCGTCAGATCCTGACGCGGGACCACGCTCGACATCGGGCGCACCGCGTAGATGTACGGCGTGATGTCGGTGACCTTGGCGTTCAGCGCCGGGACGGCGGTCGCGCAGTCCGGGTAGCCGAGGTCGCGGGCGAACTGGGCCTGCGCCTGTTCGCTCATCGACAGGCAGACCTTTTCGACCCGAGTGGCAGGCGGGTACGGCTTGCCGATCGTGTCGTAGATGGCCCGCACGGCTTCCCAGGGATTGGTCGAAAGCACCTGGTTGGTGTGGTGCTTGCCGCCGCCGCCCTGGACGAACGTCGCCGTGTCCTGCCCGGCGTCGCTGGGGAAGATCTGGCGGTAGACGATGGTGGCCCCGATGCAGATCAGCACGATCACGATCACCCAGGCGAGGAGTTTTCCGCCGAGACGACGCAGCCAGCGCGGTGTGCGCGGCCGGGCGGCGTGCACGAGTTCGCCGGGCGGCGGTCCCGGAGGCGCCGGCGGCTGTCCTCCGTAGTTCTGGGTCGTGGGCTGCGCGGACTGTGTCGGCACGAGGCCTTGGTTCTGCGCCTCGGTGAACTTCAAATAGTCCTGGAACTGCTGAAACTGCTGGAACTGGCGCAGCTGCTCTTCGTCCAGCGGAGGCGCGGGCTGCCCCCCCGCCTTGGGCTCGATGTCCGTGCCGGGCTCGTTGCCCGGCTTTCCGTCATCACGCTGCTCCGCCACGTCACCATGATGCCTCGCGAGCCCCACGATGCACTCCGCCGGTCGCGTTTAGCCCGCTAAACGCGATCTGGGAGGGGGTGCCGCAGGGGGCGGAAGGGGGTCGCGTATTCTTGTCAAGGTTCTACCGAAGACCGCTGGTCTTCTCCTGGTCATCTGGCCTGGAGAACGAAGGCCCCGCTAGGGCGGGCGACCCGCGCAGGAGGAACGAGGCTCGCACACGACGCACGTCGTCGTTTGCCCTGACGCCCCGCGCCTGTCTGCGCTGGGGCGTTTCGTCGTTTTCAGGGCTCTCAAGGCCAGTGGACCACTAGCCAAGAGAGGAGGCGACCATGGCGAAGCCCGACAAGGAGGCGGCCGTCGCCGAGATCGCGGAGAGCTTCCGCAGCAGCTCGGCCACAGTCGTTACCCAGTACACCGGCCTCTCCGTGTCCCAGCTGTCCCAGCTGCGCCGCGCTCTCGGCACCAGTGCCAAGTACCGGGTCGCGAAGAACACCCTCGTCAAGCGTGCCGCTACGGACGCGGGCATCGAGGGCCTTGAAGACCTGTTCGTCGGCCCGACCGCCATCGCCTTCGTCGAAGGTGAAGCTGTTGACGCCGCGAAGGCGCTTCGCGACTTCGCGAAGGACAACAACGCGCTTGTGATCAAGGGCGGCTTCATGGACGGCAAGACGCTGTCCGTGGACGAGATCAACAAGATCGCCGATCTCGACAGCCGTGAGGTCCTGCTCGCCAAGGCGGCGGGCGCGTTCAAGGCGAAGCTGTCCCAGGCCGCCGCGCTGTTCCAGGCGCCGGCGTCCCAGGTCGCTCGCCTGGCTGCCGCGCTGGAGGAGAAGCAGCGCAACGCCGGTACCGAAGCAGCCGAAGCACCCGCCGAGAGCTGAACACCCCCCACCCCGAACTTTTAGTTCGTTTCAGAGAGGAAAGCCACCATGGCGAAGCTGAGCACCACCGAGCTGATCGACGCCTTCAAGGAGCTCACCCTTCTTGAGCTGTCCGAGTTCGTCAAGGAATTCGAGACCACCTTCGACGTGACCGCGGCCGCCCCGGCTGCCGTCGTCGCCGCCGGCCCGGTCGGCGCCGCCCCGGCCGCCGCCGAGGAGCAGGACGAGTTCGACGTCGTCCTCGAGTCCGCTGGTGAGAAGAAGATCCAGGTCATCAAGGTCGTCCGTGAGGTCGTCTCGGGCCTGGGCCTGAAGGAGGCCAAGGAGCTGGTCGAGGCCGCTCCCAAGGCCCTCCTGGAGAAGGTCGACAAGGAGGCCGCCGAGGCCGCCAAGGAGAAGCTCGAGGCCGCGGGCGCCAAGATCGCCATCAAGTGATCTCGGGCGCGTAAGCGCCTACCGCAGCACCGTCGAAAGGGCGGGCATCCACACGGATGCCCGCCCTTTCGCTTTGATCACGACCGTTGCGTCCAGCGCGAGCCTGCCGACTACAGGGAAACTCATCCCGCTACGGAAGGCGAACAGTGACAACGGCGCGCGATCTTCATGTCCGATACTTCGCTGATGCTCCTCTTTCGCCTCTTGATGTCGAAAAACGGCTAAAGGAGGCGAAAGCGCAGATCGAGGACGGTGACGGCGCAGGCGAGCCCGGTCCGGACTGCACCGATCGGCTGCTCGTAGAGATTCTCGCCCAGCAGGTCGCCGCCAGGCGCCATCTGCTCATTCTCGCGGTCATCGCCGTGCTCGGCGTCGCGGCTTCGGTGATCTGTGCGATCGTCATCGCCGTCCAGGTCACGAAGGCCAACGCCCACTCCGGCAGCGGCTCGTCGTCTTCGTCCTACTGCGGCCTCTATCGCTGCTAGCCCACCGCCCGGACCTGCGTTTAGCCCCCTAATCGCGACGCGGGGCCACGCGGACCTGGGCGGGGGAGGGCTGTTGGTCTGCGGGTGAGGGTGACGTGCACTACGGTGCTGCAAGCGGTGCACGGGCAGGCGGCGGGCTGCGCGAAAAGTTACCCACGGGTCTGGCCAGAAAAGAAAACTGGTGAGTAACCTGTTCGCACTCAGCTCGTTGCACCTGGTTGACGCGGGTATCGCTGCGCGAACGCATGCGTCCTCTCGGGCCAGTGGCACGGGAAGGCAGTGCGCGACGACGCGGAACAGCTCCTGGAGGTGCGATGGGTGCCGAGGTGGTCATCGAAGGTCTTTCCAAGTCCTTCGGTAAGCAGGCCATCTGGCGGGACGTCACGCTGACCCTGCCTCCGGGCGAGGTTTCGGCGATGCTCGGTCCGTCCGGAACCGGTAAGTCCGTCTTTCTGAAGTCGATGATCGGTCTGCTCAAGCCGGACAAGGGCCGGTGCATGATCAACGGCGTCGACATCGTGACGTGCTCCGAACACCAGCTCTACGAGGTCCGCAAGCTCTTCGGCGTCCTTTTCCAGGACGGCGCCCTCTTCGGGTCGATGAACCTCTACGACAACGTGGCGTTCCCCCTGCGAGAGCACACGAAGAAGTCGGAGACCGAGGTCCGCCGGATCGTGCTCGAGAAGCTCGAGATGACCGGTCTCAACGGCGCCGACAAGAAGCTGCCCGGCGAGATCTCCGGCGGTATGCGCAAGCGCGCCGGCCTCGCCCGCGCCCTGGTGCTGGACCCGCAGATCATCCTGGTCGACGAGCCGGACTCCGGTCTCGACCCGGTCCGCACCACCTACATCTCCCAGCTCTTCCTGGACGTCAACGCGCAGATCGACGCGACGTTCCTGATCGTCACGCACAACATCAACCTCGCCCGCACCGTCCCGGACAACCTGGGCATGCTCTTCCGCAAGGAACTGGTCATGTTCGGCCCGCGCGAGGTGCTGCTGACCAGCGAAGAGCCGGTCGTCAAGCAGTTCCTCAACGGCAAGATGGACGGCCCCATCGGCATGAGCGAGGAGAAGGACTCGGCCCAGCTCGCCGCCGAACGCGCGATGTTCGAGGCCGGTCACCACTCGGGTGGTGTCGAGGACGTCAGCGGGGTGCCGCCGCAGATGCAGCCGACGCCCGGCGTGCCGACCCGGATGGGCGCGGTCCGCCGCAAGGACCGCGTCATGCAGATCCTGTCCGGTCTGCCGCACGAGGCCCAGCAGAGCATCATCGAGTCGCTTTCCCCGGAGGAGCAGCAGCACTACGGTGTCCGCCCGCAGCGCCTCGCCGCCGCGGGACACCGTTCGCAGCAGGGCGACGGCCCGATGCCGAACCACCACCAGGGGCAGCTGCCCGACGACCAGGTCGCCCACATCCCGCATCCGGGGAGACCGGGCAACCACCGCATGCGGCCACATGATCCGGGGTCAGGTGGCGCGTGAGCTCTCCCGCTTCATCGGCGAAGATTCCCGGGATCGGCATGTTGCGCGAGACCGGAAACCTGTTCGCCCTTGGCCTCGACATCGTTCGTGGCATTTTCCAGCGCCCGTTCCAGCTGCGGGAGTTCATCCAGCAGGCCTGGTTCATCGCGAGCGTCACGATCCTGCCGACGGCGCTCGTCGCGATCCCGTTCGGCGCGGTCATCTCGTTGCAGTTCGGATCGCTGGCCCGCCAGCTCGGCGCCCAGTCCTACACGGGCGCCGGGTCGGTGCTGGCCACCGTGCAGCAGGCCAGTCCGCTGGTCACGGCGCTGCTGGTCGCGGGCGCCGGCGGTAGCGCCGTCTGCGCCGACATCGGCGCGCGGACGATCCGTGAAGAGATCGACGCCATGGAGGTGCTCGGCGTCTCCGCGGTGCAGCGGCTGATCGTGCCGCGTGTGCTCGCGATGATGCTGGTGGCGCTCCTGCTCAACGGCATGGTCAGCGTCATCGGCGTGCTCGGTGGCTACTTCTTCAACGTCGTCCTCCAGGGCGGGACGCCGGGTGCGTACCTGGCGAGCTTCTCCGCGCTGGCCCAGCTGCCGGACCTCTGGGTCGGCGAGCTGAAGGCGCTGATCTTCGGCTTCATCGCCGCGGTCGTCGCCTCCTACCGGGGACTGAACCCGTCCGGCGGCCCGAAGGGCGTCGGCGACGCGGTCAACCAGTCGGTCGTCATCACGTTCCTCATGCTGTTCGTGGTGAACTTCGTGATCACGCTGATCTACCTGCAGATCGTGCCCGGAAAGCTGGACTGACGCATGACCTTCCTCCAGGGCGCCAAGCGGGTCGCCAACCGTCCATTGCAGACTCTGGACGCGCTGGGCGACCAGATGTCCTTCTACGGCCGCGCGTTGCTGTGGACGCCGCGGACGCTGCGCCGCTACACCAAAGAAGTCCTGCGGCTGCTCGCCGAGGTGAGCTTCGGTTCCGGCTCGCTCGCCGTCATCGGCGGCACGGTCGGCGTGATGGTCGGCCTGACGCTGTTCACCGGTGTCCTCGTCGGCCTGCAGGGCTACTCGGCGCTGAACTCGATCGGCACCTCGGCCTTCACCGGCTTCCTGACCGCGTTCTTCAACACCCGCGAGATCGCCCCGCTGGTCGCCGGCCTCGCGCTTTCGGCCACCGTCGGCGCCGGGTTCACCGCCCAGCTGGGCGCGATGCGGATCTCCGAGGAGATCGACGCGCTCGAGGTCATGGGCGTGCCGAGCCTGCCGTACCTGGTGACGACGCGGATCATCGCCGGTTTCGTCGCGGTCATCCCGCTGTACGTCATCGGCCTGCTCAGTTCGTATCTCGCGTCCCGGTTGGTCGTTATCTACATCTACAACCAGTCAGCGGGTACCTACGACCATTATTTCGACCTGTTCCTACCTCCACAGGATGTGCTCTATTCGTTCATCAAGGTGCTGTTGTTCAGCGTCTTGATCATCCTGTCCCATTGCTATTTCGGATACCGGGCCTCCGGTGGCCCCGCCGGTGTCGGCGTGGCGGTCGGCAAGGCGGTGCGGCTGAGCATCGTCACGGTGTCCATCATGAACTTCTTCATCGGTTTCGCGATCTGGGGAACCGACGTCACGGTGAGGATCGCAGGATGATCGCGACAGTCCGGCGCAGGCTATTGGGCTTGCTCTTGGTCGCCGTGCTCGTCGGCGGGGTGGCGCTGAGCATCGCGCTGTACCAACGGGCTTTCACACCCGTGGTGAGCGTGAAGCTCCAGTCCGGCAGCATCGGGAACCAGTTGCTGAAACAGTCCGACGTGAAGGTCCGCGGCCTCATCGTCGGCTCGGTGAAGGAAATCGCCGCGACCCCGGACGGCGCCGAACTCACGCTCGCGCTGAATCCGGAGTCGGCGAAACTGATCCCCCAGAACGTTTCCGCGCGATTCCTGCCGAAGACGTTGTTCGGCGAACGCTTCGTTTCCCTCGAAATCCCGGACGCCCCTTCGGTGAAGACGATCGCCGAGGGCGACGTGATCACCCAGGACCGCACGTCCGGTGCCGTCGAGCTGGAGCAGGCCTTCGCGCATCTGATGCCGGTGCTGCAGGCCGTCCAGCCGCAGAAGCTGTCGAGCACGCTTTCGGCGATCTCCACCGCGCTCAACGGCCGCGGCGGTCAGCTCGGCGACACCCTCTCGCAGCTCGGCACCTACGTCGGGGACCTGAACCCGCACGTACCCCAGCTCCAGCAGAACCTCAAGGAGCTCGCGGAGTTCTCGGACAACCTCAACGCCGTCGCCCCGGATCTGGTGCAGACCTTGGACAACCTGAGCACGACCACGCGCACCGTGGCGGATCAGAAGATGAACCTGCAGAACCTCTACGGCAGCGTCACCCAGGCGTCGGTCGATCTGCAGACCTTCCTGCAGAACAACGCCGACAACCTGATCCGGCTCGCCGACACCGCCCGCCCGACGGCGGAACTGCTGGCGAAGTACGCGCCGGAGTACCCGTGCGTGGTCGGGCAGATGGCGGCCAACCTGCCGAAGATCGACAAAGCCCTCGGCAAGGGGACCAACCGGCCCGGTCTGCACGCGACCATCGAGATCACGGTCAACCGCGGGCCGTACCTGCCGGGCAAGGACGAGCCGAAGTTCGAAGACAAGCGCGGTCCGCGCTGTTACGACCTGAAGCAGTTCCCGGACCCGTTCCCGCAGTACCCGCCGGACGGCCCGATCAAGGACGGCAGCACGGCCAAACCGCCGGCGCGCTCGGCCAACGACGGCCTTTCGCCCTCGAACGGTTTCGCGAACGTCGGCGGTTACAACGGCGGGGGAGCGCCCGGCGGTAGCCCGTCCTACAGCGCGTCCGAATCGGACTTCCTCGCACAGCTGGTCGCCCCGCAGGTCGGCATGTCCGCCTCGGACGTGCCCGGCTGGGGTTCGCTGCTCGTCGGTCCGCTCTACCGCGGGGCGGAGGTGCACGTCCAGTGAGGGGCCTGCTCGCACCGCTGATCAAGCTCTGCGTCTTCGTCGTGGTCACCGTGCTGTTCACGACGATCCTCGGGATCAGCATCGCCAACATCAACACCACCAGCACCAACGCCTACAAGGCGCGGTTCAGCGACGCGACCCTGCTGCTGCCCAACGACGACGTCCGCATCGCCGGCGTCCGGGTCGGGCAGGTCAAGGACGTCCGCATCGTCGACCGCCGCCAGGCCGAGGTCGAGTTCGAAGTGGACGCCGGCCGCAAGCTGCCCGCCGGGGTCACCGCGCAGATCAAGTTCCGGAACCTGGTCGGCCAGCGCTACGTCTCGCTCGGGCAGGGCACCGATTCCTCCGGGAAGAACCTGGCGCCGGGCGGGAACATCCCGCTGGAGCGGACCACGGCCGCACTCGACCTGACGCAGCTGTTCAACGGCTTCAAGCCCTTGTTCACCGCGCTCAACCCGGACGACATCAACAAGCTGTCCTACGAGGTCATCCAGGTCCTGCAGGGCGAGGGCGGCACGATCGAAAGCCTGCTGAAGCACACCGCGTCGCTGGCCACCACGATCTCCGACAAGGACCAGGTGATCGGTGAGGTCATCGACAACCTGAACTCGGTGCTCGACACGGTCAACGCGCACACGCCGCAGCTGAACGACCTGATCGTCAAGCTGCAGCAGCTGGTCTCCGGGCTGGCCGCGGACCGCGAGCCGATCGGCGACGCCATCGACTCGCTCGGCAACCTCGCCCAGACGACGTCCGGTCTGCTCGGTGAGGCCCGCGAGCCGCTCAAGCAGGACATCGCCGCGCTCGGCACGCTGACGAAGAACCTCAACGACAGCCAGCCGATCGTCGAGCACTTCATCCAGTTCCTGCCGCAGAAGGTGACGGCGCTGACCCGCACCGCCGACTACGGCTCCTGGTTCAACTTCTTCGCCTGTGAACTGACAGGAGCCGTCGCCCTGCCTCCGCTGATCAACGAACCGATCAATCTGCCGCTGCTGCCGGTGAACCGGGCGAGGTGCACGGCATGAAGTCGTTCCAGAAACGCAATCCGATCCCGATCGCGCTGGTCGGTATCTCGGTGCTGCTGCTCGGTTTCCTCGCCGCGCTCAACTCCGAGGACCTGCCGGTGATCGGCGGCGGCACGACCTACAGCGCGGACTTCAGCGAGGCTTCCGGGCTGCAGCAGGACAACGACGTGCGGGTCGCCGGGGTGAAGGTCGGCAAGATCTCCGACATCAAGCTCGACGGCGACAAGGTCCGGATCTCGTTCAAGGTCAAGGACGCCTGGCTGGGCGACAAGACCAGCGCGGCGATCAAGATCAAGACCGTGCTCGGCCAGAAGTACCTGGCGCTCGACCCGCAGGGCCAGCGCACGCTCGACCCGAGCGCGACCATCCCGCGTGAGCGCACGATGTCGCCGTTCGACGTCCTCGACGCCTTCCGCGGGCTTTCGCAGACCGTCGACGACATCGACACGACGCAGCTGGCGAAGAGCTTCGACGTCATAACGGAGACCTTCGCCGACACCCCGGCCGACGTGAAGGGCGCCCTGAGCGGCCTTTCCCGCCTCTCGGACACGATCGCTTCGCGGGACTCGAAGCTGGCGAGCCTGCTCGCGAACACGCGGCAGGTTTCGCAGACGCTGGTCGATCGCGACGCCGAGTTCCAGAAGCTCCTGGCCGACGGCAACAAGCTGCTCGGCGAGGTGTCCCGCCGCAAGGACGCGATCGCCGCCCTGCTGGATGGCTCGCGCAACCTCGCCACCCAGCTCAAGGGCTTGGTCGACGACAACGACGCCCAGCTCGACCCGGTGCTCACCCAGCTCGACCAGCTGACCTCGATGCTGCAGCGCAACCAGGACGCCCTCGGCCAGGGCATCGCGCGGTTCGCCCCGTTCATCCGGGTGTTCACGAACACGATCGGCAACGGCCGCTGGTTCGACAACTACATCTGCGGACTGGTCCTGCCGTCGTTCGGGCCGATCAACGACAAGGGGTGCTACGAGAAATGAGTACCCGTCTCGGAGCCGGCCTCGCCCGTGGCTTCACCATCGCGATCGTGCTCGCGCTGGTCGTTGCCGGCGCGCTGTGGTGGACGCTCAAGGACGCCGGCCGCAACCACGTGACCGCCTACTTCGCCGGTGCCGTCGGCCTCTACGAAGGCAACAGCGTCCGCATGCTCGGCGTCGACATGGGCACGGTCACCAAGATCCAGCCGATGGGCAACCAGGTCCGCGTCGAACTCGAATACGACCGCTCGGTGGCGGTGCCCGCCGACGCGAAGGCGATCATCGTGTCGCCGTCGCTCGTCAGCGACCGCTACGTGCAGCTGGCCCCGGCCTACAAGGGCGGCACGCGGATCGCCGACGGCGCCGTCATCGGCCTCGACCGCACCGAGGTCCCCTTGGAGGTCGACGAACTCGCCGCCAGCCTCTCCCGGGTCAGCAAGTCGCTCGGGCCCAACGGCGCCAACAAGAACGGTTCGCTGTCGAACCTGCTCGACACCGCCGCGAAGAACTTCGACGGCAACGGGCAGGCGCTGCACGACACGATCACGAAACTCGGCCAGGCAGCGGGCACGTTGTCCGGCAACAAGGACGACCTGTTCAAGACCGTCGAGAACCTCGGCTCCTTCTCCCAGACACTGGTGAACAGCGACTCGCAGGTCCGCGACTTCGAGCGGCAGCTCGCCGACGTCAGCGGATTCCTCGCGGGGGAGAAGGACAACCTCGCCGCGACGGTGAAGCAGCTGTCCGACACGCTCACCGCGGTGCAGGGGTTCATCGAGAAGAACCGCGACCGGCTCAAGTCCAATGTGGACAAATTGGCCAGTGTGACCAAGGTGCTCGTGGATCAGCGCGGCGCGCTCGCCGAGATCCTCGACGTCGCCCCGGTCGGCCTCGGGAACCTGGTGAACACCTACAACGCCTCGTCGGGCACGCTCGACGCGCGGGCGAACCTCAACGAGCTCACCCAGCCGCCGCTGGTGATGGTGTGCAACCTGCTCAAGCAGACCCCGGACGCGCTCGACGCGCTGGGCGACGCGTGCAAGGGGATCGCCGGACTGGTCGACGGGCTGGTGCCGCTGCCGTCGATCGCGCAGGTGATCCAGTCCTCGCAGGCGGGCCAGTTGCCGCCGCTGCCGCTGCCCATCGCGGGACAGCTCTACGGAACGGCGGCGAAGTGATGAAACGGTCTCTAGCCCTGGTGGCCGCCGGAACCGTCGCGGCGCTGACGTTGAGCGGCTGCGGGTTCAGCGGGATCTACGACGTCCCGCTGCCCGGTGGCGCCGAACTCGGCGACCACCCGTACACGGTCAAGGTGCAGTTCCGGGACGTCCTCGACCTCACCCCGCAGGCCGGGGTGAAGGTCAACGAGGTCTCCATCGGCCGCGTCGAAGCGATCGGGCTGACCCAGGACGGCTGGAACGCCGAAGTCACCCTCCGGGTGAACGGCGACGTGAAGCTGCCGGCGAACGCGCTGGCCAACGTCAAGCAGTCGAGCCTCCTCGGCGAGAAGTACGTCGAGCTGGCCGCGCCCGCCGAAAGCCAGGGCGAGCTCGCCGACAACGCGGTGATCCCGCTGGCCCGCACGAACCGCAGCGTCGAGGTCGAGGAACTGCTCGGCGCGCTTTCGCTGCTGCTCAACGGTGGCGGCGTCGACCAGCTCAACACCATCACCAAGGAACTCAACAACGCCACGAGCGGCCGCTCGCCGGAGCTCAAGGCGCTGCTGAACAACACCAACGAGCTGGTCTCGAACCTGGACAGGCAGTCCGCGAACATCACGCGGGCGCTCGACGGGCTGAACCGGCTCTCGCTCACGCTGAACGGCCAGAAGGACAAGCTGGTCGGCGCGGTCGACAACCTCGGCCCCGGCCTCGGCGTGCTTGAGCAGCAGCGCGGCCAGCTGGTGACCATGCTGAACGCGCTCAACAACCTTTCCGGTGTCGCCGTCGACACGGTGAACAAGAGCAAGGAAGACCTCGTCGCCGACCTCAAGGCGCTGCAGCCGACGCTGCAGAAGCTCGGCGAGGCGGGCGCGGATCTGCCCAAGGCGCTGGAGATCCTGTTGACCTTCCCGTTCAGTGACGCCGCTTTCGACGGGGTCAAGGGCGACTACTTCAACCTGTTCGCGAAGGTCGACCTGAACCTGAACGAGATCCTCAAGAACCTCGGCCGCAGCCGTGAGAACCCGCTGAAGGACCTCGTCCCGGTGCCGGGGCTGACCGGCGGGACCGAGGGGCCGGGCGTGAACCCGCCGCTGCCGATCCCCGACAGCGTCGGCGGAACCCAGGCAGGCGGCCAGGCGAACACGCCACAGGGCGGCGGACAGCCGCGACAGACCGGACCCGCCGGGATCTTCGGCCTGCTGTCGGGAGGTGCCGGCTGATGCTGGTCCGTAGGACGAAGATCCAGTTGGTCGCGTTCGTGATCATCTCCGTGGTCGCCATCGTGTACGCGCTGATCCGGTTCGCCGGGCTCGGCCAGGTCTTCGGCGACGAGGGCTACACGGTGAAGCTCCAGCTCAAGCAATCGGGCGGGATCTTCCAGAACGCCGAGGTCACCTACCGCGGCTTCAACATCGGCCGCGTCGGCGAGCTGCGCCTGACCAAGACCGGGCTGGAAGCCGACCTCAATATCTCGCCGGACGCCCCGCAGGTGCCCGCCGATCTGGACGCCGTGGTCGCGAACCGGTCGGCGGTCGGCGAGCAGTTCGTCGACCTGCGGCCCAAGAG
Organism: Amycolatopsis speibonae; assembly: GCF_042647925.1. Lineage (NCBI taxonomy): Bacteria > Bacillati > Actinomycetota > Actinomycetes > Pseudonocardiales > Pseudonocardiaceae > Amycolatopsis > Amycolatopsis speibonae. The sequence continues at coordinate 537,032 of NZ_JBHRWK010000014.1, forward strand.
CGAGAACGGGCCGTTCCTGAACGCGAGCTCGGTCATCCCGGCAGACAAGGTCAAGACACCGGTGCCCACCGAACAGCTCATCGGCGATCTCGACAGCCTCGCGGCGTCGGTGCCGGTCGACTCGCTGCGCAAGGTCGTCGACGAGTCCTACAACGCCTTCAACGGCACCGGCCCGGACCTGCAGCGGCTGCTCGACACCGCGCGGAGCTTCACCACGACCGCGCAGGAGTACCTGCCGCAGACCATCCAGCTGCTGGAAAAGGGCGGGCAGGTACTCGACACACAGAACGACATGGCGAGCTCGATGAAGTCGTTCAGCGCGGACCTCGACAAGCTGTCCGGCACGCTGAAGAACTCCGACGCCGACATCCGGAAGCTGATCGGGGTCACCCCGCAGGTGGCGAACCAGATCAGCTCGGTGCTCGCCGAATCCGGGCCGGGGCTGGGCGCGCTGACGGCGAACCTGCTCACGACGTCCAACCTGCTGGTGACCCGGCTCGACGGGATCGAGCAGGGCCTGGTGACGTACCCGATGCTGGCCGCGGGCGCGAACAGCGTCGCCAACGACGGCACCGCGCACCTGGGCCTCGCGCTCAACCTGTTCAACCCGCCTTCGTGCACCAAGGGCTACATCGGCCTCGACAAGTACCGCGAAGGCACCGATACGGCGCCTCGCCCGCCGAAGGACGACGCGTACTGCGCCGAGCCGAAGGGCAGCCCGATCAACGTGCGCGGTTCGCAGAACGTGCCGTACAACGGGGTCCCGCAGATCCCGTCGGAAGGCGACGTCGCGAAGAACGCCGGCCGGTCCGCGGAGGAACTGGCCAGCCTGCGCGCGGCCCAGGGCATGCCGAGCGTCCTGCAGAGCCCGGGGGTCAGCCTGGCCAGCCTGGGCGCGCTGCTGGGCCTGCCCGGCTGAGCCCGAGACCGTATACCTACCCTGGAGTGTCATGAGTTCTTCTCGATCGCGGACCCTGGTCCTCGGGGCGGCGGCGTTCGCCCTGGCCGCCTTCGTCGCCGCGGCGATCTTCGGCGTCCAGTGGGCCGTGGCCGCGTCGGACGACAACGCCGACCTGGCGCGCTCGCGGGACGAAGTGGTCGACGCGGGCGGCCGCGCGATCAAGGCGTACACCGAGGTCGACTTCGAGAACCTCGACGCGTTCTTCAACCAGCAGAAGGCCGTCTCCGACGACAAGATGAGCCAGCAGCTGGCGCAGCTGGAGCCGACCTACCGCAAGGCGCTCGGCGACGCGAAGACCAAGGTCGCGACCACGATCCAGGACATCGCTGTCGAGGAACTCGACGACCACGAGGGCAAGGCGAGCTTCCTCGCCGCCATCACCACCCAGGTCACCCAGGGCGACAAGGCGAGCTCCAAGGCGTTGCGCCTGGAGGTCTCGATGACCCGGGTCGGCGATGAGTGGAAGCTGTCCGGGATCGACAACGTGCCCCTCGTCGCGGCCGGTCAGTAAGAGCGTCACCTAGAACGGAGCCTCGTAGTGCCCCCCTCCCGTCGCCAGCCCCCTCGCAGCACTCCGCCGGTGCGCCGCCCCCGGGTGGCCGGTCTGCGACGGCCCGCTCCCGAGGCTTCCGCCTCGGAGGTCTCCACTGCGGATGTCTCGGAGGCCACTGAGGTCTCGGAGGCCGCCGAAGCGCCGGTGCGGCGTCCGTCGCCGAGGCCTGCTCCGCGTCCCGTTCCTGAAGCCGGGCCTGAGGTCGTCGAGGCTGCTGAGCCTGTCGAGGCCCCTGAGCCCGTTGAGGCCGTTGAGGACACCGCTGAGGCCGTTGAGACTGTCGAGACTCCTTCGGAGGTCTCAGAGGTCGAGGAGGCCCTGGAAGACGCTTCAGACTCTGAAGAGGCTGTCGTCGCGAAGCCGAGCCCGCGTGCGAAGGCCCGTGCGGCCGCCCAGGCGAAGCCGGACGACATCGAAGAGGCCGAAGCCGAGGTCGCTTCCGAAGCCGACGAGACGTCCGAGGCGTCCGAGAAGAAGCCGGGCTCCGGCAAGCTGATCCTGGCGGGCGCGCTGGTCGTCGTCGGGCTGCTGCTGGCCGCGACCGCGGTGCTGTTCCATCTCAAGGCTTCCGAGGTGTCGAGCTCGACGGACAACACCGCGCTGCTGGACGTCGCGAAGACCGCGCAGGTCAAGGACCAGGTCGCGAAGGCGACCGAGGCGCTGTTCTCGTACGACTTCAAGAACATCGCGAAGACCGAGACCGCGGCCGGCGATCTGCTGGTCAATGACGACGTGCGGGCGAAGTACAACCTGCTGATGGGCGAGGTCAAGCGGCTGGCCCCGCAGCAGAAGATGGTCGTGACCTGCAAGGTCACCCGCAGCGCCGTCATCCGGCTGGAAGGCGACCGGGCCGACGTGATGGTGTTCGTCGACCAGAGCTCGACGCGGGCCGACACGAACAAGACCACCGCCGGGAGCGCGCAGCTGCATTTGAACGCGGAGCTGCAGGGCGACAAGTGGAAGATCACGGCGATGAACACCTACGCCGCTCCGCCGAACCCGACGGCCTCCTCGGCCCCCGCTTCACCCCCCGCCTCCCCGCCCCCCTCCAAGTAGCGCCCGACCTGCGTTTAGCCCCCTAATCGCGATCCGGTGCTCCGCCCACCAGCGGATCCGCGTCCGGTCCGGGATCGCGTTTAGCGGGCTAAACGCGATCCCGGACCTTGACCGGAGGCTCAGCGGCCGCTCGACCGGAGCTTGAAGCTCGCCTTCCGCGCCTTCTTGGCCATCTTCGGGTCCGGATGGTCCGTGCCGACGACCTCCAGGAGTTCGAGCCTGTCCGGGTGACCGGACGACGTCAGCAGGTCGACGACGTCGAAGCCGTTGTCCATGTCGGCGAGTTGATGGACGAACGCCCCGAGCGCGTGCATCGCCGCGAAATGGTCGGTCATCCCGACGGTGACCTCGTCGCGGGTGACCGTTTCCGGCTCGATCGCCCCACGCTCGGACAGCCACATGGCCGCGACCGCGCCGACCAGTCCGCCCTCGGCCCGGACCTCCGCAGCGGTCCGGAGGCCGATCTCGCCGGTTTCCCCGAGCACGATCAAGGCGAACAGCCGTTCTTCGGGACAGGTCGTCGCATGGAGGAACTCGCCGGCTTCGGACGCCGCATCGGACGGTGACCGGTGCCGGACCCAGGCGTTCAGCTCCGCGTCGATGATCTCCGGAGCGGCGTCAACGAGACGGGGGCTCAGCTCGTCGAGACGCATTTCCGCAGCTTCACCGATGACCGGCGCGGACACTCCGGAGTCGCGGAGCGTCCGATTGATCGCCCAGACGGCGATCGGAGTGAGGCTGACGAGGGTGGGGGAAGGATCGGGCCGGCCGGTGATCTCGGAGATCCTCGCGAGTCCGGCCGGGTCCGCGGTACCCCGTTCGACCGCGCCCAGCCGTTCCAGGAGGTCCAGGGTGACGCCCGTCGCGTACCGCGTCGGCTCACTCGGCGCCGACTCGATGTCGAGTACCGAAGCCGAGACCTCCAACAGGAGCTCGACGGGGATCGGGACCGGACCCGACTGGTAGAGCGTGAGGAAGATCGACGAGGCCAGCTCGGGAAACAACATCCCGAAGGCCAGCGGCACGGCGTCGTCTTCGGAGGCGATGCCGAACCCGGCCTCGCCGATCGCCGAGTGCACCCGTTCCCAGAGCGCCAAAGCGTTGTCGAGGAGCTTCGCGTTCTTCTTGACGGGCACGTGCTTGCCCTTGAAGACCCGGACCAGTCCGGAAGCCTCCGCCAAGCGAGGTATCAGCGTGCCGTTCGGCTTGCTGCTCTCGTCCAACCCGGCGACGTATCCACGGAGCTCGGAGAGGAGCGGGCTCCGTTCCGCGGCGACCCGCAGCTCGGTCTCCGCCGGTAACTGGACTGGGGGCATCACCGGCAGCAGACCGCTCTCTGCCTCAAGTTCGCACATCTCACACACGCGGACAGTCTGGCAGCGTCGTGGGCGGAGCGCGATTAGCCCGCTAAACGCGATCTGAGGGGCCTCCCTGTGCGCCGCACCAACCAACCCACCGGCCACAGCCGCCACAGACCCAGCGGGCCCAGCGCGGCCCCGCCCCGACCCGGTGACTCTCCAGGGCGCCCCGCCGTCCGGATCGCGATTAGGGGGCTAAACGCAGGTCGGCGCCCCAGTGCCGCCACCTGCGGGTACCGGGCGGTAACCAGGATGATCGTCCTGGGAAGCGTCCCGCGCGGAACCTATTCCACGCTGCGCCAACCGGCGGGACCACCGCGCGGCATCTTGACTCAGAGCCCCTGTGGGGTCACGCTTACTGGCAACGGCGAGAACCGGCGATGCCCTTGCGGGAGGGACGGCCCGGGAAGCCAGGAGAGGCATACCTGAAGACGTTGCGATGCAGGCTGGGCCCCATCGGGAGCGCCCCCTGGACAGACCGCGACGTTCGGGCTAGACTGCTTCTTTGCGCTGCCCTCTTTCAGGCTGCCCGGAGCCGGTAGTTAGGATAGTGGGCACACGGCACCCTTGACAGTCCGCTTCAGCTGTTGCTGACGCGGCTGCTCACCGCTCATTGTCCCCGGAAGGACGCATCTTGGCAGTCTCTCCCGCGAACCAGGCCACTGCTGCGACCACCTCGGCTGTATCTCGCTCGGAGTCCACGGGAATCCCGGGAGCCCCCAAACGGGTCTCCTTCGCAAAGATTCGCGAGCCGCTCAGCACCCCGAACCTGCTCGACGTGCAGATCAGGTCCTTTGAATGGTTCACCGGCGACGAGGCGTGGTTCGAACGCCGCGTCGAAGAAGGTGAAGAAAACCCGGTCGGTGGCCTGGAAGAGGTCCTCAACGAGATCTCTCCGATCGAAGACTTCTCCGGATCCATGTCGCTGTCCTTCTCCGACCCGCGCTTCGACGAGGTCAAGGCCTCCGTCGAGGAGTGCAAGGACAAGGACATGACGTACGCGGCCCCGCTGTTCGTGACCGCCGAGTTCGTGAACAACAACACCGGCGAGATCAAGAGCCAGACGGTCTTCATGGGCGACTTCCCGGTGATGACCGACAAGGGCACCTTCGTCATCAACGGCACCGAGCGTGTCGTCGTGTCCCAGCTGGTCCGTTCGCCTGGTGTGTACTTCGACACCAGCGTCGACAAGACCACGGACAAGGACGTCTTCAACGTCCGTGTCATCCCGAGCCGGGGTGCCTGGCTCGAGTTCGACGTCGACAAGCGCGACACCGTCGGCGTCCGCATCGACCGCAAGCGCCGCCAGCCGGTCACCGTGCTGCTGAAGGCGCTCGGCTGGACCACCGAGGCGATCCGCGAGCGTTTCTCGTTCTCCGAGACGCTGCTCGCCACCCTCGAGAAGGACCACACCGCCGGCACCGACGAGGCGCTCCTCGACATCTACCGCAAGCTGCGTCCGGGCGAACCCCCCACCAAGGAGAGCGCGCAGACGCTGCTGGAGAACCTGTTCTTCAAGCCGAAGCGCTACGACCTGGCCAAGGTCGGCCGCTACAAGGTCAACAAGAAGCTCGCCCTCACCACGCCGTACGACACCGGGACGCTGACCGAAGAGGACATCGTCTCGACGATCGAGTACCTGGTCCGGCTGCACGCCGGCGAGGACAAGGTGACCGTCGGCGACCAGACCATCCCGGTCGAGACCGACGACATCGACCACTTCGGCAACCGTCGCCTGCGCACCGTCGGCGAGCTCATCCAGAACCAGATCCGCGTGGGTCTGTCCCGGATGGAGCGCGTCGTCCGCGAGCGGATGACCACGCAGGACGTCGAAGCGATCACGCCGCAGACCCTGATCAACATCCGCCCCGTCGTGGCGGCGATCAAGGAGTTCTTCGGTACTTCGCAGCTGTCGCAGTTCATGGACCAGAACAACCCGCTGTCGGGGCTGACGCACAAGCGTCGTCTGTCCGCCCTCGGCCCCGGTGGTCTGTCGCGTGAGCGCGCCGGCATGGAGGTCCGTGACGTCCACCCGTCGCACTACGGCCGCATGTGCCCGATCGAGACGCCGGAAGGCCCGAACATCGGCCTGATCGGTTCGCTCTGCTCGTACGCGCGGGTCAACCCGTTCGGTTTCATCGAGACCCCGTACCGCAAGGTCGTCGAGGGTCGCGTCACCGACCAGGTCGACTACCTCACCGCGGACGAGGAAGACCGTTTCGTGAAGGCGCAGGCCAACGCGCCGATCTCGGACGACGGCACCTTCGTCGAAGACCGCGTCCTGGTCCGTAAGAAGGGCGGCGAGGTCGAGCTGATCGACCCGCTCGACGTGGACTACATGGACGTCTCGCCGCGACAGATGGTCTCGGTCGCGACGGCGATGATCCCGTTCCTCGAGCACGACGACGCGAACCGCGCGCTGATGGGCGCGAACATGCAGCGTCAGGCCGTTCCGCTGCTGCGCAACCAGGCGCCGTACGTCGGCACCGGTGTGGAGCTGCGCGCCGCGGTCGACGCCGGTGACGTGCTCGTCGCCGAGCAGTCCGGTGTCGTCGAGGAGCTCTCGGCCGACCTGATCACGATCATGCACGACGACGGCACGCGGAAGAGCTACGGACTGTACAAGTTCCGTCGCTCCAACCACGGCACCTGCTTCAACCACCGCCCGATCGTCAACGAGGGCGACCGGGTCGAGCAGGGTCAGGTCATCGCCGACGGCCCGTCCACCGAGAACGGTGAGATGGCGCTCGGCAAGAACCTGCTCGTCGCGGTCATGCCGTGGGAAGGCCACAACTACGAGGACGCGATCATCCTCTCGGAGCGCCTGGTGCAGGACGACGTGCTCACGTCGATCCACATCGAGGAGCACGAGATCGACGCCCGCGACACCAAGCTGGGCGCCGAGGAGATCACCCGGGACATCCCGAACGTCTCCGAGGAGGTCCTGGCCGACCTCGACGAGCGCGGCATCATCCGCATCGGTGCCGAGGTCCGCGACGGCGACATCCTGGTCGGCAAGGTCACGCCCAAGGGCGAGACCGAGCTGACCCCGGAAGAGCGTCTGCTCCGCGCGATCTTCGGCGAGAAGGCCCGCGAAGTCCGCGACACCTCGCTGAAGGTGCCGCACGGCGAGACCGGCAAGGTCATCGGCATCCGCGTGTTCTCGCGCGAGGACGACGACGAGCTGCCCCCGGGCGTCAACGAACTGGTCCGCGTCTACGTGGCCCAGAAGCGGAAGATCCAGCCGGGCGACAAGCTCGCCGGCCGCCACGGGAACAAGGGTGTCATCGGCAAGATCCTCCCCGCCGAGGACATGCCGTTCATGGAGGACGGCACGCCCGTCGACATCATCCTGAACACCCACGGTGTCCCGCGTCGTATGAACATCGGCCAGGTCCTGGAGCTTCATCTGGGCTGGCTGGCGTCGCAGGGCTGGAAGATCGAGGGCAACCCCGACTGGGCGAAGAACCTCAACGAGGAGCTCTACGACGTCGACCCCGGCACGAACACCGCCACCCCGGTGTTCGACGGTGCCAAGGAAGACGAGCTGACCGGCCTGCTCGGTGCCACCAAGCCGAACCGCGACGGTGAGCGCATGGTGAAGCAGAACGGCAAGGCCACGCTGCTGGACGGCCGCTCCGGCGAGCCGTACCCGTACCCGGTCGCGGTCGGCTACATGTACATCCTGAAGCTGCACCACTTGGTCGACGACAAGATCCACGCCCGTTCCACCGGTCCGTACTCGATGATCACGCAGCAGCCGCTGGGTGGTAAGGCGCAGTTCGGTGGCCAGCGGTTCGGCGAGATGGAGTGCTGGGCGATGCAGGCGTACGGCGCCGCATACACCCTGCAGGAGCTCCTGACGATCAAGTCGGACGACGTGGTCGGCCGCGTGAAGGTGTACGAGGCCATCGTCAAGGGGGAGAACATCCCCGAGCCGGGCATCCCGGAGTCGTTCAAGGTGCTCCTGAAGGAGCTCCAGTCGCTCTGCCTCAACGTCGAGGTGCTGTCCAGCGACGGCGCCGCGATCGAGATGCGCGACTCCGACGACGAGGACCTCGAGCGTGCCGCGGCCAACCTCGGCATCAACCTGTCCCGCAACGAGTCGCCCTCGGTGGACGACGTCGTGCACTGACCGCGATGAGGTTGGGCCCGGGCGTGGGTGTCCCACAGGACACTGCGCCCAGGCTCCCGCCTCCACTCGCCAACTCCTCTAGTCGCATCAACCCCAAGGGGATGTAAAGACGTGCTGGACGTCAACTTCTTCGATGAGCTCCGCATCGGCCTCGCTACCGCCGACGACATTCGTCAGTGGTCCTTCGGCGAGGTCAAGAAGCCGGAGACCATCAACTACCGGACGCTCAAGCCCGAGAAGGACGGCCTCTTCTGCGAGAAGATCTTCGGCCCGACCCGGGACTGGGAGTGCTACTGCGGTAAGTACAAGCGGGTCCGCTTCAAGGGCATCATCTGCGAGCGCTGTGGCGTCGAGGTCACCCGCGCCAAGGTGCGCCGTGAGCGGATGGGCCACATCGAGCTGGCCGCCCCCGTCACCCACATCTGGTACTTCAAGGGTGTTCCTTCCCGCCTCGGCTACCTGCTCGACCTGGCGCCGAAGGACCTCGAAAAGATCATCTACTTCGCGGCCTACGTGATCACCGGTGTGAACACCGAGCTGCGGCACAACGACCTCCCGACCCTCGAGAACGAGATCGGCGTCGAGCGCAAGAACCTCGAGACCAAGCGTGACGCGGACATCGAGGCACGGGCGCAGAAGCTGGAAGCTGACCTCGCCGAGCTGGAGGCGGAGGGCGCCAAGTCCGACGTCCGCCGCAAGGTCAAGGAAGGCGGCGAGCGCGAGATGCGTCAGCTGCGTGACCGCGCCGGTCGCGAGCTGGACCGTCTCGAGGAGGTCTGGACGACCTTCACCAAGCTCGACGTGCGTCAGCTGATCGCCGACGAGCTGCTCTACCGCGAGCTCATCGACCGGTACGGCGAGTACTTCACCGGCGGCATGGGCGCGGAGGCCATCCAGAAGCTGGCCACCGAGTTCGACGTCGCGGCCGAGGCCGACCACCTGCGCGACACCATCCGCAACGGCAAGGGGCAGAAGAAGCTCCGCGCGCTGAAGCGGCTCAAGGTCGTCGCGGCCTTCCAGGCCACCGGCAACGACCCGCGCGGCATGGTGCTCGACGCCGTCCCGGTGATCCCGCCGGACCTGCGCCCGATGGTCCAGCTCGACGGTGGCCGGTTCGCCACCTCCGACCTGAACGACCTCTACCGCCGGGTCATCAACCGGAACAACCGGTTGAAGCGGCTGATCGACCTCGGCGCGCCCGAGATCATCGTCAACAACGAGAAGCGGATGCTGCAGGAGGCCGTCGACGCGCTGTTCGACAACGGCCGCCGCGGCCGCCCGGTCACCGGTCCCGGTAACCGTCCGCTGAAGTCGCTGTCCGACCTGCTCAAGGGCAAGCAGGGCCGGTTCCGTCAGAACCTGCTCGGCAAGCGTGTCGACTACTCCGGCCGTTCGGTCATCATCGTCGGACCGCAGCTGAAGCTGCACCAGTGCGGTCTGCCGAAGGACATGGCGCTCGAGCTGTTCAAGCCGTTCGTCATGAAGCGGCTGGTCGACCTGAACCACGCGCAGAACATCAAGTCCGCCAAGCGGATGGTGGAGCGCTCGCGGCCGCAGGTGTGGGACGTGCTCGAAGAGGTCATCACCGGTCACCCGGTGATGCTGAACCGTGCGCCGACCCTGCACCGCCTCGGCATCCAGGCCTTCGAGCCGCAGCTGGTCGAAGGCAAGGCCATCCAGCTGCACCCGCTGGTCTGTGAAGCGTTCAACGCGGACTTCGACGGTGACCAGATGGCCGTGCACCTCCCGCTGTCCGCGGAGGCGCAGGCCGAGGCCCGCATCCTGATGCTGTCGGCGAACAACATCCTTTCGCCGGCGTCGGGCCGCCCGCTCGCCATGCCGCGTCTGGACATGGTGACCGGTCTGTTCCACCTGACCCGTCTCGCCGAGAAGGCCGAGGGTGCCGGCAACGCGTACTCCTCGCCCGCCGAAGCGATCATGGCCTACGACCGCAAGGCGCTGAGCCTGCACGCCCCGATCAAGATCCGCATCACCGACCGTCAGCCCGCGAAGGCCGACGAGGCGACGCTCGCGGAAAAGGGTTGGGAGCCGGGCAAGGCATGGCTGGCCGAGACCACCCTGGGCCGCGTGCTGTTCAACGAGCTGCTGCCGGCGGACTACCCGTTCATCAACGAGCCGATGCCGAAGAAGCGTCAGGCCCTGATCGTGAACGACCTCGCCGAGCGGTACTCGATGACGCAGGTCGCGCAGACCCTGGACCGCCTGAAGGACGCCGGTTTCTACTGGGCGACCCGTTCGGGTGTCACGGTCGCGATCTCCGACGTGCTGGTCCCGAAGGGCAAGAAGGCCATTCTGGACGAGTACGAAGGCAAGGCCGACCAGGTCGAGAAGCGGTACCAGCGTGGTCAGCTGTCGCACACCGAGCGCAACAACGAGCTCGTCAAGGTGTGGACGCAGGCCACCGAAGAGGTCCACAAGATCATGGAGACGGCGCTGCCGGACGACAACCCGATCGCGATGATCGTGAAGTCGGGCGCGGCGGGCAACATGACGCAGGTCCGGTCGCTGGCCGGTATGCGTGGTCTGGTGTCGAACCCGAAGGGTGAGTACATCCCGCGTCCGATCAAGGCCAACTTCCGTGAAGGCCTGTCGGTGGCGGAGTACTTCATCGCGACGCACGGTGCCCGTAAGGGTCTGGCGGACACGGCGCTCCGTACCGCCGACTCGGGTTACCTGACCCGTCGTCTGGTGGACGTGTCGCAGGACGTCATCGTCCGCGAGGTCGACTGTGGCACCACCCGCGGCATCAACATGCCGATCGGCGAGGACATCGGCGACGGCAAGGTCCTGCGCGACCAGCACGTCGAGACCAGCGTGTACGCGCGGAACCTGGCGACCGACGCGGTCGACGCCAAGGGCAACGTCGTGCTCAACGCCGGTGACGACATCGGTGACCCGGCGATCGACAAGCTCATCGGCAGCGGGATCTCCAAGGTCAAGGTGCGTTCGGTCCTCACCTGTGAGTCGGCCGTCGGTATCTGCGCCACCTGCTACGGCCGCTCCATGGCGACCGGTCAGCTCGTCGACGTCGGCGAGGCCGTGGGTATCGTCGCGGCCCAGTCGATCGGTGAGCCGGGTACGCAGCTGACGATGCGTACGTTCCACCAGGGTGGTGTGGCCGGTGACGACATCACGACCGGTCTGCCCCGTGTCCAGGAGCTGTTCGAGGCCCGTGTCCCGAAGGGCAAGGCGCCGATCGCCGACGTCGATGGCCGTGTGCGCATCGAGGAGAGCGAGCGGTTCTGGAAGATCACGCTGATCCCGGACGACGGCAGCGAAGAGATCGTCTTCGACAAGCTGTCCAAGCGTCAGCGGCTCGCGAACACCCCGAACGGCCCGCTGGGCGACGGTGACCGCGTCAACGTCGGTCAGCAGCTGCTCGAGGGCACGCCGGACCCGCACGAGGTCCTGCGGGTCATGGGGCCGCGCGAGGCGCAGATGCACCTGGTGGACGAGGTCCAGAAGGTGTACCGGGCGCAGGGTGTGTCGATCCACGACAAGCACATCGAGGTCATCGTGCGGCAGATGCTGCGCCGCGTGACGATCATCGACTCCGGTGCCACGGACTTCCTCCCGGGCGAGCTGCCCGAGCGGACCAAGTTCGAGGCGAAGAACCGGGCGTCGGTCGCCGAGGGCGGCGAGCCCGCTTCGGGCCGCCCGGTGCTGATGGGGATCACGAAGGCCTCGCTGACCACGGACTCGTGGCTGTCGGCGGCCTCGTTCCAGGAGACCACGCGTGTCCTGACCGACGCGGCCATCAACGGCCGTTCGGACAGGCTCGTGGGCCTCAAGGAGAACGTGATCATCGGTAAGCTGATCCCGGCCGGTACCGGGATCAACAAGTACCGCAACATCCAGGTGCAGCCGACCGAGGAGGCGCGGGTCGCCGCTTACGCGATCCCGTCCTACGACGACGGCTACTACACCCCGGATGTCTTCGGCTCCACCCCGGGTGCTGCGGTTCCGCTGGACGACTACGACTTCGGCCGCGACTTCCGCTGATCCACCCCGCTCCACCCGAAGCGCCCCTGGCCCCAGGCCAGGGGCGCTTCGCTTTCCCCACCCCACCCCGCGCCCAGATCGCGATTAGGGGGCTAAACGCAGGTGGCGCTTCCCACCGCCGGGATCGCGATTAGGGGGCTAAACGCAGGTGGCGCTTCTGGCTGCCGGGATCGCGTTTCGCCCCCTAATCGCGATCCGGGGGCAGGGGGCGCAGGTCAGGGAGTGGCGGGTGACGGGGAAGTCGAAGTAGGTGTCCGGGAACGGCTCCCCGTTGAACGTGTAGTGCCACCACTCCTCGGCGAGGTTCCGGAATCCGGCGGCCGCGAGAGTGACCTTGAGCAGTTGCCGGTTCGCCCGTGCCTCGCCGGTGATCCGCGGGTCGTCGGTGTGCGAGAGCGTGTCGAAGCAGTCGTACCCGGTCCCCATGTCGACAGTGTTGTCCGGGAACCGGTCCGGCGCGAAGCAGGGCTTCAGCGCTTCGCCCGGCCGATAGGGGCGCTGCGGCCGGGGCGGCAGCTTCACGATCGTCAGGTCCACCGTGCTCCCGCGGCTGTGCCCGGACTTCTCCGCGATGTACCCGTCGTCGAACAGACGGTTCTTCGCCACGTTCGGATAGAACTCCGCCTTCATCTTCTCGTCGCTGAGGTCCTTGGCCCACCGGACGAAGTGGTCGACGGCGCGCTGCGGCCGATAGCAGTCGTACACCTTGATCGTGTAGCCATGCCGCAGCAGCCGACGCTGGGCCGTGCGCAGCCCCTCCGCGGCCTGCCGGGTCAGGAGGCACAGCGGCTGGACGTACCCGTCGACCTTCCGGCCGACGAAGTTGTGCTGCCCCCGGTACCGGATCTCGTGCAGGATCGTCGGCGCCACCTCGGCGAGCGCGACGAACTCCGGTGGCGCCTTCGGCTCCGAAGCCTCGGCCGGCGCGGGAATCGCGGTGAGTACGGCGAGCGCGGCGACGGCCAGCGCCCTTCTGAACGTCTTCGGCATGGCCCTGTCTTACCGCCTCCGAAGGCCCTGCGGACCCAGGTCAGGACCAGAGTTCCCGGCCCTTCATAACGAATCCGTAACGCCTCCGCGCGGGCCGGGTGCGGGTTACTGGTCCGTTGTGACCTGCAGTAGTGCCGCCAAGTGGTCTAATTCCCAGTACTCGGAAATCCGCCACCCGTTCGGCCCAATGGCGTATCCGCATCGTGGGAAATCCACCCTGTCGTGGCATGTCCCATTCTTTGATCACGAGATTGACACTCAGGCGGCTTCGCACGAGTATTTCGCCCATGCAATCCCCAGTCGCCTTGGTGTGGCGCCGGCACGTTGACTTGCGGCAGCAAGCAAGCGCGCTGTGTATGGATTCCTGAACTATTCCGGGCTTGTCGCGTTCCGCTGAATTCGCGTATCAGAAACGGATGCGCCAGTTCGTCGTGCGCTGACACTTTCCGCTGTGCCGCAACGGTTCCCTGCGCGAACCGGCGGTTGATTGCTTTCCCTTGATCCGTGCCGGTGACGCCTGCGCGAAATGGGGGAGAGGTGTGTCGATTGTCTGGCGCTTCGGTAGCGAAAACAGGGAGAAAGAATGCTATCCAACTCGTCTAAGCGGAGAAAAGAGTGGCGAAAAGTGGTGATAGGCGCCATGGCGGCGGCGCTCGCCGTGGGCACGGTGACCTTCACCGGTTCCGCGACGAATGCCTACGCCGACGTCCAGGTCGTCAAGGATGCGAAGAAGGCGGCCGACGGCAAAGAGTACTGGGTCCAGAACCACCTGGTGTCCAAGGACGTCGCGGCGTCCCGCGGCGCGGACGGCAAGCGCGGGAAGTGGCTGCTGGTCTGGGCCGGTGACGAGAACATCGCTGACACCCTGGTCAAGGACATCAAGAACCTGCCGGGTTCGCTCGGCGGCGGCCTGAACAAGATCAAGAACGCGTTGCCCGGTCCGGACTTCCTCGCCGTGATCGACGCGACGCAGGGATCGCCGACCTACGGCAAGGTCGTCAACACCGCCACCGTCGGACCGCTCGTCGAGAACGAGCCGCACCACATGCAGTACGTGTGGCACAAGGGCGACACGATCTACGCCGGCGCGCTGTTCGCCGCCGCGACGTACGCGTTCGATGTTTCCGCGTTGCCGCAACTGAAACTCAAGGGCGTCAGCCTGCCGACCCAGACCCTCGGCGGTTCCGTGCCGGACGCGTACTGGGTTCTCAAGGACGGCACCGCGTACGGCACGTACATGGGCGGCCCGGTCGTGCCCGGCCCGCACACCTACGCCAACGGTTCCACCGTGGTGGGCAACGGTTTCGCCGGCAGCCCCGGCGAGGTCGTCCGTTTCGACCAGAACGCGCAGGTGCTTTCCGAGTCCCCGGCGGCCACACCGCAGGGCGACAACAAGAAGCTGTGCGACAACCTCCCGCAACTGGACAAGCCGACTTGCGCCAACCCGCACGGCATCCAGGCACGCGAGGACCTCAACACCCTGGTCACCAGTGACTACGCCGAGCCGCGCAACATCATCCTCGACCCGGTGAAGCAGCCGTCGCCGTATCTGCGACGGCCGACCGTCCGTACCTGGGACATCTCCGACCGCAACAAGCCGAAGCTCAAGACGGTCTCGTACCTGCCGGACGGTCCACGAGCCGATCCGGCGGACCCGCTGCACGCCGAAAGCCGCGCGGTCATGGAGACCACGGTGACCAACCAGCCCGGCCACAAGGGCGCGTTCGCCCAGACCATGCAGGGCGGCGCGGTGTTCTACACGCCGGACATCACCGCCAAGGAGCCGCACTGGATCCAGGTGTTCGACGACGGCGCGGCGAACAAGGCGATCCACCCGAACAACGACTCCAACGGCGGCGGGTCGAACGGCGGCTGGATCCAGACCAGCCCCGACGACAAGTACCTGTACCGCGCGATCACCGGACGGTCCAAGGGCGCGCTCGGCCCGGACGACCCCGGCACCACCGGTGGCGTGTACATCCTCGACATCCAGAAGCTGCTCGCCGCGGGCGACAAGGTCGAGAACATCAACGGCCGGATCGACACGAAGGAGAAGTCCCAGCAGGGCGGTGGCGGCGACCTGCCGACCGTCGTCGGCGCGGCGCCGATCAACCCCGGCACCTCGGGCGGTGGCCCGCACTGGGGCGCGTACGACAACTTCGTGCTCGGTGGCGACGGCTACTACCGCGAAACCGACAAGCCGCAGCACCTCGCGGTGTCGAACTACTTCGTCGCTCGGTCCGGTTTGGACGGTGACCACAAGGTCAACCTGCTGAACCTGGGCGAGGACGGGAAGATCGCGGTCGACCAGAACTTCCGGGACGAGTTCACCGGACAGGTCGGGATCAACTTCAACCGGAAGACCTGGCCGCACGGGTCCTTCGGCAACGCCAAGCCGCACTCCGAACTGTTCGTCGTGGCTGACGCGGATCTCAAGTAACCCTGCTCGGCGCGGAAGGCCGTGGGCGGCGGGCACACTCCGCCGCCCACGGCCCCGCCGACCTACCCGGAGAAGGTCCCCATGGATCACCACGTCCTACCGGCGAGCTCGGGTTCGGCCGGCGTCGATATCGCTCTGGTCCTGCTTCGGCTGGGACTCCTGCTGGCGACGGCTTTCCTCGCCGGCACGGGAATCCTTCGCCCGCTGGTGGGCGAACTGCCGCGACGCCTGCACCTCACCATCGCCGCCCTCGGCGGGGTTTCCGCCGCTCTCGCCGCGGTTTCCGCCTTCGCGACCGACGTCAACGCCTTCGCGCTGATCGTGCATCTCGTGCTCGCACTGGCTATTCCCGTGCTGATCCGCCGGCCTTCCGCAGGCCGTTGGGCGTCCCTCGCGCTAGCCGCTCTCGTGGTGCTCGAAACCTCGCTGGGGCGGACAGGCGTCGAGTTCGCCATCGACACCGTCTACGTCGCCGCGGCGGCCTTGTGGTTCGGTGTCACCGTTCTTTCCTTCTGGGTGCCCGCCGAGCAGTGGCGCCAGACGAACTTCCGGCTCGCCCCGCTTTCCTTGACCCTGGGCGGACTTCTCGTCGTCGCGGGCGCTGTCCAGCTGTTCTCCTCGGGCCTCGGCCTGGACCGCCGGATCTACGGAACGCTCTTCGGTGTCACGCTGCTGGTGATCGCCGTTCTGCCGGTATTCGCCACCGTTGTCGCCGGGTTCTCCTTATCGGACAGGGATTCCACGCGTGCTTACCGGTTCGGCGCGGCCGCCGTGGCCGTCGGATTCGTCGCCTGGAGCGCCCTCGCCGCCATTCCCCGACCGCCCGAACCGCCGACTCCCGGTGTCGCGCTGCTCTCCGACGCTTCCTTCGGCGACCAGCGATTCCCAGTACTGGTGAGCCCGCAGCGGCCCGGCAAGAACCTCGTCCATTTTCCCGCGAGTGCGGGAGAAGAGCTGTCCGCGGGTATCGATGGCGGCCTGATCGGCAAGGCCATCGTGCGCCCCGGCGCCGAAGGAACCTGGGCCGAGGTCGACCTGCCGGCGGGCCGCAGCGACCTGATCATCAGCCGCGGCGGGGAGAAGACGACGATCGAGGTCGACGCGGGTGACGAGCAGGGACTCGCCATCGTGGACACGGACGCGCCCGAATGC
Source organism: Amycolatopsis speibonae (assembly GCF_042647925.1). Classification (NCBI taxonomy): domain Bacteria; kingdom Bacillati; phylum Actinomycetota; class Actinomycetes; order Pseudonocardiales; family Pseudonocardiaceae; genus Amycolatopsis; species Amycolatopsis speibonae. The sequence goes on from NZ_JBHRWK010000014.1 coordinate 553,700, forward strand.
GCTTCGGCCGCGCTGGGCGGCCTGATCGCCGACCGCCGCGAGGTCCTCACCTCATGCCCTGCGGACGCGCTTTCGGGTGAGGACAGCGGTTCTCTCGTCAAACTCGTCGAGTTCCTCGCCGGGCGAAAGCCTTCAGCGCTCATCCTCGCCGAAGACACCTCGCCGCGCAGTGTGGCGGCCGCGAAGCTGGTCCGCGAGACCGCGGCACGCTCCGGGCTCCCCGTGCAGGCCGAGGCGGGCCCGAACACCGCGCTGGTCGTGGTGTCCGGCTGGGCGGGCGGCTACACGGCGATGACCCGCGCGGCCGAGTCCCAGCGGCTCAAGCCGACCCACCAGTACGGCCTGTACCTGGCGCCCTGGCTGCTCAACGGGCCGATCGTCAACTCCGTCGCCAGTTCCTCGGTACCGCTGAGGTTCGACCCGCGCGAGCAGGTCGCGGTGAGTTTCGCCGTCGCCGCGGGCAACGCCTTCGGCGGCGAAAGCCCCACGCTCGGCGGCTTCCGGACCTGGCTGGGCGACCAGTGGCGAGCGATGAACGGCGACGTCCAGATCTTCGCCGCGGCGCAGGTCAACGCCATGCCGATGTATCCGGGCGAACCGCACGCCGTCGGGATGATCGCCGACCGGGACTACGCGGGGCAATGGATCCCCGACGGCACGATCGTGCCTGTCAGCTCGGTACTGCGGTGAAGGATTCCGCTCGATTCCAGCAGCGGTAAAGAAAAGGGAGAAGAGATGAAGCGAATCGCGGCCCGTGTGCTGCTGCCGCTCGCCGTCGCGGGCGCGCTGTCCGGACTCGCCGGAGGGGTCGCCTCGGCCGACCCGCTGCCGGGTCTGCCCACCGGTGGCGGCAACCCCGCGGTCTGGCTGATCCCCGGCCTCGACCTCGGTGGACTGCTCGGCTCGGCCGTCCCCGTGCCCACCGGCCTCCTCGCCCCGATCTACGGGATCATCACGCCGATTTCGTAAGAACCGTTACCAGTAAAGGAGAATCCCATGAAGAAGACGTTCGTCCGCGCGGTCACCGGCGCGGCGCTCGCCGGCCTCGTCGTACTCGGCTCGGCCGCCCCGGCGCTCGCCGCCGAGGCAGCCCCGAACGATGTCGTGGTCGTCGACGAACCCGACACGAGCGACCTGAACAACATCTGGACGTTCGCGCCGCTCGGCGTCCCGGTGCTCGGTCTCATCCAGTCCCTCAACGGCGTTCCCGGCAAGCTGCTGCCGTCCTGATTCCCGTGGCGGCGCGGCTCTCGGGCCGCGCCGCCGCCTTTCGGTGAGGAGAACCGATGGCCGACAGACAACTGATCGGGCGTATCGCCATCGCGGGGATCGTGGTGGCCGCGCTCGCGACCTGCGTGGTGCTGCTCAACGGCGGTGAGGAACCGCAGCCCGAGACCGTGGCCGTCGTCGGCGAGCCGACCGGGGCCGCGCCGTCGCGGGAGCCGGACCGCACGATCACGCGGACGCTGAGCCAGGCGCGGCCGCGGCCGGTGTCGAATGACTGGCAGATCGCCTACGAGCTCGCCGGGACGGGGACCGCGACCGTGGTCTACGACTCGAACGGGCTGGGGCTCGTGCACCAGGAGCTGCAGGTGACGCTGCCGTGGCGCAAGGAGCTCACGTGGAAGAACACCGGCACCCCGCCGACCGTCCAGGTGATGGGGCAGGGCGAGGGTGCCGTCGAATGCCGGGTGGCCGTGGGCGGTGCCGTCGTCACGTCGCAGAAGTCCACCCCCGGCGAGGTCGCGACCTGCGCCGGCCGCCTCGCCCCCTCCTGACCAGCCCGCCCCGCGTCGCGTTTAGCCCCCTAATCGCGATCTGGGCGGTCGGGGAAAACGGGTGGCACGGGTCGGCAGAATGAAGTCATGACCTGGAGCTTCGAAGTCACCCCCGTCGATCACCCGGACGCCGCCCGGCTGCTGCGCGAGTACCTGGACGAGATCGCGTCCCGCTTCTACGGACGCCAGATCAGCGACGAGGAGCTCGACGCCGCCCTTGAGGAGCACCACAGCCGGGATTTGACCCCGCCGACCGGCGCCTTCCTGCTCGCGTGGCGCGATGGGGAACTCGCCGGCTGCGCCGGGCTCCGGGTCGCCGCCCCTGACATCACCGAACTCACTCGCGTCTTCCTTCGGCGGGAAGAGCGCGGCAAGGGCGGCGCGGCGCTGCTCGTGGCGGCCGCCGAAGACGTCGCCCGCGGCCTCGGGGCCACGTTGATCCGCCTCGACACCCGTGACGACCTCGTCGAGGCCAGGGCCCTGTACACGCGCCTCGGCTACGAAACGGTCGAGCCCTTCAACGACGAGCCCTTCGCGCATCACTACTTCGCGAAGCCCCTGGCCCCGGCCCTGTCGGATCGCGTTTAGCCCGCTAAACGCGACGCGGGCGCGGGCGGTAGGTCGCCTTGGCGAGGAGGGCACCGGCGAGGACGGGGGCCAGGCCGATCAGCAGCAGGAAGACGCCCGTGTCCTTGCCCTCGATCAGCGGATGCCACCACAGCGGTGTCACGGCGATGTCGACGACGTCGCCTCGCGCCGGGAACGTCCCGAACGACATCCACCGCAGGTCCTTGACCTCGTGCGTCTCACCGTCGAGTTCGTAGATGCCGTCCACCAGGTTGCCGTTGCCGCAACCGGTGCAGTTCGACGTGCCCGCCTCCGCCAGCAGGGTCGCGGTCACGGTGAGCCGTGCCACGGGAGCGAGCCCGGTCAACGCGGTCAGCGAGTTCACCGCGAGCGCCAGCCCGGGCAGCACCAGCGCGAGCGCGACGACGGTCCGCGCCACCAGGGACAGCGAAGACAGCGGCTGACGGCCCGCCGCTTCCCGGCGCCGGTTGAGCGGGCCGCGGAGCCCGGCGAGCGGGCCCCGTCGTCCGCCGAGCCAGCCGGCGTCGCTGGTGTCGGAAGCCGCTGCGACAGCCCGGAAATCCGTGTCCTCCCAGTCCACTGTGGACGCCAGGACGGCCAGGCGGCGGGAGTCGGCGAACATCATCTCTTCGGTCAACGTCCCGGATTCGGCGGCCCACAGCGAGCCGCCGTGGAAAGCCACCTCACGGACCCGGAACCACGGGTCTCCCTCCAGCAGCCCGCGCACGCCGGGGGAGAGCAGCGCCGCGGCGAACTCCGGATCCGACGTCGTCACGGTGAACCGGCGGTCGAACTCCGTGCCGGTCTCGAACCGCTGGAGCAACGCGTCCGGCTTCGGCGCCCCGACGGTGTTCCGAGTGATGCGGGCGTCCTCCAGCGGCGTGAACCGCTCCGGTTCGAAAGCCCCGGTCGCGGGCGTGATGACGACCGACGGCACGACGGGCGTCCGCAGCTGGATCAGGGCGTACGTCCCATCCGTCAGGTCAGCTGTCCTGGCGAGCTCGGGGAAGCCCTCCGAACCGCCGCCGAGCCGATACTCGACCCCGAGCAGCCGATGCCCGTTGTGGTCGAACTCGACCGCCGTCTCGACGGAATCGGGAGACGCCTGGGTGACGGCGATCCCCCGCGCGGGGAGTACGCCGAAGGAAGGCTCACCAGACGCGTCGAGCCTGCCGATCCACGTCTTCTGCCGATACCCCCGCCACGCCGCCAAAGCCACGATGACCAGCGGGAACGCGAACCACAGCCAGCCGGGAACCGCGGACCCCGTCGAGAGCCAGTACAGCGACGTCTCCGAGACGAGAACCCCGCAGAGCGCGTAGCTGACCGCCGCCGCAGTGGGCCGCCGTCCGTCGAACCGCCCCCCGAGCAGCAACAGCGCCAGGGCCACGGTGTACCCACCGGCGATGAGCCACGGCCCGGCCAGCTGATCGTCCATCGGGCGACCCTACTGGTCCATGTCGAGGTTCTCGCGGGTCTCCTTCTCGCTGTGGTGCCCGCCGGTGTCGCCGTACTCCTGCCCGGTGATGGTGGTCTTCGAGTTGTCGATCGTCTTGTTCACGAAGTCGAAGCCCGCCTTGCCCTGATACGCCGAACCCTTCGACAGATCGCCGGGATTGACCCCGACCACCTGCTTGATCGCCTGGTTCGGCACACCCTTGAGGACGTCCTTCGCGGCGTCGCCGAACGTGCCCAGCTGCGTCCCGGAGCCCTTCGCGAACGCGCCGACGATCGACTTCTCCTGGCCGGGCGTCATCCCGATCTTGCCGGCCTTCGTCAGCTTCGAACCCTGTTTGACCAGGTCATCGGTCCACTTGAGCATGAAGCCCATGAACTTGTCGAGCAGCTTCCCGAGCTTCCCGAGGTGCTTGGTGATCTTGCTCATCGCGCTCGCGGCCTTGGCGATCGTCGCGGTCATCGCGCCTGCCACCGACGAGCCGAGGCTCACGACGGACGCGGCCAGCGCGGGAAGCCAGATGTAGATCGCCCAGGTGACCAGCTCGGAGATGATCGATTTGACGACCTCTTCGATGACGGTCATCACCATCGACCACATCTGCAGCGTCTCGGCCACCGTGCCGGCGCTGTTGCCGATGCCCTTGATGCCGACGGCGAAGTCGCCGAGCGCGTTCCGGGCGGCGTCGCCCGCGTCGCCAACCCAGTCCTTCAGCGACTCGTCGCCGGTCTTGACGAAGTCGTCGGCCAGCGTGACGAAGCCCTTGGCGATGTTGCCGAAGTTGCCCGCCGCGGTCTTGAGCGCCGGACCGTCACCCGTGACGAAATGCAGCGCGTCCTGCAGCGGCTGGATCAGCTCGATCAGGATGTTCAGGCCGTTGCTGACCAGCCAGCCGACCGGGTCGAGCACGAAGCTCGCGAGGTCGGCGCCCGCCCCCGCGATGAAGCCCGCCCCGTCCTGCACCAGCTGCCCGCCGGCGGCCACGAGGTCGCCGGGGCCCTGCGCGGTGCTGAACTTCTGGTAGGCGGTGGTGACGGTGGTGACGCCCTTGCCCGCGATCGGCACCTTCTTCGCCGCGTCGACCGCGTTCTTGCCGAAGCTGTCGTCACCCGTGATCGTGACGCCACCGGCGATACTCGCCTTCTCGTCGGTCATGCCGTCCCCCAGCTCACTTCGGTCCGTCGATCTTGGCTTCGTACTTCCCCAGGGTGATCGTCGCGTCGTTTTCGAAGCCGTCGTAGATCGACGCCGCCTGGGTCATCTTCCCGGAGAACGCGTCGACCCCGGTCTTCATCAGTTCGAGCAGTTCACGCAGGTCGGAGAGCTTGCCGGTGTAGGTCTGCTTCACCGCGAGCCCGATCAGGCCCCACGACTTGTCCGTGACGTCGGCCTGGTCGACGAGGCCGCCGAACTTGCCAGCCTCGTCCTTGTAGTAACCCAGTTTGTTCGCGTAGTCGGTCAGGTCCTGCGTCTTGACCGCGTGCCCTCCGGCGCCTGGTCCGGTCATCAGTGGTCCTCCTCGTCGAACAGGTTCTTGAGGAACTGGTCACCGGCCGAATCCCCACCCGCCGCCGGACGGCCGGTAGTCGGTTCGTCCGACCGCCGGAGCACCGTTTCCTCGCTGAAGTCGTCCTCGTTCCGAGGGCGGCGAGGGGTGCTCTGTGGTGGCTCCTCCGACATCTGAGACCGCAGATCGTCCGCCGTGGTTCCCAGCGCTTCGGCTTGGGCTTCGAGAACCTGTTCTTCGACGTTCAGATGGAACGTCCCGCCGAACTGCGCGTCGACGATCCCCGCCTGTTTCCGCGCCGCGTCGGCCACTGCGGTGTGCAAAGTGGACAGAATGGCGGCGGCGAGCTGTTGTGGTTGCTGCCTAAGGGCTTCCGGGGACAGGCGGATGTCTTTCACGGACCCTCCCGGCCCCGCGACGACGGTCACCGAGCGGTCCGGTGACGCCGCCACCGACTCCAGTTCCGCCAGTTCGCCCTGCATCTCGCCGACCTTCGCGAACTGCGTCTCGGCCTGTTTGATCTTGGATTGGAATTTCTCGAATTCCGCGACGAGCTGTTCGAACTCGGCCGACATGGAGCCTCCCCGTGCTTGCGGTGCGTCATCCGGCCAACACTGTGACCGGTGTCATCGTGACCCATTCACCGGTTTGACGCGATGGTGTGCTTTCCGGATCCATCCGGCTCACCCGTCGGGGGAATAGGTAGCGTAGTTCGCCGAGCAGGGCGGTATCAGTACGAACGAGGGGAGGGCGTCGTGGACGCCGAGCAGCAGGAAAGCACCGAAGAACCCAGGCGGGGGAGTCACGCGGCGCCGGAGGGGGCACCCGTTCACCCGTTGATCGACCTCAACCGGGACCCGCATCCCGGCCGGGCGGACCACGCCAAGCCCGACGAGGAATGAGCCCTCTGCCGGAGGGGCCATGCCAGGGCCGACGGGGAATGGAACGGCCCGAAACGCCGTTCCATCAGGGTGGCCGCGGCGTGACGCCCGGCACGATATAGTTATCGACCCCCCGATTTGGCCGGTCCGGAAGTGGCCGGGTATCTTTGGAGACCGTGCCCGGCAGGCGTCGGGCCGTCCCGTGTGCCGTGCGGCATGGACGGGGTGCTCAGGCATCCGGTCCGAAGGCTTCGCCCACACGGGATCCGACGGAAAATCCCTACGGGAAGTTACCGGTCGTAAGACCGTGACGCGGGCCGACACGCCCGACCGCGGGGGCCGGAGACAGACACGTAGTAGCAAGATCGCGAACAGAAAGCTGGTCCATTGCCCACGATCCAGCAGCTGGTCCGTAAGGGCCGCCAGGACAAGGCTGCCAAGCAGAAGACCGCGGCCCTCAAGGGGAGCCCGCAGCGGCGTGGCGTGTGCACTCGCGTGTACACCACAACCCCCAAGAAGCCGAACTCGGCGCTTCGCAAGGTCGCTCGTGTGAAGTTGACCAGCGGCATCGAGGTCACCGCCTACATTCCCGGTGAAGGCCACAACCTGCAGGAGCACTCGATGGTGCTCGTGCGTGGTGGTCGTGTGAAGGACCTTCCGGGTGTCCGTTACAAGATCATCCGCGGTTCGCTCGACACCCAGGGTGTCAAGAACCGTAAGCAGGCGCGCAGCCGGTACGGCGCGAAGAAGGAGAAGAGCTAATGCCCCGCAAGGGTCCGGCCCCTAAGCGGCCGCTGATCTCTGACCCCGTCTACGCATCCCCGCTGGTCACCCAGCTGGTGAACAAGGTGCTGAAGGACGGCAAGCGGTCCCTGGCCGAGCGCATCGTCTACGGCGCCCTCGAAGGCGCTCGCGAGAAGACCGGTACCGACCCGGTCGTCACGCTGAAGCGCGCCCTTGACAACGTGAAGCCCACCATCGAGGTGAAGAGCCGCCGCGTCGGTGGTGCCACCTACCAGGTGCCGATCGAGGTCAAGCCGGGCCGCTCCACCACTCTCGCGCTCCGCTGGCTGGTCTCCTTCTCCGCGGCTCGCCGCGAGAAGACCATGATCGAGCGCCTGCAGAACGAGCTCCTCGACGCGAGCAACGGCCTCGGCGCCAGCGTGAAGCGGCGCGAGGACACGCACAAGATGGCCGAGTCCAACAAGGCCTTCGCGCACTACCGCTGGTGATGACTGCCCGGCTGCCGATCAAAGCCTTGCCGGGCCCCAATTTTGAGACAGGGGAACACTCTCGTGGCACGTGAAGTGCTGACCGACCTGAACCAGGTCCGCAACATCGGCATCATGGCCCACATCGACGCCGGTAAGACCACCACCACCGAGCGGATCCTGTTCTACACCGGGGTCAACTACAAGATCGGTGAAGTGCACGACGGCGCCGCCACCATGGACTGGATGGAGGAGGAGCAGAAGCGGGGTATCACCATCACCTCGGCTGCCACCACCACCTTCTGGGCCGATCACCAGATCAACATCATCGACACCCCGGGCCACGTCGACTTCACCGTCGAGGTGGAGCGTTCGCTCCGCGTGCTCGACGGTGCCGTCGCCGTCTTCGACGGCAAGGAAGGCGTAGAGCCGCAGTCCGAGCAGGTCTGGCGTCAGGCGGACAAGTACGAGGTTCCTCGTGTCTGCTTCGTCAACAAGATGGACAAGCTCGGCGCGGACTTCTACTTCACCGTCCGCACCATCGAGGAGCGCCTCGGCGCCCGCCCGCTGGTCATCCAGCTGCCGATCGGCGCCGAGAACGAGTTCGAAGGCGTCATCGACCTGGTCCGCATGAAGGCGCTGACCTGGCGCGGCGAGGTCCAGAAGGGCGAGGACTACGCCGTCGAGGAGATCCCGGCCGAGCTCGCCGACAAGGCGGCCGAGTACCGGGAGAAGCTGGTCGAGGCCATCGCCGAGACCGAAGACTCCCTGATGGAGAAGTTCCTCGAGGGTGAAGAGCTGACCGAGGCCGAGCTGAAGGCCGGTATCCGCAAGCTCACCATCGCCCGCGAGGCGTACCCGGTGCTCACCGGTTCCGCGTTCAAGAACAAGGGCGTCCAGCCCATGCTCGACGCGGTCATCGACTACCTTCCGTCGCCGCTGGACGTCCCGGCCGTCGAGGGCACGCTGCCCGACGGTGAGACCCCGGTCACCCGGAAGCCGTCCGTCGACGAACCGTTCGCCGCTCTGGCGTTCAAGATCGCCGCGCACCCGTTCTTCGGCAAGCTGACCTACATCCGGGTGTACTCGGGCAAGGTCTCCTCCGGCGCGCAGCTGATCAACGCCACCAAGGAGCGCAAGGAGCGCATCGGGAAGCTCTTCCAGATGCACTCCAACAAGGAGAACCCGGTCGACGAGGCCCAGGCCGGCCACATCTACGCGGTCATCGGCCTGAAGGACACCACCACCGGTGACACCCTCGCCGACCCGCAGAACCCGGTCGTCCTCGAGTCGATGACGTTCCCGGCGCCGGTCATCCGCGTCGCGATCGAGCCGAAGACGAAGGCCGACCAGGAGAAGCTCTCCCTGGCGATCCAGAAGCTGGCCGAAGAGGACCCGACGTTCCAGGTCAACCTGGACGAGGACACCGGCCAGACGATCATCGCGGGTATGGGCGAGCTGCACCTCGAGGTGCTGGTCAACCGGATGAAGTCCGACTACAAGGTCGAGGCGAACATCGGTAAGCCGCAGGTCGCCTACCGCGAGACGGTGCGCAAGACGGTCGAGAAGCTCGACTACGTGCACAAGAAGCAGACCGGTGGTTCCGGTCAGTTCGCGAAGGTCATCGTCAAGCTCGAGCCGCTCGAGTCCACCGATGGTGCCCTTTACGAGTTCTCCAACAAGGTCACCGGTGGCCGCGTGCCGCGGGAGTACATCCCGTCGGTCGACGCGGGCGCGCAGGACGCCATGCAGTACGGCGTGCTGGCGGGCTACCCGCTCGTCGGGTTGAAGTTCACCTTGCTGGACGGCGCGTACCACGAGGTCGACTCGTCGGAAATGGCCTTCAAGATCGCCGGCTCCATCGCGATGAAGGAAGCCGCGCGGAAGGCCAGCCCGGTCATCCTCGAGCCGCTGATGGCCGTCGAGGTCACCACGCCCGAGGACTACATGGGCGATGTGATCGGCGACCTCAACTCCCGCCGTGGCCAGATCCAGGCCATGGAGGAGCGCGCCGGCACCCGTGTCGTCAAGGCGCTGGTGCCGCTGTCGGAGATGTTCGGTTACGTCGGTGACCTGCGGTCGCGTACCCAGGGACGTGCCAACTACTCGATGGTGTTCGACTCCTACGCCGAGGTTCCCGCGAACGTCGCGAAGGAAATCATCGCGAAGGCGACGGGGGAGTAGTTCCCGTCCGCTCGCGGGCATAAGGAACACTCCTGAACGTCCGCGGCATCCGTCAAGAAACGAATCGCCGTCCGACAGCCACGTTGGCCGGTGAGTAAGCAAAACAGTCCAGGAGGACATTCCAGTGGCGAAGGCGAAATTCGAGCGGACCAAGCCGCACGTCAATATCGGAACCATCGGTCACGTCGACCACGGTAAGACCACTCTGACCGCGGCGATCACCAAGGTTCTGCACGACAAGTACCCCGAGCTGAACACCGCCTCGGCGTTCGACCAGATCGACAACGCGCCCGAAGAGAAGGCGCGTGGCATCACGATCAACATCTCGCACGTCGAGTACCAGACCGAGAAGCGGCACTACGCCCACGTCGACGCTCCCGGTCACGCGGACTACATCAAGAACATGATCACCGGTGCGGCCCAGATGGACGGTGCGATCCTCGTGGTCGCGGCGACCGACGGCCCCATGCCGCAGACCCGTGAGCACGTGCTGCTCGCGAAGCAGGTCGGCGTGCCGTACATCGTTGTCGCGCTGAACAAGGCCGACATGGTGGACGACGAGGAGATCCTGGAGCTCGTCGAGCTCGAGGTCCGCGAGCTGCTGTCCTCCCAGGACTTCCCGGGTGACGACGCTCCCGTCATTCAGGTCTCCGGCCTGAAGGCCCTCGAGGGCGACGCCAAGTGGGCCGAGAGTGTTCTCGAGCTCATGGCGGCCGTCGACGAGAACGTGCCGGACCCGGTTCGTGAACTCGACAAGCCGTTCCTGATGCCGATCGAAGACGTCTTCACGATCACCGGCCGTGGCACGGTCGTGACCGGCCGTATCGAGCGTGGCCGCGTCAACGTGAACGAAGAGGTCGAGATCGTCGGCATCAAGGAAAAGTCGACCAAGACCACCGTCACCGGTGTCGAGATGTTCCGCAAGCTGCTCGACCAGGGCGAGGCGGGCGACAACGTCGGTCTGCTGGTCCGTGGCATCAAGCGCGAGGACGTCGAGCGCGGCCAGGTCGTCGTGAAGCCGGGTACCACCACCCCGCACACGGAGTTCGAGGGCTCGGTCTACATCCTGTCGAAGGACGAGGGTGGCCGTCACACCCCGTTCTTCAACAACTACCGCCCGCAGTTCTACTTCCGCACGACGGACGTGACCGGCGTGGTGACCCTCAAGGAGGGCACCGAGATGGTCATGCCGGGCGACAACACGGACATCAGCGTCGTGCTGATCCAGCCGGTCGCCATGGACGAGGGCCTGCGTTTCGCCATCCGTGAGGGTGGACGGACCGTCGGCGCCGGCCAGGTCACCAAGATCAACAAGTGATTTAACGCCGACCCGGGGGTCTGATACACCCCCGGGTTTCAGGCGTCAAATCACGTGTGCGACACTATTCAGGTTGCTCGTCCTGGGGCGGCCGAATCCTGCAAGTCTTTCGACAAGCAGGTTCCGGCCGCCCTGGTATGAGCGGCCACGGTCCGCGGAGCACTTCCTTCGGGTGAGCTAGCGGGCAAGGGCATTTGAGACGGCGATTCGAACACCGCAGCCGGCTCGGTGCCACCTCACGTTGAGGAAGACCAGGCAAGACGAAGATCCCGCGGGATCCGTCTGTGCGTCGGGCGCGACACGCCCGACCGCGTGGACCGGGGACAGGGCCGTTGAGCTGGGAAAACCTCAGTCACGACCGAGGTTTGAAAAGACAAAAGCGGCACGAGACGAGAAGGAACGAGCAGCCACCATGGCGGGACAGAAGATCCGCATCCGGCTCAAGGCCTACGACCACGAGGCGATCGACACCTCGGCGCGCAAGATCGTCGAGACGGTCACGCGTACCGGCGCCCGTGTTGTCGGGCCGGTGCCGCTGCCCACCGAGAAGAACGTTTACTGCGTCATCCGCTCGCCGCACAAGTACAAGGACTCGCGCGAGCACTTCGAGATGCGCACGCACAAGCGTCTGATCGACATCCTCGACCCGACGCCGAAGACGGTCGACGCGCTCATGCGCATCGACCTGCCGGCGAGCGTCGACGTCAACATCCAGTAGCGGCTGGCGAGCGGCGGAGAGTAAGAGACTCATGTCTGACAGGCAAATGAAGGGCATCCTGGGCACCAAGCTCGGCATGACCCAGGTCTTCGACGAGAACAACCGGGTCGTCCCGGTGACCGTCGTGCAGGCCGGCCCGAACGTGGTGACCCAGGTTCGGACCCAGGAGACCGACGGCTACAAGGCCGTGCAGCTGGCTTTCGGCGCGGTCGACCCGCGCCGGGTGAACAAGCCGCGCACCGGCCACTTCGACAAGGCGAGCGTGACCCCGCGCCGTTTCCTTGCCGAGCTGCGTACCACCGACGCCGACACCTACGAAGTGGGCCAGGAGATCACCGCCGAGGTGTTCGAGGCCGGCATCGAGGTCGACGTGACGGGTACCAGCAAGGGCAAGGGCTACGCCGGTGTCATGAAGCGTCACGGCTTCAAGGGCCAGGGCGCGAGCCACGGTGCACAGGCCGTGCACCGCAAGCCCGGCTCGATCGGTGGCTGTGCCACCCCGGGCCGAGTCTTCAAGGGCCTGCGCATGGCGGGCCGGATGGGCAACGACCGGGTCACCACGCAGAACCTGACCGTGCACGCGGTGCGTGCCGAAGACGGCCTGCTGCTGATCAAGGGCGCCGTGCCCGGTCCCAAGGGCGGCCTGCTGTTCGTGCGCAGTGCCGCGAAGGGTGGTAACTGATCATGACCAGCGTCGAGCTGAAGACCCCGGCCGGTAAAGCCGACGGCACGGTCGAGCTCCCCTCGGAGATCTTCGACGTGCAGGCCAACGTGCCCCTCATGCACCAGGTCGTGGTGGGCCAGCTGGCCGCCGCGCGCCAGGGCACGCATGACACCAAGACCCGCGGTGAAGTCCGCGGTGGTGGCAAGAAGCCTTACCGCCAGAAGGGCACCGGCCGCGCCCGCCAGGGTTCGACCCGTGCGCCGCAGTTCACCGGTGGTGGCGTCGTCCACGGCCCCACGCCGCGTGACTACACCCAGCGGACCCCCAAGAAGATGAAGGCCGCCGCTCTGCGTGGCGCCCTCTCCGACCGGGTCCGCGCCGGGCAGCTGCACGTCGTGACCGAGCTGATCGCCGGCGACAAGCCGTCGACCAAGTCGGCCAAGACCGTGATCGCCGCGATCACCCAGGCGAAGCGCGTTCTCGTGGTCCTGAACCGCGACGACACGATCAGCTGGGCGTCCGCGCGGAACCTGCCCGAGATCCACCTCATCGCGCCTGACCAGCTCAACACCTACGACGTGTTGGTCAACGACGACGTGGTGTTCACCAAGTCCGCTTACGACGCTTTCGTCGCCGGTCCCGTCCGGGGCAAGGGCGCCAAGGCTTCGGCGCGGTCGAGCGAGGTTTCGGAAGGGAGTGACGAGCAGTGAGTGCCATCGCCATCGCCGATCCTCGCGACATCTTGCTCGCGCCGGTGATCTCCGAGAAGTCCTACGGGCTCCTCGAGGACCACAAGTACACGTTCGTGGTTCGCCCGGACGCCAACAAGACCCAGATCAAGATCGCGGTCGAGAAGGTGTTCGGCGTCAAGGTGGTCAGTGTCAACACCCTCAACCGCCAGGGCAAGCGTAAGCGGACTCGCGCCGGCTTCGGCAAGCGCAAGGACACCAAGCGCGCCATCGTGACTCTTTCGGCTGAAAGCAAGCCGATCGAGATCTTCGGCGGACCCACCGCGTAAAGGACTGAGCTGACACATGGGCATCCGCAAGTACAAGCCGACGACCCCGGGTCGTCGTGGCTCCAGCGTCTCCGACTTCGCCGAGATCACTCGGTCGACCCCGGAGAAGTCGCTGCTGCGTCCGCTGAGCAAGTCCGGCGGCCGTAACTCCAGCGGCAAGATCACCACCCGCCACAAGGGCGGTGGCCACAAGCGTGCGTACCGGCTGATCGACTTCCGCCGGAACGACAAGGACGGCGTTCCCGCCAAGGTCGCGCACATCGAGTACGACCCCAACCGGTCCGCTCGTATCGCGCTCCTGCACTACGCCGACGGCGAGAAGCGCTACATCATCGCCCCGGAGAAGCTCAAGCAGGGTGACACGGTTGAGAACGGCCCCCGCGCCGACATCAAGCCGGGTAACAACCTGCCGCTGCGCAACATCCCGGTCGGTACCGTGATCCACGCGATCGAGCTCCGCCCCGGTGGCGGCGCGAAGATGGCGCGGTCCGCCGGTGCCAAGGTGCAGCTGGTGGCGAAGGACGGGCCTTACGCCCAGCTTCGTCTCCCGTCGGGCGAGATCCGCAACGTCGACGTCCGCAACCGCGCCACCGTCGGCGAGGTCGGGAACTCCGATCACTCCAACATCAACTGGGGCAAGGCGGGCCGTAACCGCTGGCGCGGCAAGCGTCCCACCGTCCGTGGTGTCGTCATGAACCCGGTCGACCACCCGCACGGTGGTGGTGAGGGTAAGACCTCCGGTGGTCGTCACCCGGTGAACCCGAACGGCAAGCCCGAGGGTCGTACCCGTCGCCGCAAGGCTTCGGACTCGATGATCGTCCGCCGCCGCCGTACCGGCAAGAACAAGCGCTGAGCAGGGAGGTAGAAGCACATGCCACGTAGCCTTAAAAAGGGCCCCTTCGTGGACGACCACCTGCTCAAGAAGGTGGACGTTCTCAACGAGTCGGGCAAGAAGACCGTGATCAAGACTTGGTCGCGTCGCTCCACGATCATCCCGGATTTCCTGGGTCACACGATCGCGGTGCACGACGGACGCAAGCACGTCCCGGTGTTCGTCACCGAGGCGATGGTGGGTCACAAGTTGGGCGAATTCGCTCCGACTAGGACCTTCAAGGGCCACATCAAGGACGACCGCAAGTCGCGCCGCCGCTGAGCGGGCACGAGAGAACAAGGAAGCTAGCGATGAACGCCCAGAACGACGTGGCCGAGGCTTTGCCGACGGCTTACGCGCGGGCTCGCTTCGTCCGGGACTCGCCTACCAAGGTGCGCCGGGTGATCGAGCTGATCAAGGGACGTAGCGCCGCCGACGCCTTGGCCGTGCTCCAGTTCGCCCCGCAGGCGGCAAGTGAGCCGGTCGCGAAGGTGCTCGCCAGCGCCGTGGCCAACGCCGAAAACAACCTCGATCTTGACCCGGACACCCTCTGGATCAAGAACGCCTACGCCGACGAGGGCCCGACCCTCAAGCGCATCCGTCCGCGGGCCCAGGGCCGCGCGTACCGGATCCGCAAGCGGACCAGCCACATCACCGTCGAGGTGGAGTCGCGTCCGAAGGCCGAGGCCAAGAAGGCACAGGGCAAGAAGAAGGCAGGTGGCCGGTAGTGGGCCAGAAGATCAACCCGCACGGCTTCCGCCTGGGTATCACCACGGACTGGAAGTCGCGTTGGTACGCCGACAAGCAGTACGCGGAGTACGTGGCCGAGGACGTCAAGATCCGGAAGCTGCTGTCCACGGGCATGGAGCGCGCCGGGATCTCCAAGGTCGAGATCGAGCGCACCCGTGACCGGGTCCGCGTCGACATCCACACCGCCCGGCCGGGCATCGTCATCGGCCGCCGCGGTGCGGAGGCCGACCGGATCCGCGGCGCGCTGGAGAAGCTGACCGCCAAGCAGGTCCAGCTGAACATCCTCGAGGTCAAGAACCCCGAGGCCGACGCCCAGCTCGTCGCTCAGGGTGTCGCGGAGCAGCTGAGCAACCGTGTGGCGTTCCGCCGCGCGATGCGCAAGGCGATCCAGACCTCCATGCGTTCGCCGCAGGTCAAGGGCATCCGCGTGCAGTGCGGCGGTCGTCTCGGCGGTGCCGAGATGTCCCGCTCCGAGCACTACCGCGATGGCCGCGTCCCGCTGCACACGCTGCGTGCCGACATCGACTACGGCTTCTTCGAGGCCAAGACGACGTTCGGTCGCATCGGCGTGAAGGTGTGGATCTACAAGGGCGAGCTCGTGGGTGGCCTCAAGGCCAGGGAGGCGCGTGACGCCGCCGCTGCCGCCGAGCGTGCCCCGCGCCGTGACCGTGGTGACCGTCCCGCCCGCCCGCGCCGTTCCGGTGCGTCGGGCACGACGCCGACCTCGACCGAAGCCGGCCGGGCCGCCGCCGCCGCCAAGAGCGACGACGCCGCCCCTGCGGCCACCGAGGCCCCGGCTGCTGAGACTGCAGAAAAGACGGAGGGCTGACACGTGCTCATCCCGCGCAGGGTCAAGCACCGGAAGCAGCACTCTCCGAAGCGCCACGGTGCCGCCAAGGGCGGTACGAAGGTGAGCTTCGGCGAGTACGGCATCCAGGCGCTTGAGCACAGCTACGTGACCAACAGGCAGATCGAGTCCGCTCGTATCGCCATGACGCGTCACATCAAGCGTGGCGGCAAGGTGTGGACGACCATCTACCCGGACCGCCCGCTGACCAAGAAGCCGGCGGAAACCCGCATGGGTTCCGGTAAGGGTTCGCCCGAGTGGTGGGTCGCCAACGTGAAGCCGGGTCGCGTGATGTTCGAGATCAGCTTCCCGAACGAGGAGACCGCCCGTGAGGCGCTCCGCCGTGCGATCCACAAGCTGCCCATGAAGTGCCGCATCGTGACCCGTGAAGGTGGTGAGTTCTGATGGCGAAGGCAGGTGCCGCTCTGGCATCGGAGCTGCGTGAGCTCACCGCGGAAGAGCTCGTTCTGCGTCTGAAGGAATACAAGGAGGAGCTCTTCAACCTCCGCTTCCAGATGGCGACCGGACAGCTCGACAACAACCGTCGTCTGCGCACCGTCCGCACGGACATCGCGCGGATCTACACGGTCATGCGCGAGCGTGAACTCGGCCTGTCCGTTTCCCCTGACGCCGAGAGTGAAGGTGCCGCATGAGCGAGCAGCCCACCGAGGCGGCCGGCCGCAACGACCGCAAGGTCCGTGAGGGCTATGTCGTCTCGGACAAGATGGACAAGACGATCGTGGTCGAGCTCGAAGACCGCAAGAAGCACCGGCGTTACGCCAAGGTTCTCCGCAGCACCACCAAGGTCAAGGTGCACGACGAGAACAACGAGGCGGGCACGGGCGACAAGGTCACCTTGATGGAGACCCGCCCGCTGTCGGCGACCAAGCGCTGGCGCCTGGTGCAGATCGTGGAGAAGGCCAAGTAAGTAGGGCTCTTTTTGAGTCCCTTAGTTCCGCAAGGCTCGTACCTCGGTGCGAGAACCAGCGCGACATACAGGAGTTGACGTGATCCAGCAGGAGTCGCGGCTTCGGGTTGCCGACAACACGGGCGCGAAGGAAATCCTTTGCATCCGCGTTCTCGGCGGTTCGGGGCGGCGCTACGCGGGTATCGGCGACATCATCGTCGCCACCGTGAAGGACGCCATGCCGGCTGCCGGCGTGAAGAAGGGTGACGTCGTCAAGGCGGTCATCGTTCGCACGCGCAAGGAGCGCCGTCGTCCGGACGGTTCTTACATCCGCTTCGACGAGAACGCTGCTGTGCTCATCAAGAACGACAATGAGCCCCGCGGCACCCGCATCTTCGGCCCGGTGGGCCGCGAGCTGCGCGACCGAAAGTTCATGAAGATCATTTCGCTCGCGCCGGAGGTGTTGTAGAGCATGAAGGTGAAGAAGGGCGACACGGTCGTCGTCGTCTCCGGCAAGGACAAGGGCGCCAAGGGCAAGGTCATTCAGGCCTACCCCGAGCGCGAGCGTGTGTTGGTCGAGGGCGTGAACCGGATCAAGAAGCACACCCGGATCTCCCAGACCCAGCGCGGCGCGCAGTCCGGTGGCATCGTCACCCAGGAGGCGCCCATTCACGTCTCGAACGTGATGGTCGTCGACTCCGACGGCAAGCCGACCCGGGTGGGCTACCGCATCGGCGAGGACGGCAAGAAGGTCCGGGTCTCGCGCCGTAACGGTAAGGACATCTGATCATGACCACCGCAGAGAAGATCGCCCCGCGCCTCAAGGTGCGGTACCGCGAGGAGATCAAGGGACAGCTCCAGGAGGAATTCTCCTTCGAGAACGTCCACCAGATCCCTGGCGTCGTCAAGGTCGTCGTGAACATGGGTGTCGGAGACGCCGCCCGTGACAGCAAGCTGATCGAAGGCGCCATCAAGGACCTGGCCGCGATCACCGGGCAGAAGCCCGAGGTTCGCAAGGCTCGCAAGTCCATCGCGCAGTTCAAGCTGCGTGAGGGCCAGCCGATCGGTGCGCGCGTCACGCTGCGCAACGACCGCATGTGGGAGTTCCTCGACCGGCTGCTGACCATCGCGCTGCCGCGTATCCGTGACTTCCGCGGGCTTTCGCCGAAGCAGTTCGACGGCAACGGCAACTACACGTTCGGTCTCAACGAGCAGTCGATGTTCCACGAGATCGACCCGGACGCCATCGACCGCCCGCGCGGTATGGACGTCACTGTCGTCACCACCGCCAACACCGACGACGAGGGCCGCGCGCTGCTTCGCAAGCTCGGCTTCCCGTTCAAGGAGAACTGAGTCGATGGCCAAGAAAGCACTGGTCCACAAGGCCGCTAAGACGCCGAAGTTCAAGGTTCGCGGTTACACGCGCTGCCAGCGGTGCGGTCGCCCGCACTCGGTGTTCCGCAAGTTCGGGCTCTGCCGGATCTGCCTTCGCGAGATGGCACACGCGGGCGAGCTGCCCGGCGTCCGCAAGTCCAGCTGGTAAGAGTCTTTTTTAACTCCCACTTCGCCACAGGCCCCGCCGGTTGTGCAGGGAACCAGGGCGAGAAAGGTTGACAGGTCACCATGACGATGACCGACCCCATCGCAGACTTCTTGACCCGTCTGCGTAACGCGAACTCGGCTTACCACGACGAGGTCGTGCTTCCCCACTCGAAGATCAAGGCGAACATCGCCGAGATCCTCAAGCGCGAGGGCTACATCGCGAGCTACCGCGACGAGCCGGGCGAGAAGCACAAGAACCTCATCGTGGAGCTGAAGTACGGCCCCAACCGTGAGCGCAGCATCGCCGGCCTCCGCCGCGTGTCCAAGCCCGGCCTGCGGGTCTACGCAAAATCGACCGAACTGCCGAACGTTCTCGGTGGCCTCGGCGTCGCGATCATCTCGACGTCCTCCGGCCTCCAGACCGACCGTCAGGCCAAGCGCAACAGCGTGGGCGGCGAAGTCCTCGCCTACGTCTGGTAAGGAAGGGGGCACAGACATGTCACGCATCGGAAAGCTGCCGGTCGCCGTCCCCTCCGGGGTCGACGTGACCATCGAAGGTCAGCAGATCAAGGTCAAGGGTCCCAAGGGCACTCTTGAGCACACCATCGCCGAGCCGATCACCGTGGAGCGCGCCGAGAACGGCACGCTGGAGGTGAAGCGTCCCGACGAGGAGCGCACCAGCCGTGCCCTGCACGGTCTCACCCGGACGCTGGTCAACAACCTCGTCGTCGGTGTGACCGAAGGCTACGAGAAGAAGCTCGAGATCCACGGTGTCGGTTACCGTGTGCAGGCCAAGGGCTCGGACCTCGAGTTCGCCCTCGGCTACAGCCACCCGGTGAAGATCGAGGCCCCCGAAGGCATCACCTTCAAGGTCGAGACCCCCACCCGGTTCTCGGTCTCGGGCATCGACAAGCAGAAGGTCGGCCAGATCGCCGCGGTCATCCGCAAGCTGCGCCGCCCGGACCCGTACAAGGGCAAGGGCCTGCGCTACGAGGGTGAGAAAATCCGCCGCAAGGTCGGAAAGACGGGTAAGTGATCATGAGCGACACGACTACGAAGCGCAAGCCGGTCGGCAAGGACATCTCGACCCGCCGCCGCGTCGCGAAGGCCCGTCGGCACTTCCGCCTTCGCAAGAAGATCAACGGCACGGACCTGCGTCCGCGCCTGGTCGTCAAGCGGTCCTCGCGGCACATCGCCGTGCAGCTGATCGACGACCTGGTCGGCAAGACCCTGGCGTCGGCGTCCACCCTCGAGGCGGACGTTCGCGCGATGGACGGCGACAAGAAGGCCAAGGCCGCCAAGGTCGGGGAGCTTCTCGCCGCCCGCGCCAAGAACGCCGGTGTCTCGACCGTGGTGTTCGACCGTGGGGGCAACGCCTACCACGGCCGCATCGCGGCGCTCGCCGACGCTGCCCGTGAGGCGGGGTTGGAGTTCTGATGCAGATGCTCGTGAATGGAAGGACAGCCTGATGCCGGGACGTACACGGCAATTCGGCGGCGGCCAGGGTGGACCCGGCGGACAGGGCGGCAACGACCGCAATGACCGTCGCGACCGCCGTGACCGGCGCGACAGCGGCCGTGGCGGGGCCGGCCAGGACAAGACCCCGCACCTCGAGAAGGTCGTGACGATCAACCGCGTCGCCAAGGTCGTCAAGGGTGGTCGTCGCTTCAGCTTCACCGCCCTGGTGGTCGTCGGTGACGGCGACGGTCAGGTCGGCGTCGGCTACGGCAAGGCCAAGGAAGTTCCCGCGGCCATCGCCAAGGGCGTCGAGGAAGCGAAGAAGAACTTCTTCCGCGTTCCCCGCGTCGGTGGCACCATTCCCCACCCGATCCAGGGTGAGGAAGCCGCCGGTGTCGTGCTGCTCCGTCCGGCCTCGGCCGGTACCGGCGTCATCGCCGGTGGCCCGGTGCGCGCGGTGCTGGAGTGCGCGGGCGTCCACGACGTGCTGTCGAAGTCGCTTGGCTCCGACAACGCGATCAACATCGTGCACGCGACCGTGGCGGCCCTGAAGGGTCTGCAGCGTCCCGAAGAGGTCGCGGCCCGCCGCGGTCTCCCGCTCGAGGACGTCGCCCCGGCTCGGATGCTGCGTCAGCGCGCGGGCCAGGGGGTCTGACATGACTCAGCTCAAGGTGACCCAGGTCAAGAGCAAGATCGGCACGAAGCACAACCACCGTGAATCGCTGCGCACCCTCGGGCTGCGCAAGATCCGGCAGAGTGTCGTGCGTGAAGACACCCCCCAGGTTCGCGGCCTCATCCACACGGTCCGCCACCTGGTGGAGGTCGAGGAGGTCAAGGCATGACTGCCATCAAGATCCACCACCTTCGTCCGGCTCCGGGCGCGAAGCGCGAGAAGATGCGCGTCGGCCGTGGTGAGGGCTCGAAGGGCAAGACCGCCGGTCGCGGTACCAAGGGCACCAAGGCCCGGAAGAACGTGCCCGCCGGTTTCGAGGGTGGGCAGATGCCCATCCACATGCGGCTGCCGAAGCTTCGCGGCTTCAAGAACCGTTTCCGCACCGAGTACCAGCCCGTGAACCTGGGCGACATCGCCCGCGTGTTCCCGGACGGTGGCAAGGTCGGCAACGAGGAGCTCGTCGCGAACGGTCTCGTCCGCAAGAACAAGCTCGTGAAGGTGCTCGGCAACGGTGAACTGAACGGCGTCAAGCTGGACGTCACCGCCGATGCCTTCTCCGGCTCCGCCAAGGAGAAGCTCTCCGCCGCCGGTGGCTCCGCCACCACGCTCTGAGCTCTCCCGCTTCACCCGGCTCCCTCCGCTTCGCTGCGGGAGCCTTCGCTTCACCGAAAGGCCCGCCCGGCTCCGCCCGGCGGGCCTTTCGCTTGCGCTCACTCCGACCTGCGTTTAGCCCCCTAATCGCGATCCGGTCACTCCGCTCCCGGCGCCCCCGCAGACTTGCGTTTAGCCCCCTAATCGCGATCTGGGCGCGGGGAGCTCTTCCGGCCCCGGATCGCGATTAGGGGGCTAAACGCAAGTCCGTCGGTCGCCCAGGTGCCCGCCGCCCGGATCGCGTTTAGCCCGCTAAAGGCGACGTGCCCGTCTGGGCGGCGAGCGTGGCGTGCAGGGGTCTGGCCTGGAAGGATCGCAAGGTGGACACACCTCCCGGGCAGAATCCGCGATCCTTCCAGCAGCAGCCGGACGCTCCGCCGACGGTCGTGTCGGTCTCCGGCCCCATGGATCCGGTACCCGGGCGGGGGAGGACCGACCACCCCGAGCCCCGCAGGCTCGTCGCGGCGAGCCTGACGGTCCTGGCGTCGGTCTTGGTCCTCGTAGGCTGCTTCTTCCCGTTCTTCACCACGGAATATCGGCTCAGTTTCGACCGCAGCGACAAGATCGCGGTCGTCGTCCAAGGCGCCTGGGACACGAAGATCCTCCAGCGCAACGATCCCGCTTTCGTCATGGGAACGTCGCCCGTCGGTGTTCCTCTTCTGGTCGCCGCGGTGATCCTCCTGGCGGCCGCGATCGCCGCCGCCCGCGCCGCCCGGCTGCGACGGCCGGGCACTTTGGACCGATGGCTCACCACCATCGCTGCGGTGTTCCTCATCGGCGTCGTCTCCACCGTCGCCATGCTGGGAATCGGACGCCAGCTGGGAGCACCCGCGGAAGGAACGCTGACGCTCGACGCCGGCATGTGGGCCCTTTTCGCCGCAGCCGCCGCCGCGGCGGGCGCGGCCGTCATGACTCATCGCGTCCAGGCGGACGAGGTCCCAGTGAGCGACCCGAGCCTCGCGGACATGCCGACGCCGAAGGACGGAATCTCCATCACGATGCTCCCGCCGGAGCCACAACCCGAGCTACCGGACTATTCAGCCTTCGCGCCACCCCCTGAGACGGGCTCGAAAGTGCGCGATTAGCCCGCTAAACGCGCTCGCGGCCGCCGATACGGTGGGGGAGGAGGTGGCCGATGACTTGGGCAGTGGTCTTTTTCGGAGCGGCGGTGCTCGTCGCTTTTACGCCAGGGGCGAACAACCTGCTGGGCCTGCACCACGGCATGACACAGGGTGCATGGAAAGGGCTCGCGGGCCTGTTAGGCCGATTGGCCGCTTTCACGGTGCTGATCACGGCCGTCGCGGCAGGCCTCGGGCAACTCCTCGCCGCCTCGGAGCTTGCACTCACGGTGATCAAATGGGCAGGCGTCGCCTACCTGGTCTGGATCGGCGGGCGGTTGCTGTGGTCGACGTTCCATGCCGGGCGAACCTCGCTGGTCCAAGCGCCGCGAGGCACTGAACCCGTACCGGCCTCGCGGATCGCGCGGAAGGAGTTCGTCGTCGCGATCACGAACCCGAAGGCGATCCTCATCTTCACGGCGTTCGTGCCCCAGTTCATCGACGCAGCTCACGGCTCTTTTCCTGCGCAGATCGCGATTCTCGGCGCCATCTACCTGCTCGCCGAGTTCGTCGCGGGCGCGACGTACATCGGGGCCGGCGCGCTCGTGAAATCGCTCCGGTTGTCCCGCCGCGCGACTCGCAACGTCGACCGCGGCACCGGTGTCGTGCTCCTCGGCATGGCTGGAGTCCTCGCCGCTTCGAGCTCCTGATCACGGTGCGTTTAGCGGGCTAAGTGCGATCCGACGGGGTCAGGAAAGCGCGGACGACAGGGCGATCTGTCAAGGTTCCGAAGCGAGATGCACAAGTCGATCAACCTCGCGGACCAACCTTCGTCCGGAAAACCCACACGCACTGCGGACACGCCCTGTGAAGCTGTTAGAGTCGGCGACACGCTTCGGGACGAGTGTGCCCCGAAGCGTTCCTGGCTTGTGCCAGAAAGCTGTGTGTTCCCGCCGGCCCCAGGTCGGCCAAGCCGATCGTCGGTACGACAGCCGACGACGCCGAGGAGGTCCCCCGCGTGCTCAGCGCCTTCCGCTCGGCTCTCGCGACGCCGGATCTACGTAAGAAGATCCTGTTCACGCTAGCCATCGTCGCGGTCTACCGAATCGGTGCCACCATCCCGGCCCCGGGCATCTCATACTCCGCGGTACAGAAATGTACTGAGACCGGGTCGCAGGAGGGCGTCTATCAGCTGCTGAACCTGTTCAGTGGCGGTGCACTGCTGCAGCTGTCGCTGTTTTCGACCGGCATCATGCCGTACATCACGGCGAGCATCATCGTCCAGCTCCTCACCGTGGTCATCCCGCGGTTCGAGGAACTGAAGAAGGAAGGCCAGGCCGGCCAGGGCAAGCTGACCCAGTACACCCGGTACCTGACGATCGCTCTCGCGGTCCTGCAGGCCACTGGCGTGGTGGCGCTCGCCGACCGCAAGCAGCTCTTCCCGCAGTGCGACACCGCGATCATCCCGGACAACAGCGTCTACACGCTGGCCATCATCGTCGTCACGATGACCGCCGGTACCGCCGTCATGATGTGGCTGGGTGAGCTGATCACCGAGCGCGGCGTCGGCAACGGCATGTCCGTCCTCATCTTCCTGAACATCGCGGCCCGCATCCCGATCGAGGGTGGCAACATCCTCAGCAGCGCGGGTGGCGGCGTCTTCGCCTTGATCTGCGTGTTCGGCCTGGTGATCATCGCCAGCGTCATCTTCGTCGAGCAGGGCCAGCGCCGGATCCCGGTGCAGTACGCCAAGCGCATGATCGGCCGCCGCATGTACGGCGGGACCTCGACCTACCTGCCGATCAAGGTGAACCAGGCCGGTGTCATCCCGGTCATCTTCGCCTCGTCGCTGCTCTACCTGCCGGACCTGATCAGCCGCCTCGTCGGCGACGCCAACAGCAACTCCGGCTGGCAGGTCTTCATCCAGAACTACATCGTCAACCAGTCCAGCTGGGCGCACGTCCTGCTGTACTTCGCGTTGATCATCTTCTTCACGTACTTCTACATCACGATCACGTTCAACGTGGACGAGCGTGCGGAAGAGATGAAGAAGTTCGGTGGCTTCATCCCGGGTATCCGGCCGGGCCGCCCCACCGCGGAGTACCTCAGCTACGTCCTCGGCCGGATCACCCTGCCGGGCTCGCTGTACCTGGGCATCATCGCGATCCTTCCGAACTTCTTCCTGTCCGTCACCGGCAGCGGGAACAACCAGAACTTCCCGTTCGGTGGCACGGCTGTGCTGATCATGGTCGGTGTCGGTCTCGACACCGTGAAGCAGATCGAAAGCCAGCTGATGCAACGTAACTACGAAGGGTTCTTGAAGTGACGCGCCTGGTTCTCGTTGGCCCTCCTGGCGCGGGCAAAGGTACTCAGGCGGTAGCACTGTCGGAGAAGCTCCGGATCCCGCACATCTCGACCGGCGACCTGTTCCGCGCCCACGTGGGCGAGCAGACGCCGCTGGGCCAGGAAGCCAAGCGCTACCTGGACTCCGGTGAACTCGTGCCCGATTCGGTCACGAACGAGATGGTGCGCGAGCGTCTCGCCGAGCCCGACGCCAAGGTCGGTTTCCTGCTGGACGGGTTCCCCCGGAACACGAAGCAGGCCGACGTCCTGGGCGAGATCCTGGGCGAGGTCGACGCCGAACTGAACGCGGTCATCCAGCTCCAGGTATCGGAAGACGTCGTCGTCGAGCGGCTGCTGTCCCGCGGCCGCTCGGACGACACCGAAGAGGTCATCCGCCGCCGTCAGCAGATCTACGTGTCCGAGACCGCTCCGCTGCTCGAGTACTACGCGGAAATCCTGGTCACGGTCGACGGCGTCGGCTCGGTCGACGAGATCTCCGCCCGCGTGCTGGAAGCGCTGCGCGACCGCACGTGAACCTCGGAGGACTGCGTGTACTGCAACGGCTTCGTCGTGGGCGCATGATCGAAATCAAGACCCCGGGCGAGCTCCAGGCGATGAGGGCCGCAGGTCTGGTCGTCTGGCGCACGCTCACCGCGGTGCGGGAGATCGCCAAGCCCGGAGTGACCACGGCCGATCTCGACGAACTCGCCGAGCAGACGATCCGTGACGCCGGCGCGGTGCCCTCGTTCAAGGGGTACCACGGCTTCCCGGCGTCGATCTGCGCTTCGGTGAACGAGCAGATCGTCCACGGCATCCCGGTGAAGACGCAGGTCCTGAACGACGGCGACATCATCTCGGTGGACTGCGGCGCCATCCTCGACGGCTGGCACGGCGACTCGGCGGTCACTCTCGCGATCGGTGAGGTGTCGAAGGCGGATCTGGCGCTCTCGGCGGCCACCGAGGCGGCGATGTGGGCCGGGATCGCCGCGGTGTCGTCAGGCGGCAGGCTCACGGACATCTCGCACGCCGTGCAGACCGCGGCCGAGAAGGCCGGTCAGGAAGACGGCGTCGAGTACGGGATGATCGTCGAGTACGGCGGCCACGGGATCGGTCGCCAGATGCACATGGACCCGTTCCTGCCGAACCTGGGCAAACCGGGCAAGGGGCCGCGGCTCAAGACCGGCATGGCGCTCGCGATCGAGCCCATGCTGACCGGTGGCGGCGGTGAGACCGTCGAGCTCGAGGACGGGTGGACCGTCGTGACCGCGGACGGCTCGCGGGCCGCGCACTGGGAACACACCGTCGCCATCACCGATGACGGCCCGTGGATCCTCACCGCCCCCGAAGACGCCTGACCCCCTCCGGATCGCGTTTAGCCCGCTAAACGCAAGTGCGCCCAGACCTGCGTTTAGCCCCCTAATCGCGATCGCCGGATCGCGTTTAGCCCGTTAAAGGCGAGAGCGCCGGGAGCGCGGTTAGCCCGCGAAACGCAAGTCCGCCCGCCGGTCGGCGCAGTGACCGGGTCCGCCGATGAGGCGCCCGCCCGCTGCCCTCATCGGGCGCACCCCGTCCGCCGAGCGCCCCACGTCGCCTGCCCGACAGAGCGCGTTTAGCCCGCTAAACGCAGGTCGGCGTAGGCGTACGATGGTGAAGGTCGCACTCAGCGGGCTCAGGGGTCACCTAACACAGTTACCCCCCGTTTGGGTCTCACGACACGGGTTGCGTACACTGTCAAGTCGGTGTACTCATCGCGCCCGGATCCTGCGCGCTCGTGAATTCTCGCGAACGGACATTGGACCCGGGGAGGAGTGTGCCGAAGCACCACCCAGCCAAGCACTCAAGCTCTGACTGATAACACAGCGTAGCGACAGGAAATGCGGAGGACATGGGCAAGAAAGACGGGGCCATCGAGGTCGAAGGCCGCGTAGTCGAGCCGCTCCCCAACGCGATGTTCCGCGTCGAGTTGGAGAACGGCCACAAGGTCCTTGCACACATCAGCGGCAAGATGCGGCAGCACTACATCCGCATCCTGCCCGAGGACAGGGTTGTCGTGGAGCTCTCGCCCTACGACTTGTCTCGTGGTCGCATCGTCTACCGCTACAAGTGATCACGACGAGTTAGCACAAGCAGGAGAGCAGGAGACGTGAAGGTTCAGCCGAGCGTCAAGAAGATCTGCGACAAGTGCAAGGTGATCCGCCGTCACGGCCGGATCATGGTGATCTGCGAGAACCTGCGGCACAAGCAGCGGCAGGGCTGATCACTCGCACTCGTAACAGAGTGGATTGACGGCTACACAATCTCCCCGCACCTGCCGGGCCGTGCGAACGGCCCGGTTCACCCTCGGACTTCAGGCCGGGGCCGGGACACCCGAAGCGCAAGCCAAGGGCACGACAGGCGAGTCGGTCCCGGGACCGGACGGGGAGCAGACCTGGAGATGAATTCTATGAAGGAGCATCAACGCCAATGGCACGACTCGCTGGCGTAGACCTCCCCCGCGAAAAGCGGTTGGAGATCGCGCTGACCTACATCTACGGCATCGGCCGTACCCGCTCGAAGCAGCTCGTCGCGGCTGCCGAGCTCAACGCGGACACCCGCGTCAAGGATCTGAGCGATGACGACCTCGCCAAGCTGCGGGTCTACATCGAGGAGAACTTCAAGGTCGAGGGTGACCTTCGCCGTGAGGTGAACGCCGACATCCGTCGGAAGATCGAGATCGGGTGCTACGAGGGCCTTCGCTGGCGTCGCGGACTTCCCGTCCGTGGTCAGCGCACCAAGACCAACGCACGCACCCGCAAGGGTCCGAAGAAGACGGTCGCCGGCAAGAAGAAGGCTGGCAAGAAGTGAGCGTCCAGGGCAAGAAGGTCGTGCGCATGGGCGGCGTTCACCGCCGCGGCTCGGCCTGTGTCTCGCCCAAGGCGCTCTACGCCCGCCCGATGGCGCTCCGCAACCTGTACACCGACGCCGGATCGATCATCCGGCGCGGCCAGGCCGAAGCGGTCGCCGCTCACCAAGAGAACGCGCGCTAACAGGAGAACCCTCAGAACATGCCACCGAAGTCTCGTACTGCGGCGGGGGCCAAGAAGGTCCGCCGTAAGGAAAAGAAGAATGTCGCGCACGGTCACGCGCACATCAAGAGCACCTTCAACAACACCATCGTCTCGATCACGGACCCGACCGGTGCCGTGATCGCGTGGGCGTCGAGTGGTCACGTGGGCTTCAAGGGCTCGCGTAAGTCCACCCCGTTCGCCGCGCAGATGGCCGCCGAGAACGCCGCCCGCAAGGCTGCCGAACACGGCATGAAGAAGGTCGACGTTTTCGTGAAGGGCCCGGGTTCGGGCCGCGAGACGGCGATCCGCTCGCTGCAGGCGGCCGGCCTCGAGGTCGGCACCATCCAGGACGTGACCCCGCAGCCTCACAACGGCTGCCGCCCGCCCAAGCGGCGCCGGGTCTGAGGAACGGGGAGGAGTAAGAAGAAATGGCTCGTTACACCGGCCCCGCGACGCGTATTTCGCGTCGCCTCAAGGTTGACCTCATCGGCGGCGACCAGGCTTTCGAGCGTCGCCCCTACCCGCCGGGCCAGCACGGCCGCGGGCGCATCAAGGAGTCCGAGTACCTCCTGCAGTCGCAGGAGAAGCAGAAGGCTCGCTACACCTACGGCGTTCTCGAGCGTCAGTTCGTCCGGTACTACAAGGAAGCCGTCCGGCGTCCCGGTAAGACCGGTGAGAACCTGCTGCAGATCCTCGAGTCCCGCCTGGACAACGTGATCTACCGCGCCGGTATCGCCCGCACCCGCCGTCAGGCGCGTCAGCTGGTGAGCCACGGTCACTTCGTGGTCAACGGCGTCAAGGTCAACGTCCCGTCGTACCAGGTCACGAAGTGGGACATCATCGACGTTCGGCCGAAGTCGTTCGCGATGCTGCCCTTCGTCGCTGCCAAGGAGTCCTTCGGCGAGCGTCCCGTTCCCGCGTGGCTCCAGGTCGTTCCGTCCAACCTCCGTGTGCTGGTCCACCAGCTCCCGGAGCGCGCTCAGATCGATGTTCCGGTCCAGGAACAGCTGATCGTCGAGCTCTACTCGAAGTGATCCATCACCGGGCCGGGGTTTCCCCGGCCCGGTGTGGGCACGGGCGGCGGCGTCCTGAGTGCGCCACCGCTTCGCCATCCCTTTCGGTGTCATATGGCGGGCGCCGTTTGGAAAGGAATTAGGAAAGATGCTGATTTCCCAGCGGCCGGCTCTCGGCGAAGAGACGGTCAACGAGACCCGCTCCCGGTTCACCATCGAACCGCTGGAGCCCGGCTTCGGCTACACGCTCGGCAACTCGCTGCGTCGTACGCTGCTGTCGTCCATTCCGGGCGCGGCCGTGACGAGCATCCGCATCGACGGCGTGCTGCACGAATTCACCACCGTTCCCGGGGTGAAGGAAGACGTCACCGACATCATCCTGAACCTCAAGGAGCTCGTGGTCTCCTCGGAAGAGGACGAGCCGGTCACCATGTACCTGCGCAAGCAGGGCCCCGGTGAGGTCACGGCTGCCGACATCGTGCCCCCGGCCGGTGTCACCGTGCACAACCCGGATCTGCACATCGCGTCGCTGAACGGCAAGGGCAAGCTCGAGATCGAGCTCGTCGTCGAGCGCGGCCGCGGTTACGTTCCGGCCCTGCAGAACAAGCAGGCGGGCGCGGAGATCGGCCGGATCCCGGTCGACTCCATCTACTCCCCGGTGCTGAAGGTGACCTACAAGGTCGAGGCGACCCGTGTCGAGCAGCGCACCGACTTCGACAAGCTGATCCTGGACGTGGAGACGAAGCCGTCGATCACGCCGCGGGACGCCGTCGCGTCGGCCGGCAAGACGCTGGTGGAGCTGTTCGGTCTCGCGCGCGAGCTGAACGTCGACGCCGAGGGCATCGAGATCGGCCCGTCGCCGCAGGAGGCGGACACCATCGCCGCCTACGCGATGCCGATCGAGGACCTGGACCTCACCGTCCGGTCGTACAACTGCCTCAAGCGCGAGGGCATCCACACCGTCGGCGAACTGGTCTCGCGCAGCGAGGCCGACCTGCTGGACATCCGCAACTTCGGTGCGAAGTCGATCGACGAGGTCAAGCTCAAGCTCGTCGGTCTCGGCCTCGCGCTGAAGGACAGCCCGCCCGGGTTCGACCCGACCGCGGCCGCGGCCAGCTACGACGGTGAAGGCTGGTCCGAGGGCGTCGACAGCATCACGGACGGAATTTCGGACAACGGCCACGACGATGGCCAGGACTACGCAGAGACGGAGCAGCTGTAAGGCCAGCTTCGGCTCCCTCCCCGATAGGGGTGGGGGAGCCCCGGCCTCCAGCTGTGAGCTGAACGAGGAGAACCGATGCCCACCCCCACAAAGGGACCCCGTCTCGGCGGGTCGCCCGCGCACGAACGGCTGATCCTGGCCAACCTGGCCACCCAGCTGTTCGAGCACGGCAAGATCACGACGACCGAGGCGAAGGCCCGGCGGGTGCGCCCGCTGGCCGAGAAGCTGATCACGAAGGCGAAGCGGGGCGACCTGCACAACCGTCGTCTGATCCAGCGCGTCGTGCGCGACAAGGACGTCGTGCACAAGCTGATCGCCGAAATCGGTCCGTTCTTCGCGGAGCGCCCGGGTGGCTACACCCGGATCACCAAGACGATGGCGCGCAAGGGCGACAACGCCCCCATGGCCGTCATCGAACTGGTGGCCGAGAAGACCGTCACCGCCGAGGCCGAGGCCGCGCGCAAGACGAAGTTCGCCAAGGACGAGCCGAAGGCTGCCGCCCCGGCCGCCGAGGAGACCACTGAAGCCCCTGAGGTTGCCGACACGGCCGCCACCGAGGCTCCGGAGGCCACCGAGGCTCCCGCCGCCGACGAGGCCGCTGAGGCCCCCGCCGCGGACGCGGACAGCAAGAAGGACTGACGTCCTGACGGCACCGAACACCCCGGACGAGCCCGCCACTCCCACTGCGGAGGGCGGGCTCGTTCGTCTGCGTCTGGATGTTTCCTACGACGGCACCGATTTCTCCGGCTGGGCGCGGCAGCCCGGTCGGCGCACGGTGCAGGGGGTCCTCGAAGAGGCGCTCGCGAAGCAGCCTCCAGGAGCCTCGGTCCCGAAGTCCGTCGTCGTCGCCGGCCGCACCGATGCCGGTGTGCACGCCGCCGGCCAGGTGGTCCACGTCGACGCGTCGCCTTTAGCGGGCAAAACGCGATCCGGGCGTCTGGAACTGGACGAGCAGGGCATTCCTGACCTGGGCCGGATGCGCTACCGCTGGAATCGGTACCTGCCGGGTGACGTGCGGGTGCTGGACGCCCGCGTGGCGGCACCCGGGTTCGACGCGCGGTTCTCGGCCGTGCGGCGGCACTATCGCTATCGCGTTTCGGACGCGCCGTGGGGCGTGGATCCGTTGAGGCGTCACGACACCCTGGCCTGGGGTCGGCCGCTTTCGATCGACGCGATGAACGAGGCGTCGGCGGCTCTCTTGGGGCTCCAGGACTTCGCGGCCTTCTGCAAACAGCGCGAAGGCGGGACGACTATTCGCGAGCTGCAGAAGCTCGTCTGGAAGCGGACCGGACCGCACGCGGTCGAGGTCGACGTCTCCGCTGACGCGTTCTGTCATTCGATGGTGCGCAGCCTGGTGGGGGCGCTGCTCTTGGTCGGTGATGGCCGTCGTCCGCAGGCATGGCCCGGCGACCTCCTGGAGAGCCGGACGCGAGACAGCGCTGTCGCTCCCGCACACGGGCTGACGCTGATGGCCGTCGACTACCCGCCGGACACCGAACTCGCGGCCCGCGCCGATCAAACACGCGCCATGCGCACCTCCTCCTGACCCGGCCGCGGCGCAGTTAGCGGGCTAAACGCGCCGCGTCGGGCGCGCCAGACGGACTCGACGATGCCTTTGAAGTCGTTCGCCAGGTCCTCCGCGGTCACGATCACAAAGCGCCAACCTTCGGCCTCCGCCCGTCTTCGGCGTTTGCGGTCGTGGGCTCGTTGCTCTGGCGTGTTGTGCCATCGGCCGTCGTATTCGATGGCGACCTTGAACTCCTCGTCGCCGAGGTCTAGGCGAGCGATGAAGTGACCCGTTCGGGAGAAGACCTCGACTTGAGGTGTCGCCGCGATGCCGGCCGCGGCCAGCACGATGCGGACTTCCGATTCCGGTGGCGACTCCGCGCGAGGGTCTGACAGCCGCAAAGCATGTCTTGCCAAGCGGATTCCCCGATTGCGGCGCCCATAGAACTCCCCGTTGAGATGAAGATCGGTCAGTTTCGTGGCCCTCATGAACTGGTCCAGATCCGGGACGCCGATGCGGAGCCGTCGTACCCACCCGGATTTGCGAGGAGAAAGCCGGAGTAGCAGATCCAGTGCGATCCGACTCTTTCTCGCGATACGAATGCCGTTCCACGGCTTCGATTCCTCGGGTTTGACCTCGGTCCGTCGAATCTTGATGCCGTCTATCGGGCCGAAGCGTTGTTTCTCCGGTACGACCATCTCGACCGGATCGTTGGGGTTGGCCAGCTCGACGCCATGAACGGTCGCGGCCGAGCGCCCGGTCAGCACGGCTTCCGGCGGCGCCAGCAATGCGGCGCCACGGCAACGCAGTTCGTGCGTGACCTCGACATCAGCGCGTGTGTAGACGTCCTGGAACAGCCTTCGGACGCTGGAACCACGCAGCTGGCTCGCCGAAATTAGGCCCGCTTTGCGTGCCTCGGAGCCGCGGAAGACGTCGGGAAGATGAGATGAATCGAAGGGATTGGTCATCCCGTCACGGTGACCGACAAGACCGACAAGGTAGGCCGTCAACGGCTCCTCGGGGCCGACTTATCCACAACCCCCGACTTGTCCACAGCCGGCGCGATTGCCCCTTGACGGCCGAACTCCCGCCCCGCTTTCCGCCTCAGGTCGACTTTCGCCGCCTAAACGCGACGCGGGCAGGACGCAAAACGGGGGCACTGTCCGATGTGGACAATGCCCCCGCAGGGCACGGTTAGCCCGCTAAAGTCGACGCGGCCGGTTAGTCGCCGCGGCGTACGGGGCCCAGTAGCTGCTGCTCTTTCGCCGTGGTGACCAAGCGAAGCGGGCGCCAGAGGTTCCGGCCCAGAGCGACGACCTGGTCGTCCTTCAGCGTCGTGAGCTGCTTCATCATCTGCGGCGGGAGCCGCCAGATCCGCGCGGCCAGTTCCGCCTGCCCCGGCGGCAGCCGCTGCATCAGCACCAGATCGGCCGCGTTCGCGGTCGCCCCGGCCTGCGGGTGCAGGTACGGCAGCACGTAGACCGTCGTCTGCCACGGAGACCGCGGCGGGAACAAGTCCTGCGGTGTCGGGCCGCCATCGGTCACGACCAGCAGCGGCGCGTCCTCGGACGGGCGCGGGAGGTCCACCGGCGACAGCCGCCGGATCTGCACCAGCGGCGAAGGCCTGCCGTTGGGCTGATTCCCCGCGGCCTGCGGGAGTACCTGCCACGCGGCCGGACGACCGGTCGCCACGACGACCCACGCCCCGACAGCCATCGCCCGCAGCGCGACCTGGCGAGCCAGGTACAGGCCACCGACCAGCACGATCCGGGTCGGCGTCGAGCGCAGCGCGGAGATCGTCAGCGGCTCACCCTTGAGCCCGGAGCCGAGGACGATCCCGCCTCGGTCGCCGGACGGGCTGATCGCGTCGAGCATCGCCGGGTCGACGGTGAACTCCGGGGCGACACCGGCACTCTGGCCGGCGTCGCGCATGCGGGTGCTCATGCCGTGCCTCCGATCGGCAAAGTAGCGGAGAACCCGGAGACCTGCAGGCCGCGCAAGGGCGTCAGCGCCACACCGAGCCGGTCCGAGACGCCCTGCAGCCGCTGGTCGGCCGCGTCCAGTTCACGCGGGTTCCGCGCGCTCAGGCGCACGATCCCCCGCAGGCCGATCTTGCCTTCGTCAGCGGACGGCGAGATCGACATCGCCACCGTCGCCGACAGCGCGCGGACACTGGTCAGCGCGTTCAGGCTGCCGCTGATCTTGCCCTTCGGCCAGCTGGTGATCGCGTAGCTCGCGTGCCCGATGCCCGCCGCGGTGACGCCGGTCCAGCGTTCCTGCAGACCGACTTTCGCGGGCGAACCGGCGACCGCGGTCAGTTCCGCGGCCGAAATGCTGGACCGCAGCAACTCGTCCGGATCGAGCGGCCGGGTCGGCACGCCCTGCGATTCCAAGGCGTTGCGCACCCGCGACAGCGCGCCGATCAGCGCGCGATGCGCACCGACGACACCGCCGCCGCGCTCGCGGATGGCGGCCGGGCACCGGCGAGGGTCGAGCCGGATGGCGACCCACGTCGTCCGCCGCGCGGCCGCGGGAAGCGGGCCGAGCACCTCCATGTAGGAGCTGAGCGCCGGCGAGTCCGACGGAAGCGCGGCGCTGCCCGGGTAGCAGTGCCAGATCATCTGGATCGAGTCGAGGACCACGCCGCGGTCCTCGAGGCAGGGCGCGAGCGCGGACAGCGGCAGGCTCGGCGCGCCGCCCGCCTGGGTGATCAGCGCGGGCGCGGGCTCGACGAGCAGGACCGCGGTCCACGTCCCGTCGTTCCACGCGAGGCCGACCTGCTGGCGTTCGTGATCCACGCCGTGCGCGACAACGAGATCGGGAACGGCGAGGCGGAGAAGGTTCACCCGCGCGTCGTCAGGACCGGTGACGGCGTCCTCTTCGGCGGCGAGCGTCTCGATGCTGCTCGGCGGAAGCGGATTCGCCACCCGATCGTGCGAGCGGAGCATGTACCGCGTGGTGAGTCCAGCCCATTGGGTGAACCAGCGGCCGCCCCAGCGCAGGAACGCGATGATGATCGCGAACCCGAGCACACCGATCGCGATGTACTTCAGCTTCATGTCGATCGCGAGCAGGACGAGACCGATCGCGAGCCCGAGTTCGAGCACGACCAGATTCGCCACGGGCAGCGGACCGAGGTTGATCCCACCGGTCCGGCGCCGCGTGGGCGCGGCGATGCGTGCCGTCTGAGCGGGCGGGGGACCGGACTGCGGGCCGGGGCCACCGGGCGGAGGACCGCTCGGGCCGCCTGGCCCACCAGGGCCTCCCGGACCGCCAGGTCCACCGGGGCCCCCAGGCCCTCCTGGACCACCAGGACCCTGCGGTCCGCCGGGACCTCCAGGGCCGCCGTGCCCACCGGGGCCGCCAGGGCCCTGCGGACCGCGAGGAGCACCGGGACCACCCGGGCCTCCGGCCGGGCCACCCGGACCACCTGGTCTGCCGGGCCTGGGTGGCGGCCCCGGCGGACGACCCGGAGGTTGCGGCCCCGGAGGGCCGGGCGGACGTGGAGGAGTGGTGACGGACATCCGCGCTTTCTCTTCCCCTCGTGCGTGCTGCGTACCCGGAAAGCCGGTCCCGAGGAACTTGACACTAGCTGGAGTTGGTAGAAACCCCACACCAGACGGTCCCCGTACGGCTATCCTGCGGAACCGTACCGCGACGGGGAGGACTGTAGGTCGAGAATGCCATCAACACCGACTACTAAGTCTCAAGTTCAGGCTTATCAGTTCGTTTTGCGCCGGATGCAATCCGCGCTGGTCCGTCGTGATGCCGTCATGCTCCACGACCCGATGCGCACGCACACGCGGGCGACCATCGTGGGCGTCGTGCTGGCCGCGCTGGGCGTCCTGGTCTTCGTCATCTGGGGCCTTCTGAGCCCGAAGCCCTCCGTGCCGGAAGCGGGCAACATCGTCATCGGCGAGCAGTCCGGAACGGTGTACGTCGTGGCGGGGAACCCGAAGAAACTCGTCCCGACCTTCAACCTCGCCTCCGCGCGGCTGCTGATCATGGCGCAGTCGAAGCAGGGGGCGCAGCAGGCGGGGACCAAGCCTTCCGGGCCGCAGCAGGCCTCCGAAGTGAAGAACCCCACAGTCGTCTCGGATGAACAGCTGAAGAGCATCCCCCGCGGCCAGCTCATGGGCATTCCCAACGGCCCGCAGCTGATGCCGACGGAAGCCCAGCGCGTCAGCCCGGACTGGGGAGTCTGCGACGAGGTCATGTACGACCCGTCGGTGCCGAAGCCCGATCTCATGAAGACGGAGACGACCGTCTACGCGGGTGTGCCGCAGCTCGCGAACCGTGAGCTCGGTCAGAACGAGGCGCTGCTGGCCAAGGGCGCCAACGGCAGGACCTATCTGATCTACCGGCTGGCCGCGAATCCCAACCTGCCGAACGCCAACGCCGTCAAGGCCGAGATCAAGCCCGACGCGAACGCCGTCCTCTCCGCGTTGAAGCTGCCCGATCAGCCTCGCGGGATTTCGCAGGGCCTGCTGGACGCGATTCCCGAGGTGCCCGAGCTGAAGCTGCCGGAAGTTCAGGGCAAGGGGGAAACCCCCAACTACGAGATCGAAGGCATGAAGGTCGGCGACGTCTTCTCCACGGAGCAGGCCGAAGGGCGGAAGGACTTCCACCTCATCCTGAGGGAAGGGATCCAGACCGTTTCCGCGGCGGTCGCGGACATCGTCCAGACCGGCAAGAACGACGGCAGCACCTCGGTGATGTCCGTCGCGCAGGGCAAGATCCGCAACATCACGCGGGTGACCACGGGGCAGCAGGGCTTCGTCGAGCTCGACGCCTACCCTCAGGCCGTGCCGACGGTGCTGAACGCGACCCAGGGTTCCCGGGTCTCGTGCCTGAGCTGGTCCGTTGTCGGCGAAGGCAGCAACCGGGACGGGCACACGGCGGTCTTCGTCGACGACAAGATGCCGAAGGGCAGGAACGCCGACGGATCCGCGCCCGGCGTCAAGATCGGCACCCCCGGTCCGGTCGGCGCGCCGATCAACAGCTTCTTCATGGAGCCGGGTTTCGCGGCCGTCGTCCAGTCGGCGACCGGCAAGGAGACCTTCGACAAGGGGCCGATCCAGCTGATCTCCGACCGCGGGATCCGCTACGGCGTTCCCGACGCCGTGACGGCGGACTCGATCGGGCTCAACAAGCGCGTACCCGCGCCCGAGTCCATCATCAGGATCCTGCCCAACGGCGCTTCGCTGAACACACAGGACGTGCTTCGCACCTTCGACACGGTGCCGATCGACGACAGGGCGGGCTCGGTCGCCACGCAGTCGCAGCAGGCTCCGGCGGGTAACTGATCGCGGGAACCCGCGGGACGGCGCGCGCGTCTCAACGCCCAAGCGATATCGGGTGAGTGGAGGGTGCAGTGGCCGGCCTGAAGATCGACGGCACCGTCGTCGGTGACTATGCGAAGCGGGTCGAGGCGGCCGCCGGAGAGCTCGATCTGGCGGCCGCGGAGGTGACCGGGGACGGCATCACCGTCGAGTCCCACGGCGCGCTGGGGGAGGAGCTGGGCCTCGGCGCGTCTTACGGACGTGCGGCCGAGGCCATCCGGCGCCAGCTGGAGGACGGCGCGACCGCGCTGAGGTCGGCGTCGGAGGCCCTGCACACGGTGACCGCGCGGCACGCCGGGCACGACGACGAGGCCGCCCAGATGATCAAACGCGCCGTGGAGCTCTGAACCGCATGATCGCCGAGTCGGAGAACCCGACCGATTCCATCCCGCACCCGAAGGCCGCTCGCGCCGCCGCTCCCGAGGCGGCCCAGATCGCGTTTAGCCCCCTAAACGCGACGGGCTCGGGCGGTGAGGACCTGGTCGAGGCTGCGGCACCGCATCTCGCCTTCGTCTCCGAGCTGGCGGGCCATCTGGGGCTGATCGATCCGGTCGAGGCCTACCTGACCCCGCTGTCGGGGCGCTGGGAGGACTTGAAGGACGAGGCGGACCGGCTCCGAAAAGCGGCGGCGACCGCAGGCACCGTCTCGAAAGAACTGTCGGAGGATCTCGGTCGTCTCGACGCCGGGTGGTCCGGCAAGGACGCTGACGCGTTCGTCGAGTACATCGTGGACATCAACGCCGCGGGCTCGGACGTCGAAGACGCCCTCACCACGCTGGCGGGTTCGCTCGACGAGCTGGTGTTGACGATCCGTCGCATCCTGACCGACCTCGTCGAGATCCTGGTCGATACGGCCGAACTGACCTCCGAGACCGCGATGCTGCCGGTCGGCGGCGTCCGGCGGGCGCGGACTCAGCTTGAAGAGGCGCAGGAGTCGGCCAAGGCGCTCTTCGAAGCCGCTCGTAACGTCATCGAGGGCTTCGTACGGCTTTGTGACGGCGTCGACGATCCTGACGGCGCTTCGCGGAGCATCGAGATCGCCCATCGGTACCCGCAGGACGAGTTCAAGCTCAACGACGATTCCGAGCCGGCGAGCGCGCCGGTGCCGGAGAAGGCCGCCGCTGAAGCGGATTCCGGTACCGAGTCCGAGGAGCAGTCGACGTCGCCGTCCGCTGCCGATCCCGCAGACAGCCGGAAGACCGGTTCGCAGGAACCCCTGATCGAGCAAGGGCAGGCGCCGATCCCGGAGGTCGCGCCGATGCAGGCCGCTCCGGCTCAGGGGCAGGTCGCCGGGTCGGGATCGGGGATGATGCCGATGGGGATGGCGCCCATGATGGGGATGGGTGCGGGCGGAGGCGGCGGGACGGCTCACCAGTCGAAGACGCGGCCCGCTTCGAAACCGTCCGATGTGGTCGGCGAACCCGGCCAGGTGGTCCCGCCCGTGATCGGCGAGGACGACGCCCCGGCGAAACCCGCCCCGAAGCCCAAGCCCGCCAAGTAGGCACCTCCGCAGGCGGAGCGACTTTAGCCCGCTAAAGTCGCTCCGCCTAGGGGGCCTTGCGGCCGGGGGAGGCGGTCGGCCGGTTGCGGCGGACCGAGTGCACCACGAACAGCGTGACGAGCAGCGCCACCAGGCCCCCGCCGGTCCCGGCGAGCGCGATGATCATCGGGGTGGAATCGCGGTCGTTCGACGGCGGCAGATTCGCGGGCAGCGCGACCGGCTTGGCCTTGTCCGCCTCCGACGGCACGATCGCCGTCAGCGCCGCGATCGGGTCGATGACCCCGAAGCCGACGAAGTTGTCCCGGCCGCCCGGCGCCGCGGGGTGCTGCGCCGTCGCCTTGATCCGGTTCATCACCTCACGCGCTTTCAAGCCCTGGAACTTCGCACGCACGAGCGCGGCCACGCCGGCGACATACGGTGCGGCGAAGCTGGTCCCTTGGATGGCGCCGGGTTCCCCGTTGCCCTCGATGGTCAGGTTGGCCAGGCTGCTCGACCCTTCCGCGGGGTCCAGCGAAATGATCTTGGTGCCCGGAGCGGCCACGGAGACCCACGGCCCGTTGACGCTGAAGTCCGCGACACCACCCGTGTCGTCGATGGCCGCGACCGACAGGACGTCGTCGGAGAACCACGGCGGTGTGACGATCATCTTGGGCGACTTGGGATCCGGCTGGTCGTTCTGCGGGCACTTGTCGCCGACGTTGCCCGCCGCCGCGACGACGACCACGTCGTTCTCGACGGCGTGGTTCACCGCGGCCTGCAGTTGCTGCTCGCCTTCGGTGATCCCGCCGGTGGCCGGACGACAGTTGTCGACCGACATGTTGATGACCCGGGCGCCCTTGGCGACGGCCCGGACCACCGCCTGCGCGAGCGTCTTCAGCGTCCCCGCGCTCTTGCCCTGCTCCTGCTGACGTCCGCCCTTGTCCTGCTCGGGCGCCGTTCCGTCAGCCGCCCCGCCGACCGCGCCGTTCCCCTGCGAGGACGGCGGAAGCTGCGATCCCGGATTGTTCGACGACGCGGGAGGAGCGGAATTGGACGGGGGCGGCGGTTCGGCCTTCTTCTCCGCCTCTTCGTAGTTCTGGCTCGACTGACGGATCGACAGGATCGTGGCGTCCGGCGCGACCCCCCGGAAACCGATGCTCGCGTCGGGCGGGCTCGCGGCGATGATTCCCGCTACCTCGGTGCCGTGGCCGTCGCAGTCCTCGAGTCCCGGTGCCTTGCCGCCGTTGGGGGTCGCGACGTAGTCACCACCCGATTCGACGGGGTTCTTGAAGTACGGGTGCGCGGTGACGCCGGTGTCGATCACGGCGACCTTGACGTTTCCGCCGACCGAACCGGTGGCGCCGCGCATCAGCTCGTGCACCTTGTTGATCTGCAGGTATTCCTGGCCCCACGGGCGGTTCTTGATGTCGACCTGGTCGCCGCCGAGCTTGCTGCGCTGCACGCACTGCGTCTTCTGCTCGTAGTTCTTGTCCGGCTTGCCGTCGTCGTTCGGCTTCTTGGACTTGTCCACCGGGGGCGGGCTCGCGTAGTAGCCGCCGGCGTCCGGCGCGACGCTGCTTTGCTGCGCCCACGCGGGAAGCGCCACCGACGCCGGCGAGAGAACGCCGATACCGGCCGCCAGCAGCACCGTTCCGGTACGTCCGGCGACGCCGAGGTGGCGGACGCGCGTCCCCCTGGACTTCCGCGCTGCGGCCATCAGAGCATCATCCGATCGGGTCGTCACTTGAAGTTGAGGTGCCGCAGCGTCGTGTAGAGATCCATGACGCCGAGCGCCAGCGGGAGCACTGTCGCGATGAAGATGGCCTCGAAGATCTCGACGGTCCGCCGCAGCGGCGGCGAGAAGCGCTGGTTCGGGAAGATCACGCCGACCACGAGCGCGCCGGCGCCGATCAGCAGCAGCGCGCCGAACACGAACAGGACGCGGTTCAGCGGGCTAGCCGACCACATCCACCCGAGCAGGATGCCCGCGCCGGACACCATGCCGGTGGTCAGCAGGGCGATGGCCTGCGCGCCGTTCGCGTACGCCCGCGCCCTCAGAAGCAGGACCAGCGTGGCGATCACACCGAGGATCGGGCCGAAGATCGACGGAGACGTCGAGGCGATGATCGCGAACAGCGCCGTGGCCGCGCCGCAGCCGGTCAGCAGACCGGTCATGTACTGGTGGGCGACCGCGGTGCGGCGCTCGATGGCGCGGTAGTCCGGGAAGCCCGAGTCTTCCTTGAGTTCTTCGGCGCTGCCGGGGACGTGCGGTGTCGGCAACGCCGCGAGCTTGATCGTCGCGCGCGGCAGGAGCGAGATGCAGGCCAGCGAGAACGCGGTGGCGCCGGCGGCGATACCGGCGATCGGGGTGTCGATGAGCGTCGCGGCCAGGAACGTCAGCGCCGAGACCGTGGCCGTCGTCGCGGCCGCGATGAAGGTGGTGATCCCGTGACCGATGACGAGGATGCAGACCGCCGCCACGATGATCACGAGAGTGCTCGCGAGCAGCAGGTTCGCCCACAGGGACAGCCCCGGCACGATGTAGAACCCGCTGACGAAGGCCAGTGGCAGACCGCCTGTCGCGGCGATCAGCACGCCGGTCGCCTCGGCCTGGTAGGCCTTGGCCAGCGTCGCGCCGACGGCGACGCACGCGATCGCGCCGACACCGCCCGCGATCGCGGCGGCCAGGGCGTTGCCGCCGTAGAACGACCCGCTGCTGAAGAGCGCGAGGGCCGAGAAGAACAGCGCCAGACCGCCCGCGATGTGCCCGAAGCGTCGCGCTGTCTCCTTGGTCCACGGACGGAAGCTGTCCGGGGACGACTCCGCGATCGCGTCGACGACGTCGTCGTACAGCGGAGGCGGCGGGTTCTCGTTGCGTTTGCGCAGCTGAAGCAGCTCGCCGTCGACGACACCGAGGGACGCGAGGGTCCGGCTCGGGTCGAGTGGCGCGTCGCCCAGCTTCGCCAGCGCCCAGCCGCCGTGGCGGGCACCGCCGTCCGGCGTCGCCTCCTTCGCCATCTCCAACAGCATGGGCAGCAGGTCCGCCACCGCGACGTCAGCCGGCAAAGCCACGTCGATCCGGGTGCGTGGCGCGACCACCGTCACCCTGCTGAATACCGTCGTGCCCGTTGCCACTGCCTTCCCCCTGCCCTGAGAGTCTGCTCCCGGGGGAACCTATACCGAACCCGGGTGCCCACATCATCGACTGTCGGAAAAAGACCGGCAAAAGTAGGAGAGGTGACCTCCAGGACCCCTCTGACCGGCTGCCGGGCGCGTCGACTTTCGCGGGCTAATCGTGACGCTTAGCGAGCCTAAGCATTTCGGGGCCGCTGCCGCCGGATCGCGATTAGGGGGCTAAACGCATGTCGGGGGTCTGGCCGCGGGATCGCGATTAGGGGGCTAAACGCAAGTCGGGCGCCTGGCCGCGGGATCGCACTTAGCCCGCTAAACGCACGTCGGCGGAGCCGGAGCCCTACACTCCGGGCAGGCGCACGGTCCTGGCCGGGGCCGTTCTCGGCGTTGTCCGGATTTCACCGGCCGCGTTCGATAGGTTGTCTCGCGCACCAGTACGCGCACCAACGGTGGCCGCCATCGTCGAGTTTGAAGAGGGGTCCTTCGATGAGCACGCTGCAGTTCAAGAAGTCACCGCGCCTGGCGGCCCCGCGGCCGCCGGGCGGCGAGGTGCATCTCGAACCGCCGCCTGAGGTGCCGCGCACCATCCCGGGCAACATCGTCATGAAGCTGCTTCCCGCCGTGATGATCGTCGCTTCCCTCGGGATGATGGTCTTCATGTTCACCACCGGTGGACGCAATCCCATGATGATGATGATGGGCGGGATGATGGTGCTCAGCACCGTCGGCATGATGGCCGGCGGCGCGGGCAAGGGCGGCGGCGCCAAAAAGGCCGAGATGGACGAGGACCGCAAGGACTACCTGCGCTACCTCGGCCAGATGCGTGACAGGGCCCGCGAGGCCATGGTCGACCAGCGCGCCGCGCTCGAGTGGGTCCACCCCGACCCGCAGACGCTGTGGTCGCTGGCCGCGAGCCGCCGCATGTGGGAACGCCGCCAGAACGACCAGGACTTCCTCCACCTCCGCGTCGGCCGCAGCTCGCACCGGCTCGCGACGCGGCTCGTGCCGCCGCAGACCGGCCCGGTCGACGAACTGGAGCCGATCGCCACGCTCGCCCTGCGCCGATTCGTCCGCGCGCATTCGATCGTCCCGGACCTGCCGACCCAGATCACCCTCCGCGGGTTCGCCGCGGTCAGCATGCAGGGCGACCGCGGCCTCACCCGCGGTCTCACCCGGGCGATGCTGGCCCAGCTGGTCGCCTTCCACAGCCCCGACGACGTCCTCATCGCGGTCGCGACGGCGGGACGCGCCAAGGAGGAGTGGGAATGGGCGAAGTGGCTGCCGCACGCCCAGCACCCGGCGCTCGCCGACGGCATCGGCCAGCTGCGGATGATGGCCGGTTCCCTCGCGCAGATCGAGCAGTGGCTCGACGAGGAACTCCGTGACCGCCAGCGGTTCTCCCGCAACGCGACGCCCGCCCCGGACCAGCCGCACGTCGTCATCATCGTCGACGACGCCGAGGTCACCCGCGAAGAGCAGATCATCCTCGAAGAGGGCTTGGTCGGCGTCACCCTGATCGACCTTTCCGACTCCATCGGCAACCTCGCGGCCCGTCGTGGCCTGCGGCTGGTCGTCGAGGAAGACCGCCTCGGCGCGCGCAGCGCCGGCGGCGTCGAGTGGTTCGGCCGTCCGGACACGCTCAGCGTGGTCGAGTCCGAAGCGCTGGCACGACTTCTCGCCCCGTACCGCGTCGGCACCGCCGCGCAGGACGCCGCCGAGGAAGAGCCGCTGCTGTCCAACCCCGGCCTGCTCGAACTGCTGGGCATCCCCGGCGACCCGATGACCTTCGACGTCCAGCAGGCTTGGCGGCCGCGCCCGGTGCGCGACCGCTACCGCGTCCCGTTCGGCGTCGGCGAGTACGGCCAGCCGGTCGAGCTGGACATCAAGGAAGCCGCGATGGAAGGCATGGGCCCGCACGGCCTGTGCATCGGGGCGACCGGTTCCGGTAAGTCCGAATTCCTCCGCACCCTGGTGCTGGGCATGCTCGCCACGCACTCGTCGAGCACGCTGAACTTCGTCCTCGTCGACTTCAAGGGTGGTGCGACGTTCCTCGGTCTGGACGCCGCCCCGCACGTCTCCGCGGTCATCACCAACCTCGCGGACGAGGTCACGCTGGTCGACCGGATGAAGGACGCGCTGGCCGGCGAGATGAACCGGCGCCAGGAAGCGCTGAAGAACGGCGGTAACTTCAAGAACGTCTGGGAGTACGAAAAGGCCCGCGAGAACGGCGCCGACCTCGACCCGCTGCCCGCGCTCTTCATCGTCTGTGACGAGTTCTCCGAGCTGCTGGCCGCGAAGCCGGACTTCATCGACCTGTTCGTCGCCATCGGGCGGCTGGGCCGGTCGCTGCAGATGCACATGCTCCTCGCGTCGCAGCGGCTGGAAGAGGGCAAGCTGCGCGGTCTCGACTCGCACCTTTCCTACCGCATCGGTCTGAAGACCTTCTCCGCCGCGGAATCCCGTGCCGCGATCGGCGTGCCCGACGCGTTCGAGCTGCCGTCCGTCCCCGGTGGCGGTTTCCTCAAGTACGACACCTCGACGCTGGTCCGCTTCAAGGCCTCCTACGTCTCGGGCCCGTACCGGCCCGCGGGTATCAAGGCGGCGGGCCCGGTCGCGACCGTGGTCCGCGCGGACAAGCGCCCGCAGCTGTTCGTCCCGGACTTCGTCGAACTGCCGAAGGAACCGGAGCCGCAGCAGATCGAGGCCGCGCCGGTGGAGGAGAGCAAGCCGGAGGAGGCCGTCGAGCCCAGTGAGCTCGACGTGATCGTGTCCCGGCTGCTCGGTCAGGGCCCGCCCGCGCACGAGGTCTGGCTGCCGCCGCTCAAGGAGCCGAACTCGCTCGACACCCTGCTGCCGAACCTGAACCCCACCGAAGACCGCGGTCTTTCCCCGGTCGGGTTCTTCGGCAACGGACGACTGCAGGTGCCGATGGGCATCGTCGACCGCCCGTACGAACAGCGTCGTGACCTGCTGTGGGCCGACTTCTCCGGTGGCGCCGGGCACGGTGTGATCGTCGGCGGCCCGCAGTCGGGCAAGTCGACCATGCTCCGGACGCTGATCATGTCGATGGCGCTGACCCACACCCCCGAGGAAGCGCAGTTCTACGCGCTCGACCTCGGTGGCGGTACGTTGGCCGGTCTTCAGGGCCTGCCGCACGT
Organism: Amycolatopsis speibonae; assembly: GCF_042647925.1. Taxonomy (NCBI): domain Bacteria; kingdom Bacillati; phylum Actinomycetota; class Actinomycetes; order Pseudonocardiales; family Pseudonocardiaceae; genus Amycolatopsis; species Amycolatopsis speibonae. The sequence continues at coordinate 598,024 of NZ_JBHRWK010000014.1, forward strand.
CGGTGGTGTCGCCGTCGCCCGCCGCGAGCCGGACAAGGCCCGCCGGATCGTGGCCGAGCTGACCACCCTGCTCACCGAGCGGGAAGGCCGGTTCGGTGCCTTGGGCATCGACTCGATGAACGAGTTCCGCAACCGCAAGCGGCGGGGCGAGATCAAGCCCGAGGACGACGCCTTCGGTGACGCCTTCCTGATCGTCGACAACTGGAAGGCGCTGCGGGACGACTTCGACGAGCTGGAGATCTCGATCACCAAGCTCGCCACCCAGGGTCTTTCCTACGGCGTGCACGTCATCATCGCGGCGAACCGGTGGGCGGACATCCGCCCGGCGATCAAGGACATGATCGGTTCCCGGTTCGAGCTGCGCCTCGGTGACCCGAGCGAGTCGGACATCGACCGCCGGGTCGCGGTGAACGTCCCGGCCGCCCGGCCCGGCCGTGGCCTGACCAGGGACAAGCTGCACCTGCTGACCGGTCTGCCGCGCATCGACGGATCGAGCAGCTCGGACGACATCGCCGCCGGTGTCGCCGACGCCGTGGCGAAGATCAAGGCCGCGTGGCGGGGCCGCCCGGCGCCGCAGGTCCGCCTGCTGCCGGAGATGGTCACCTACGACGAGGTCCTCAGCATCGATTCCAAGCGCAATTCGAAGCTGGTGCCGATCGGCGTCAACGAGGAAGACCTCCAGCCGATCTACCTCGACTTCGCCGCCGATTCGCACTTCTACGCGTTCGCGGACGGCGAGTCGGGCAAGACGAACCTGCTGCGGCAGATCACCCGGGGCATCACCGAGCGGTACACGACGCAGGAAGCGGTCATCATCCTCGTCGACTACCGGCGCACGATGCTCGGTTTCGTCGGCGGAGACCAGCTGCTCGGCTACGCGGTGTCCGCCGCGCAGCTGGACAGCATGGTCAAGGACGTCCACGGGTCGATGACCCGGCGGCTCCCCGGTCCGGACGTCACGCAGGAGCAGCTGAAGACCCGCTCCTGGTGGACCGGTCCGGAGCTGTTCGTCATCGTCGACGACTACGACCTGGTCGCCACGCAGTCGAGCAACCCGCTGAAGCCGCTCGCCGAGTTCCTCGCCCAGGCGAAGGACGTCGGTCTGCACGTGATCGTGGTGCGCCGGAGCGGTGGCGCCAGCCGGGCGATGTTCGACCCGATCCTCGGCAAGCTCAGGGAGATCGCGGCGCCCGGTATGGTCATGAACGGCTCGCGGGACGAGGGCAACCTCGTCGCCAACGTGAAGCCGAGCCAGATGCCGCCGGGCCGAGGCAACCTCGTCACCCGGAAGCACGGCAAGCAGCTCATGCAGGTCTCGTGGATCCAGCCGGACTGACCTCCCGCGGAACCAGGTGAGGGACGGGCCGGGCTCGGGGTGAAGACGACGATCTGCGGGAGTGGCTTGTGACAGTGCGGGTAGCGGTGGACTTCGGGACATCGAGCACCTGCGTAGTCGCTTCGATCAACGGCCGCGAACCGCAGGTCGTCGTGGTGGACGGGCAGCCGCTGATGTCGTCGGCCGTCTACGCCGCGCCGGACGGGACGCTGTTCGTCGGCCAGGAGGCGGAACGGCAGGCGGCGGTGGATCCGTCGCGCTACGAGCCGAATCCGAAGCGCCGGATCGACGAAGGCGACCTGCTGCTGGGCGACAACGTCCTCCGCGTGACCGACGTCGTCCACGCCGTGCTGAAACGCGCGGTGACCGAGGCACGCCGGCTCGCCGGTGACGCCGAGGTCGAGTTGCTCGTGCTGACCCACCCGGCCGATTGGGGCGCGACCCGGACCCGGCTGCTCCGGCAGGCGGCGGGCGGGCTCGCGCGTCAGGTCGCCCTGGTGCCGGAGCCGGTCGCCGCGGCGGTCTATCACGCGGCGACGTTCGCTCCGGCCGAGCTCAACTCCGAGCGCACCGTCGAGTTCAGCGGCCGTCCCGGCGACGCCCTCGCGGTCCTCGACCTCGGGGGCGGCACCGTCGACGTCTCCGTGGTCCAGCGCATGCCCGGCAGCCCGGCGGATCGCAGTTCGCCCGCTAAACGCGCCGGGTTCCAGGTGCTGGCCACCCGGGGGGATCCGAGCTTCGGGGGAGCGGACGTCGATCAGGCGCTCCTGGAGCACGTGGGGTCGCTCGTGTCGTCCGTCGATCCGCCGGAATGGCGGAAGCTGGTCGAAGGCCGCGAACTCACGGACCGACGACGGCGGCGCGTACTGCGGCAGGACGTGCGCGGCGCGAAGGAGACGCTGTCGCGGCACGCGTACACCGACGTCCCGATGCCGCCGCCGTTCGCCGACGCCCATGTGACCCGCGAGGATCTCGAGCGGCTCATCGCGGGCCCGCTCGGGCGCGCGGTCGAGCTGACCGTGGCCGCGATCGGCGAATCCGGGCTGCGGCCCAAGCAGCTGACGGCGATCTTCCTGGTGGGCGGGTCGAGCCGGATCCCGATGGTGTCCCGGCTGGTGCACGAGCGGACCGGTGTCGTGCCCACCACGCTGGACCAGCCGGAGACCGTGGTCGCCCGCGGCGCCCTGCGCGCGGTGCTGATCGACCCGGACCGGACGGGCTCGCTGGCGGGCTCCGCGGTCTCCCGGGTCGGCGGCGCGCCCACGCCCGCCCCCACCGACCGGCGCCCCCAGTTTCCCCACCGGCCCACCGCGCCCCCGACCCCGCAGAGCGCGTTTAGCCCGCTAAACGCGACGCGGCCGCCGGGGCCGCCGTCGCCTCCGATGGGACAGCAGGGGATAGCGCCACCGCCGCCGTGGCGGCCGGGTGAGTCCTTCCGCGAGACCAAACCCGCCGAGCGGGGCGGGAAGAACAAGAAGACGTCCTGGATCATCGCGGCGGCCGTCGTGGCCGTGGCCGCGGTCGTCGGTGGTGTTCTCTTCGCGATCAACAGCGGGGAGGCCGAACCGGAAGGCCGGACGCTCGCACAGTACGACTACCGCTTCATCGCGCCGACGGACTGGACACAGACCGACGACCGCGTCGCCGACCGTCAGGTGGTGATCCATCCGAGCGAGTCCCTCACCGGCGACGACCTAGTGGTCGCCCAGGAGTACGTGATGGACTACGACGCCACTGCCAACAGACAGAAGCTCGTCGACAACCTCAGTACCGGGGCGACGAACTCGCCGGAGAAATACAGCGGCTTCAACGGTTCCGCGAACTACGCGGGCAAGACCGTCGTCTACTACCGCGAGACCAAGCCGAAGGCACGCGTCGACTGGTACGTCGTCGCTCAGGGAAAGATCCGCGTCCACATCGGTTGCCAGTACGGCACCGGCTCACCGCTCGAACAGCGGGTGAGCGCGGCCTGCGAGCAGGTCGTCAAAACGATGGTGGTCGTCAACTGAAGGGGGAGGCGCATGCCACCCGAATCCGAGACCCCCGCCGAACACTTCGCGCGAACAGGACGCGACGCGGTCACCTATGTCCGGCAGGTCGCCCGCACGGCCAAGGCGCGGTACGAACGCCGCCGGGGCGAGAACGCCGAACTGGCCAAGCAATTCGGCAAGGGGCGGCTCGCGGGCGGAGAGACCGCGCCGACTCCGAGCGTCGTGCGGAACGCCGCGAAACGGTTCCGCGCGGGCGCCGGACTTCCGGTCCCCCCTTTGCCCTCAGCGGCAGACTTGGTTCCCTTTCGGCCAGAACCAGTGGCCCGACGGCCACGGGTGGGTGACGAGGACGACGACTTTTCGCAGTCGCGAATTATGCGCCGCGTCGATTGACCGATCACTGTGCACTTGCGAAATCCCCTGGTGAAAGCGCTTTTCTTCGCGTGAATCACCGCGTGCGCGCCGAGCTCTCGCGTGCGGTTCCCGCCGGGAGCGTTAACGCAAGCAACTACTTGAAACCAACGAGCGACAAGAGGGAACCAGACGTGGCAGTGTCTCCGTCGTAGGTCCGTACCAAACGAACTTCACCGAGTACGGATAAACCACGAACGAAGGGGGCAGCTCCCATGGCCGGCGGCTTTCAAGGAAACGTCGAACAGTTCACCCAGGCTGAGAAGCGGGTGACCGAGGTTCGCGTCTCGATGGACCAGAACCTGAGCAAGCTTCGCGACAACATCGAGGCCACCCGCGCGGGTTGGACCGGCGACGCCTCGATCGCGTTCAACAACGTGATGAAGCGCTTCGACGAGACGGGCCGTGGACTCAACCAGGCCCTCCAGAACATCGGTGACCTGCTCGAGCAGGCCGGCTCGAAGTACAACGCTTCCGAGCAGCAGCAGCAGGAACTCATCAACTCGGTCAACAAGGGCTTCGGCGTCCTCGGCTGATCTGGCTCCACCCCGCGACAACCCCAAGACTTTCTTGATCACTGGAGGAAATCATGAGCGAGATGAAGGTCGATTACGCCACGATCCACGCGGCGGCCGACGACTGCAAGAACACCGGCGGCGAGCTGGAGTCCCTCTTCGGTCAGCTGAAGAGCGACCTCGCCCCGCTGGTCAACACCTGGCAGGGTGACGCGCAGACCGCGTACCTGTCCGCGCAGACCGAGTGGGACAACAAGTTCGAGGAGCTCAAGCAGCTTCTCGCGCAGGTCGCCGGCGTGCTGCCGCAGCTGGCCGACGGTTACCAGAGCACGGAGCAGGGCGTCACCGGCCTGTTCTGAGTCTCACGCTCCGAACGAGCAACGGCGGGCAGGCATCTTCGGATGCCGAGCCCGCCGTTTCGTTTTTGTCAAAGGAAAAGCCGCGACGGGTGTGCCGCCGCGGCTTTTTCCGTGTCCGTCAGTGCGGCGCGCCGATCTCGAATTCCGGGGTGGTGTTCAGCACCCGGACGGTGACCTTCTTCTGCTGTCCCGAAAGGTCGATCGAGCAGTCGAAGGTGGTGCCGTTCTCCACCGGCTGACCGGAAGGGCACGTCACGTTCTTCACGTCCGGCTCCCCGTAGTGCTCGTTGAGCACCCGGGTGACCCCGTCCTGGACCGACTTCTGATCGAGACTGTCACCCGCGAAAGCGCCGAGCAGCCAGGCCCCGAAGCCGCCCGCGATCACCACGGCCGCGGCGATTCCGCCGATCAGCAAAGCCTTCTTGGGTACCTTCGGCTTCTTTTCGGGCTCGGCACCGAAAGCGCCGAGCCCGCCGTACTGAGACGACTGCGCGGGCTGGAACCCTCCGCCGTACTGCCCCTGCGGGGGAGTGCCCGGATTTTGGTGCGATGCCTGCCAATCCTGCTGCGGCGCGGGCGGCTGCTGGTGTTGCTGCTGCCACGCCGCGCCCGGCGCCGGGGCCCCGCTTTGCTGCCAGGGCCCGGAAAACGAGCCGGTGACGCCGGGCTGGGCGGGCTGCTGCCACTGTCCCGTGTAGGAACCGGTGCTCGCGGCGTTCGGGTCGTTCTGCTGCCACTGCCCGGCGTGCGGTCCGGTGGCCTGCCCTTCCTGCTGCCAGCCCTGCTGCTGGTTCCCGGGGTTCGCCGGCGGCTGCCACCACTGCTGTGGCTGCTGCGGTTGCTGGTCGGTCATGCCTCAGACGCCCTTCAACTCGTTGAACCGGCGGTTGAAGTCGTCCTTGGCCGCCTTGTCCGGCAGCACGGTGATCTGCGAAGCGTCCGGCAGCTTCGGCAGGTCCTGCGTGGTCGCCTTGCCGGTGAAGCGGAAGTCGTAGCGCAGCTCGATCTTGTGCCCGTTGCCCTCGATCTTCGCCTCCATCACGATCTGGCTCAGCGTCCCGTCCGGGTTGAGGGAGACGGTGGTCCGCACCGGGGCTTTCTTCATCTCGTCCGTGATGCCGCTGCTGATCGACGTCGGCAGAACCTCCACCCGGCGTTCGATGAACTTCCCGAACGGGACGTCGGCGGTCAGCTCGATCCGCTTGTCCGGAAGGCTTTTGGCGCCCTTCACGACCTTCTTGTCCGCGTTGTAGGACACGGCGATCGCGTCGGCCATCTTGCAGGCGTGGATGATCCCGACCCACGCGCAGGGAATGGTCAGCCCGGCCTCGGACTTCAGCATCGAAACCCACGGCGTCGGGGCGAGGCTCTTGTAAACGGGGCCGAGGTACACGTATTCGACGGCACCGTCGGCCGGGGTGTACCAGTCGATGCTGTCGTCCGGGTTCTTCTGCGAGCGCTGACGGCTGACCCGTGCCTCCGGGGAACCGGTGCGGGCCGAGGAGATCGTGCTGCGGACGTACTTCTCGTCGAACCGGAAATAGGCGCCCGATTCGCTGGTGACGTCGCGCTGGTCGCCGATGGTCTCCTGCAGCTTGTTCATCGCCGTTTCGAACTTCGTGCCGACGTAGGTCGCCGCGTCGTCGCCCTTCGGCACGGCTGTGCCCGCACGCGCCTGGCCGCAGGCTGTGGTGAGCGCCAGTACGGCGCCCAGCACGCACAAGATGGTCGTTGGCCGTTTGTTCATCGCCGTTCCCCTGATCGAGTCCCCGCGCGCGGTGCGCGTCCGGATCGTCTCATCCTCTCCCGCGAAGGACGATGCCGTGGGCGGTTCCGCCACACCGGCGAGGTACAGTTGCGGGGCGCCCGCCGGGCGCCGGTCCTAGTATGGGACCCCGGACCGACCCCCGCTTCGCAGTAGGGTCGGGCGTGGGGGTATCTTCATATGTCGTTGTGCGCTGCGGCGCGTAAGCGCTAGGCCCGCACAGAACCCACACGCAATGTTGACGACGAGGTAGACCCTTGCCCACGTACAGCCCCAAGCCCGGCGACGTCACTCGTGCCTGGCACGTGATCGACGCCGAGGATGTCGTGCTCGGCCGGCTCGCGACCGAGGTCGCCACGCTGCTGCGCGGCAAGCACAAGCCGACCTACGCCCCGCACGTGGACACCGGTGACTTCGTCATCATCGTCAACGCCGAGAAGGTCGCGCTCACCGGAAACAAGCGCGAGCAGAAGTTCGCGTACCGGCACAGCGGTTACCCCGGCGGTCTGCGGAAGCGTTCCTTCGGCGAACTGCTCGACACCAAGCCCGAGCACCTGCTCGAGAAGGTCGTCAAGGGCATGCTCCCGAAGAACAAGCTCGGCCGCGCCCAGGCGAAGAAGCTCAAGGTGTACGCCGGCGCCGTGCACCCGCACGCCGCGCAGCAGCCGCAGGCGCGCGAGATCACCAAGATCGCGCAGGTCGCGCAGTGAGTGAGGAACAGTCTGTGACCAGCACCGAGGAGACCGCGACCGAGGCCACCACCGAGGCCGTCGCGACCACGGAGACCCCCGCAGTCGGCGAAGCCGTCGCGACCAGCGAGACGCCGGCCGCCCCGCGCCCGTCGCGTGCCGCCGGTGGCAACGCCCAGACCGTCGGCCGCCGCAAGGAAGCCGTGGTCCGGGTGCGCGTCGTTCCCGGTACCGGTGAGTTCAAGCTCAACGGCCGCACGCTCGAACAGTACTTCCCGAACAAGGTGCACCAGCAGCTCATCCGTGAGCCGCTGGTGACGGTCGACAAGCCCGACTCGTTCGACATCTTCGCCAACCTGCACGGTGGCGGGATCTCGGGCCAGGCCGGCGCGCTTCGTCTCGCGATCGCCCGTGCGCTCGTCGAGGTCGACGCCGACGACCGCCCGGCCCTGAAGAAGGCCGGCTTCCTGACCCGTGACGCCCGCGCCACGGAGCGGAAGAAGTACGGCCTCAAGAAGGCCCGTAAGGCCCCGCAGTACAGCAAGCGCTGATCGCGCCTCTGGCGCAACCCGCGGAAGCGCCCATCCGTCTCTCGGATGGGCGCTTCCGTGTTTCCAGGGTCCCGTCGTTCCCGGGGCCCCGTTGTCACAGCAGTCCCGTGTGCCCCACGCGTTCGCCTTTAGCGGGCTAATCGCGCTCCGCGCGTCGCGTTTAGCCCGCTAAACGCGAAGAGGGGGTGGGGGACTGGCTAGGTTGTCGTGGTGGTTTTTCAAGGAGGTCGACAGATGGCTCGCCTATTCGGTACCGACGGCGTACGTGGCCTCGCCAACGAGGAGCTGACCCCGGAGCTGGCGCTCTCGCTCGCCGCCAGCGCCGCCCGCGTCCTCGCCGCCCACGACCGTTCGCACCGCCCGGTCGCGGTCGTCGGCCGTGACCCGCGTGCCAGCGGCGAGATGCTCGAGGCCGCCGTCGTGGCGGGCCTCACGTCCGCCGGCGCCGACGTGCTCCGTCTCGGCGTCCTCCCGACGCCCGCCGTCGCCTACCTGGTCGGCTCGCTCGAAGCGGATCTCGGCGTGATGATCTCCGCCTCCCACAACCCCATGCCCGACAACGGCATCAAGCTCTTCGCCGCGGGCGGCCACAAGCTCCCCGACGGGATCGAGGACGAGATCGAGGCCGGTCTCGCCGCTCCCGTCACCCGCCCGACCGGGACCGGCGTCGGCCGCGTCAAGGACGTCCCCGACGCGGGTGACCGCTACACCCAGCACCTGCTGTCGGCCACCCCGCACCCGCTCGCGGGCCTGCGTGTCGTCGTCGACTGCGCCAACGGCGCGTCGTCCTTCGCCGCCCCCGAGGTCTACCGCAAGGCCGGCGCCGAGGTCATCGCGATCCACGCCGACCCGGACGGCGTCAACATCAACGAGCACTGTGGGTCGAATCACCCGGACGCGTTGCGCGCGGCCGTCGTCGAGCACGGCGCCGACCTCGGCATCGCCCACGACGGTGACGCCGACCGCTGTGTCGCGGTCGACGCCGCGGGCGAACTCGTCGACGGCGACCAGATCATGGCCGTCCTCGCGCTCGCCCTCGCCGAGACCGGCGAACTGACCAAGAACACCCTGGTCGCGACCGTGATGAGCAACCTCGGCCTGCACCTGGCGATGCGCGCGCACGACATCAACCTCGTCACCACCGCCGTCGGCGACCGCTACGTCCTCGAAGAGCTCCGCGCGAGCGGGTTCGCGCTCGGCGGCGAGCAGTCCGGCCACGTCGTCCTGCCCGCCTTCGCGACCACCGGCGACGGTCTCCTCACCGCGCTGCGCGTGATGAGCCGCATGGCGTCCACCGGCAAGTCGCTCGCCGACCTCGCCGCCGTCATGAACCGCCTGCCGCAGGTGCTGGTGAACGTCCCGGTGGCGGACAAGGCGGCGGTCGCCGTCTCGGCCGCGGTCCGCGACGCCGTCGGCGCCGTCGAGGCCGAACTCGGCGAAGAGGGCCGTGTCCTGCTGCGCCCGTCGGGCACCGAGCAGCTGGTCCGCGTGATGGTCGAAGCCACCGCGCACGACACCGCACAGGCGGCCGCCGACAGGCTCGCCGGAGTCGTCTCCTCCGCCTCCTGAGCCCTCCCGCGATCTTCCTTCCCAAGTCGCTGCGCACGGGTTACCGGCCCGGTACATTCCGTGTGCGGGTCACCGGCACCGAAACGGTGCCGCGCGCGTCCGATCATGGATGGGACGTGAGCACTCAGGGGAGGGTGAAGAGTGACGGGCAAAGGGCACAAGGTCGACACGGCGCAGCTGAACGAGGCCGCCAAGGTCCTGCAGGACCTGCCCAAGCAGGCCTGTGAAGGGCCGATCGGGGCGGTCGAGCAGATCAACCTGAGCGCGGCGAGTTTCGGGCCCGCGCACGGTGACTGCTTCACGGGCTATTCCGCGAGCATCCAGCGCATGGCGAAGTGCGCACGGAGCTACCTCGCGGCGTCGGACGAGTTCGGCCGCAAACTCGCGGCGTCCAAGGACCTCTACCAGTCCAATGAGGACGCCGGCGCCGCCGAGATGAGGAAGCACTGATGGGCCTCGCAGATGTCGGCGGTGACGTCGGCCACGACATTCCCAGCCGGGCCGAGGTCGAGAAGATCCTCAACGACCCGAACATCGACCGCGACACCAAACGCGAACTCGCCCTCAACTACATCGACTACATCGAAGACGAGACCCCGGAAAGCTGTGGTTTCGCCAGCGAAGCCGAGCGGAACGGCTTCCGGGACTACATCAAGTCGATGAACGGTGACTGGATCACCGAAAGCGACATCGGCGACAACGACGCCTACCTCGAAGACGTCCAGAAGGCGTACAAGGACGCGCACGAGAAGTACGACGCGAACCAGGCCGCGGGGCGACAGGGCGATCGCGACGCGCTCAACAAGGACGCGGCGAAGAGCCAGGAGATCGCCGGTCGCGCCACCGAGACCGACCCGGGCTGCGCGAATTCGAACGACATCATGGTCCCCGGTCTGTCGGGGTTCAAGGTCTACGAGATCTTCCACCCGCTCTACGTCCGCGCGCTGGGCCTGGCGGGTGGCGGGGCGGCCGTCTCACTCGGCGAACTCCAGCGGCTGTACCACGAGCAGGACAACATCCCGTTCAACCTGTTCAAGGCGAGCGCGGACGAGCTGACCGCGGTCGGCACGGCCGTCGCCGGATCGGCGCAGGACGTCTCCGGGAAATTGGGGAATTCACTCGGCACCTGGGAAGGGCCCGCGGCCGATCAGGCGCGTGCCTATCAGAAGGCCTATTCGGACAAGACCGGTCTGGTAGCCGAGGCCTTCAAGGCCGCCGGTGACGGGCTTCTCCGGACCAACGCCTCGGTGGGCAAGTTCTGCCGGGAGAAGGTCGATTGGCTGCAGAAGTGGTACACCGACAACATCGACGGTGCCACGGCGCAGGACATCGAGCGGATCATCCGCATCGCCGACGGTTCGTGCAGCCAGAACGACATCATCCACTGCATCAAGTTCCTGAGCATCGAAGCCAAGAACGCGTTCAACGACGACGGCGGTGACATCGACCAGAGCACCATCGACGAGGTCCTCAAACCCCAGTCGGTGGCCTGGCTGAAGAACGTCTTCCTCGGCTGGTTCGGCAAGCACATCGAGAACTTCCAGCTGGTGTGCAAGAACACGCGCGACGCGATCAACGGCGCGTGGAAGGCGTACTTCGATTCACTCGGCCAGGTGGTCGAGAATCCGTTCGCGGATCTGGGCAAGACCCCGGAGACGGGTGGCGAAAAGCCCGTCGAGAAGGGCGGCGGCGGCAAGGACACCGGCGCAGGCGGCGGCCCGTCTTCCGGTGGGGGCGGCCCGTCTTCCGGCGGTGGTGGGCAGAAGCCGCCGCCGAGCGCCGTCGAATACAAGCAGCCGGAAAAGCCCGAGGTGCCGGAAGTGCCGGGGCAGGAGAAGAACCCGGTCACGGACAAGCCGCTCGACGTCGACCCGGCCACCGGCGAGCCGTATCCGATCGACCCGCGCACGGGCGAGGCGATCAAGAACGACACCGGCGGCACCCAGCCCGAGACGATGACGGTCGAACAGGGCGACCGCAAGATCTCCATGGCCGAGCCCGGCGCCGACGGGAAGATGGACATCTCCGTCCAGGACGGCACCGGTCAGGCCAAGGACTACAACCTCGATTTCGGCGACGGCAAGGCCACGCCGGGAACAGGCGACGCGGCGGGCGGACCCGTCCACAAGGACACCGCCGAGCGGCTGGACCAGCAGGCGGCTTCGCGTCCCCTCGCGAGCCCCGGCCAGGTCTACCAGCCGGGACCCGACGGCAAGATCCACATCGAGGACGGCGGCCTCAAGATCATCGCGGAACAGCCCGGAGGCCCCGGCGGGCCGACGCTGGTGACCGTCGACGACGGATCGGGTCAGCCGTCGAAGTACACCTTGGGCGAAGACGAACCCGCGGGCGGTCGTCACGCGAGTCCGGAGTCCACGCCGCAGGCCGCCGGAAGGCACGCCGCGGAAGGCGTCGCGGCCCGGCCGGTCGAAGAGGTCGCGCGGCAGCAGGCTGAGCCCGCTGCCGGTCCGCACGACGCCACGTCCGGCGGTACCGGCGGCGGAGCGCCCGCTTCGGCGCCTGCTCACCCTGTCGAGTCGGTGGCGGCGGCGACGGACGACGCCTCCGAATCGACGACGGCCCAGTCGTTGAGCAACCCGTTCGACGGCGAGGACAACGGCCTCGGCGACACGTCGGATCCCGCCGGGACCGGTGGCGGCGCGACCGCCCCGTCGGCGCCGTCCGGACTCGGTTCCGCTCCTGGAGGGGGCGCCCAGGATCCGGCCGCGGCCGGAGCGGGGATGATGGGCGGCATGGGCATGATGGGCGGCGGTGCGGCCGGAGGCGGCCAAGGGGGCGGCGAAGACCAGCAGCGCACGTCCAGCGGATACCGCGTCGACGGCGGCCTGTTCGACACCGCGACGACGACGGGCAGCCGGATCAGCGGCTCGCTCGACGACGACGGCGTCATCGGCTTCCGTTAGCGGTCAGGGGAGGGATCAGTGAATCCTGAGGAGGATCTCGCCGGACTCCGGCACAAGCTGGCCGGGCTGGAGCGCGAGAACGGCGACCGGATGTACCTGGTCGACAACCGGGCGACCAAGGCGATCGAGGAGACCCGGTCCGCGGGCGACAAGCTCAAGCAGGAGACGAGCGCGGCGCTGACCGCGCGGCTTGAGCAGAAGCGGCGAGCGGAGGCCGCGGGCGGTTGGGCGACCGAGTCGACCCTCAGCGACAAGGTCGAGGACGACGGCGACTTCGGGTTCGAGGAGGACGAGACCGAGAACGAGCGCCGCGCCGGGTACCGGGCGGCCGACGAGCCGCCGATCTCGTACCGGCCGCCTGCCCCGACCGGTCCGGCGCCACAGGCTCCGCCACCACCCCCGCCGCCTCCGATGTCTGTGCCTGTGCCGGAAGAGCGTCCGGCCGGGCGGCATCGGCGGTCGGCCGCGCGGGGTGACGACGACGATTTCGCCGAAACCGACTGGCTGGCGACCTGAGGGGTCAGGCGCACAGCACCACGATGGCCCGTTCGACGCCGTGGAAGACGGCGTGCGTCTTGTATCGCACGTCTTCGGCGACGTGGTCGGGAGTCAGGATCTCGGCGAGGGCGCGAAGCGCGGCTTCGCCCTCGGCGACCGCGACCCGCGAGCCGGGGCAGGTGTGCCGTCCGAGGCCGAACGCGAGTTCGGCCTCGGGGCCCAGCGGGATGGCCAGTTTGTCCCCGGTCTTGAAGTCCTTGTCCGCCATGGAGAACGGCGCTGTCACCCGGCGGGCGGCGAAGCGGGTCGGGGCGATTTCGTGGATCAGGCCGCGGACGTCGTCGAGGACGTCTGGGCGGCGTAGGAGTTCGAGGCCGGCGAGGGCGAGGAAGTTCATGGAGTTCTCGTACGCCGCGTGGGCGAGCATGACCGGGGTGATCATCAGCTCGTCTTCGGTGACCCGGCCCGCTTCGTGTGCTTCGCGGAGCAGCGCCAGCCCGCCGCCTTCGACGGCCTTCGCCTTCAGGAAGAACATCGCGACCCTGATCGCGGCGGTGTCGGCCCCGCCCGGCCCGCCCGACCAGACGTCCAGGTTCGCGGCGGTCTCCGAAAGGTTCGTCAGCAGCTTCTCGCCGAGCGGCTCGACCGTGCCGAGCACCGCCTCCGTCACCCTGGCCGCCGCGGGCCTGGCGAAGTCGGCCACCAGGTCGAACCGCCGGAGCGACTTTAGCCCCCTAATCGCGACGCGCAGGTCCGTGAGCACGGCGTCCGGCAGGGGCTCCACCTGGGCGATGACCTCCTTGACGACCGCGCGCAGCCGCCGGTGGTCCGCGCCGTCCATCAGCAGGAGGTTCGGGGTCTCGGCGGCGCCACCGCCCGGGTTCGAGCTGAGCTCGCGGTCGCGCAGGGCCTTGACGCGGTCCGCCGGATCGTCCAGCACGAAGAAGTCGTCCACGCTCGTATGATGCCCATGCCGCGGCCGGAGGATGTGCCAGTGCCCTCAGAAGTACCCGACGAAGTGCTGCGGACCCCGCTCGTGCGGCGCCTGCTCGAGCGAGCCGAGGTCGAGCGCCCGGCGTACACGCACCTCGATTGCTCGAACCGGCACGAACCCGTCGAGGACACGCTGACCTGGGCCGAGCTCCTCGTTCACGTTCGCGCTGTCGCGGCGAAGCTGCGCGAAGTGATCCAGCCGGGAGACCGCGTCGCGATCACGGCGCGGCAGGACCTTTCTTACGTCGTCGCGTTCTTCGGCGCGCTGTACGCCGGGGCCGTCGCGGTGCCACTGTCCGCGCCGGACGTCCGCGCCCACCGCGAGCGGCTCGTCGGGGTCCTCAACGACTGCGACGCCGACATCTGGCTGACGTCGGAATCCTTGGTCGAACGGCTGACGGAGTTCGCCGAGGCCGAGCCGGTGCCCGCTCCCCGCGAGATCGTCGCCGTCGACACCCTGCCGCTGGACCCGGTGGACCGGTCGCTGCCGTCGCCGGTCGCCCCCGAGGACCCCGCCTACCTGCAGTACACCTCCGGCACGACGCGCTCGCCCGCCGGCGTGATCATCACGCATCGGGCGTTGTCGGCCGCGTGCTGGCAGATCTGCGACGCCTACGACGTCGACGAGCGCACGACGTGCGTCGGCTGGATCCCGTTCTTCCACGACATGGGGCTGGCGCAGCTGATCGCGGGGACGATGCATTCCGGTGGGCGGACGGTGTTCATCGCGCCGCTGGAGTTCATCCGGCGCCCGGAACGCTGGCTGCTGCTGATGTCGGCGTATCCGAACACGCTCACGGCGGCCCCGAACTTCGCGTACGACCTGGTGACCGAGGCCGTGCCCGAGCCGAAGCGCGCCGAGTACGACCTCTCGACGGTGTCGATCGCGCTCAGCGGCAGTGAACCGATCCGGGCGGCGACCGTCCGGGAGTTCCTGGCCGCCTACGAACCCCACGGGTTCCCGAGGGGCGCTTTCCGGCCGTCCTACGGGCTGGCCGAGGCGACGGTTTACGTCGCCAGCGGCGATTCCGGCGGCCCGGTGGTGACCGAAGTGGACGGCCGCGAGGTTGTCGAGATCGGACGGCCCCGGGGCCAGCGGGTCCGCGTCGTCCCGGCGCCGGATCGCGTTTTGCCCGCTAAAGGCGAAGTGGGCGAGATCTGGGTCAAGGGGCCCAACGTGGCGGCCGGGTACTGGCGGCGCCCCGAGCTGACCACCGAGGTGTTCGGCGCCGAGTTCGACGGCGAAGGCGGCTGGCTCCGCACCGGGGACCTGGGGACCATCCGGAACGGCAGGCTCTCCGTGACCGGACGCCTGAAGGACCTGATCATCATCGACGGCCGCAACCACAGTCCCCACGACATCGAAGAGACGGTCGCCGCGGCTCACCCCCTTCTCGGACCCGACAGGGTCGCCGCCTTCGCTGTCGACAGCGACGAAGGAGAGGGCGTCGTCGTGGTCGCCGAGCGCGCTCGAAAGGCGCCGGACTTCGACGAACCCGAGATCGCGCGGGCGGCCACCCGCGCCGTCGCCGAGCGACACGACGTGCGCCTCCGGGCCTTCTTCCTGGTGAAACCCGGTGGGCTGCCCCGGACCTCCAGCGGCAAGGTCGCGCGTTCCGCGGCCAAAACGCGGTATTGGACGGCGGATGGGACAGAATCCCCCCATGGCAGCTGACGGGAGTGAATACGTCGACGAGATCAAGGCACTCGTCTGCAAGACCTTCGACGTGGATCCGGACACCATCGACGAGAACACGCCCTTCGCCGAAATGGGCGTCGATTCCCGCCGCCGGGTCCGGCTCCTGGCGACGGTCGAGGTGGAGTTCGGTATCGACATCGACCTCGACGAGCTGGATCGCCTGGTCGACATCCGGGGCGCGGCGACCGTTCTCGCCGAGGCCGTCGAGGCGGGCGGCAAACCGCGAAAACGCGGTCTACCAGGCCTCTTGCGCCGAAATCGTTTGAGTTAGCAAAGGTGTGAATGTCCCTGCGGCTGCGTTGACCGGTGGGTACATTCTGTGTGCATATGCGACGGCACCTGATGCCGCCGGCGTGCGTCGTAGGTAAGACAACGAGGCGGATACAGCGGGACGAAGGGGGCACCGGTCATGCCGGACGGGGGCTACAAAGCCGATTCAGAGGCGATGCTCACGGCGTCGACGTCGTTGGATCGTGCGGCTGAGAACACGACGTCCGAGGCGGGGAAGGTGGGGCCGACCCAGGTCCAGCCCGCGGACTTCGGCCGGGTGCACAAGGACTACCAAAAGGGCTACGCCACCGGAATCCTCGCCATTTCCGACGCGATGAAGGGCTACGCGGGCCAGCTCACGCAGCTCGCCGGCGGGGTCAGCACCGCGTCGACCCGCTACACCTCATCCGACCAGGCGAGCGCCGCGGCGGCCAACAAGGCGGGGACGCAATGAGCAAGTACACGTGGGAGCAGAAGAAGGCCCTGCTCGACGACCCGTACATCACGCAGGGCACCAAGAACGCGCTGCTCTTCGGCGGGGACTCGGCCTACGAGAAGGCCATCGCCGAGCGTGACTCGAACGCGGCCGCGGACAAGAAACAGAAGAGCGCCGTCGACAAGGCGGACAAGGATCTCGACTCCATGGCCAGGCCGGCCGCGGGCGGTGCGACGACCAAGTCCGACCAGGTGCTCGACCTCGGCAACCCGGCGCTGGACTTCTTCTCCGACTGGATCGAGCAGGTCTGGAACAAGATGCCGGACAAGCCGTCCGAAATGAATTACAAGACCGACATCTGGGACCGGTTCCACGAGAACCGCGAGATCAACTTCCAGGCGATGTTCGACGAGGTCGAGGATCTCGGCGACGCTAAGAAGGCCGTCGAGCAGACCGGGACCGACGCCACTTCGGCGCTGACCACGCTCTTCCACGACTGGAAGGGCGAGGGCGCGACGGCGGCGAAGGTCAAGTACGAGCAGCGGATCCAGCCTGACGCGAAGGAACTCGTCGCGCAGATGGACGGCGCCATCAAACTGGTGCCCGCGACGATCGACAAGATCTACACCGCGCTCAAGCTGAAGGTCGACGAAACGCTGAAGCTGCGTGTCGACAAGGTCGCCACGGCGCCGCTGTTCACGGCGAAGCAGGTCGTCGAGATCGCGAACGGCAAGGTCGACTCCAAAGACAAGCTCATGGACGTCGCGTACTGGCTGGACTCCGCGTGCCCCGGCAACAACCTCGCCGAACGGCTGCGTGACGACGACTGCGACCTGAACGACGAGAACAAGGACTACGCGATCGGGGCCGCGAAACAGTGGCTGAAGGGGTCGTTCGCGAAAGAATTCGGTGAGCGGTTCGAGAACTTCAAGAAGCTCTGCAAGAACGCGACCGACACGATCAACACGCAGTATCACGAGCTTTCGCGGTTCATGGAGGACTACACGAACCCGTTCCCCGCGGCCGGGTCCGAGAAGCCGCCGGGCTCGGAGAAGAAGCCGCCGGGCAGCGACGGCAACGGCAGTGGCAGCGGGACCCCGCCCGGCGGTGGCGGTGGGACCCCGCCCGGTGGCGGAGGTGGCACGCCTCCCGGTGGTGGGGGCGGCACGCCGCCGGAGGCCTCGGTCCCCGAGGCGCCGAAACCGGAGGACAAGCCCGCCGACGGCACGAACCCGGTCACCGGGAAGCCGCTCGAGATGGACCCGGAGACCGGCAAGCCGTACCCGATCGACCCGGCGACGGGTGAGGCGATCAAGGACGGTATCGACGGTCAGGACACCATGACCGTCGAAAAGGGCGACAACAAGATCGAGATGTCCGAGCCGGACAAAGACGGCAAAATGGATATCAAAGTCGACGACGGCAAGGGCAACGAGAAGGACTACAAGCTCGACTTCGACGACCCCAAGGGCGAAGACGGCAAGCCCGGCGAAGAGGGCAAGGACGGCGACTTCGGTCCGCAGGGTGCGGTCAAGGAGGGCGAGCCCGGCAAGGACGGTGTCTACCGGCCCGGTCCGGACGGCAAGATCCACATCCAGGACGGCAACCTCAAGATCACCGCCGAGCAGCCGGACGGCCCGAACGGCCCGACCGTGGTGACCGTCGACGACGGCAAGGGCGAGCCGACCACCTACACCCTCGACGAAAAGGGTGAGAAGAAGGAACTCAAGCCCGGCGATGTCGTCCAGACCGACGACATCAAGAACGGTCTCGACGACCGGAATCCCGGCAACCCGCAGCCTGGCAAGCCCGATGACATCCGCACGATGCCAGCCCCGGCCGACGGCTTGGCCCCTGGCGGCGGTGGCGGTTTCAGCGCTCCGGGTGGCGTCGAGGTCGGCGTCGGAGCCGAAGGGACCGCCGCTGAGTCGGCGGAAGCTTCCGGTGGAGCCGCGTCGGGTGCGGGTGGCGATGGCACCGTGCCGACGTCCAGCGGTGGCGGAGGCGGCGGCAGCTTCGAAGGCGCGCTCGGTGGTGTCGGCGAGGGCGGTTCGGCGGGTTCGCTGAACGAGGCTGGTTCGCTTGAGGCGGGTGCGCAGTCCGGAGGCGGCGCGCAGCCGGCCGCGGCCGATGGCGGTCTCGGGGCGGCTCCCGGCGGGATGGACGCGGCGCCCGCCGGTGCCGGAGCCGGTGCTGGTAGCTCGGCCGGTGGGATGGGCGGCATGATGGGTGGAATGGGCGCCATGGGTGGCGCGGCCGGTGGTGGCGGGGGCGACACGCAGCGCGGGTCGAGCCAGTACCGCGTCGAGGGTGGCATTTTCGAGACCAGTGGCGCGGGCGGCCGGATCAGCGGTTCGCTCGACGACGAGGGTGGCGACCGTTCGATCAGCTACGAGCGATGATCGGTAGCCGGGGAACGAGGGAGGACCGATGAGCGCTGTCGACCGGCTGGCGGCCGCCATGTCCAGGCAGGACGCCGCCATCACGGAACAGGCGGAGCAGCGCGGGCTGCGGGAGCGGCATCTCGCCGACGCCAAGGCCCAGGCGGCGGAGACCATGCAGAAGGACGCCGCCGTCCACGACAAGTACGCGGCCCACATGCAGGAACTGGGGAAGCGGAGCAAGGAGGCGGGTGGCTGGCTGACCGGCAAGACGACCGCCGACCGCAGCCACACGATCGGCTTCGACATCGAGGACGACGACAAGCCGGACGCCCGGTTCGCCGAGTTCGGCGCGCGTCAGGTGCCCGACACTTCGCGGCCGGCGCCTCTTCCGCCGCCACCGCCTCCGGTCGCGCCGGGCGTGCCCGGGATGCCGGCGACGGTGGACGTCCCGCCGCCCGCGGCGCCGACGCCCGCTCCGACTGGCGGGATGCCCGAAGCGCCTGGCGCCCCTGGCGTCCCCGGGACTCCCGGCGCACCTGGCACGCCCGCGCGTCGTCGGGGTCGTCACGCCCGTGACGACAAGGGCTTCGACGACGACGACTTTTCGAACAACTCGTGGATGGTCGACTGACCCGCTTCACCGCACTTCAGGGCCCGGCTCACCAGAGCCGGGCCCTTCTCTTACCCCCTTCGCCCGCCCTGCCCCCACGTCGACTTTCGCGGGCTAATCGCGATCCGGTGCCGCCGCGCCTCGCCTGGGACCGCGTCGTCTTTAGCGGGCTAAACGCGACGCGTAGGCAGGCTAAGGAACAGGGAGCGCGTCCGGGGCAGGATCGCGATTAGCCCGCTAAACGCAGGTCGGCGCCGGGGGAGCGGGTCAGGCGGCGGGTTCGTCCTGGGTCTCGATCGGGGCGCGTTTGACGTCGGCGTCCAGCAGCGGCTGGTACTTCGTCGTCCCCGTCAGGTGAGTGAGGAAGAACGCGGTGAACAGCGCCCGCGTCAGCTGCTGGGTCCCGCGGTGCGGCTTCCCGTGCAGCAGGAGCTGGCTCCAGTGCTTGCCTTCGGTGACGCCGAGGTGCGACGACTTGCCGAGCGTCCGCAGCTGCACCGGCCCGCCCCACGCGTCCGCGATGGCCTCGGCATGCCCGACCGGCGGAGCGACCAGGTCTTCGCCCGCCGCGAGATGCAGGCCGGGCACGGTCACCGACCGGGCCGACACCGTCGCCGGCGGCAGCGTCTGCGCGGGGGTGATGGTCGCGACAGCGCGGATCTCCGGCCGATCATCGTTCTCGGCGGCCTGCGAGGCGGCCAACACCGCCGAGCCGCCGCCCGTCGAGTGCCCGGCCAGGCCGAGCTTCGCCGGGTCGACGCTGATGCCGTCCGGTCCGAGCCGGACCGTCGTGATCAGCTCGAGCGTGGTGAGCAGGTCGCCGGCCAGCAGCCGGTGCGACGGCAGCGGCCCGCGCTGGGTGGCCGGAGCCGCCGCGACGATGCCCCAGCTCGCGAGGTGCCGGAGCAGGTGCCGGTAGCTCCCGGTGGGCTGCAGCCAGCCGTGCCCGAACGCGATCGCGGGCAGACCGAGCCCCGAGCGGGGGGTGAACACGACGCCGGGCAGTCCGACCAGGGCGAGGTTGCCGCGCAGTACCTCGTGCGGACCTGGGTGGGACAGCTCCGCGAGCAGCTGCTTGGGCTTGCTGGCCATGCTCGTGACCTTACTGCCCGCACTCCCGTCCGGCCCGCGCGCCGCCCCGCGCATCGCGTTTAGCCCGCTAAAGGCGACGCGCCACCGCCCGGGCGAAGGGGGCGAATTTCCGTCGTTAGGCTGGTGGCCGTGTGTGGAATCGTGGGATACGTCGGACACCGCCCGGCCCTGGACGTCGTCATCGGCGGGCTCCGCCGGATGGAGTACCGCGGCTATGACTCGGCAGGCGTCGCCGTCCTCGACGGCGCGGGCGCGCTGAAAGTCGAGCGCAAGGCGGGCCGTTTGGCCAACCTGGAGACCCAGCTCGACACCGTCGGCAGGGACGCCTTCACCGGCACCGCCGGCATGGGCCACACCCGCTGGGCCACCCACGGCGCTCCGGTCGACCGCAACTCGCACCCGCACCGCGACGCCTCCCAGCGCGTCGCCGTGGTGCACAACGGCATCATCGAGAACTTCGCCGCCCTGCGCGCCGAACTCGAGGCCGATGGCGTCGAGATGGCGAGCGACACCGACTCCGAGACCGCCGCGCACCTGATCTCCCGCGCGTACGCCGAGGGCGACACGAAGGGCGACTTCCCGGCCAGCGTCGCCGCGGTCTGCCGTCGTCTCGAAGGCGCGTTCACCCTGGTCGTGACCATCGCCGACCAGCCGGACACCATCGTGGCCGCTCGCCGTTCCTCGCCGCTGGTGGTCGGCGTCGGAGAGGGAGAGCACTTCGTCGCTTCCGACGTCGCCGCGTTCATCGAGCACACCCGCGAGGCGGTCGAGCTCGGCCAGGACCAGCTCGTCGTGATCACCCGCGAGGGTTACGAGGTCGCCGACTTCCACGGCGACGCCGCCCAGGCCAAGCCGTTCACCGTCGACTGGGACCTCTCGGCCGCGGAAAAGGGCGGCCACGAGTACTTCATGCTCAAGGAGATCGAGGAGCAGCCGGAAGCGCTGGCGAACACGCTGCGCGGCCACTTCGACGGCGGCCGGATCATCCTCGACGAACAGCGCATCTCCGACCAGGACCTGCGCGACGTCGACAAGGTCTTCGTCGTCGCCTGTGGTTCCGCGTACCACTCGGGCCTCGTCGCCAAGTACGCCATCGAGCACTGGTGCCGTCTCCCGGTCGAGGTCGAGCTGGCCAGCGAGTTCCGCTACCGCGACCCGGTGCTGGACCGCGCGACGCTGGTCGTCGCCGTCTCCCAGTCGGGCGAGACCGCGGACACCCTCGAAGCCGTCCGTCACGCGCGCGAACAGAAGGCCCGCGTCCTGGCTGTCTGCAACACCAACGGCGCGCAGATCCCGCGCGAGTCCGACGCCGTCCTCTACACGCACGCCGGTCCGGAGATCGGCGTCGCCTCGACCAAGGCGTTCCTCGCGCAGATCGCGGCGAACTACCTGGTCGGCCTGGCGCTCGCGCAGGCCCGTGGCACCAAGTACCCGGACGAGGTCGCCCGCGAGTTCGCCGAGCTCGAAGCCATGCCCGCCGCGGTGCAGAAGGTCCTGTCCACTGTGGACCAGGTCCGTGACCTCGGCCGCCGGATCGCGGACTCGAAGGCGGTACTGTTCCTCGGCCGTCACGTCGGTTTCCCGGTCGCCCTCGAAGGCGCGCTGAAGCTCAAGGAACTGGCGTACATGCACGCCGAGGGTTTCGCCGCCGGCGAGCTCAAGCACGGCCCGATCGCGCTGATCGAAGAAGGCCTGCCCGTCGTCGTGGTGATGCCGTCGCCGAAGGGGCGCGCGGTGCTGCACTCGAAGCTGGTGTCGAACATCAGCGAGATCCAGGCGCGCGGCGCCCGCACGATCGTGATCGCGGAGGAGGGCGACGAGACCGTCCGCCCGTTCGCCGACGAGCTGATCGAGATCCCGGCCGTCCCCACGCTGCTGCAGCCGCTGGTTTCCACCGTCCCGCTGCAGGTGCTGGCCGCCGAGATCGCCCGCACGCGCGGGTACGACGTCGACAAGCCGCGTAACCTGGCGAAGTCGGTCACCGTCGAGTAAAGACCGGAGGCGTCGTGCAGGGAATCTGGACCACGGAACGGATTCGCGCGGCGGAGGACAGGTTGCTCGCCGTCACTCCCGATGGCGAGCTCATGCGGCGCGCGGCTTTCGGCTTGTCGGTGCACGCCGCCGAGATGCTGGCCGAGCACACGGGTTCGGTGTCGGGGCGGCGGGTGACGCTGCTCATCGGGTCGGGTAACAACGGCGGTGACGCCCTTTGGGCCGGCGCTTTCCTGCGCCGCCGCAATGTGGCGGTCTCCGCGATCCTGTTGAAGCCCGAACGCGCTCACGGCCCGGGGTTGGCCGCCTTGAAGCGATCCGGCGGCAAGGTTGTGTCCATCAAGGACAGTCCACAGTGGATTCGCCGAGCGGATCTCGTGGTCGACGGGATCGTCGGTATTTCGGCGCGAGGGCCCTTGCGGCCGGACGCCGCCGCGCTGCTGGAGTACGTGAGTTCGCCGGTGCTGGCCGTCGATCTGCCGAGCGGGGTGGATCCGGACACCGGCGCCGTCGAGGGGCCGGCGGTCGCCGCCGACCGGACGGTCACTTTCGGCGCGCTCAAACCGGTGCATGCCCTCGCGCCCGCGTCCTGCGGCGAGATCGCCTTGGTGGACATCGGGCTGCGGCCGGAACTCGGCGAGCCCGATCTGCGACGGCTGGACACGGCCGATGTCGCCGCGGCGTGGCCGACGCCCGGACCGGACGACGACAAGTACAGCCAGGGCGTGGTCGGCGTCGCGGCCGGGTCGGCGACGTATCCGGGGGCGGCCGTGCTCGCGGCCGGTGCGGCGGTGCGGGCGACGTCCGGGCTGGTGCGATACGCCGGGCACGCCGCGGACGTGGTGCGCGGGCACTGGCCCGAGGTCATCGCGACGGGCTCGGTGACGGACGCCGGCCGGGTGCAGGCGTGGGTCGTCGGGCCGGGGATCGGGACCGGGAACGAGGGACGGGATGTGCTGCGGTTCGTGCTCGGGCGTGGCGTGCCGGTGTGCGCGGACGCCGACGCGACGACGATCATCGCGCGTTCGCCCGACGTGCTCGACGCGCGGGATCCGGACACGCCGCTCGTGCTGACCCCGCACGCGGGGGAGTTCGAGCGGCTGATGGGTTCGCCGCCAGGAGCGGACAGGGTAGCGGCGGCGCGGTCGGCCGCACGGAAGTACGACGCCGTCGTGCTCTTGAAGGGGCACTGCACGGTGGTCGCGGCGCCGGACGGGCGCGCGCTGGTGAACACGCCGCGGGGATCGTGGCTCGCGACGGCCGGTTCGGGGGACGTGCTGTCCGGTCTGGTCGGCGCGCTGCTCGCCGCCGGGCTCGACCCTTGGCTGGCGGCGGGGGCGGCCGCGCATGTCCACTCGCTCGCCGGGGCGCTGGCCGCCGGCGGCGTCCCGACCTCGGCGTCCGGCATCCTGGGCGCCGTCCCCGACGCCCTCCGGTCCCTTCGCTCTCCTGCCTCCTGACCAGGGCCCCGACCTGCGTTTAGCCCCCTAACCGCGCTCTGCGGGCGGGTGCCGTCAGAGCGCGATTAGGGGGCTAAACGCAGGTCGGCGGGCCGGGAGGGGGAGAGGGGAGAAATGCGAGAGTTATCGAGTTACGTGTTAACTCCAGGCGAATAATCTGGTAAGAAGCAGGTGTGAGCGCCGACACCCACCCCGCCGAGGCCGCGAAGGTCCGGGTCGTGAACGGTGTCGCCCATGTCTAAGACCAGGCCTTCGGACGCCGCCGTCGAGCACCGGCGCCAGGAGATCCTCGACCACGTCATCGCCACCGGCGAAGTCCGCATCGACGACCTCACCACCCGGTTCGGCGTCAGCCTGATGACGATGCACCGCGACCTCGACGACCTCGCCGAGCGCCGCCTCCTCCGCAAACTCCGCGGCAAGGTCGAGGCCTACCCGGCGACGACCATGGAGTCGGCCGCCCGCTTCCGCGACACCTTCAACCAGGCCACGAAGGACACCCTCGGCGAGGCCGCCGCGGCGCACGTCCACTCCGGCCAGACGGTCTTCGTCGACGACTCGACGACGCTCTTCCCGCTCGTCCGCCGCCTCGGCCAGATCGAGGACCTCACCGTCATCACCAACTCGCTCGAAGCCGCCCGCATCCTCGGCCCGGTCAAGAGCGTCGAGGTGGTGCTCGCCGGCGGCCGATACCACCACGAGTACGACTCGTGCGCGGGCCCGGACGTCCTCGCTTTCCTCGAGCGCACGCACGCCGACATCGCGTTCGTCTCGGTCGCCGCGATCGCGGTCGGCCGCCTGTTCCACCCCGTCCAGGACTACGCCGCGCTCAAGAAGGCCGCGCTGCGCACCTCGAGCCACAACGTGCTGGTCGTCGACAACTCCAAGTTCGGCCGCACGGCCACCTTCGCGCACGGCGACATCGGCGACTACGACCTCCTGATCACCGACGATCTGACGCCGACCGAGGAGATCGAGGCGGCGCTGAACGCGGGAACGGCCATCGAGCAGGTCGAGTGCGACCCGGAAGGGCCGGAATATGAAATCTGACCTGGTCGCCGGAATCGACTCGTCGACCCAGTCGACGAAGGTCGTCGTCTGCGACGCGGCCACCGGCGAGATCGTCCGCACAGGCCGCGCTTCGCACCCCGAAGGCACCGAAGTCGCCCCCGCCGCGTGGTGGGACGCCTTCCGCGAGGCCACCGACGGCCTCCTCGACGGCGTCGGCGCCATCGGCATCGGCGGTCAGCAGCACGGCATGGTCACCCTCGACGAGGCAGGCGAGGTCGTCCGGCCCGCGTTGTTGTGGAACGACACCCGGTCCGCGAAAGCGGCCGAAGACCTCGGCGGCGAACTCGGTCCCGAGAACTGGGCGAAGTCCGTCGGCTCGCTGCCTGTCGCCAGCTTCACTGTCACGAAGCTGCGGTGGATGGCGGAGAACGAGCCCGAGTTGGCCGATCGCGTCGCCCGCGTGCTGCTGCCCCACGACTGGCTGACCTGGCGGCTGCTGGGGGCAGGGGCCGAGCCGGTCACCGATCGCGGCGACGCCTCCGGGACCGGCTACTTCTCGCCCGCCACCGGCACGTACCGCCAGGACCTCCTCGCGCACGCCTTCGGCGGGCGTACCCCGGAGCTGCCCAAGGTCATCGGCCCCGCCGAAGCCGCGGGCCACACCCCGGACGGGATCCTGGTCTCGGCCGGAACCGGCGACAACATGGCCGCCGCGCTCGGTCTCGAACTGGTCCCCGGCGACGTCGTGGTCTCACTCGGCACCAGCGGCACCGTCTTCGGCGTCTCCGAGACCGCGAGCGCCGACCCGTCCGGCATCGTCGCGGGATTCGCCGACGCCACCGGCCGTTTCCTGCCACTGGCCTGCACCCTCAACGCCGCCCGCGTGCTCACGGCCACGTCCGCGATGCTCGGCGTCGAACTCGCGGAGTTCGACGCGCTGGCGCTCGCGGCCGAGCCCGGCTCCGGCGGCCTCACGTTCCTGCCCTACCTCGACGGTGAGCGGACGCCGAACCTCCCGGACGCCAAGGGCACGCTCTTCGGCCTGACCCGCGCGAACATGACGCCCGAGAACCTCGCCCGCGCCGCCGTCGAAGGCATGTTGTGTGGGCTCGCAGCCGGTCTCGACGCCCTGCGTGACCAGGGGCTCGAAGTCCGCCGGGTCCTCCTGATCGGCGGTGGCGCGCAGTCGGCGGCCGTCCGCGCGGTCGCGCCGATCGTGTTCGGCGTGCCCGTCGTCGTCCCCGAGGTCGCCGAGTACGTCGCGGTCGGCGCCGCGCGGCAGGCGGCCTGGGCCCTCGCTTCCAGCACGGAACCTCCCCGCTGGCAGGAACAGCACGGCTACACCCCACTCGAGCCGACCGAGGCGGACCGCGCCGAGGGGCACCGGATCCAGCAACGGCATCTCGAAGCCCGCGAACTCGGGCACGGCATTTCCGCGAAACCGAAAGAGGACTGAACCGATGGCCACGATCACCTACGACAAGGCGACCCGGCGCTACGCGGGCTCCGAGCGACCCGCTGTGGACGCACTCGACCTCGAGATCGCCGACGGCGAGTTCCTCGTGCTGGTCGGGCCGTCCGGCTGTGGCAAGTCCACCAGCCTGCGGATGCTCGCCGGCCTCGAGGACATCGACGACGGCGCCGTCTGGATCGGCGACCGCGACGTCACGCAGCTGCCGCCGCGCGCCCGCGACATCGCGATGGTGTTCCAGAACTACGCGCTGTACCCGCACATGACCGTCGGCCAGAACATGGGCTTCGCGCTGAAGATCGCCGGCCGTCCGGCCGCGGAGATCAAGCAGAAGGTGCTCGACGCGGCCAAGCTGCTCGACATCGAGCAGTACCTCGACCGCAAGCCGAAGGCGCTCTCCGGTGGTCAGCGTCAGCGTGTCGCGATGGGCCGCGCCATCGTGCGTGAGCCGCAGGTCTTCCTGATGGACGAGCCGCTGTCGAACCTCGACGCGAAGCTGCGTGTGTCCACCCGTACGCAGATCGCGGCGCTGCAGCGCCGCCTCGGCGTCACCACCGTGTACGTCACGCACGACCAGGTCGAGGCCATGACGATGGGCGACCGGGTCGCCGTCCTCTCGGACGGTCTCCTGCAGCAGTGCGACACCCCGCGCGCCCTGTACGACAAGCCCGCAAACGCTTTCGTCGCCGGATTCATCGGCTCGCCCGCGATGAACCTCGTCACTGCGAAGCTCACCGAAGACGGTGCCGAACTCGGTGGCGCGCGCGTGCCGCTGACCCGCGAGATCCTCGCCAAGGCCGACGGCGACACGGTCACCCTCGGCTTCCGGCCGGAGTCGCTCGAGGTGACCACCAGCGAAGACGGCACGCTGCCGATCAAGGTCGAACTGGTCGAGGAGCTCGGCTCGGACGCGTACGTCTACGGCAAGCTGGCCGAGACCGACGCCGAGGGGACGAAGTCGAACGTCGTCACCCGGGTGGACCCGCGTAAGCCGCCGGTCATGGGCGACACGCTGCACCTGCGGGTTCGCCCCGACGAGCTGCACGTGTTCTCCGCCACCGACGGGGCGCGCCTGTCCTGAGCCGGTTCGTGGGAAACTGGTGGTCGTTATGACCGCCAGTTTCCCGCGTGCCGAGGTCGTCATCGACCTGTCCGCCATCCGGCACAATGTCGCCCTGCTCGCTTCCCGTGCCGCCGGTGCCCAGACGATGGCCGTCGTCAAGGCCGACGGCTACGGCCATGGAGCGCTCGAAGTCGGCCGAGCCGCCGTTGACGGCGGAGCCACCTGGCTGGGCACCTGCTCCCTTGGCGAGGCGCTCGCGCTGCGCCGCGCGGGGATCGAGGTCCGGCTCTTCAGCTGGCTCGACACTCCCGAAGCCGACTTCGCGGCCGCTATCGCCGAAGACATCGACGTCGCCGTCAGCTCCCTCGACGAGCTAGCCCGCGTAGCCGACGGCGTGCGCCGGGCACGCGACTTTAGCGGGCTAAACGCGATCGGGAGGGTGCACCTCAAGATCGACACCGGCCTGTCCCGAAACGGCTGTCCACCTGCGGAATGGCCAGCGCTGGTCCAGGCCGCCGCGGCCGCGAAGCCGCTCATCGAGGTCGTCGCGATCTGGTCGCACCTCGCCTGCGCCGACGACCTCGGCCACCCCTCCATCGACGCGCAGGCGAAGCGGTTCGACGAGGCCTACGACATCGCCCGCGCGGCCGGCTTGAACCCGATGCGGCACATCGCGAACTCCGCCGCCGTCCTGACCAGGTCCGACCTGCACTTCGACCTCGTCCGCCCCGGGATCGCGATCTACGGGCTGAACCCGGTGCCCACCGCCGACGACCTGCGCCCGGCGATGACCTTCAAGTCTTCGGTCGTGCTGACAAAACGGATTCCGGTCGGCGAATCGGTCTCGTATGGCCACACTTGGACGGCCGAGCGTGACACCACTCTCGCACTCGTCCCGGTCGGATACGCCGACGGCGTGCCGCGGACGCTTTCCGGACGGATGGACGTCCTGCTCGACGGAAAGCGGAGGCCGGTCGTCGGCCGCGTCTGCATGGATCAGCTGATCGTCGACTGCGGAGACGACGAACCGGCCGTCGGCAGCGAAGTGATCCTCTTCGGCCAGGGCGCTTCCAGTGAGCCGACAGCCCGGGAATGGGCAGACAAGCTGGGGACGATCGACTACGAGATCGTGACCTCGATGTACCGGCCGCGGATCCACCGCACGTATCTGGAGGCGGGCTCGTGACACCTTCAAGACGACTGCTGGCCATCGTCGGCGGCGTCGGGGCGGTCGCCACCGGCACCGCCGCCGCGATCGCCGTCGCCGCACAGCAGCGGCGGCAGAATGAGGATCCGTTCGTGGACGAGCCGTTGGGGGATCT
Source organism: Amycolatopsis speibonae (assembly GCF_042647925.1). NCBI lineage: Bacteria > Bacillati > Actinomycetota > Actinomycetes > Pseudonocardiales > Pseudonocardiaceae > Amycolatopsis > Amycolatopsis speibonae. The sequence goes on from NZ_JBHRWK010000014.1 coordinate 626,435, forward strand.
TGAACCGGATCGGACGTCGACAGTGGCGGCGGAGGACGGCACGCCGCTCGCGGTCGAGGAGATCGATCCGGCCGATGGGGGAAAACCGGAGCTGACCGTCGTCGGCGTGCACGGTTTCGCGTTGTCGAAGCGCTGCTGGCATTTCCAGCGGCGAGACCTCGCGTCGCTGAAGCTGCCCAGGGTGCGTCAGGTCTACTACGACCATCGCGGGCATGGGCAATCCGGCGCCGCGACCGCCGAAACCAGCACCATCGAACAGCTTTCACGCGACCTCGACATGGTCCTGCGATCGGTGGTGCCGGACGGGCCCATCGTGCTCATGGGGCATTCGATGGGCGGCATGGTGATCATGGAGCTCGCCGCGGAGAATCCCGAGTTGTTCGACGACCGCGTCGGCGGCGTCGCGTTCATCGCGACCGCGGCAGGCGAAGTCGGCGCTCGAGGACTGCCGCGGTCACTGCTTTCGAAGTACAACCCGCTCACGCGAGGCGTCGGCGGGCTGGCCGGCTGGCAGCCGGGACTCGTCGAGTTCGTGCGCGCGGCAGGAGGTCAGCTGACCCGGCAGGCCGTGCGCAGACTGGCTTTCGGCAGCCGGGAAGTGTCTCCGCGACTCGTCGACTTCATGCTGGAAATGCTCGAAGTGACGCCGGTGCGCGGGCTTGTGAACTTCGTCGACACGCTCGGCAGCCACAACCGGTACGCCGCGCTCGCCGGGCTGAAGCACGCGCATGTGCTGGTCGTCGGCGGGGATTCCGACCGGTTCACGCCGATCGCGCACGCCGAGCGGATCGCGGCGGAGCTGCCGGACGCGGAGCTGGTGCGCGTGCGCGGCGCGGGGCACATGGTGCAGCTGGAACAACCCGAACTGGTGAACAGTCACCTGATCGACTTGGTACAACGGTGCACGGGCACCGATGGTGAGACTTCCGACCGGCGCAACTGGTGGTGGCAACGCTGATGAATTTCGCTTTCCCGACTCCCGAGTCGACGATGGAATTCGGGCGAGAGCTCGGACGTTCGCTGCGCGCGGGCGATCTGGTGCTGCTCGCCGGGCCGCTCGGGGCGGGCAAGACGACGCTGACCCGCGGGATCGCGGACGGTCTCGGTGTCGGCGGGCGGGTCAGCTCGCCGACGTTCGTGATCGCGCGTGTGCATCCGGCCGGTGAGGCTGGGGTCGCACTGGTGCACGTCGACGCGTACCGGCTCGGCGGGGATCTCACGCAGCTGGACGACCTGGACCTCGACACCGAACTGGAGCGGTCCGCGCTGGTCGTCGAATGGGGCGAGGGGGCCGCGGAGCGCCTTTCGGACGACTACCTCGTCGTGCGCCTGGAACGTCGCGAGGACGACGTCCGCTTGGTCACCCTGGAGCCGCACGGCACCTGGGCTTCGCGCACTCCCAACCTGCGTTTAGCGGGCTAATCGCGATCTGGGCCGCCGACCTGCGTTTCGCCCCCTAATCGCGATCTCACCCGGATGCCGCATCAGGGCCCTTCCGGCGAAGCGTCCCCTCAATGCCCCAAGAGGGCTTGGGGGTGCGCATGCCGCTGGGTCCCACAGCGACATGCGCACCCTGTCTAGACGGCGGAGACCGGTTCAGCCTGTGGGCCGCCTCGTCCACGCCGACGGTGAAGCCACCACAAGCCGCAGAAACCGATTACGCCGGTTTGCGCGGCCGGCGTCGCGACCGCTGTCAACGCGACGAGCGCGGTGATCAACGCGAACCAATAGAGCAGAACACGTCCGGTGTCCTCCCGGCTGCCGAAGAACGTGCTCCGCCAGAAATCGGGCCACTGGGCCGCGGGACGCAGATGGACGCGGCGGCACGCGGGGTCGGTGACCATGCCGACCGGTTCGCTCGCCAAATCGAGCAATTCGTCGAGACTGACTTCTGCCGGGTGACACCCGCCGTGGTGATCCTGGTTCGTGTCCGGGGTCATCGCCTGCGGCTGGGGTGGCTCCTCTGGCATACCGCCGGAACACGGCGCTACGCTGGTCATGTTTGACGCCTCCATAGAACGGGTTGATGGAGTGGTTGAACTTCAAAGCGGCTCCCCCTGCACGGGGAGCCGCTTCCTTTTGGGTGCGGCGTTCGGTCGTTGCCGAGCCGCAACACAAGCCATTGTGGACGAATTTCCCGGACCTACGGGGCGGTAAGTAAAAGGTTGCTGGATCCTGCGCCGAGCGGTCGGCGTAATTCACCCCAGGTCATCGAATTATGCCGTTGTAACTCGAAAGAGTAGTTGCGGACGTGGCTCATCGTCTCATTACCTGAATAGTGAGACGCAGAGTGTTTTTCCTCCGCACTATCGAGTGGCCTGGTGTTGTTCGCGTGGAAAGAAATGTTCGGTATCGGATGTTCGCCAGTCGCATTCGCGCCTGCCGATGACCATGCTTCGCGGAGCATGCCCGCTCAGCGCCGATCCCCGACCGTTTGTCGCTTACCCACAGATCGCGTTTAGCGGGCTAAACGCGATCCGCTGGGCCGACGACGGAGCGCGCGATTCCGAGGGCGACCAGGTCTTGGGGGCGGAGCCGCAGCCGGTCCGCGAGGGCGGGGACCTCGTCGGTGGGCAGCTTGAGGATCGCCGCGGCCGCCTCGGGCGAGGTGACCGAGAAGTACGCGCCGGGCGCCACCCAAGTCGAACCCGGTGCCGCGAACGCCAGCGCGCCACCGGACCCGCCTTCCCCGATCACCAGCGTCGTGATCGGCACGGCCGCGCTCGCGACAGCCTCGAACAACTCCGCGATCGCCGCGCCGGCCCCGGCCCGCTCGGCCGCCGCGTCGTTCGCCGCACCGGGGGTGTCGACGAGGGTGAGCACCGGGATCCCGAGCCTCGACGCGAGCCGCACCAGGCGCGACGCCGTCCGGAAACCCGCGGGCAGCGTCGGTGTCCCACACTGCGCCGCGTACGCGATCGCGCGGCCGCCTCGCCAGCCGAAGCCGCACAAGACACCGGAGTCGACCCCGCCGCACCTGTCGCCCGAGACATCCTCACGCCAGTCGAAGTAGGCGTCGAGGTACTCCGCAGCCTTCGGTCGCTCAGGGGAGCGCGCCGCCTGAACCGCGGCCCAACCGCTGTCGGGCAAGCCCGCCGATCCGAGCGCGGCGGGAGGCTCAGCGGCATCCGTCGTCCGCGATGTCAGCAGCCGTAGCCACCGTTCCAGCGCCGTGGGGAGGTCAGCGGGCCGCACGATCCTGTCGACCTGACCCCACGCGAGCTTCGCCTCGGCCGTGTACGCCGCCGCGGGCGCGTCAGCCGGCCGCACCCGGGAACCGGCGAAACCGACCTGCGCCTCGGGCAGCGCGAGAACGACATCGGCGCTCGCGCCGAGCGTCGCCCAGCCACCACCCGTGGTCGGATCGCGCAGCACCGAGATCTGCGGCACCGACCGGGCCCCGGCCGCCGCCCGCGCGATGCGCTGCAACTGCGAAAGCGCACGCATCCCATGCTGCATCCGGCTGCCGCCGGTCGCGATCAGCGAAACCACCGGCAACCGGGACTCGACCGCCCGCGCGAACGCCGCCTCGACCCGATCACCGGTCCGCTGACCGATCGACCCACCCAGGAAGCCGAACTCGAAGGCGATCACGACCGCTTCGACGTCGCCGATCTCTGCGGTCCCGCAGAGCACTGATTCGTCTTCGCCAGTGCGTTCCTCGGCGGCCTCGCGTGCCGCGCGGTAGCCCGGCCAGTCGATCGGCCCGTCGTCCGGCTCGTCGGACCGCGGAACGTCCAGGTCCTCGAAACCGGTCGCGATCTCCTCGACGACCGATCGCGCGGAGGGCCTGCTCATCCGAGCGCGCGTTTCATGACCTTGCCCATGTCGTTGCGCGGCAACGCTTCCAGGTAGCGGACCACCCGGGGTCGCTTGTGCGGCGACAACAGGCGCGAGACGTGATCGGCGAGTTCCGACTCCGTCGGGTGTTCTCCTTCGGGCACCACCCAAGCCACGATGCGCTCGCCGAGGTCGTCGTCGGGCTCGCCGGTCACCGCGACCTCCGCGACACCGGGGTGCTCCATGAGCGCGTTCTCGATCTCGCCCGCGCCGATCTTGTAGCCGCCGCTCTTGATCAGATCCGTCGCCTTCCGGCCGACGATCTTCACGTATCCGGCCGCGTCGCGGGTCGCCATGTCGCCGGTGCGGAACCAGCCCTCGTCGAAGGCGGCTTCGGTGGCGTCGGGACGGTTGAGGTACTCGGTGAACAAGTTCGGCCCGCGGACCTGGATCTCACCGACGGTCTCGAGTTCTTCGACAGGGTTTCCCGCCTCGTCGACAAGGCGCAGATCGACGCCGTCCAACGGGACGCCGACGGTGCCGGGGACACGCTCGCCGTCGGCGCGGACACTGGTGTTCATGAGGGTCTCGGTCATGCCGTAGCGCTCGATCACACGCTGGCCGGTCGCCGCGGTGATGCGCTGGTGGTCGTGGACGGGCAACGCGGCCGATCCGGAGACGAGCAGCCGGGCGCCGCTCAGCGCCTCGGCGAGCGACGGGTCATCGCCGACTTCGCCCGCGATGCGGTGGTACATGGTCGGGACCCCGAACAGCATCGTCGCGCCGGTGGCGAGTTCGCGTGTGACCCCTTCGGTGGAGAAACGACCGAGATGCCGGACCGAGCCGCCGCGCCGGAGCGGCCCGAGGATGCCGAGGATCAGGCCGTGCACGTGGAACAGCGGGAGACCGTGCACCAGGACGTCGTCGGACGTCCACTCCCAAACGTCCTCGAGAGCGTCGAGGGTGGCCGAGATCGCGCGGCGGGGGAGGACGACGCCCTTGGGCGGGCCGGTCGTCCCGGAGGTGTAGACGATCAGCGCCGGGGCTTCGGCGTCCGGTTCCGAGGGTAGATCGCCGGGCGTGCCTTCGAGGGTGATGTCGCGGCGCGGCAGACCGGCGAGACCCGAGGGGAGGTCGGCGCCCGGTTCGGCGAGTACGAGGACGGGCTCGCTGTCGGCGAGGATGTGGGCGAGTTCGCGCTCGCCGATCTTCGGGTTGAGCGGGATGGCCGGGACGCCGGCGAGCAGCGCGGCGATCACGGCGACGCTGGTGTGCATCGTCGGCGTCGCCCAGACGGCGACGCGGCCGCTCGGCAGGTCTCGGGCGAGCGTGCCGGCGACGGTCGCGACCTCAGCGTGGGTCAGGGAGGTGCCGCCGAAGCGGAGGGCCTCCTTGCCGGAGCCGCTCGCCAGCGTGGGGAACAACCGATCGGGCACCTGGGGACCTCCTGCTCGACTCTGCGGCCGGGGCGCGTGGATCCGAAGAGCCCCTCTCCGGACCGTACCGCGCTGCCCGCCCACCCCCCTGCGACCCGCTTCACACCCTGCGCCGGGAGCGACTTTCGCGGGCTAACCGCGATCTGCGGGGCTGGAGGCACGCGTCCCGCCGGATCGCGTTTAGCCCCCTAATCGCGATCCGGCGGGCAGGGCGAGGGGAGCGACTTTAGCCCCCTAATCGCGATCCGGCGGCGGGGGAGAGGGGCTGGAGAAGGGTTGCGTTTAGCCCGCTAAACGCGACCTGGGGCGCTGGTCGTAGGCTGGGTAACCGTGCTGGTACTGGCCATCGACACCTCGACCCCGGCGGTCACCGCGGGCCTCGTCGCCCTGGACGGCGACGTCCTCGAGTCACGCGGCGACCGCGTCACGGTCGACCCGCGCGCACACGGCGAGCTGATCACGCCCCACGCCCTCGAAGCCGTCAAGGCCGCGGGCGTCACGCTTCGCGACCTCGACGCCATCGTCTGCGGCGTCGGCCCCGGCCCCTTCACCGGCCTCCGCGCCGGCATGGCCACCGCCGCGTCGCTCGCCCACGCCCTCGGCATCCCCGCCCATCCGGTCTGCAGCCTCGACGCGATCGCCGCTGACGTCGCCCCCGGCGAAGCGCCCTTCCTCGTCCTAACGGACGCGAGGCGCCGCGAGGTCTACTGGGCCGCATACGCCGCCGACGGTTCCCGCGCCGACGGCCCGCACGTCCAGCGGCCGGCCGACCTCGAGACGACCATCAAGGTCGCGGCGGGCGACGGCGCCCTCCTCTACGCGGACGCTCTCGGCGTCCAGCCGATCGAACCGCGCTTCCCATCGCCTCTCGGACTGGTCAAAGCCGCCCGTGAAGTCCTCCAAAGCGGGGAAGAGCCCGCCCCGCTCACGCCGCTCTACCTCCGCCGTCCGGACGCCGTCGAACCGGTCGCGCGCAAGAAGGTGACCACGCCGTGAGGCTGGAACCCTTACGCCGCAAGGATATTCCCCGCTGTGTCGAGATAGAGAAGATCCTCTTTCCCGGCGATTCCCCATGGAGCGCCTACGCCTTCCACGCGGAACTCGACGGCGGCGGTTACTACCTGGTCGCCCGTCCGGATGAAAGCGACGAGATCATCGGTTACGCCGGGCTCGCCGTCGTCGGCCGCCGCGGCGACTACGAGGCGAGCCTTCACACGATCGGTGTCGACCCGGACCGGCAGCGCAACGGGATCGGCACCACGCTGCTGAAGGCGCTCCTCGACCGCGCGGACGAACTCGCCGCGCCGGTCTTCCTCGAAGTCCGCACCGACAACGACGCGGCGATCACGCTCTACGAGCGGCACGGTTTCGAACGCGTCGGCCTCCGGAAGCGCTACTACCAGCCCTCCGGCGCCGACGCCTACACGATGGCCCGCCCGCGGGCCCAGGTCCGAGACGAGGTGGCGGGCTGATGCCACGCATCATCATGGGCATCGAGAGTTCGTGCGACGAGACCGGCGTCGGCCTCGTCCGCCTGCACGACGACAACACGGTCGAACTCCTCGCCGACGAGGTCGCCTCCAGCGTCGATCAGCACGCCCGCTTCGGTGGCGTCGTGCCCGAGGTCGCGAGCCGCGCGCACTTGGAGGCGATGGTCCCGACGGTCGAGCGCGCCTTCGAGAAGGCCGGGCTGAAACTGTCCGATGTGGACGCTATCGCGGTGACCGCCGGACCCGGTCTCGCCGGCGCGCTCCTGGTCGGCGTCGCCGCGGCCAAGGCCTATTCCGCCGCGCTCGACATCCCGCTCTACGGCGTCAATCACCTCGCCGGGCACATCGCCGTCGACACGCTCCAGCATGGACCGCTGCCCGAACGCTGTCTCGCCCTGCTGGTCTCCGGCGGGCACACGCAATTGCTTCTGGTGGACGACATCGCGTCCGAGATCACCGAACTCGGGTCCACTGTGGACGACGCGGCGGGCGAGGCCTACGACAAGGTCGCCCGCGTCCTCGGCCTGCCGTACCCCGGCGGCCCGCCCATCGACAAGGCCGCCAAGAACGGCGACGGCGCGGCCATCGCGTTCCCTCGCGGGATGACCGGACCGCGTGACGCGAAGTTCGATTTTTCCTTCTCCGGCTTGAAAACCGCCGTCGCGCGCTGGATCGAGGGCGCCGAGCGCCGCGGTGAGGAGATCCCCGTCGACGACGTCGCCGCGTCGTTCCAGGAGGCCGTCGCCGACGTGCTCACCAGGAAGGCGATCCGGGCGGCGAAGGAACACGGAGTGGACACGCTGGTGATCTCCGGTGGCGTGGCGGCGAATTCGCGGCTGTCCGAACTCGCCGCCGAGCGCTGCGCGGAAGCCGGGATCACCCTGCGGGTCCCGCGGCCGCGGCTGTGCACCGACAACGGCGCGATGATCGCCGCGCTCGGCGCGCACGTGGTCGCCGCCGGGCGGCCGCAGGCGTCGCTGGACTTCTCCGCCAATCCGGCGCTGCCGGTCCAGATCGTCTCGATCTAGCGCGATTCGGCGGCGGTGCGCGGCGCCGGGGCGAGATCGAGCAGCTCTTCCAGCGCGGCCACCGTCAGAACCGCGGCATTGCCGTCACCGTAAGGGTTTCCGGCGTGCGTCGGATGGAGATCGCCGCACAGGATCTTGGCGGCGGTGTCCGCGATGAGGCTGGTATCCGTCCCGACCAGCCAGGCGCAGCCCGCCTCGATGGCCTCGCGCCGCTCGGTGACATCGCGCAGCACGAGGACGGGCGTGCCGAACGTCGGCGCTTCCTCTTGGATACCACCGGAATCGGTCAGGACGAGCTCGGCCAGCCGCAGCGCGCGCACGAGATCGGGATACTCGAGCGGTTCGGTGATCGTCACCCGCGGCGTCCCGCCGAGCGCGGTCACGACCTGTTCCCGCACGGCCGGATTGGGGTGCACCGGGAACAGCACCTGGACGTCGCTGTGCTCCGCGACGATCAGTTCGATGGCCGCGAGCGTGCGGCCCAGCGGCTCGCCCCAGGACTCGCGGCGGTGCGACGTCACGAGGACGAGGCGTTCCCCCGCCTCGGCGATTTCCATCTCCAGCAACGCGAGCGCGGTGTCCCGCGCCGGGAGATCACGCTCGGCGATCGCGATCACGGCGTCGACGACGGTGTTGCCGGTGACGGCGATCCGTTGGCGTGGAACACCTTCCGTGCGCAGCGCGGCCGCAGCGCCCGGTGTCGGCGCGAGGTGCAGGGCGGCGATGCGCGAGATCATCTGCCGGGTGCCCTCTTCGGGGAAAGGCGCGGCGAGGTCGTGCGTGCGCAGTCCCGCTTCCAGGTGCACCACCGGGATGCCCAGCCAGAACGCGGCGAGCGCGCCCGCCAGTCCCGTGGTCGTGTCACCCTGGACGACGACCGCCGCCGGGGCGACCCGCCGCAGCAGCTCGTCGAGCGCGGGGAGCAGCCCGGAAACCAGTTCCGCCTGGGTGCCGGTGGTCCGGGGCGGGGTGTCGAGCCACGCGTCGACAGGCAGGCCGAACGGGATCAGCGCCTGCTCGACCATGCCCTGATGCTGTCCACTGTGGACGACGAAGGGCCGCAGGTGCGGGTGCCCCGCCAGCGCCAGTGCCAGCGGGGCGAGCTTGACCGCCTCCGGCCGGGTCCCGGCCAGCAACATCACATCCACGCGTTCGCGCTCCTCATCCACGATTTCGAGTGTCCCGCAAAACACGGGTGACGGCCGCCGGCGTGCGAGGGGCCCACGCCGGCGGCCGCTGGAGTTCCGGGAGCGTCAGCTCCCCAGTCCGCCGAGCCGTTTCGTGCGGCGGTAGCCGGCGATGACCGCGATGGTTCCGAGAACCAGCAGGGTCACCCCGACGGCCAGCCACCAGCCGACATCGGCCCCGGTGGCGGCGAGGGCACCCACCCCGCCACCGGCGACGCCTACTCCGGCGCCAGGCAACTTGTACATTTCGACCTCACTTCACCCTGGTCAGGCGGTGGTCGCCGGACGACGGCGGCGAGCGACGCGGATACCGACCGGCACGGCGACGGCACCGAGCAGGCCGAGACCGATCCACAGTCCCGCGCCCGAAGCGAGCGGCACGGGCAGACCGGCCGGACCGCAGGTGGCCGACGAGACGATCACGTCGCCGGAGCCGAGCGGGGTGAGCGCCTCGCCGAGCAGCTTCACGTGGATCGCGTTGACCGTCAGGCTGCCGTCGCTGTTCTTGATCTGCTCGTTCAGGATGATCGTCGCGACGTTGACCGCGCCGAGACCGACCTTGACCTGGGTGTTCGGGGCCGGTGTCGCATCGACGGCGCCCGCGCTGCCGAGGTTCGCACCGACCAGGTTCGTCGCGCCCTGGACGCCCTTCTGGGTCGCGGTGCAGGTGGCTTCGACGACTTTGACGCCGACGTCGCCGAGCGCGCCCTTGAGCAGTGGCAGACCGACATCGGCGGTGCTGGCCTTGGCCGTCACGGCACCGGAGTTGTCGTCGCGCTTGGCTTCGGTGTTGATCGCGCCCGCGGTGAGCACACCGGTGAGGTTGGCTTTCGCGAGGCTGCTGGTGGTCGGCCCGGAGGTCTTCGCCTCGGCGAGCGGCCCGGCCTTCACCGCGTCTGCGCCGAGGAGCTTCACATCGACCTTGACGCCGTACGCGGAGCCGTCACCGGGGGCCGCCGAGGCGGGCGCCGCACCGGCGAGAGCCACGCTCGCCACCACAGCGGCGAGCAGTCCGCCTCGTCGCAAGAGGTGCGTGTTCTTCAACTGGTCCTCCGAATTGATTCGTGGGGGTTTTCTCTCAGCTGCGGTCGGCACGTGGGCACGACCTTTACGGACGAATCCTCAGCAGGCCTGAATCGGCTCGCGGATCGTCTATCGCCGAGTGTTTCTCAAATTGAACAGAAAATTGCGAGGATCACCGGATCAGGTGGTCTTGAGCACATTTCCCGCAGGTCGCCGGGTGCATCACTCTTTCGGCCTAGTCAGTTTCTCCACGATCGTGCCGAAAGGGCTCATGATCATGTTGTGAATGCGAACCCCGGTCGAAAGGGTGGGTTCTCGCTGACTTACTCTCGTCGGCGAGGTCCCTGTCCGCTTCGCCGGATACCGTCGTCCGCTGCGCCTTTTCTGAGAGGGTCACCGTGGCCGTTGCGAGCGCTCCTTTGCCCAGTTCCAGTCGATTCCCGCTGCGTCTGGCGGTACTGGCGGTGATCGCCGTCGCGGTCGCCCTGGTGCTGGCCGAGCGCCTGTATCGGGTATTCGAAGTCCAGCTCGCGGGGCTGATACTGAGGGTTATCACCACATCGGGTGTCTTCGTCGCCGGTGAACGCGAGACTGTCTACTTTGGGTTGTCGGGCGATACTCCACTCGGGTTAAGAATGACGCCGGAATGCTCGTCGGCATTCATGTTGCTGCCCTTGTTGTTGGTGACCGCCGTCATGTTGTATTTCCGCCCGAGAAATGCGAAGAGACTGTTCTCCTCGTTGGCCATTTCGGCGGCCGTGGTCATTCTTGTCAATCAGATGAGGGTTTTGGCGATCGTCGGCCTGGTGAACTGGCTCGGAGTGGACGAAGGTTATTACTGGGGGCACACTCTGCTCGGTTCGATGGTCAGTGTCCTCGGTGGCGCGATCGCCCTCGTGCTGTTCGTCTGGCTGGGCACCCGCAAGTCCCGCGCCGAGCGAGAGGCCGCCTGATGGGCGCCGGCTCGATCAAGATCCTTCTCGCGATCACCCAGGCGTTCGCGCTCACCATGAGCGTCGCGTTCATCGTGTACGTGGTCGTGATCGTCGTGCCGTACCTGCGGCGCAAACCCGCGCCCGTCGGCGACGCGGCCGACTTCACCTGGCACTTCTTCGTTCCGTGCCGGGACGAGCAGACCGTCATCCGCGAAACGGTGCGGTACCTGCGTTCGACGTTCCGGCACGCGCACGTCTGGGTCGTCGACGACGACTCCGAGGACCGCACGGCCCGGGTGGTCAAGTCGATCTGGCGGCGCAACGGCGGCTACGACCCGTACCTGCACCTCGTTCCCCGGCGTCGCCCGGAGGCCAGGACGGGCAAAGGCGACGCGCTCAACGCCGCCTATCAGGCGCTCAACTTCTGGATGGGCCCGGACGAGAGCCGTGACGACGTGGTCGTCGTGGTCGTCGACGCGGACGGCCGCCCGGCGGAGAACTGCCTCGAAGTGTGCGCCGCGGACCATCTGTTCGGCGACGGGACGATCGGTGCGGTGCAGCTCGACGTCTGGATGGGCAACGCCGACAGTCGTCCGCCGGGGAGGAGCTGGTTCTCGCGCGCTTTCGGGCTGAAGCTGGCCCAGATGCAGGATCTCGAGTTCCGCACGGCCATCGCGGCGATCCAGACCTCGCGCGGGTTCACCGGCACGATCTCCATGGGCGGCAACGGCCAGTTCACGCGACTGTCCGCCTTGGACTCGATCGCCGGGGAGGACGAACAGCCGTGGCGCGGTTCGCTGCTGGAGGACTTCGAACTCGGCGTGCACCTGCTGACCGCGGGCTGGCGGACCGGATACACGCCGGATTCCCATGTGAAACAAGAAGGTCTGTACAGCCTGCGGCGGTTCCTGGTGCAGCGCACGCGCTGGGGCCAGGGGACGATGCAGTGTTCGCGGTATCTGCGGCGGATCTGGGACTCGCCGCATGTGAGCACGCTGGGCGCGGCGGAGATGATGTACTACCTCGCGCAGCCGTGGATGCAGCTGCTCGGCTCGCTGCTGTACCCGATCCCGTTCATCCTGCTGCTCTTCAGCACCGCGGGGGATCCGGCGCAGGTGTGGACCTGGTTCGCCGACGACGGCGCGTGGATCCTGTTCGCGATCTACGGCTCGTTCGGGCTGCTGCCGTTCATCGTGTGGGGCCCGATCTATCAGTTCAAATGCCTGAAGAGCCGCAATCTCCTGCGCGGGCTCGGGATGGGCTTCGCCTACGCGCTGTACATCTACACGTTCTACATCACGTCGTGGCGGGCGCTGTTCCGCCTGGTGCGCGGCCGGAACGGCTGGTCGAAGACGCGGCGGAACACCGAGCACGCCCCCGGGGTCAAGGTCGCCCTGGACTCCTGACCCGCTCCCGCGCCGGATCGCGTTTAGCGGGCTAAACGCGATCCGGCGCGGGAGGTGAGGGGATCAGAAGGCGGGCAGGATCCGGACGTCGTCCGCCCTCACGAAGGCGATGCGGTGCCCGAACTGGATCTGCACGTACCGCGTCTTGCCCTTGACGACCACGTGGTCCGCCGGGTCGAACGTCGTCGCCGAGAAGTACTCGGAGCCGAGCATGGTGCCGAGGGAGTACCGCTGCCCGGCCGAGAACGTGTACGGCAGCGGGACGACCTGCTGCACCGGCACGTTCGCCGGGTACGCCTCCGCCTCGGGATAGGCGCGCCCGAACACCGGCACGGTCGCCAGACCGGGCTTCGGCGTGACGACCAGGCCGAACGCCGGGCTGGTCGTGCGCGCGTCACGGAACCAGCCCTTTTGGCCGAGGTACCAGATCGCCGTCCAGCCCGCCCGCCGCTCGGCGACCACGTACCGCTGGCCGGTCTCCGCACGGCTGCCGATGTCGGAGACGTCCATCGTGCTCGCCGAACCGTCCGGGCGCAGGCCGATGTCCTTGAGCAGCGGCGCCGAGTCGGTCGGCTCGCTGCGCAGCACGACCGAACCGGAACCCCTTGCCGGGCAAGGCTTCCCGCCGGCTTCGCAACCGGTGAACGCGGGCTGGTTCGTGGCGAAGTCCGGCGTGATGGTCACCAGCGGTGAACCGGGACGGCCGAAGCCGGCCAGCGGCGCGCCCATCAGGTCGAAGTAGTGCGACCAGTCCCAGTACGGGCCCGGATCCCAGTGCATGCCCTTGATGGTCGAGGGGATCGTGCCCGGGACGTTGTCGTGGCCGATGATGTGCGCGCGGTCGAGCGGGATGTCGTACTTCCGCGCGAGGTAGCCGACGAGCTTCGCGGAGGTGCGGTACATCGCCTCCGTGTACCAAGTGCCCTTCGCGGCGAAGCCCTCATGCTCGATGCCGACGGACTTCGCGTTGACGTACCAGTTGCCCGCGTGCCAGGCGACGTCCTTGGTCGGGACGTGCTGCGCGATCTGGCCGTCGGACGAGCGGATCGTGTAGTGCCAGCTCACGTACGTCGGGTCCTGGACCAGGTCCATCGCCGTGTCCCAGTAGCCCTCGGTGTCGTGGATGACGATGTATTCGACCTTCTGGCTCTTCGGCCGGTCCGCCTTGTCGTGGTTGCCGTAGTCGTTGTTCGGCAACTCCTGATACGGCGCCGGCACCGAAAGGCACGAAACCTTCTTCGGGCACTCCGTCTTCGGGTTCTCCGCCTGCGCGCGGACCGGGCTCACGGGTGTGGCAGCGAGGGTGACGTTCTGGCCGTCGTCGGTCTTGCGGCTGACGCCCTTGGAGATGGTGTCGAAGACTTCGTCGGCGAAGGACCGCGCTCCGGCCGCGTCCTTCTCGCCGCTGTAGCGCGCGACGGCGTCGTACCAGTCCCCGGCTTCGCGTTGGTACTTCGCCAGCAGCGCGGCACCACCGCGGATGTTCTGCGTGGTGTCCGTGCGCAGCGTCGCGACGTCTTGGCCGGTCAACGCGGCGGCCTCGTCGATGGACTGGAGGCCGGGCGGGGGAGGCTTCGGCGGCGGTGTCACGGGGAGTTTCGCCCGGCGGGCGTCGTCGCCGCGAGGATCCTCTCCGCCTTCGTCGTGATGCGTGCCCGTGCCCGCTTCGCGCAGGTCGGTCAGGTGCATCGGGCCGTAGCCGGCGGACGTGCTCGGGGTGCCGGCGTTGAAGTCCCAGCGCGACTCCAGGAAGGAGACGCCGAGCAGGACGTGCTCGGGGACGCCGAACTCCCGCGCGGCGGCCGCGAAGTCCCGCTGACGCTGCTGATCCGCCGGGGCGGCTTCGGCGGGGGCGGCGGCGAGGAGACCGGCGGCGAGGGCGAGGACCGCGAGCCCGGCGGTCCGTTTGGACCGGCGCCGGAGCGGTTCGAGGGAAACGGGACGGAAGGGACGCGGCATGGGCGTTAACCCCCAGTGTCTAGGTCTGCTGAACAGGACCGACCCCAATGTCGGAACCTAACCAGAAACCCGCCCCTTCCGTAAGGTCCCTCCGGATCGCGATTAGGGGGCTAAACGCAGGTCGGTGGCAAGGTGGGGGCATGACTGGGGTGAAGGGGCTTCTGCAGGAGAAGGACCACGTCTTCCTCGACTTCGACGGTCCGGTGTGCGACGTGTTCGCCAGGCTGACGGCGAGCGAGGTGGCGGAGAGGCTCAAACACCTCGTCGGACCCGATCTGCCCGCTGAAGTGAGTGCTTCCGCCGACCCGTTCGACGTGCTCCGGTACGCGGCCTCGTGTGGGCCGAACGCCGCACGCGTCGTGGAGCGGCAGTTCAGCCGCTTGGAGGGGGAGGCCGTCGCGCAGATCCACCCGGCTCCCGGCGTCGCGGAAGTGCTTCGCGAGTGGCATGCGCAGGGGTTCACGGTGACGATCGTCAGCAACAACTCCGTCGACGCGATCAGGTCCTTTCTGGGCATGCACGAACTCGCCGAGCACGTTCGCCGGATCAGCGCCCGGACGACGAGCGCCCCCGCGCATCTGAAGCCTCATTCGGCGCTCCTCGACGCCGCGGTGAAGGCTCTCGGAACTTCGCCCGGTAAATGCGTCATGGTCGGCGACTCGGCCGCGGACGTCCTCGCCGCTCGCGCCGCCGGCGTCGCCTCGATCGCTCTCGCGACGACGTCCGCCAAGCGCCGGGCCCTCGCCGCCCTCGGCCCCGATGCCCTGGTCGCCTCCCTCACCGACCTGCGTTTAGCCCCCTAATCGCGATCCGGCCGTCCGACCTGCGTTTAGCGGGCTAAACGCGATCCGCCAGCAGGCCCAGGAAGAGCGCCAGGCCGACCAGGTTGTTGTTCATGAACGCCCGGAAGTAGCCGTCGCGCTCGCGCCGCGCCGTCAGCCTGCCCTGGTGGAAGAACAGCGCGCCCGCGACCAGAACGGCGAGGTGGAACTCCCAGCCGAGTGAGCACACCCGGCCGATCACCACCATGAGCACCAGCATCGCGCCCTGCAGGACGCCGATGGCCAGCCTGTCGTGGCGGCCGAACAGGATCGCCGTGGACTTCACGCCGATCTTCAGATCGTCGTCCCGGTCGACAGCGGCGTACTGCGTGTCGTACGCGACGACCCACAGGAGATTGGCGAGGAACAGGAGCCAGCAGACCGGCGGCAGGGATTCCCCCGAGGCGGCGAAAGCCATCGGGATCGACCATCCGAACGCGGCGCCCAGCACCACCTGCGGCAGATGCGTGTAGCGCTTCGCGAAGGGTACGCGCACGCCAGCGCCAGTGCCGCCACCGAGAGCACGACGGTCAAGGTGTTGAGCGTCGTGGCCACCAAAAAGGAGAGCAGCACCAGGACGCCGAACAGGTAGCGCGTTTCCTTCGCCGTCGCCGCGCCGCTGGGCAGCGGACGATTCGAGGTGCGCTTGACGCGACCGTCGAACCCGCGGTCCGCGTAGTCGTTCACCACACAGCCCGCCGCACGCATCAGCCACACCCCGACGACGAAGGCGGCGAGGATTAACGGCGACGGCGCACCCGAGGTCGCGATCCACAGCGCCCACAACGTCGGCCACAGGAGCAGCAGCGCGCCGATCGGCCGGTCCGCCCGCATCAAGCGCAGGTACACGGGCAGCTTGTTCCGCGCGAGGAGCAGCGACATCGTCCTCCCCTGGTGAAGCGGTCCGGCCCTGTCGCGGTCAAAAGCTAGCGGCCAGGCCCCACGCGTCGCCCGAACTTGGCACTATGGGCCAAGACGCCGTCACCGGACGGGCACGTCGGTGAGCGCGCGGCCCGGAACCAGCGCGGTGCAAAACGGCCGGTCAGGCGCTCGGAGGCCAAGTTTCCGCAGAGTGAGCGGACCCTCCTTGCGAAGCTGGCACTCACATGGCTAGAGTGCTAATTGCACGGCCCGAACACGCCCCGGCACCCGCGACGGCGGGGGTGGTAGGAGCCGTAATTCATCCTGCCAACGCTTTCGACGACCGTGGAGGTCAACCCGGTGAGCGTGAACATCAAGCCGCTCGAGGACAAGATCGTTGTCCAGACGAGTGAGGCCGAGGAGACGACCGCTTCCGGCCTCGTCATCCCCGACACCGCCAAGGAGAAGCCCCAGGAGGGCAAGGTTCTGGCCGTGGGCCCGGGCCGCATCGACGACAAGGGCAACCGCGTCCCGCTCGACGTTTCCGTCGGCGATGTCGTCATCTACTCCAAGTACGGCGGCACCGAAGTGAAGTACAACGGCGAGGACTACTTGATCCTTTCCGCCCGCGACGTGCTGGCCGTCATCAACTGACGTCCGCTCTCAGCGCATGACGCCCCGGGCCCCGCATTGCCGGGGAACGGGGCGTTCGTGTTTTCCGAGCAGTAAGACTGGAAGGTAAGCGGAACAGGCATGCCCAAGCAGATCAGTTTCGACGAGGACGCTCGTCGCGCGCTCGAGCGCGGGGTGAACAAGCTCGCCGACGCGGTCAAGGTCACCCTCGGCCCGCGCGGTCGCCACGTCGTGCTCGACAAGAAGTTCGGTGGCCCGACCATCACCCTCGACGGCGTCACCGTCGCTCGCGAGATCGAGCTCGACGACCCGTTCGAGAACCTCGGCGCCCAGCTCGCCAAGAGCGTCGCCACCAAGACCAACGACGTCGCCGGTGACGGCACCACGACCGCGACCGTGCTCGCGCAGTCGCTGGTGAAGGTCGGCCTGCGCAACGTCGCCGCCGGTGCCAACCCGACGGCCGTCGGCCGCGGCATCGAGGCCGCCGCGGAGAAGGTCATCGCGGTACTCAAGGAGAAGGCGACCCCGGTCAAGGGCCGCGACAACATCGCCCAGGTCGGCACCGTCACCTCGCGTGACGCGGCCATCGGCGCCCTGCTCGGCGAGGCCGTCGAGCGGGTCGGCGAAGACGGCGTCATCACGATCGAGGAGTCGTCCACGCTGGCGACCGAGCTCGTGATCACCGAGGGTGTGCAGTTCGACAAGGGTTTCCTGTCGGCGCACTTCGCGACCAACCCGGAAGAGCAGAAGGCGATCCTAGAGGACGCCTACCTCCTGCTCGTCCGCGAGAAGATCTCGTCCCTGGCCGACCTGCTCCCGGTGCTGGAGAAGGTCGTCGAGGCCAAGAAGCCGCTGCTGATCATCGCCGAGGACGTCGACGGCGAAGCGCTGTCGACCCTCGTGGTGAACTCGCTGCGCAAGACGATCACCGCCGTCGCGGTCAAGGCGCCGTTCTTCGGTGACCGCCGCAAGGCGTTCCTGGACGACCTCGCGGTCGTCACCGGTGGCGAGGTCATCTCGGCCGAGATCGGGCACAAGCTGTCCGAGACCACGCTCGCCCAGCTGGGCAACGCCCGCCGGATCGTCGTCACCAAGGACGACACCACGCTCGTCGACGGTGCCGGCACCAAGGACGACATCGCCGCGCGCGTTTCGCAGATCCGCAAGGAGATCGAGAACACCGACTCCGATTGGGACCGCGAAAAGCTGCAGGAGCGGCTGGCGAAGCTCGGTGGCGGTGTCGCGGTGATCAAGGTCGGCGCGGCCACCGAGACCGAGCTGAACGAGCGTAAGCACCGCATCGAGGACGCCGTGGCTTCGACCAAGGCGGCCGTCGAAGAGGGCATCCTGCCCGGCGGTGGCTCGGCGCTCGTCCACGCGGTCAAGGAGCTCGAAGACGGCCTCGGCCTCGAGGGCGACGAAGCGACCGGTGTGCGCATCGTCCGCGACGCGCTGTCCGCCCCGCTGTTCTGGATCGCGACCAACGCGGGCCACGAAGGTGCGGTCATCGTGAACAAGGTCCAGGAGCAGAGCTGGGGGCACGGCTTCAACGCCGCCACCGGTGAGCTCACCGACCTGCTGGCCGCCGGCATCGTCGACCCGGTCAAGGTGACCCGGTCCGCGGTGGCGAACGCCGCTTCCATCGCCCGGCTCGTGCTCACGACGGAGAGCTCCGTCGTCGAGAAGCCGGTCAGCGAGGAGCCCGCCGCGGCCGGTCACGGCCACGCGCACTAGTTCCACCCCCGAAGCGGGGCGGCACTCCACCCGGAGTGCCGCCCCGCTTTGCTGTCCCCGCCCCCCCTTGCGTCCGGATCGCGTTTAGCCCGCTAAACGCGATCCGGGGCCCGGGGGCTGCCGCAGGGCGGAGCGACTTTAGCGGGCTAAACGCGATCCGGCGGGCGGGGAGCGGCGCCCACGGTGGATCGCGATTAGGGGGCTAAACGCAGGTCGGCGGCAGGGGGCGCGCGGCGGCGGGGCAGAGCGACTTTAGCGGGCTAATCGCGACGCGCACGGGCCTGGACGAGCGGAAGGGCGGCACCCCACCCGGATGCCGCCCTTCCGTGGTGCCGACCCGGCAGGATCAGCCGGTCGACATGCTCAATGTGCGCTTGTCCGCCTTGATGATGTGCTCGCGTTCCGACTCCGACAGCCCGCCCCAGATCCCGTACGGCTCGTGCACGGCGAGCGCGTGGTTCCGGCACATGGCCAGCACCGGGCAGGCCAGGCACACGGCTTTCGCCCTCGCCTCGCGTCGGGCTCTTGCCGGCCCGCGTTCGCCGTCAGGGTGAAAGAAGGACGCGCTGTCCATGCCCCGGCACGACCCTTCCAGCTGCCAGTCCCACACATCCGCGTTGGGTCCCGGGAGCCTGCGTGTGTCCGCCATCCTGACCGCCTCCGTCATCCGGTCGAAGCGTTTACCTGCTCTGCTGCGCTGCGGATACTCCATTCGGTGCAACGGCGGTAACGTTAGAAGCGCGCCAATACTTGTTCAAGGGATTCAGGACGATTCAGCCGTTAGGCATCCCCCGGATGTGTGAGCAGTACTTTCTGTTCCGGTTGCCGCCGCCCCGGCCTGCCTGGATATTGGGTCGAGTGGGATCTCGGATCAGCAGTGAAGAACCCACCCTGCCGGTGGCCTCCGTCGCTCGCCGGCTCGGGGTCGCACCGTCCACCCTCCGCACTTGGGACCGCAGATATGGCGTCGGGCCGAGCCGCCACACCAACGGCCGCCACCGCCGCTACGGCAGCTCTGACATCGGCCGTCTCGAACTGATGCAGCGTGCGTTGCTCCGCGGCGCCTCGACGGCCGAGGCGGCGAAGTACGCGCTCGAACAGATGCCCCGGACGGCCAGGGAGACCCCGGAATCCCCTGTGGTCCAAGTGGAGGAACAGGCGGCCGCGCAGCCAGCCGAGGACCACGACGTCCCGTCACGCCTTGCCAGACGCCTGAGCACGGCAGCGCTCGCGATGGACTTCGGCGCGGTCCAGCGCATGCTGGCCGACACGATCCGCGAACTCGGCGTGCTCCCCGCCTGGACAGGCGTCGTCTCGCCGGTCCTGACCGCGCTCGGCGCGCGCTGGCGCGGGGTCAGCGCGGGCGCGGAAGTCGAGTACCTGCTCGCCGAATGCGTGTACGCCGCCCTCGTCCGCGCGACGCCGGTGCTCCGCGAACCGCGCAACCAGCGGCCGGTCCTGCTGACCTGTGTGCCGGACGAGCGCGACAACCTGCCGATGTACGCCCTCGCCGCGGCGCTCGGGGGCCGCCGGATCGGTGCCCAGCTCTTCGGTGCCTCCCTACCGGCCGAAGTGCTCGCGGTGACTGTCCGCCGCAGCGTTCCGGCGGCGGTGGTGCTGTGGTCGGGACGGCAGGCGACGGCGGACCCGCGCCTGTTCGCCAGGGTGTCCCGCGGCCGCCAGCGCAGCAGGCTGTTCGCCTGCGGTCCGGGCTGGGATCCCGCCACGCTCCCGGACAAGATCGAACTGCTCGGCGAGCTGACGACGGCCGCCGACCGGATCGAGCACGTTCTTGTCGGTGCCAGACGATAGAAAGTACCGATGGAAACGTCCCTGCGGTCCGCCGCGTTCGGCGACGGCGTGCCGCCCCCGAACCCCTTCGCGGTGCCCGCGTCACCTCGTGGACGGCTGCTCGCCGCGATCGGTCTCGGCGGCCGCGGCCGGTACGCGGCCGCGGCCACCCTGCTGAACGGTTTGCGCGCGGGCAAAGATCCGGTGGTCGCGTCGTTGGCCGCGAGCACGCTGGCGTCGCATCGACGGCAGCTGGGCGGGCACGCGGCGGCCCTCGTCCTCGACGGTGAGGCGCTCGCGCTGGCGATCGCGCGGCCGCGGGGTGAGCCCGACCCCGACGGCCTGGACGCCGAGGGAGCGCGGGCGGACGCCCTCCTCGGTCTCGCGGCCGACAACCTCGGGCGCGGCAGGCTGACAGCGGCCCGGCGGCTGCTGGCGCGTGCGGAGGCGCACACCGGCAACTGGCGTAGCCGGACCAGGGCCGGTTGGGTGGGCGCGGAAATCGAACTGGCGAGTAACATTTCCGGCGCGGCGATCGCACCTGCGGAAATGGCGCTGGAAACAGCGCGGGCGCGGGGTGCCTGCCGACATGTCGTCAAATCGCGGCTTGTACTCGGCGTGACGATCGCGAATGGGAGTTCCGCTGAGCGGGACCGGGCGAAAGCGCTGGTCGAGAGCGCGCGCGAAACCGCCGAAAAATACGAATTCAATTCACTTCTGTGGGTGGCGTGCCTGGTCGCGGCTGACCTCGGGGCAGGACACGCCGATGAGTATCGATTCAGAGGGGTCGAACTGTTGCACGCAGTGTTACGGCACGCAGATCCTTGCGGGAGGTGGCTCGCCCGGGAATCTCCATGGGTCCCCCTCTGAGGGCGTCTAGCCTGTTGGAGGGCCCATTCCGGCAACCGGGCTAAGAAACTTCAAAAAAAGCCACCGGATCGTGTCAAGGTTCGGGCTAAAGCGTCCGATAGGGGAAGTGGAATGTCACCCGGCTGCAGGAAGGAAACCCCGTGACGACGGTCTTGATCTGCGACGACCGACGCAGTGTCCGCGAAGGGCTCACTCGAGTGATGTCCGCGGTCCCAGGGGTCAGTCGCATCGACTGCGTAGCGCACGGTGACGAGCTGCTGGCCCGGTACTCCCGTCAGCCGGTCGACGTCGTGCTGGTCGGTACCCAGCGCGCTGTCCCGACTGGCGTCGAAGCCACCCGGCGGCTCGTCTCGGCGAACCCCCAAGCGAATGTGATCGTGTTCGGCGCCCCGGACGATGCGGGCAGCATCGCCGCCGCCATCGCGGGCGGAGCCCGCGGCTATCTGCGCTGGGACGCCTCGCGTCCCGAGCTGGTCGCCGCACTGGCGCACACCCTCGCCAGCACCTCGGTGCCGGCGCCGCGCCAGCCGTCCGACCCCGGCGTCCAGCTCACCGAGCGCGAGCTTCAGGTGCTCCGCGGGATGAGCCAGGGCAAGAGCAACGGACAGATCGGCCGCGAGCTGTACTTGTCCGAAGACACCGTGAAAACCCATGCGCGCCGCTTGTTCCGCAAGCTTGGCGTGCGGGACCGTGCTCAGGCGGTCGCCCACGGATTCCGTCGTGGACTTGTTTCCTGACAATGGTTTCTTGATTTCGCCGGTTTGATGGCACAACGGGTGACGAGCGGGCCGGGGGAGTACCCCTGGCCCGTACCTGTGTTCCCTGTCACGCTTCGCGCATTTATGCTCACCGCTCGGGCACTCTTGCCCGAGCGCGTCCGCCTCCGGGCGGACCGCCGTACCCCACTGCGTTCCGGCTCGTTGAAGGTTCGAATACGAGCGAAAGGGAACCGGTGAAGATCCGGGTTGTCAGCGCGCTCGCCGAAAAGGCGGCGCGCCGATGGTGGCCGTCAACGAAGGCGGTGGGCCTGAGCGGTACGGTAGCTGTTCACCGGTAGCGGCCTCCGAAGTCACACGCCGGACTCTTTGCACACCTATACGTAACACTGGGACTGTTGTCTGCGATGGCCAATGTGGGGGACGGACTGGATGAGCCGGTCGCCGCTGCTGTTGAGGGTGATCCTCAAGCGGTCGAGCGGTTGCTGGCGGCCATCCGTCCTTTGGTAGTGCGGTACTGCCGCGCTCGGGTTGGCAGGCAGGAGCGTTCGTTCGCTTCCGCAGACGACGTTGCTCAGGAGGTGTGTCTCGCGGTGCTCACGGCATTGCCTTCGTACCGTGATCAGGGCCGCCCGTTCCTGGCCTTCGTCTACGGAATCGCCCAGCACAAGGTGGCCGACGCGCATCGCGCCGCGGCCCGCAACCGCGCCGAACCGGTCGCCGAAGTCCCCGACGAGATCGAGGGCGGCGTCGGTCCCGAGCAGCGTGCCCTTCAGGGCGAGCTGAACGAGCGCATGTCGCAGCTGCTCCGGGTTCTTCCCGACAAACAGCGTGAGATCGTGGTCCTGCGCGTGGTCGTGGGACTGTCCGCCGAAGAGACGGCCGAGGCCGTGGGGTCCACTCCCGGTGCCGTCCGGGTGGCCCAGCATCGCGCCTTGGCGCGCCTACGTAAGGTTCTGGCCGCTGAGGAGGTGATCTGAGTGACCGACCGCGACCATCGGTTCTCTCCTGGGACCGATCGTGAGCTGACGGCCTTCGAGAGAGGGCTGACGTCCTCCGAGGCCGAGTTCGCTGCTGATCTGTCGGCCGTTCAGGCCGATGACGCGCTGCTCGACGCGCTCGGTGGCCCGGATCCGAAGATGGCCGACGACCTCGGCGATCAGGAGCTCAACGCGCTGCTGCTGGCCTGGCGGCGCGACATCGACAGCGAACCGCTCGCGGAACTCGTCGACGTCGACACCGCCGTCGTCACCGTGAAGACAGCCGCGCTCGCCCGCAAACACGGAGGAAGACGTCGGCTGCTGGTCCCGGTGGCCGCCGCCGCGGCCGTCCTGGCCATCGCCTTCGCCGGTACCGGTCTCGCCGCGAAGGACGCGCAGCCTGGTGACACGCTCTGGGGCCTGACAAAGGTGCTTTACGCCGACCATGCCCGGTCGGTCGAGGCTGCCGCCGCGGCCAAACTCGATCTGGAGAAGGCCAACCTCGCGCTCGCCGGCGGGCGCCTCGACGACGCGCGCAAGGCGCTCGACGAGGCACAGGCCGCGTTGAGCCAGGTGACCGACGACGAAAACCGCGACCAGTTGCTCGAGCAGCACCGCCAGTTGAGCGCTCAGCTGCAGAACCCTGGCCAGCAGCCGCTGCCCTCGGATCAGCAGTCGCCGACGCAGACGCCGGTCGCGACGACTCCGCCGCCCACTCCGCAGCCGACCGCTCCACCGACGTCGCTGCCCGGAGGCGGTAACCCCGGCACGACCCTGCCGGGCACCACGACTCCATCACCGACTCCGCCGACATCGAGCAGCGAACCGCCGCCGCCCACGACGTCGACGACACCGCCGGCCTCGGGCAACGACCCTGGTGGCTCGCGTAACGAGCCGTCGCCGGGCGCCGGCGCACAGGCGCCCGCCGTCGCGGCCGAGACGCCGTAACACCCCAGAACGCGGAAAGGGCCTGGTGAGATCTCTCTCACCAGGCCCTTTCCGCGTCTGTCTCAAATCGCCTTCAGCGGGCTAAACGCGATCAGTAGGCGCTTTCGTTGGCCGTGACACCGTCCGCGAAGCCGCGGCAGTAGTCCCAGCTCACGTAGTCACCGGGGTTCGGATCGAACGCGGGCTCGTGCGGCCGCATGCGGCCGTCGGCGAGCAGCTGCTCGAGACTGGCGCGAAGCAGATGCCAGTCGTGGTAGTGGGGTTCGTCGCATTCACCGCAGTCGACCACGATCCCGCGTACCCCGCGCGGTTCGAGAAGCGCCTGGTAGACGGCGAGATCTGAGAGGTCGGCCAGCAACTCGGTGCGCTCGTCGTCACTGATCGGCTCGTCGAGCCGGTCGGCGTCGTCGATGAACGCGCGGGCCGGGTCGTCCGGGTCATCCGCGAACGGGTCTGGGGGCAACGCATCTTGCGGCACGCCTGCACGCTACCGGGCGCCCACCCGGGCCGGGCGGCCGCCCGGCCCGGATATCATGAGGGGCAGGCCCCCGCCGTGATGCCACCAGCCGCGGCGGTTCCCATTTATCACCGCTAGGAAGGCCCTTCGCCTGCTATGACCAGCGACAGCGTCACCGCCCCCGTCCCGAGCAAGTTCGCGATGCTCGGGCTGACCTTCGACGACGTGCTGCTGCTGCCGGCCGAGTCCGACGTGGTGCCCAGTGCGGTCAGCACCCGCACCCGGCTCTCGCGCAACGTCACCCTGAACATCCCGCTGGTCTCCGCCGCCATGGACACGGTCACCGAAGGCCGGATGGCGATCGCGATGGCGCGCCAGGGCGGGATGGGCGTACTGCAGCGCAACCTGCCGATCGACGACCAGGCGTCCGCTGTCGAGGTCGTGAAGCGCTCCGAAGCAGGCATGGTGACCGACCCGGTCACGTGCTCGCCCGAGGACACCCTCGCCGAGGTCGACGCGCTGTGCGCGCGGTTCCGGATCTCCGGTGTGCCGGTGACCGACGCCGCCGGGACACTGGTGGGCATCATCACCAACCGCGACATGCGGTTCGAGGTCGACTTCACCCGTGCGGTGCACGAGGTGATGACGAAGCTTCCGCTGGTGACCGCGCAGGTCGGGGTCACCGCGGAGGCCGCGCTCGGCCTGCTGCGCCGTCACAAGATCGAGAAGCTCCCGATCGTCGACGGCGCGGGCAAGCTGCGCGGGCTGATCACGGTCAAGGACTTCGTCAAGACCGAGCAGTACCCCAACGCCTCCAAGGACACCAACGGCCGCCTGATCGTCGGTGCCGCCGTCGGCGTCGGGCCGGACGGGCACAAGCGCGCGATGGCGCTGGCCGACGCCGGGGTCGACGTGCTGATGGTCGACACCGCGCACGGGCATTCCCGCGCCGTCGTCGAGACGGTCGCGCTGCTGAAGAAGGAACTGGGCGACACCGTCGACATCGTCGGAGGCAACGTCGCGACCCGGGCCGGTGCGCAGGCGCTGGTCGAGGCGGGCGCGGACGGGATCAAGGTCGGCGTCGGGCCCGGCTCGATCTGCACCACCCGCATCGTCGCCGGGGTCGGCGTGCCGCAGATCTCCGCGATCTACGAGGCCGACCAGGCCGCTCGCCCGGCCGGGATCCCGGTGATCGGCGACGGCGGCATCCAGTACTCGGGTGACATCGCGAAGGCGATCGCGTCCGGCGCGTCCACGGTGATGCTCGGCAGCCTGCTCGCGGGCACCGCCGAATCGCCCGGTGACCTGATCCTGGTCAACGGCAAGCAGTTCAAGACCTACCGCGGCATGGGGTCGCTCGGCGCCATGCAGTCGCGCGGCCAGGCGAAGTCCTACTCGAAGGACCGCTACGCGCAGGACGACGTGCTGAGCGAGGACAAGCTGGTCCCCGAGGGCATCGAGGGGCGGATCCCGTTCCGCGGGCCGCTCGCGAACGTCGTCCACCAGCTCGTGGGCGGGCTGCGGTCGGGGATGGGTTACGCGGGCGCGTCGACGATCCCCGAACTGCAGGACGCGCAGCTGGTGCGGATCACCGCGGCCGGGCTCAAGGAGAGCCACCCGCACGACATCACGATGACCGTCGAGGCGCCGAACTACACCACCCGGTAGTCCGCCCTTTAGGACACTTACGCATCCGTTTCCATTCTCGGGAGACTTGGTCCGCTGATCAAGTCTCCCGGGAGGAACCCGATGTCTCTCTCGCCGACCACCTCACGGCGGACCGCGCTGGCCGTCTTCGCAGCCGCGGCCCTCGGGCTCGGCGGAGGGGTGGCGGCTTCGGCCGTCCCCAGTGCCTCCGCCGCGCCTGCCGCGTCTCAGGCCGCCGAGACGGCCGGTCTCCAGGCGTCGCCGGGCGAGCTGTGGAAGCGCACCGAGCTGTACTTCGGTACGACGAAGCCGGGTGGCGGGGAGCTGACCGACGCCGAGTTCACCGCGTTCACCGACAAGGTCGTCACGCCGAGGTTCCCGGACGGGTTCACCGAGCTGACCGGGCGCGGCCAGTGGCGCGGCTCGGACGGGAAGATCTCGCGGGAGAAGTCGAAGGTGATCGTCGTCGTGTACCCGTTCAGCGACCGCGACGCGAACCGGGAGATCGAGGAGATCCGGACCGACTACAAGAAGGCTTTCTCGCAGGAATCCGTCCTCCGGACCGACTCCGTGGAGAAGGTCTCCTTCTGACCCACGCACCCACCCGCCCCACCCGAGCGCCTTTAGCCCCCTAATCGCGAAACGGGTGGGGCTAATGGGGCTGGTGTGACTTCGGGCCCGGTTCGGGTGCCCCGTGCGCAGGTCACCCACGCGGCCTAGCGACAATGGGGTGTAACGGTCGTCGGTGAGAAGGGACTTGACGTGCGGGATCTGGTCGAGATCGGCATGGGCCGCACCGCGCGGCGGGCGTATGACCTCGATGACGTGGAGATCGTGCCGTCGCGGCGCACCCGGTCGTCTTCGGTCGTGTCCACCGCGTGGCAGATCGACGCGTACCGCTTCGAGTTGCCGCTGGTCACGCACCCCACCGACGCGATCGTGTCGCCGGGGACCGCGGTGGCCGTCGGCGAGCTCGGCGGGCTGGGCGTCCTCAACGCCGAAGGGCTCTGGGCCCGGCACCCGAACGTCGAGGAGGCGATTTTCCGCCTCGTCCGGGCCGCCGAGGACACCGAGGACCCGACCGCGATCGTGCGTGAGCTGCAGGAACTGCATTCCGCCCCGATCCGGCTGGACCTGCTGACCGAGGCGATCAAGACCGTCCGCGAGTCCGGTGTCACCGTGGCCGCGCGGGTCAGCCCGCAGCACGCCGCCGAACTCACGCCGGACCTGCTGGCGGCGGGCGTCGAGATCCTGGTCGTGCAGGGCACGATCATCTCGGCCGAGCACGTCCAGCGCGATGTCGAGCCGCTGAACCTGAAGGACTTCATCGGGCGCCTCGACGTCCCGGTGATCGCGGGCGGCGTCAGCGACTACCGCACCGCGATGCACCTGATGCGCACCGGCGCGGCCGGCGTCATCGTCGGGCACGGCGCGAGCCGCGGGGTGACGAGCACCGACAGCGTGCTCGGGATCGGGACGCCGATGGCGACCGCGATCGTCGACGCCGCGGCCGCGCGCCGCGACTACCTCGACGAGACCGGCGGCCGGTATGTGCACGTGCTCGCCGACGGCGGGATGAGTGTGTCCGGCGACATCGCCAAGGCCATCGCCTGCGGTGCCGACGCGGTCATGCTGGGCGCGCCGCTGGCCGCCGCCTCGGAGGCGCCGGGACAGGGGCTGTACTGGACGTCGGCGGCCGCGCACCCGTCGCTGCCGCGTTCGCGCGTGGCCTTGGGGCCGGACTACGCCGTCGACCTCAAGACGCTGCTCTTCGGGCCGTCCTCGGACGCTGAGGGCGTCGTGAACCTCTTCGGCGCGCTTCGCCGCGCGATGGCGAAGACGGGCTACTCGGACCTGAAGGAGTTCCAGCGGGTCGGCCTGACCGTCCGCCGCTGACGCTCGCTCTCGGCCCGGATCGCGTTTAGCCCGCTAAACGCGATCCGGGCCGCTTTGCGTCACGTGCCTCAGTAGCCCCATGCGTCCCTCCTGTTTCGCGTTTAGCCCGCTAAAGTCGCTCTGGCGACCGGAGGCGTACGCCCATTCCGCCAGGCCGCAGCACAGAACCGTGCGCTCCTCACGCGTCAGGGCGACCGCTACCCGGGCGTCCGAATCCACCTGCCGATGATGCCCCAGCCGCGTTCGCGCAGACGGTGGCAGGTGACTGGCCAGTAACTTACCTCTGGTCAGAAGAGGTGGCCGGGGTTACAGTCGAGGGTGTGACTGCCAGTAACACCACCACTGAAGACGACTTCGACTACGACGTGATCGTCGTCGGCTCCGGGTTCGGCGGCAGTGTCGCTGCCCTCCGCCTGACCGAGAAGGGCTACCGCGTCGCTGTCGTCGAGGCGGGCCGCCGCTTCGCCGACGACGAGTTCGCGAAGACGTCCTGGGACCTCCGCCGCTACGTCTGGGCGCCTCAGGTCGGCTGCTTCGGTATCCAGCGCATCCACATGCTCAAGGACGTCATGGTGCTCGCCGGCGCGGGCGTCGGCGGCGGCTCGCTGGTCTACGCGAACACGCTGTACCGCCCGCTGAAGCCGTTCTATGTCGACCCGCAGTGGTCCCACATCACCGACTGGGAGTCCGAACTCGGTCCGCACTACGACCAGGCCAGCCGCATGCTGGGCGTCGTCACCAACCCCAGCGTCACGCCCTCGGATGTCGTGATGAAGGGCGTCGCCGAGGACATGGGCGTCCCCGGCTCGTACCACCCGACGCCCGTCGGCGTGTACTTCGGCAAGCCGGGGGAGCGCACCGAGGACCCGTACTTCGGCGGCGCGGGCCCGGCGCGCACCGGCTGCACCGAATGCGGCGCCTGTATGACCGGCTGCCGCGTCGGCGCCAAGAACACCCTGGTCAAAAACTACCTCTACCTCGCGGAGAAGGACGGCGCGCAGGTCATCCCCCTCACCACCGTGAGCGCGATTAGCCCGCTAAACGCAGGTGGGTACGAGGTGAGCATCAAGAAGACCGGGACCACCTCGCGGAAGTTCCGGCACAAGCTCACCGCCGCGCAGGTGGTGCTCGCCGCCGGCACGTGGGGCACGCAGAACCTCCTCCACGGCATGCGCGACACCGCCAAGCTGCCGAAGCTCTCGCCGCGCCTCGGCGAACTGACCCGCACCAACTCCGAGGCCATCATCGGCGCCGCTCGCACCTCGGTCGACGAGGAGCGGAACTTCAGCCGCGGCGTCGCGATCACGTCGTCGATCCATCCCGACGACAACACGCACATCGAGCCCGTCCGCTACGGCAAGGGCAGCAACGCGATGAGCCTGCTCCAGACCATCGCCACCGAAGGCGATTCGGCGGTCCCGCGCTGGCGCCAGGCCGTCAACTTCATGCTCAAACACCCGGTCCAGACGGTGAAGCTGCTCAACGGCTACCGCTGGAGCGAGCGCACGGTGATCCTGCTGGTGATGCAGAGCCTCGACAACTCCATCACCACCTACACCAAGCCCGGTCTCTTCGGCCGCCGCAAGTACACCTCCAAACAGGGCCACGGCGAGCCGAACCCCAGCTTCATCCCCGCCGGGCACGAGGCCAACCTCCGCACCGCCGAGCGCATCGGCGGGATGGCGGGCGGCACCTGGGGCGAGATCTTCGACATCCCGCTGACCGCGCACTTCATCGGCGGCGCCCCGATCGGGACGACGGCCGACGACGGCGTGATCGACCCGTACCACCGGGTCTTCAACTACCCCGGTCTGTCCATTGTGGATGGTTCGGCGATCACGGCCAATCTCGGCGTGAACCCCTCGCTGACCATCGCCGCGCAGGCCGAGCGGGCGTTCTCGCTGTGGCCGAACAAGGGCGAAAAGGACAATCGCCCGTCGCAGGACTCGGCGTACGCGCGTGTCGAGCCGATCGCGCCGAAGAATCCTTCGGTTCCGGCTGACGCACCGGCGGCACTTCGGCGGTAAGTTGGAGGCGTGACAGCCGCTGAACGCGCACACGTTCTGCTCGAACGCGTCCGCACCCTGCACGAAGAATGGGCGCGTTTGACGCGCGGGCTCGACGAGGCTTCCGTTCGCGGGCCGAGCGCGCTGCCGGGCTGGACCCGGGCCCACCTCCTGTCCCATCTCGCGCGTAACGCCGACGGTCTCGTCAACCTGCTGACCTGGGCGAAAACAGCTGTCGAGACGCCGATGTACGCCGGGGAGGCGGCCAGGGACGACGACATCGAGAAGGGCGCGTACCGGTCCGCCGAAGAGATCGCCGAGGACGTCGTCAGCTCGGCGGCACGTCTGGTCGAAGTCGCGTCGAGCCTGCCGGACGACGCGTGGTCGGCTCGGGTGCGTGCCCGGCAGGGGCGCGAGATCCCGGCGGAGTTCGTGCTCTGGCTCCGTTTCTCCGAAATCTCGATCCATCTGACCGATCTCGATCTCGGCTACGACTTCGCCCGCGTCGCGGATCTGCTCGGTGACGAGTTCGAGGTCGTCGTCGGCAACGCCATCGGGATGTACGGCGGCGAATTGCCCGCCGTGCTCCTGGTCGCCGCCGAGGCGGACGGGTACCGGCACGAGTGGCGACTCGGGGAAGGCGAGCCGGTGACGCTGACCGGCACTCGCGGCGACGTGCTGGCCTGGGTGACCGGCCGCAGCGATGGATCCACTTTGGACGGCGAAGCGCCGCCGCTCCCGCATTGGCTCTAAGAAATCCGTAAGCCTTCGGGGGCTTTCCCCGCGGGGCTTCCGGTGCTGTCCTTGACCGATGGACTACGACTTCAGCGGCCTCAAGGCTCTGTTCGTGAACTGCACCCTGAAGAGATCCCCGGAAAAGAGCAACACCGACGGCCTCGTCGCGATCAGCCGCGACATCATGGTCAAACACGGTGTCGAGGTCTCCGTGCTCCGCGCCGCGGACCACGACATCGCGACCGGTGTCTGGCCCGACATGACGGAGCACGGCGCCGCGTCCGACGCCTGGCCGGAGCTCTACCGGCAGGTGATGGACGCGCAGATCCTGGTGCTTTGCGGGCCCATTTGGCTCGGTGACAACAGTTCGGTGATGAAACGCGTCATCGAACGGCTTTACGCCTGCTCGTCGTTGCTGAACGACGCCGGTCAGTATGCCTACTACGGCCGCGTCGGCGGATGCCTGATCACCGGGAACGAAGACGGCATCAAGCACTGCGCGATGAACGTGCTCTACAGCCTCCAGCACCTGGGCTACACCATCCCGCCACAGGCGGACGCCGGCTGGATCGGCGAAGCAGGCCCAGGTCCGTCCTATCTGGACGAGGGCTCAGGCGGGCCGCAGAACGATTTCACCAACCGGAACACCACCTTCATGACCTGGAACCTCCTGCACATGGCCGCGATGCTGCACCGGGCGGGCGGTATTCCCGCACAGGGGAACCAGCGATCGGAATGGGACGCGGGCAGCCGCTTCGACTTCGAGAATCCCGAGTACAGGTGACTCGGCCGGGTGACGGTGGCAACCTGGCCACGGCCCGCGCGTCTTCACAAGTATGAAGTTGGGGCGAAGGAACTTTCTCAAGCTCGCCGGCGCGACCGCGGTCGGGGCGGCCGCGACGGCGTGCTCCGCCGCGCCGCCCGCGCAAGCGCCCACTTCGGCTCCCGGCGTGTCGTTGCCGCCGAGCACCAGCGTCACGTCGCCGTCCGGTCCGCCGGACTGGGCCGCGTTGCGGAACAAGATCTCACTGCTCTTGCCGGGGGAATCCGGCTACGACAGCGCCAAACGCGTGTTCAATCCGGCCTTCGACGGGCTCAAGCCCGCCGCGATCGCGAAATGCGCCAAGCCGGAAGACGTGCAGGCCGCTGTCGAAGCGGCGGCGAGGCGGGTCCCGATCGCCGCTCGCGGTGGCGGCCACAGTTATGCCGGCTACTCGGTTCCCGACGGTGGCCTGATGATCGACCTCGGCGAAATGTCCTCAGTGGACGTTCGGGGCGAACAGGTCGTGATCGGCGCGGGCGCGAAACTGAAGGACGTCTACGCCAAGCTCGGTGGCGCGGGCCGTTGCCTGCCCGCGGGATCCTGTCCCAGCGTCGGGATCGCCGGGCTGACGCTCGGCGGCGGAATCGGTGTCCTCGCCCGCAAATACGGACTCACCTGCGATCACCTGGTGTCCGCGCGGGTCGTCACGGCGGACGGGAAACTCCGGACGGTGTCGGCGGATTCCGAACCTGAGTTGTTCTGGGCGTTGCGAGGCGGAGGCGGCGGCAACTTCGGTGTCGTCACCTCGTTCACCTTCCGTACCGACCCGTCGCCTTCGGTCGTTTCGGTTTTCTCCCTGCATTTCCCGGCGGGCAGCGCGAACGAGGTTCTCGCCGAGTGGCAGCGCTGGCTACCCGAAGCCCCGCCGGAACTGTGGGCGAACGTCGTGCTGTCGGGAGGATCTCCCGTCGGTGCGCGGATTTCCGGCTGCTACGTCGGCGATACGGCTTCGCTCGCCAAGGTGCTGGACAAGCTGACCGGCAAGGTCAAGGGCACTCGGACGATGAAGCAGCTCGACTATCTCGGTGCCATGAAGTACTTCTCCGGCAGCGAGAGCCGACAGTCCTTTGTGGCCTCGTCGCGAATCCTGAGTGAACCGGCGGATCCCGCGAAACTGACGTCGATCCTCGACGGCAGGCGCGGCATGGACCTTCTGGTCGACGGTCTCGGCGGCGCGGTCGCCGACGTCGCACCTGATGCCACCGCGTTCTGGCACCGGAAGGCCATCGGCAGCGTGCAGATCTACAGCCAGGCGGACGTCCGCAGTCGTTCCGTGGCAACGGATTCCGTCGCGGAGGTGGTGACGGGGATCGGGCTGAGCGGGGGCTACGTCAACTACATCGACCCCGCCCTGCCCGACTGGATGACGGCCTACTACGGCGACAACGCCACCCGACTCAAGCAGGTGGCGAAGACCTACGACCCGGACAAGGTGTTCGGGTTCGCGCAGGCCGTCACCCCGGCTTAAAGATCGATGCCGGTGAAGACGGTGACGCGTTCCTCGGTGAGGTCGTTCATCGCGGCGAGCACCCCTTCGCGGCCGACGCCCGATCCTTTGACGCCGCCGTAAGGCATCTGGTCGGCGCGGTAGGACGGGACGTCGCCGATGATCACGCCGCCGACTTCGAGTTCGGTCGACGCGTAGAAGGCGAGATGCACGTCGCGGGTGAACACCCCGGCCTGCAAGCCGTACGCGGATTCGTTGACCGACGCGAAAGCCTCGTCGACACCATCCACAATAGACACCGCGAGTACCGGGCCGAAGATCTCCTCCGACCAGGCCTTTGTGGACGGTGGCACGTCGGTGAGCACCGTCGGTTCCACGGTCGCGCCGTCCCGTTTGCCGCCGGTCAGGATCTTCGCGCCCGCGGCGACGGCCTCGTCGATCCAGGCCACGATCCGCTCCGCGGCGGGTTCGTCGACGACCGGTCCCACGTCGGTGTTCTTGTCGTACGGGTCACCGGTTTGCTGTGACCGCACGGCTTCCACCAAGGCGGGTACGAATTCCTCGGCGACCTCGCGTTCGACGATGACCCGCTGCACGGCGATGCAGGACTGTCCGGCCTGGTAGTTGCCGAAGGTCGCGATGCGGTGCGCCGCGCCTTCGGGATCTGGCCAGTCCCGGAGCACGACGGCGGCCGCGTTGCCGCCGAGTTCGAGTACGACGTGCTTGCGCGGCGCGGCGTCCGCCAGCGACCAGCCGACCGGACCCGATCCGGTGAACGACACGACCGGCAGCCGCGGGTCCGTGACCAGTGCCGACGTCTCCTCGTTGCCGAGTGGCAGCACTGAGAACGCGCCTTCCGGCAGGTCCGTCTCGGCCAGGATCTCGCCGAGGATCAAGGCGGCCAGCGGCGTGCGCGGCGCGGGTTTGACGATGATCGGCGCGCCGACCGCGAGCGACGGCGCGACCTTGTGCGCCACCAGGTTCAGCGGGAAGTTGAACGGCGCGATGCCCAGTACCGGACCGCGCGGAACGCGGCGAGTGAGGGCCAGCCTGCCCTCGCCCGCCGGGTCGGTATCCAGGCGTTGCAGGTCGCCGCTGAACCGGCGCGCCTCCTCGGCGGCGATCCGGAACACCGACACCGCGCGCCGCACCTCGGCGTCGGACCACTTGAGCGGCTTGCCGTTCTCGGCGGTGATGACCTCGGCGATCTCCTCGGCCCGGCCGGCGAGCACCCGCGAAACGTGGTCGAGCGCCGCGGCGCGGCTGTGCGCCGAGGACCGCCGGAACTCCTTCGCGACGCTCGCCGCCGCGCTCACCGCTCGTTCGACCTGCTCCGGGCCGGGCACCGCGACGGTGGCGACTTCGCTCCCGTCGTAGGGGTGGTGCACGGTGAGCGTCGAAGCGCCCTGCTCAGGGCGGCCGGCGATCCAGGCGGGCCGCGGCTCCGGGGTGATCATGTCCATGGATGACAAGGTATTCCAGTCAGGGCTTGACGAGCACCTTGAGCGCTTCGCGGTCCGCCATCGCGCGGTAACCGTCGGGCACCTCTTCGAGCCCGATGGTCCGGTCGAACACCTTGCCCGGCTGGTACCTGCCCTCGACGACGTCGTCGAGCAGCTCGGGGATGTAGTGGCGGGCGGGGGCGACCCCGCCGGTGACGGTGATGTTCCGTCGGAAGAGTGACGGGCCGATCGGGCCTTCGTCGTACTGCGGCACGCCGACGCGGCTGACCGTGCCGCCGGGGCGGACCGCGCCGACGCCCATCTCGAAGGCGGGCTTCGTGCCGACGCATTCGAGGACGGTATGCGTGCCTTCGCCGTTCGTCAGGTCTCGCACCTTCTCGATGCCTTCGTCGCCGCGCTCGGCGACGACGTCGGTCGCGCCGAACTCGCGGCCGAGGTCCGTGCGGGCCTGGTGCCGTCCCATCAGGATGATGCGCTCGGCGCCGAGGCGCTTCGCCGCGAGGACCGCGGAGAGGCCGACGGCGCCGTCGCCGATGACAGTGACCGTCGTGCGCTCGTTCACGCCCGCCTTGACCGCGGCGTGGTGGCCGGTCGGGAACACGTCGGAGAGCGTGAGGAGCGAGGCGAGCAGGTCGTCGTCCTCGGTGTGCGGCAGTTTCACCAGGGTGCCGTCGGCCTGCGGGACGCGGACGGCCTCGCCCTGACCGGCGTCGACGCCCTTCGCGCCCCAGAAGCCGCCGTGCAGGCAGGACGTGTGGAGGCCTTCGCGGCAGAACTGGCAGGTGTTGTCGGAGTAGACGAAGGGCGCGACGACGAGATCGCCGGTCTTGAGCGTGGTGACGTCGGCGCCGACGGCCTCGATGACGCCGAGGAACTCGTGCCCGATCCGGACGCCGCGGTCGCGCGCGGGCATGCTGCCGTACGGCCAGAGGTCGCTGCCGCAGATGCAGGAGCGGACGACACGGAGGAGGGCGTCGGTGGGTGCGCTCAGTTTCGGGTCCGGGACGGTCTCGACGCGTACGTCGCCGGCGCCGTAGATGACAGTCGCTCGCAAGGCGGGTCCTTTCCTGGGCTGGCCCCAGTATGGGCGCGTCGCGTTTAGCCCGCTAAACGCGACGTGGGCCGGGACCTGCGTTTAGCGGGCTAATCGCGACGCGCGTAGAGGTCACGCAGCAGGAGGATCTCGGCGCCGTGGTGGATGGCCTCGCGGTTGATGTGCAGGACGAGCGTCGCGAGCGGGTACTCGGCGTACGGGCCTTCGGCCTCGCCGCAGGGGCGCTCAAGTCCCTCGGCGGTCAGCCCCTGGACGCCGTCGCGCCAGCGCGCATGGGCGTCGTCGAGCTGCTCGAGCGCTTCTTTGGCAGACGCTGCGTACGGGAAGGTCTGGTAGTCGACGGGCGGACCGCCGAAGTGCGACGCGTTCCGCAGCGCGAAGACGCCGACGACGATGTGCGCGACGCGCCAGGCGATCGTCGTCACCGGTGGCGGCGACGGTTCCGGATACGCCCAGTCGATCATGAGCTTGCCGTCCCCGACCGGCCGGATCGTCCAGCAGTCCTCGGCGGGCTCCCAGAAGTATTCGTCGTCGCCGAGAGTGTCCAGCCGGGGCCGGAAGTGCTGCGTCCAGTGCCACTCGAGCTGTTCGGAGAGTTCCTTGCTCCAGTCGATGCCCATGCCTTCGGACGGTAGGCCGCGTCGCGGTCATCCGCTGTCCTGAATCGTGAGGGGGTTGGCGGCGGGGTGACCGGGCCCACCTGGGACGATGGTGGCGAAGCGTACTGCTCTGATCTGGAGGTTTCAGGTGCCCAGTCCCACCGGTCCGGTAATCGTCGTGGACTTCGGGGCGCAGTACGCGCAGCTGATCGCGCGCCGCGTGCGCGAGGCGCAGGTCTACTCCGAGGTCGTCCCGCACACCGCCACCGCCGAGGACATCCTCGCCAAGGATCCCGCCGCGATCATCCTTTCCGGTGGACCTTCCAGCGTGTACGCGGAGAACGCCCCCGCCCTCGCCCCCGGACTGGTCGACGCGGGCGTGCCGATCCTCGGGATCTGCTACGGCCACCAGGTGCTCGCGCAGGCCCTCGGCGGCACGGTCGAGCCGACCGGGATCCGCGAGTTCGGTCGCACCGAGGTCCGCGTCGCCGGCGAGGGTGGCGTCCTGCACGCCGGTCTCCCGAGCAGCCAGCCCGCCTGGATGAGCCACAACGACAGCGTCACCAAGGCCCCCGAAGGCGCCACCGTGACCGCGTCGAGTGACGGCGCCGCCGTCGCCGGGTTCGAAGACGTCAAGCGCCGCTTCGCCGGCGTCCAGTACCACCCCGAGGTGCACCACTCGCCGCACGGTCAGGAGGTGCTCCGCCGCTTCCTGCACGACATCGCGGGCATCCGGCCGCAGTGGACGACGTCGTCCATCGTCGACGACCAGGTCAAGCGCATCGCCGAGCAGGTCGGCGACGGCCGGGCCATCTGCGGGCTTTCCGGCGGTGTCGACTCGGCTGTGGCCGCCGCGCTCGTGCAGCGGGCCATCGGTGACCGGCTGACCTGCGTGTTCGTCGACCACGGCCTGCTGCGCTCCGGCGAGCGGACCCAGGTCGAGCGCGATTTCGTCGCCGCGACCGGGGTCAATCTGGTGACCGTCGACGCGCGCGAGCGGTTCCTCGACGCGCTGGCCGGGGTCACCGACCCCGAGGAGAAGCGCAAGATCATCGGCCGCGAGTTCATCCGCGTGTTCGAGCAGGCCGAGCGCGACCTCAAGGCCGAGGGCGACTACAAGTTCCTGGTCCAGGGCACGCTGTACCCGGACGTCGTCGAGTCCGGCGGGGGTGAGGGCGCGGCGAACATCAAGAGCCACCACAACGTCGGCGGGCTGCCCGACGACCTGCAGTTCGAGCTCGTCGAGCCGCTGCGCCTGCTGTTCAAGGACGAGGTGCGGCGCGTCGGGCTGGAGCTCGGGCTGCCGGAGACGATCGTGCAGCGGCAGCCGTTCCCCGGCCCGGGGCTCGGCATCCGGATCATCGGCGCCGTCGACGCCGAGCGGCTCGAGACGCTGCGCGCGGCCGACGCCATCGCGCGCGAGGAACTCACCGCGGCCGGGCTGGACGGCGAGATCTGGCAGTGCCCGGTGGTGCTGCTGGCCGACGTCCGCAGCGTGGGCGTCCAGGGCGACGGGCGGACCTATGGGCACCCGATCGTGCTGCGGCCGGTGTCGTCCGAGGACGCGATGACCGCGGACTGGACGAGGCTGCCCTACGAGGTGCTGGAGAAGATCTCGACCCGCATCACCAACGAGGTCGCCGAGGTGAACCGGGTGGTCCTGGACGTCACGTCCAAGCCGCCGGGCACCATCGAGTGGGAGTGACCCGCCCCCGCCCCGACCTGCGTTTAGCCCCCTAATCGCGATCCGCCGCCGCCGGGCACCCTGGCGACCGGGATCGCGTTTAGCGGGCTAAACGCGATCCGGCGGCCCGGGCACCTGCGCGAGCCCGGAGCGACTTTAGCCCCCTAATCGCGATCCGTTGGGCCCGTCGGCACCAGGGCGACCGGATCGCGATTAGGGGGCTAAACGCAAGTCGGAGCAAGGCGAAGGCCCCGGCGAGGGGCCGGGGCCTTCGGAGTGGGGTGGAGCGTGAGCGGGGCCGCTAGCGGCGGCTCTTGCGCACCGAAGCGGCGAGCAGCAGGACGCCGACGAAGATCGCCCCACCCGCCATGACCCACCGGAAGTCGAACTGCGGGAGCCACGAGGAGCCGTCCGAGAGGACGTAACCCGACACCAGCAGTGTCGCGATCCCGACGATCAGGGTGATGGCGTCCACCCCGCGCTTCGCCGGCTGAGCCGCCTGGGCCTGCGTGCTGTCGTAGTTGTCGTAGTCGTACTCAGCCACGACGCACCTCCACGTTTCCGACACCGTTCTTGACCTTCAGAGTGATCTTCTGCCCGCTGTCGCCCGCCGAGGTGAAGTCGATCGCGTCTTCGCCGACCCCCGAGCGCGACTGGCCGAGGCAGGCGACGTCGCCGGCCCCCGTCTCGCAGGAGACCTTCACTTCGGCACCCGCCGGCACGAGGACCGTCGAGTTGCCCGCCCCGCTGGAGACCTTTGTGGACACTGACGCTCCCGCGGGCAGCTTGGTCAGGTCGATGTCGATGTCGCCCGCCGAGCGGTGGTACTCCGGCAGCACCTCGGACACCTGGCTCGGCGTGGCATTCAGGTCCCCGAGACCGCCCTTCACCGAGATGTTCTCGAACGGGACCGTGGTCAGCGCCATCCCGACGATCGCCAGCGGCACCGCCAGCCCGATCAGCCCGCGACCGCCCCGCACGAACGAACCGGCCACCAGCCCGATGCCGACCACGCCCAGGGTGAGCCCGACGACGTGCTGCATGGTGAACCACGGCTCGCCGTCCAGGCCGAGGACGGTGCCGACCCCGCCGACCAGCACGGCGATCCCGAAGGTCGCGGCGCCGATCTTCGACTTGCGGCGACGAGGCATCGGCGGCGCGGAAGGCGGCGGAGGCGTCTGCGGCGGCAGACCACCGGACGGCGAAGCGTTCGGCAAGTCCCAAGCGGACGGGTCGGCCGCGAGCGGGTCCCAGCCACCCTCGGTCGCCGTCGCGGTGGAGGCCGCCGACGCCGACGCCATCGAGAACGCGGCGGCAGGCTGAGCCGGGGCGGGCATCGTCGGCCGGTTGAACTGCCCGCGGTTGCGGTGCAGCAGGTACAGCGCGACGGCCATCAGCGCGAAACCGATCAGCCCGGTGCCGTCCGTCATCCAGCCGCCGCTCAAGGTCCAGGTGAGACCGGGGAACAGCAGGATCAGCAGCAGCACCGCGAACGCCGGCGAACTCGACGCGCGGCCCCGGCCGATCAGGCCCTCGAACGCGGATACGCGGTCGCCCTCCTGCGGCAGGAAGAGCCAGCCCAGCAGATAGACGAAGACCCCGAAACCGCCGAACACGGTCGCGGCGACCAGCGCGACGCGAACCACGGTCGGGTCGATGCCGTACCGGTAGCCGATCCCCGCGGCGACACCGGCGAACTTGCGGCCGTGTGCCGGGCGGACCGGCCTGCTCCGCCAGAAATCCTTGACGGTCTCTTCGAAGCCGGCCGCTGGGCCCTGCTTCGGAACGTGTGTCTCACTCCCACTCATGCCACAAAGAATGCGCCCCGGTGGCCCCCTGCCACATCCGGGAACGTCCCTGAGGTTTCCCCCAACGGGAAGAGTCAGGGGTTTCCCCGATGGATCAGTGCCACACTCCATGTGACCATGGAGAACGTGCAGGAACCCGCCCCCAACGACCTCGCCGAGCAGGTGAAGCCGACGATCATCGAGCGCCCTCCGGTGCCCGTTCCCGGCAGCCTGTCCCCGGCACCGTTCGAACCGCCCAAGATGTACCGCCGCCGCTCCGGCCGCGCCATCGCGGGTGTCGCCGGCGGCCTCGCCGACCATCTCGGCGTCAAGGTGCTCTGGGTCCGGATCGCGTTCGCGTTGATGGCCGCGCTGAACGGCGTCGGTCTTCTCGCGTACGGCCTGCTCTGGGTCTTCGTCCAGCAGCAATCCGGTGAAGCCGCACCGGAGAAAACCGCGCCGAAGGAGAAGCAGCAGGCGTTCGGCCTGATAGCGCTGGGTGTCGGCCTCGCCGTCGCCAGCGGCACGTTGACCGGCTTGATCAGCGGCTGGGTCGCCATTCCGCTGGCGCTGGCCATGATCGGCGCGGCGGTCGTCTGGCGTGAGGCCGACGAGTCGCAGCGGCGGCGCTGGCGTCTCGGCGCCAAGGGCGGGGTCGCCACGGCGTTCCTCGGCGGCGGAGGCTGGTCGGCCGCGATCCGCGTGGTCGCGGGCGTCGCGCTGGTGATGACCGGCATCGGTGTGGTCGTCCTGGAGAGCGGCAGCATCGATCAGGTCAAGTTCGCGCTGGTCGCCGTGATCGCGACGCTGTTCGGGGTGGCCGTACTGACCGTCCCGTTCTGGCTGCGCCTGGTCCGCGACCTGTCCGACGAGCGCACCGCCCGTATCCGCACCGACGAACGCGCCGAGATCGCCGCGCACCTGCACGACTCGGTCCTGCAGACCCTCGCGCTGATCCAGAAACAGGCGGAATCGCCGCGTGAGGTCGCCAGGCTCGCACGCGGTCAGGAACGCGAACTGCGCGGCTGGCTGTACGGGCCGTCGGGGTACGGCAAGAGCAAGAAGACCGAGGAAGAGACCGTCAGCGGGCAGCTGTCCGAAGTGCTCGCGGCCGCGTGCGGCGAGGTCGAGGACGCGTTCGCGATCTCGGTGCAGCAGGTCGTCGTGGGGGAGGCCACGCTGGACGAGCCGCTGACCGCGCTGGTCCAGGCGGCGCGCGAAGCGATCGTCAACGCCGCCAAGCACGCGGGCGTCGACGAGGTCAGCGTATACGCCGAGGTCGAGCCGACAGCGGTGACGGTTTTCGTGCGTGACAGGGGCAAGGGGTTCGACCCCGACGTCGTGCCGAGCGACAGGCACGGGCTCGCCGATTCCATCCGGGGGCGGATGGAACGGCACGGCGGGAAGCTCAAACTGCGTACCGCACCGGGTGAAGGAACCGAGGTCCAGCTGGAGATGCCGGTCAAAGCGGGGAAGGGTGCGGCGTGAGGTCGCTATGCTCACTCCGACAGGGCGAGCGAGGGAGCATCGTGACGGAGAACCAGCAGACGCGGGAGCCGGTCAAGGTCTTCCTCGTCGACGACCACGCGCTCTTCCGGGCGGGTGCGCGCACCGAACTGGATTCGATCACCGACGACGTCCGCGTGGTCGGTGAGGCGGGCTCGGTGGCCGAGGCGGTCGCGGGGATCGCCCGGACCAAACCGCAGGTCGTCCTGCTCGACGTGCACATGCCGGACGGCGGCGGTGCCGAGGTGCTGCGCCGGATCCGGCCGGAACTGCCGGACGTCGTGTTCCTCGCGCTTTCGGTCTCCGACGCCGCGGAGGACGTGATCGCCGTGATCCGTGCCGGGGCGCGGGGATACGTCACGAAGACGATCTCGTCGAAGGAGCTCGTGCGCGCCGTCGTGCGGGTCTCGGACGGTGACGCGGTGTTCTCGCCACGGCTGGCCGGGTTCGTGCTCGACGCGTTCGCCGACCGGCCGGGTTCCGCGCCGATCAGCGACCCGGACCTGGACCTGTTGACGCCGCGGGAACGCGACGTGCTGCGGCTGCTCGCGCGCGGATACGCGTACA
This sequence comes from Amycolatopsis speibonae, assembly GCF_042647925.1. NCBI lineage: Bacteria > Bacillati > Actinomycetota > Actinomycetes > Pseudonocardiales > Pseudonocardiaceae > Amycolatopsis > Amycolatopsis speibonae. Next base: position 667,704 of record NZ_JBHRWK010000014.1, read on the forward strand.
AGGAGATCGCGTCCGAGCTGTTCATCTCGGTGAAGACAGTCGAGACGCACGTGTCGAGCGTGCTGCGGAAGACGCAGCTTTCGAACCGGTACGAGCTTTCGCGCTGGGCCTCCGACAGGCGTCTCGTCTAGGTGGCGCTTGTTCTCATCGGCCTGGTGGCCCTGTTCTTCCTGGGGATGGGGCTGCTCGGGCTTGTCGCGCCGGGGCGGTTGATCCGGCCGTTCGGCATCACGCTGGACTCCGCGACAGCGCGGACCGAAGTGCGCGCTGTCTACGGCGGCTTCGGGGTGGCTGTCGCCGTGCTGCTCGGGTTCGCGGCTTTCGACGTCGGCGGGATCCAGCGGGGCGCCGCGATCGCGGTGGCTGTCGCGCTTGCCGGGATGGCCTTCGGGCGGCTGGTCGCGCGGTTCGCGGAACGGCCCGAGCGGTTCTATCCGAGCTGGCTCTACTTCTGGGTCGAGCTGGTCATGGCCGCCCTGCTCGTCTTCTCCGTCCTCTGACGACGGCTTCGCCTTTAGCGGGCTAATCGCGATCCGGCCGGCCCCCAGGCCCCACCGCGTCGCGATTAGCCCGCTAAAGTCGCTCCGCCGGTCCGGGGAGGTGCCGGGCGGCGCTGGACCGGCGGGAGCGCGTTTAGCCCGCTAAACGCAGGTCAGGCGGGCGGCGTGAATTCGTGGGTGACCTCGATCTTCCCCACGATGTGCGTGTTGAACTCGGCCAGGTCCTCGGCCGGGACCCAGAGCTCCAGGATGGTCTTCCCGCCCGCCTGCTGGACGGGATACCGCCGCACGAAGTCCGTCTCGACCTCGAACCGCGTCACGAAGCCCGCGCCGTCGAATCGCACGTTCCAGTCGCGGGCGATCTTGATCGCGTAGGCCTCGTTCAGCACCGGATAGAAGATCGGCTGCTCCGGCAGCCGCGGCGGCCACTCGCGCCAGTCCGACTCGCGGACGAGGTCGAGCTCGGCCCGCCCTGTCGGACGCCACAACGTCGTCGTCTTCACGGCGCGGCCTCCCCGGCGGCGGCGAGCGGGCGCTCCACCACAGGGGCGGTAGCAAAGGTCCCCCGCTCCCTCGGGCGGAGCCGGGTCAGCGCGACCCCGCCCAGCACGACGACCATCCCGGCGATCACCCGGAAGTTCAGCGGCTCGGCCAGGAACACCGCCCCCAGCAGCACCGAAACCACCGGCAGCAGGTACCCGACGATCGACGCCGCGACGGCGCCCTCGCTCGCGAGGAGCTGATAGTTCAGCGCGAACGCGATCCCGGTCGACCCGATCCCCAGGATCACGACCGCGACGATCGCGCCGGTGCTCAGGTGCACCGGTTCGAAGCCGCCCATCGGCATCGCCAGCAGCAGGAACCCGGTCGCGAGCAGCATCTGCCCGCCCGCGAGCGACATCGGCGAGTCACCGGTGCCGGTGAGGTGCTTGCCCTCGTACACGAACGCGAACCCGTAGCTCGCGGCCGCCGCGAGGCACGCCAGCGCGCCCCAGCTGAGCAGCCCGGAGGCCTCCCACGGCGCGAAGATCAGCAGGATCCCGGTGAGCCCGACAACGAGTCCGGCGACCCGGATCGCGGTCATCTTCGTGCGCGTTCCCAGCATCGGCGCGGCGAGCAGCACCCACAGCGGCGTCGTCGAGTTCAGCACTCCGGTGATCCCGGAGTCGACGGTCAGCTCACCCCACGCGAACAGCAGGAACGGCAACGCGTTGTGAAAGAACGCCGCGACGGCCAGATGTCCCCAGATCCGCCGTCCCGACGGCAGCCTGTCCCGGCCGAGATAGCAGAGCCCGACCAGCACCGCCGCGCCGAGCGCCACCCGTGCCAGCACCAGCTGCACCGGGGAAAACGCGCCCAGCCCCAGTTTGATCCAGAAGAAACTCGATCCCCACATGAGCGCCAGCGCGCCGATCCGCAGCAGGGTCTTCGTCTCGCCCACCCAGTCCTCCTTATGTGCCCGGCTCAGCTTCACCGTGCCGACGCGTAAGGACAAGCGAAAATTACTGCAGGGAGGCTTAAGAAGAACTGTAAGATCGGAGCATGCTGGACGTCCGCCGCATGCAGGTCCTCCGAGCCGTGATCAGCAGCGGTTCGATCACCGCCGCCGCCCGGAACCTGGGCTACACACCCTCCGCGATCAGCCAGCAGTTGTCCACCCTGGAAAGGGAAGCGGGCGTCGAACTGCTCGAGCGCGTCGGCCGCGGCGTGCGGCCGACGCCTGCCGGTTCGCTGCTGTCCGAACACGCGGAAACGCTGAGCACCCAGCTCGCCAAGGCCGAAGCCGCGCTCACCGAACTCAAGGAAGGTCGCACAGGCAGGCTCGCGATCCGCTACTTCGCCACCGCCGGCGCCTCCCTGGTGCCCTTGGCCGTCGCCGCGCTGCGCCGGGACTTCCCGGGGGTCCGCCTCGACCTGAAACTGGTCGAGCCCGACTATTCGATGCCCGAGATCGAGTCGGGCAAGGCCGACGTCGCGATGATCGTGCTCCCCAGCGACGCTCCGCGGCTCAAAGGCGTCGAGTACATCCACGTCCTCGACGACCCATATCGCGCGATCCTGCCGAAGAACCACCGGCTCGCCCGCAAACGCGTCCTCGATCTCGGCGAACTCGCGGAGGATCCGTGGGTCGGCGTCGACGGTCTCCCCGGCGCCTGCCGCGACATCCTGCTCGACGCCTGCGGCGCGGCCGGATTCGCCCCGAACCACGTCGTCGAATCCGAGGATTACCAGACGGCGCAAGGGTTCGTGGCCGCAGGGCTCGGCGTCGCGCTGATCCCGGAACTCGGCCTCGGCGCCCCGCATCCCGGCGTCGCCATCCGCAAGGTCCGCCGTCCCGATCCGGTGCGGTCCATCCACGCGGCCGTGGCCGCGCACGCCAGGGACCATCCCGCGGTGCGACGGTTCCTCAGCGCGATCCGCGAAGGTGCCCAAGCGGCCTGACCGGATGGGTAGGCGGGAGTGGCCGGTCGGGCAGGAAACCCGGCTGCGCTTGAACAACCGCGGCGGCGGTCGACAACCTGGGAAGGAAGTCACGAACCCCGCCGTCGAAAGGACCCGCGTGCGTCCCCTGATCATCCTGCACGGCTCCTGGCACCAGCCTGCCCATTTCGACGACGTCGCCGAGCGCCTGCGCAAGCAAGGCGCCGAGGTCACCGTCCCCGACGTCGGCGCGCAGCCGATCGCCGAAATCACCCGGACCGTCCAGGAAATCGTCGACCGGGCAGCCGAACCGCCGGTGGTGCTCGGGCACTCCTACGGCGGAGTGATCGCCAGCGGGCTTCAGGGGCTTTCGCACCTGATCCTCCTGGCCGCGATCGTCAGCGAACCGGGCGAGACCGCTCAGTACTGGATCGACCGGGTCAAGGAGGAAACCGGCCGCGAACCCGAGCCGTTGCCCTTGATCTTCGACGACGAGGGCATGACCCGCCTCGACCTCGCCACCGTCCGCGAGGTCATGTACGCCGACTGCTCGGACGCCGTCGCCGAGCGGGCCACGGCCTTGCTGCGCCCGGAACCCGTCTCGATCTTCTCCGAATCGCCGACGGGGGCGTCCTGGAAGGACACTCCGAACACCTACATCGTCTGTTCCGAAGATCGAGCGCTCGCCCCGGAAATGATCGCCCACTTCGCCGCACGCTGCGACACGACGGTGACCTGGCGGGCGAGCCACAGCCCATACCTCAGCCGTCCCGTCGAACTCGCGACGCTGATCCTCGAACGGCTGTAGCTAGATCAGGAACAGTTCCGCGAACAACACCCCGATGAGGATCGCCGCCACGACGGCGCCCGCCGTGATCAGCCACTTCCGGGTGTCCGGCGCTTTCGTCGCGGCGGGCGCGTACTGCTGCTGGGCAGGCGGCGCGTACTGCTGCTGAGGCGGTGGCTGGGGCGGCTGATACTGCTGCGGCTGGGGCTGCTGCTGGAGGAACTGCGGAACCGGCTGTTGCTGAGGCGCCTGGTGCGGAGCCTGCTGCATGGGCACCGGCATCGACGCGGGCATCGTCGGCATGGCGGGCGCGGTCGGCGGGATGAACGCCGTCTGCCGCCCCTCGGTGATCGCGCCCAGCGAGCGGACCGTGTCGGCCATCGTCGGCCGCACGTCCGGCTCGGCCCGCAGCATCTTGCGCAGCGCCCCGGCCAGCGGACCGGCGGTCTGCGGCGGCCGTTCCGAAGACTCGCCGTCCTCGCCGAACGGCGGCACCCCCTCGACAGCCGTGTACAGCGTCGCGCCCAGCGAGAACACGTCGGACGCCGAAGTCGCCGGTTCGCCGCGCGCCACCTCGGGCGCCCGGTACGCCGGACTCGCGCCGCCACCGGTGATGCCGATGTCGGTGAGCTTCACGCCGCCGTCGTCGGCCAGCAGGATCGTGCCCGGCTCGACGGTCCGGTGCACCACCCCGGCCTCGTGCATCGCGGCCAGCGCGCGGCCGAGCATGATGCCCAGCGCGGCGGCCTGCTCCGCGGTCAGCCTGCCGTGCTCGGCCAGGAAGGTGGACATCCCGCGCGACGGGATGTACTCCATCACCAGCCACACGTCTTGCCCGTCGGGCAGGACGTCGTACACCTTGATGGCGGTGGCGTGCTCGAACTTGGCCGCGTCCTTGCCCTCCTGGACGACGACGGCCTTGGCCTGCTCCGCCCGGTCCGACGGCAGGCCGACGGGCAGGTACATGCGCTTCATCGCGACCGTGCGCAGCAGGCGGGTGTCGAACGCCAGCCACACGATGCCCGCCCGGCCACGCCCGATGGGCTGATCCAGGCGGTACCGGCCGCCGACGATGGAACCTTCAGAACTCAATGCAATCCTCGGATCACGGGGTCGCCGGAGGGGACGTGTCGGTCGGTTCGGACTTCGTCGGCGTCGGTGTCGTGAGAGTCGGCGTCTTCGTCGGAGTCGTCTTCGGGGTCGACTTGGTCGGCGTCGGCGGATCCGGCTCCTGCGTCTGCGTCGCCTTGCTCGACGTCTTCTTCGACGACGTCGTCTCCTTGGGCGGCTCCGCCGACTGCGTCTCCGACGGCGATTCCGTCGTCTCGGGAGCCGAGGACGTCGGGGTCGGGGACGGCTTCGTCGAGGAGTTCCCCACCTGCGCGGGCGCTTCCGGGTTGTTCGGGCTCAGCAGCCAGAAACCCAGCGCGGCCAGCGCGACCACCACGACACCGCCGATGATCGCGGGCTTCTTCCACGCGCCCGGCTTCTCGTCGTCCTCGTCCACGGGGCTGGTCTGCGCCCGGGTCGGAGGCGGCGGCGGAGGCGGCTGGTCGTCGTAATCGTCGTCGTAGGGATCGTCTTCGTAGCGGCCCGCGGGGATCGGGACGGCGCGCGTGGGCGTCGGGCCGCCGGGGTGGCCGCGTTCGGACAGCAGCGCGGTCTCGTCGTAGTTGTCGTACCCGTCGTAGTCGTCTTCCGGGTACCCCGACGCGGGCGGCTGGTGGTAGTCGTCCTCGTCGTAGTACGAACCCGCCGCGGCCTGCTCGTCGAGGAGCGAGCCCGAATGACCGGCCGATTCGCTGTCGAGCGCCTGGGTCACGCCCGCGCCCGCGAGGCCGCCGGCGAGCGCGCCAGCGACCGGGGCGGCGAGCACGGTCTCGTCCGCGGGGCCGCCCAGCGGCGTCTCACCTCGCGCGACAGCGGCGAGGAGCTCTTCGCACTCGTCGGCGGTGGGGCGGTGCCGCACCTCCGGGTGCAGCAGCACGGCCAGCACGCTGGCGAGCGGGCCGGACTGGCGCGGCGGGATGATCTGCCCGGCCGCGACCGCGTGCAGCAGGCTCAGCGTGTTCTCGCTGAGGCCGAACGGTGGCTGGCCTTCGCAGGCCGCGTAGAGCGTCGAGCCGAGCGAGAAGACGTCGGACTCCGGGCCGGGGTCGCCACCGATGGCCACCTCGGGCGCCAGGTAGGCGGGGGTTCCGGCGATCATCCCGGTCTTCGTGACCGTGACGTCGTCCTTGGCCCGCGAGATGCCGAAGTCGGTGATCTTCACGGTGCCGTTGGGCGCCAGCAGGATGTTGCCGGGCTTGATGTCCCGGTGCACGATGCCGACCGCGTGCGCCTCGGTCAGCGCGGCCGCGACCTGCGCGCCGATCCGGGCCACCTCCGTCGGCGGCAGCGTCCGCTCCTCCTGCAGCACCTGGGCGAGGCTGGTGGAGTTCAGGTACTCCATGATCAGGCACGGCTGACCGTTGTCGTCGGTGACGACGTCGAACACCGAGATGGCGTTCGGGTGGTGCAGCCTGGCGGCGATCCGGCCTTCACGCATCGTGCGCTGGCGGGCGTCTTCGGCGCCTTGGGCCTCGAGGCCGGGCTGCAGCAGCAGCTGCTTGATCGCCACCGTGCGCCCGAGTACCTCGTCATGCGCTTGCCAGACGGCACCCATCGCGCCTGTGCCGATCCGCTGGACTATGCGGTATCGACCGGCGACCAGGCGACCCTCGTCGCTCACGCGACCTCCCTTTGGGCTCCGTCTTCACGACGCGGAGTCGTCCGCGCACGCGGTGCGGCCTTCAGCACGCCACAGCGTTGGAGCGTATGCACATGTAGTGGTCTGTGTGCCGGCTTTTCCGAGACCGACTCGTGACAAGGCTAGGCGCTCACTCTGCGCACACACACGCGGTACGCTCTGATCGCCCTGGGTAGAGGGCTGTCGTACGCCGGGTATCCGTCACATGTGCTGCGCGGACAACAGCCGGGCGTCGGTGATCAAGCCCGTCGTCTCGTCGGCGAATTCCAGCACCTGAGTGACCCGCACGAGGCCGCCGTCCGGATTGCGCATGGTCACCACGGCGAGGATCGTGCCGTCGGCCTGTTCCCGGATGTCCTGGATCTGGATGGCGTCCATGGAGCTCCACGCCTCGATCAGCCTGCCCGCTTCGGAGTCGGCCAGCACCGGCGTGAGCAGCGACATCGCACCGTAGGGATCGGCGTCGACGGTCCGGTAGAACTTCCGGACCGCGTCGATCTTGCCCTCGGCCGTGGTGATCGCGGCCGGTTTGGCGGCGGACTGCGAACTGGTGCTGCTGGTCGCCGAACCCTGCCGCGAGAGCGAACCCGTGCCGGTGTCCGAGGACGGCTGGACAGTCGTGCTGGTGCCCGTGGAGGTCGGCGTCGCCTGCTTCCGCTGCGGCTCGGTGGAGTCGGGGACGGCGAGCCCGCCGAGCGCGGCGGCTCCGCTCATCACCTCGGGTGCGGCGGCACCCGGTACCGAGCCCTGCCGCTGGGTGCCCGCGAGCACGCCCGCGGTGACGACGGCGCCCGCGACCAGCAGCCCGGCGGCGACCAGACCGGCCAGCTTGGCCCGCCGGGCGGCGCGGCTTTCCGGCTCGTCTTCGTCGGGCTCGGGCCGCGGCGACGGCTCTTCGCGAGTACGGGCGGGAACGAACTTCTGCGGCTCGCGGAAGACCTGCTCGAGATACTCGCGGTCGACGCGGGTGTCGTTCAGGATCTCTTCCGGGATGACGTCCTCGACACGTACGGCGTCCTCACGCCGTATGCGCTGTCGATCAAGCACGAAATTCCTCGCTCTGGTCCGGGGCAGGCGCTGGGCCGTTCGGCCGACGCCTTTGGTCCGCGCGGCCGTCTTCTGAACGGTGCGAACCTTGCTGTCGTCAGGTAACCCTGTGGAGACGGCCCACGGCCAGGCTCTATCGCCGGAATGCCATCGCGATACGACGAACGGCAGCTTAGGTCACCCACCCGGACCAGGGACAACCGCTCGTCGCACCGCACGTGCAGAGGAACAGGACACCTGCACGTGCGCGAACGGCTACATGCCGTCGTCGACGATCTTGTCGTCGTCACCGAAGGTCAGCGTGCGCTGTTCCATGGTCTTCGTTCCGTCTTTGTGGGTGACCTCGACGGTGTTGACCGTGACGCCGCGGCGCTGGTCGATGCTGACCTTCTTCACCTCGAAGTAGGCGACGTCGGCGTAGCGCTCACGGAGGCCCTGGGCGCCTTCTTCGCGCAGGCCGCCGGAGGTCACCGCGGAGGCCTCTTGGGGGTTGGTCGTGACGGCGTTGAGGAAGGTCTCGGTGTTGTCGCCCATCGCCTTCGCGTCCGGCTGGGACGCGTACCAAGGAGACGTCGTGGTGGTGCGATTGGCGGGCATGACCGGCGGCTTCTGCGGCCGCTCGCTCGACGACGTCGCCGGTTTTCCGGTCGTTTCCGGTCCGCCCGAGCCGGGCCGCGACTCGTCGCGGCCGGTGCTGCCACTCTCCGAGGCGGTGTCGGAGTTGGTGGAACTGCGGTCGTCCTGGCTGGAGGAGTCGGTCGCGGAATCGGACGGGTCGCCCGCCGCGCCGCCCTGCGGCGGCGTGGTCGAGTTGCCGGCGAGGCCTTCGTTGGTCAGCGGGCTGCCACCGCGGTAGCCGGGCCAGCCGCCCTGGCTCTGCTGCTCCGGGATGGGCTTGCCGACCAGGAACGAACCGGCGAACAGCAGGCCGACGACGACCAGCGCGGACGCCGCCGCCGCGAACCAGGCGGCCTTGCGCCAGGTCTTCGGCGGGGTCACCGAAGCGGGCACCGAACCGAGATCGAAGGTGCTCAGGCCGTCGAGGGGCGGGGCGAGATAGACGCGGACGTCATCGTCACCGGCGTCGATTTCGACCGGCTCGGGGCGACGGGGCGCGGGCGCCGTCAACGTCACCTTCGTGCGCTGTACCTTCGCGCGCCGCTCCTCGGCGGAGGGCGGTGCGGATTCGGTGAACGAGACCTCGACGCGTGCCGGGCGTTCCACGGGCACCTCGCGAGCGGGCTGGGGGAGCGGCAGACGGCCGCTCGATGGGGCATAGCCGGGGCTCGGCGCCCTCCTGTTCCGCGGTGGCGGCAGAGGAAGGGAACCGGTGGAAGGCGGGGCGAACTCACGGTGTGCGTGATGCCCGTTCCCGGTGGGGCGCGGCCGCCGCGGCGGCACAGGTGGGGTCCAGCTCTCGGTACCGCCCGCCCGGTGGCGGCCCGCGTGTGCGGCGCCGTCCCGTCCTTGGTGTTCCGCCCAGCCGTTCATGTCCGAGCGACCCCCTCGTGGGCCGGCCCTGACGGCGATGTGACACCGATTAAGCCGAACGGAGCAGTGGTTTCACGGGATCCCTCGCTTGCAGACTCCCGGGCACTCTCGTGAGCAAATGCACGCGCATGCGACTGTGGACGCGCGGGGCCGTAGCCCCCGCGCGTCGTTCGGGCACCGCCCGACCCAGACGCAAGGGTCCTCACGGGAACCACACTAAAAGCTCGACGCCCCGCAAGTCTTCACCCACTCTGCAAGTTGCAGATGTTTCACTCGGTCGGGCGCGCCCGAACGGGCCTCGGTGACGTTACGCAGTGCTATCGGTGCTGGTGAACCCGTTCAGTTGCCGCTGCGGTACTTCTGCTGGGTGGATTGCAGAGCTTTGGTGGCCGTGATCCCGCTACCCGCCGCAAGCAAAATGGCGATGATGTCGAGCGGGGTTCCCCCGATAGTGAGCAACCAGGCGAACAACGAGGCCGCGGTGGTACCCGCTGCGATCGGCCAGCGCGACTTGACGTACTGGGCGATGGGCGTACCGCCCGCGCGCTTACCCGCCGCGTTGTTCAGCATGGCGAGATAACCGAGATGGCCCAATGCCGCCAGGACCCCGGCGATCGCGACGATCACGGCGATGAGGTTAATCATGTGTCCAGTTTGCCTGTCTTTTTTATCGCGCGGTCGCGATCGTGCTGCCAGGGCGCGACTATCGTCTGATCGTTACGTGAACGTGGAGGGCGCCCTGCCATCACGATCGCGAGGCCTGGCGGCCGAAAGGCGCGCGACTTCAAGGGATCAAGAGACTCTGGTCACCCCAGCCTCGGTCACCTCGGCTTCGGTCACTCGGGTCCGGTCGGTCCGGGCCTTGGTCGCGTGGGGTGGGCGGATCGCGTTTAGCGGGCTAAACGCGATCCCGAGTGACGTGGCGGGAGCAAGGGACCTTTGCTATCGCCCCAGCCTGCCCCTGCCCAGGTTCAGCAGCGCCATCGCCAGCTGCCGCCCTTCCGGCCCGAGTTCGCGGTAGCGCGCGAGCACGTCCATCTCGCGGTTGTAGACGATCTTGGTGCCACCCGCGGCCATCCTGGCCGCACCGATCGTCTTGGAGACCTCGACGCGGCGATTGACCAGCCGCAGGATCTCGCCGTCGAGGAAGTCGATCTCCTTGCGGAGCTCACCGATCTCTTCAGCGGTGGCGATGGGTTCTTCGGCGTCCGGCTTCTGTGTGGTGTCCATCGGGACCTCTCTTCGGTCCGGATTCCCTGCTGGCCCCCGGAACAGCGTAAAGCCCCGGGGTCCGTGGACTCCGGGGCTTCGGGTGATGGCATTCAGGCACTATGCGATCACGGGAGCCGGAGTCCGGGTCCCGTAAAAAAATCGCGTCACGTGCCGCATACCGATCATTATGCCACAGCGAAGCCGTCATCCGGCTTGAAGCGACGGCGCCCGCCGCGGACACGGGCGTGCACGAGGACGCTCATGGCCAGCCAGAACATCGGCATCGCGGGCCAGAAGAACGGCACTCCCGAAACCGTCCAGCGGACGATCGACAACACCGAAAGCACGACGGCGACCGCGAGGTGGACCCGCACCGCCGGATGCCCGAAGACGACGGGACGCCGCTTCGGCGCGGGTTTCGGCAGATCCGAGGTGAGCGTGACGAGTTCGTCCGTGTACTTGGTGGAATACACAGTGCTGAGCCGGTCTTCGACCTCTTCGAGAGTGAGACGGCCTTCGCCGCCGGCGGCCTGGATGAGCGAGGCGACCCGCTCGCGGTCGGCGTCGCCGGCCCTGAGCCGGGAGGGAATTCCGTTGGTGTCCATGGCATCCGATCCTCCGCCGCGAACACCCCCCGCGCGTCGGACGGCAGGCGACAACACCGCCTACGCCCGGCGCTGTAGCGTGGACCGGCGATGAACACCCTCTTCGATCTCCCAGCGGACGGCCCGGCCAAGCCCCGGCACGCGGACCTGCTCGACGACCTGAACCCCGCACAGCGCGAGGCCGTGACCCACGCGGGCTCGCCGCTGCTGGTCGTCGCGGGCGCGGGCTCGGGCAAGACCCGGGTGCTGACCAGGCGGATCGCGTACCTGCTGGCCGAGCGGGACGTGCATCCCGGCCAGATCATGGCGATCACGTTCACCAACAAGGCGGCCGCGGAGATGCGGGAGCGGGTGAGCGACCTCGTCGGCCGCCGCGCCAACGCCATGTGGGTATCGACGTTCCACTCCATGTGCGTGCGGATCCTGCGCCGTGAGGCCAAAACGCTGGAGATGTCGTCGAGTTTCTCCATCTACGACTCGGACGACACGAAGCGGCTCATCACGCTCGTCGCCCGTGATCTCGACATCGACCCGAAGAAGTACGCGGCGCGCACGCTGGCCGTGAACATCTCGAACCTCAAGAACGAGCTGATCGGCCCGGAGACGGCGGTCGCCGACGCGGGCAACGACCTCGAACGCCGGGTCGCCGAGGTCTACGTCGAGTACCAGCGGCGGCTGAACCAGGCCAACGCGTTCGACTTCGACGACCTCATCATGCGGACGGTCGAACTCCTGCAGACCTTCCCGGACGTCGCCGAGTACTACCGGCGGCGGTTCCGGCACGTCCTGGTCGACGAGTACCAGGACACGAACCACGCGCAGTACACGCTGGTCCGCGAGCTGGTCGGCACCGAGGAGAACGAGGCCGGGATCGGTCCCGCCGAACTGTGCGTCGTGGGCGACGCGGACCAGTCGATCTACGCCTTCCGCGGGGCGACCATCCGCAACATCGAGGAATTCGAACGCGACTTCCCGAACGCGCGGACCGTTCTGCTGGAACAGAACTACCGCTCGACCCAGACGATCCTGAACGCGGCGAACGCGGTCATCGCGCGCAACCCCAACAGGCGCGCGAAGCGGCTGTGGACCGATGCCGGTGACGGCGAGAAGATCGTCGGCTACGTCGCGGACAACGAGCACGACGAAGCGGCGTTCGTCGCGGGCGAGATCGACGCGCTGGCGGACAAGGGCGAAGCGGACTACTCCGACGTCGCGGTCTTCTACCGCACCAACAACCAGTCGCGGGTCTTCGAAGAGATCTTCATCCGCCTCGGCCTTCCTTACAAGGTCGTCGGCGGCGTGCGGTTCTACGAACGGCGCGAGGTCCGCGACATGCTCGCGTACCTGCGGGTGCTGGCGAACCCGGAGGACACGGTCAGCCTGCGCCGCGTCCTCAACGTCCCCAAACGCGGCATCGGCGACCGCGCCGAAGCGGTCATCGCGACGTACGCCGAGCGGGAGCGGATCTCGTTCGCGCAGGCGCTGCGGGGTGCCGTCAACGGCGAGATCCCGCTGCTGAACCCGCGTTCGGCCAAGGCGATCACCGGTTTCGTCGAGTTGATGGACGAACTCGGCGAGGTCGTCGAGAGCGGCGCCGAAGTCGCCGATGTCCTCGAAGCCGTCCTGGAGCGCACGGGTTACCGCGCGGAACTCGAGGAGTCCGACGACCCGCAGGACGCGTCGCGGGTGGAGAACCTGACGGAACTCGTCACCGTCGCGCGGGAGTTCACCGAATTCACCGCCGAGGTGGCCGGTCCGGACGGCGAACTCCCCGAAGCCGACCCGGGAGTGCCGGAGCCGGGCTCGCTGCCCGCGTTCCTGGAGCGGGTCTCACTGGTGGCGGACGCGGATTCGATCCCCGCGGCAGACGGCGGCGAAGACGGCGACGGGCACGACGCGGGCGTCGTCACGCTGATGACCGTGCACACCGCGAAGGGCCTCGAATACCCGGTCGTCTTCGGTACAGGCTGGGAAGACGGGATCTTCCCGCATATGCGCGCGCTCGGTGACCCGACCGAACTGGCCGAGGAACGCCGTCTCGCCTACGTCGCGATCACGCGAGCCAGGAAACGGCTGTACGTCTCCCGTTCGATGGTGCGCTCCGCCTGGGGCCAGCCGCAGATGAACCCGGCTTCGCGGTTCCTCGACGAACTCCCCGCCGAACTGGTCGATTGGCGCAGGCTGGCGCCTTCTTCCTCCTCCGGCGGGTTCGGTTCCTCGGGAGGTTCGCCGCGGGCCGCGACGACGTGGGGAAGTCGGGGTGGCGGCTCGTCCTCGTCGTCGAGGGCGGCGAGCACGAGCCCGTTCGGCAAGGCCTGGAAGGACACCGTCGCGCTCAAGCTCGACGTCGGTGACAGGGTCAGCCACGACAAGTACGGGCTCGGGACGGTCGTCGCCTGCGACGGTGCCGGGCCGCGGGCCACGGCGACGATCGACTTCGGCGCGGCCGGCAAGGTCCGGCTGATGCTCATCGGCAGCGTCCCGATGGTCAAACTCTAGCCCCGACCTGCGGTTTCTTCGCGGCATCCGAAAACTGTCGGACCCTTCCCGTATACCTGTGCCATCGAACACGAGTTCGATGCGCTGGGGTATGCTGGACAAGCCGGTGTACCCCCGATCCAGGGGAGGGGCACGCGGTGTGGACGGGGTCTTGTTTGGGGTTCTCTCGAGTGGGGTACTCGAGTACTTGCGGGGTGTTGAAAAAGGGGCGGGGCCGGATCGGGGTCCGGAACCGCCGGAAGTGCTCAGGCTGGTCGCGGCCTGGCGCGCGTTACTGCGGACGCACGAACCGGACGGGGCCGGACGGTGCGTCGTATGCGGGCACGCGCGGCGATGGCTGTTCGGGCCGCGGCCAGCCGGGTACCGAACTCTTTCACGGGGACTTCTCGCCGGATGGCGGCCGATCGAACGGCACCCGGCGGGCCTCTGCACGGTCTGGCAGATCGCCGTGGGGTACTTCATCCGGAAACTGCCCGACGGCGTCGCGTGAGGGCCTTGAGAGCCCGGAAAGTCACCTGTGCTCCGAGCCGGAGAGCCTGCGTCGCTTCTCGGTGCCCTCAAAGGGAGAAGCGGAGGCCCTGAAAGCGCACCAGAGCGTCGTTGCCCGGCGCGCCCTTGTATCGGGCGGGATCACCGGTGAGGTGAAGAGGCCGTGCTGTAGTAAAAGGCCGTGCGGTGAAAAGAAAGGCGAGGCTCGATCAGCCGACGTTGACGCCGCGGGCGGCGAGCCACGGGCGCGGGTCGATCTTCTTCGTGCCGTTCTGCCACACCTCGAAGTGCAGGTGAGGGCCGGTGCTCTGGCCGCGGTTGCCGACCTCGGCGATTTCCTCGCCGCACTTGACCTTCTGGCCTTCGCGGACGGAGAACGAGTTCATGTGGCCGTAGACGTGCACGGTGCCGTCGGAGAGCTGGACCTTGACCCAGAGGCCGAAACCGCTGGCCGGGCCCGCTTCGATGACAGTGCCGTCGGAGGCCGCGACGATCGGTGTGCCGATCGGGGCCGCGAGGTCGATGCCGAGGTGGCTCGTGCCCCACCGGGCACCGAAGCCCGAGGTGAAGGTGCCCTTGGCGGGCATGCAGGTCTTGGGGCGCTTGGCCTCTTCTTCGGCCTTGCGGGCCGCTTCGGCCTCACGCTTCACGCGGGCCTGGGTGATGCTGTTGTTGTCCGAGAGCTTCTGGGCCTCGGCGGAGGCGTTCGCCGACTGGCTGGTCGGCAGCAGCTCCGGCGCGCCACCGGCGGCTCCGCCACCGAGGGCGAACGAGGCGCTCGCGTCCTGGGTGCTGGCCAGCGGGGTGACAGCGGCGTCGGAAGAGTCCGAGATGGACTTCATGGTCTGCCCGGCGGCGGCGGCCGCGAAGGCGCCGGCGGCGACGGCTGCGACTACGACACGGCCACGAAGGGCCGAAGACGGGGGCGACAGGCGGTGCGAGCCCCGGACGCGAACGACCGCACCATCGAGTGCGTTCTCGAGCGCCGGGGAAGGAGCTTGGCCGCCGGGGGAGCGGTGTGAAGCCAAGACGGGGCCTTCCGTGTTCGGGGAGTCGGATCAAGAGCCCGGGCGGGGGAACCCGGTGAACGACCTCGGGGGTGGTTCGTTCGGTGCTCTCATTCGTGATCTGACTGTAATGGGGACCCGGGGACAGTAACGAAGCGGCACCCCGATCAGCAAGATCTGGCGGAGCTCTCGGCCGATCGGGCGACGGCGATCTGGCCGTTATCCAGTGAAGATTACCCAAAGTTAAATCAGGTTTACTCTCGACCGTGTGATTTGCGTTACAAGATCATGCGGCCGTTCGGGGGTACCGAAGGGCCGGAAAGGAGGCAAACGAGGGAAATAACCGGTTGCCCAGAGGTGTTGAAGGAGGCTTAGCCGCTTTCGGCCTCGTTTGAGGCCCGACTGAGCGTCGGTGAGACCCGTGGTGCCCTGCTGCCGGGCCCGGTCGTGCCCGGCTTGCTAGCGTCGCCGTCGATGACTTCGCGCTCACGGCACCCTGGTGGCGAATCCACCGAGCAGGCCGTCCCCGGGACCGCGTCCGCTGAACTTCTCCGGAGCGAACCGGGCGCCTGCCCGCGAGCGCTCCTGCTGTCGGCGGGGCTGGTGGTGGCCGGTGCGGTCGCGCTGACCGCCGGTGCGCTGATGACCGTCGTGCGGGGTGGCTCGCCCGGTTTCACCGCCGGTCCGTTGCTGGTCGTGCTGGCCTTGGCGCCCGCGGTGGCGGTGCTCTACGCGGTGGTGACTGGGCGGACCGGGCTCACGGCAGGGCTGGTGCTCGGGCTGACCGCGCTCGCGCCCGGACGGCTGCTGCTGGACCTGCAGCTGCTCGCGGACGGATCCCTTGCCGCGCGGCCGGAACTGTTCCTCGCCGACAGGCTGCTCACCTTGCCTCCGGCGGGGCCGGGGCTGTGGCCGCTGGTGGCGGGTCACCTGCTCACGCTCGCCGCCGGGGCGTTCGCCGCCGGGGCCGCCCGCGACGAAGCAGAACTGGCGGGCGAACTCGACGGACGGCGCCGCTGGCGGCTGCTCGGGCCCGTGCTCGGCGTGGCGGGCGGGATCGGCCTGCTGCTCGCCCCGCTCGGTTCGGGCAACGCGTACCTCCTGGCCAAGAACGCCTTCGAGGGTCCGACGGTCGCGATGGCCGGCTACCTGCTGCTCGCGGTGATGCTGCCGCTGACCGTGCTCGTGGCGGTGAGTTCCCCCTCGGCCGAGGTCGGCAAGGGCGGGTTCGCCGGAGCGGGGCTGGCGGCGCTCGCGGTCGGTGTGCCGCAGGTGGTCGCGGGGCTGGTCGTGGACCGGCTTTCGCTCGCGCCGGGTTCGGTGCTGGTCACCGTCGCGGGGCTGGCGCTGCTCGGGCTGGCCTTCACCCGGTTCGACGTCGCGGAAGCGGACGAGGCGGTCACCGGCGACCTGGCCGGTGAGGCCAGGCTGCCCGGGCTGTTCTGGTGGCGGCTGGCCACCGGTGGGCTGGCGCTGCTGGCGGCCGTGGCCGCGGTCTTGGGCGCGCTGACCCCGGTCTTGAAGGCCAACGGCCCGACGCCCGTTCCCGAGACGCCGGCGCGCTGGCTGCTGCTCGGCGCCGCCGTCGTGCTCGCCGTGCCCGCGCTGTTCGTCTTCGTGCCGCGACTCTCGGGGTTCGCCCGGGGAGTCGTCGCGGCGACGTGGGCGGGTGTCGTGCTCGCGGCGGCGGCCGTGCTGAGCGCGGCTCTGTCGGTGACCGAAGACAAGTCGGTGGACCCGGCGTCGTTCGGCGTCGACCTGCCGCTGCCGTTGCCGGACAAGGACGGCTTCTCGGCGGCCCAGGGCGTCACATGGACGTTCGTCGCGCTCGCGCTGGCGGCCATGGCCGGGCTCGCCGCCGTGATCACCGGCGTCGTGGAACGCGACGTCGCCGCCGACTCCGATGACGCTGCCGACGTCACTGACACTGCCGAACTGGACGGTTCGCGGGCGAACGGCACTGTGTTGACCCCGGTCGTCGCGGCGGCGGTGCTGGCGATCGCCGCCTTCGGCACGCCGGTGTTCACCGCGCCCGGCTACACCGCTCCGGGCCTGTGGTCGGACTTCGGCGCGGCGTCATGGGGCCTGCTCGGCGCGCTCGCGGTCGTTCTCGGCCTGTACGCGCTCGTCCCGCGTTCGCGGCCGGTCGCGGCCGTGGCCGGCCTGGCCGGTGCCGCGCTGGTGCTCGGCCTGCGCGCGGCGGAACTGCCGCTCGTCGGCTCGGAGTACGAAGGCTCGTCGGCGGGGATCGGGTTCTGGCTCGCGCTGGGCGCCGCCGTCGTCTCCCTCGTCGCGGCCGGGGTGGCCGTCGCGGGCTCACGGCGGCCCGAGTGACGCGTCGTCTCCTTCGGGTCGTGCTGGCCGAGTTCGGTGTCGAGGAAGGTTCGTCGGTCGTGCTCGGGAGAGCGCTGCGCGACGACGGAGTGGAGGTCGTCTACGCCGGGCGTCTCGACACCGCCGAACAACTGGTCCGGACTGTCGAACAGGAGGATCCGGACATCCTCGGCATCGTGCGCGGCGAGAGCGAACCGGAAGGACTCGCCGAAACGCTCCCCGGCGTCCTTCTCTTCGCGGTCGGTAACGGCCCTAGCGGGTTCGAGAACGCCTTCGAAAGCCAGGAAGAGGCCGCGAACTGGGTCTCCGGTGTGCGGTCTCACACCGTGGAAACACCGTCTGACCGCGTACGGTGACCGACTTCACCAGGTGCGGAGTCCCCTGCTTCTGCGCAGGTCGCTAACCTCGACTGGTCCGACAGCGCGGTCCGGCAACGGACCACCACAGTGGCGTGTCGTCAGGAGACTGGAGTAGTGGACCTCTACGAATACCAGGCGAGGGATCTCTTCGCCGCCCACGGAGTACCGGTTCTGCCGGGTGCCGTGGCAAACACCCCCGAAGAAGCCAAGGCCACCGCCGAGAAGATCGGCAACCAGGTCGTCATCAAGGCCCAGGTCAAGACCGGCGGCCGTGGCAAGGCCGGCGGCGTCAAGCTGGCCCAGACGCCCGACGAGGCCGCGGAGAAGGCCGAGGCGATCCTCGGTCTGGACATCAAGGGCCACATCACGCGTCGCGTGCTGGTGGCCGAAGCCTCGGACATCGCCGAGGAGTACTACTTCTCCTTCCTGCTGGACCGTGCGAACCGCACCTTCCTCGCGATGGCTTCGGCCGAAGGCGGCGTGGAGATCGAGCAGCTGGCCGTCGAGCGCCCCGAAGCGCTCGCGAAGATCCCGGTCGACGCGATCATCGGTGTCGACAAGGCGAAGGCCGTCGAGATCCTGACCGCGGGCAAGTTCCCGGAGAACGTGGTCGACGAGGCCGCCGACGTCGTCGTGAAGCTCTGGGAGACCTTCGTCTCCGAGGACGCGACCCTGGTCGAGGTCAACCCGCTGGTCCGTGACCCGCAGGACAAGATCATCGCCCTCGACGGCAAGGTCACCCTCGACGAGAACGCCTCGTTCCGTCAGCCGGGCCACGAGGCCCTGGTCGACAAGGACGCGGAGAACCCGCTCGAGGCGAAGGCCAAGGCCAAGGACCTCAACTACGTCAAGCTCGACGGCGAGGTCGGCATCATCGGCAACGGCGCGGGTCTCGTGATGTCCACGCTGGACGTCGTGGCCTACGCGGGCGAGAAGCACGGCGGCGTCAAGCCCGCCAACTTCCTCGACATCGGCGGCGGCGCTTCGGCCGAGGTCATGGCGGCCGGTCTGGACGTCATCCTCAACGACACCGACGTGAAGAGCGTTTTCGTCAACGTCTTCGGTGGCATCACCGCTTGCGACGCGGTCGCGAACGGCATCGTCGAGGCGCTGAAGATCCTGGGTGACGAGGCCACCAAGCCGCTCGTCGTGCGGCTGGACGGCAACAACGTCGTCGAGGGTCGCCAGATCCTCGCCGACGCGAACCACCCGCTGGTCACCGTGGTGGACACAATGGACAACGCGGCCGACAAGGCCGCCGAGCTCGCCGCGGCAGGTGCGTGAGATGTCGATCTTCATCAACGAGAACAGCAAGGTCATCGTGCAGGGGCTCACCGGCTCCGAGGGCATGAAGCACGCGACCAAGATGCTGAAGTCCGGCACGAACATCGTGGGTGGCGTCAACGCCCGTAAGGCGGGCCAGACCGTCTCCGTCGAGGGCAAGGACCTCACCGTGTTCGGCACGGTCGAGGAGGCCATCAAGGAGACCGGCGCCGACGTTTCGGTCATCTTCGTGCCGCCGAAGTTCGCCAAGGACGCGGTCATCGAGGCGATCGACGCCGGGATCCCGCTCGCCGTGGTGATCACCGAGGGCATCCCGGTGCACGACTCGGCCTACTTCTGGGCGCACGCTGTCGCGACCGGCAACAAGACCCGCATCATCGGGCCGAACTGCCCCGGCGTGATCAGCCCCGGCAAGTCGAACGCGGGCATCATCCCGGCCGACATCACCGACGCCGGCCCGATCGGTCTCGTGTCGAAGTCCGGCACGCTGACCTACCAGATGATGTACGAGCTGCGTGACATCGGTTTCTCGACCGGTGTCGGCATCGGCGGCGACCCGATCATCGGGACCACGCACATCGACGCCCTCGAGGCGTTCGAGGCGGACCCCGAGACCAAGGTCATCGTGATGATCGGTGAGATCGGCGGCGACGCCGAAGAGCGGGCCGCGGCCTACATCAAGGACAACGTGACGAAGCCGGTCGTCGGCTACGTCGCGGGGTTCACCGCGCCCGAGGGCAAGACCATGGGCCACGCGGGCGCCATCGTCTCCGGCTCCTCCGGCACGGCCGCCGCCAAGAAGGAGGCCCTCGAGGCCGCCGGCGTCAAGGTCGGGAAGACCCCGAGCGAGACCGCCGTCCTGGCGCGTGAGCTGTACAACAGCCTCTGATCCTTCGGAGACTGAGCTTTTCCCGGCGGGCCGGGCACCACACCGGTGCCCGGCCCGCCGGCTTCCGGGGGCAGAGCGACTTTCGCCCCCTAATCGCGATCCGGCGGGCGGGGCGACTTTCGCGGGCTGATCGCGATCCGGCCGGTCGCGTCGCGTTTAGCGGGCTAAACGCGACGCGGGGCTTCGCGAGGGGTTCCATGGGGAACCTGATCGGGTGTACAGACGTCTCAGAGCCCGAGGCATGGGGTGCCCGCGTGTGCGCTAGCGTTCGAGCATCACAGCCGCCTCGTTTGTCCCGGGAGTCCCGCGCGCCCCCGGGGTGCCGGTCGAACGACAGGAGAGCATTCGGATGTCCTATCCCAGCGGTGGGCCCGGCTACCCCCAGCAGGGTGGCGGCCAGCAACCCCCTCAGTCCCACCCCGGCTCGGGAGCCTTTCCCCAGCAGCAGGCGCCGTCGCCGGCGGCCCCGCTGAACCTGGCGCTGCTGCTCGCGCTCGCCGTCACCGTTCTCGGCCTGGTGCAGTTCTTCATCGGCTTCTCCGACGAGGCCGACGCCGCCGGGCAGGTCTCGGTCTTCCTCCTGGTCAGCGCTCTGCTCGCGGCATTGCACGCGCTGCCGCGCGGCCCGAAGACGCTGCCGTTCGCGGCGCTGTTCAGCGTCCTCGGCGCTTTCGGCGCACTGGACCTGATCATCGGCTACGGAAGCGGTCGTTCGGAGGTCTCGGTCCCCGGCATCCTCACCGTGGTGCTGATCCTCGGCATCCTGCAGATGCTGGTCGCGGTCGCGGCACTGCTGTTCGAGCACGACGTCATCAAGCTGCCCGCCGCGAAGCCGCAGCAGCAGGCACCGCAGGCCCCTTACAGTCAGCAGTTCCCGCAGCAGGGCCCGCAGGGTCCGTTCGGCCAGCAGGGTCAGCAAGGCCCGGCCGCCACCCAGGTCCAGCCGTTCCCCGGCGCGGGCCAGCAGGGGCAGCCGCAGGGTGAGCCGTCCGCCCCGTTCGCGCAGCCGGGCGGGTTCCAGCCGCCGGTCACGCAGCCGCCGGGCCAGCAGGCCACGACGTACGCGCCGCAGCAGGGCCAGTTCTTCCAGCAGCCGCCGTCGTCCTCGCCGGAGCAGGGCCAGAACCCGGGTACCCCGCCGGGCGGTTTCGGCCAGCAGAGCTGATCTTCCGAACGTAGAACACCCGCTGTGACTCTCCGTGTCACAGCGGGTGTTTTTGTTTTCCGGGTTACCCGACCGGGTGGGTTGGGCCACGTGGGCCGTCCGGCGGCGGCGTGCCTCACCCGGACGGACCAGCCCGGATGTCATGGTGCGGATCATGAAGCTGCTCACCCGCGACGAACGCCCGCCGGGCGAAGAGCCGGTGAGCGACCTCGTCCCCGAGCCGGAGGTGTCCAGGGCGAAGCGGGTTCGTGTGTTGCTCGCGGCGGCCTGCGCGCCCCTGCTCTTCTCCTATACCGCCGTCGCGCTCGTGCTCGCGGTGGTCGCGTTCGCCGCCGACCGCACCCGGTTCTCCGCCACCGGAACCCTGCTCGCCGCCGGGCCGGGTTGGCTCGCCTCCTGGCAGGTGGAACTCGAACTCGGCGGTCATCCGCTCGGTGTGCTGCCGCTGCTGCCGACGCTCGTCGTCGCGTGGCTCGTGGCGAGGGCGGCCGCGCGGGCCGCCCGCCGGCTCGGTGGCGGGACTCCGGCCGACGCCATCCCGGTGGTGACGGTGACAGCCGGGGCGCACGCGCTGTTCGGCGTGCTCATCGCCCTGATGACCGGCGGATCGCCCATCGCGGTGAGCTCGCTGACGGCCTTCTGCGTACCGGGACTCCTCGCCGGACTCGCCGCCATCGCGGGCACCGCCAAGGTCTGCGGACTGCCCACCGTGGTGCGCGACCGGTTCGACCCGGTGGCCGTCCACGGCCTGCGGGCGGGGGCGCTCGGCCTCGCCGGGATGCTCGCCTGTGGCGCGGTGGTGTTCACCGCGGCCACCGCGCTTTCGTGGTCCACTGTGGACAGTTTGTTCGAGCCCGGCTTCGGCACGAGCTTCGGCATGTTCGTGCTCTCCGTGGCCTACCTGCCGAACGCGGTCGTCGCCGCGCTGTCCTTCATCACGGGCCCGGGCTTCTCGGTCGGTTCGCTGACCGTCGGCATGTTCGGCTACCAGGAAGGACGGCTGCCGGGGGTACCGGTGCTGGCGGGGATCCCGTCGCACCACGCCGTGTGGTGGCCGGTGCTGCTGCTCCTGCCGGCGCTGGTCGGTGTGCTGGTGGGCTGGCGGATCCGCACGATCGACGAGGATCCGATGCCGCGGATCCGGGCGGTCGCCGTCGCGGGCGCGCTCGTCGCGTTCGGCTGCGTCATCCTCGGGACCCTCTCCGGCGGCAGGCTCGGCGACGGGCCGCTCGACCCGGTCAGCGTGCCGGTCGGGGTCGCGTCGGTGATCGCCTTCTGCTGGATCGTCATCCCCGGCGGGTTCGTCGCGTTCTTCGCCGGAGCGCACGAGCCTCCCGAACCGCCGGGTGACCCCGACGCCGAAGTCGTCACGGAAGACGTCGCGGAAGCCGAAGACACCGTCGAGCCCGAAGAGGACGAAGCGGCGGAGACGGCGGATGAGCCCGAGGCCGGTCTTGACGAGGAATTCGACGACGAGGCCGAGGCGGAACTCGCCCTCGAACTGGGTGAGGAACTCGACGAGACCTCGGCGGAAGCAGAGCCGGAACCCGAGCCCGAGCAGGACGCCGCTGTGACCGAGTCCACCGACGGGTCCGGCGACGAAAGCGCGCCCGGCGGCGACCGTTAGGGTTGTCGCGACCAGGTGAAGCGCCGTACGCCCGAGTGCGTACCGCCGTGGCAAGGAGCCCGTTCTGGCTAGTCGGTTGGACCTGCCCACTCCGGTGAAGCTCGTCGTCCTCGCGTCCGGTTCCGGCACGCTGTTGCAAGCCGTGCTCGACGCCGTCGAAAAGCCGAACTTCCCGGCGAAAGTGGTCGCCGTCGGCGCGGACCGCACCGGGATCGAAGCGCTCACGCGGGCCGAACGCGCCGACGTGCCGTCGTTCACCGTGCGGATGGCCGACCACCCGGATCGCGCGGCGTGGGACAAGGCGATCACCGAAGCCGTCGCCGCCTACCGGCCGGACCTGGTCGTCTCGGCGGGGTTCATGAAGATCCTCGGCGCCGAATTCCTCGCGCGGTTCCCCGGCCGCGTGATCAACACGCATCCGGCGTTGCTGCCGTCGTTCCCCGGCGCGCACGCCGTGGCCGACGCGCTGGCGATGGCGGTCAAGGTCACCGGGTCGACGGTCCATTTCGTCGACGCCGGAGTCGACACCGGGCCGATCATCGCGCAGGAGCCGGTGATCGTGGAGTCCGACGACGACGAACACGTCCTGCACGAGCGGATCAAGGCCGTGGAACGCAGGCTCCTGGTGGAAACGATCGAAAGACTCGGCCGGAGCGGGTGCGCGGTCGAGGGACGAAAGGTGAGGTTTTCGTGACTACCGCACAGGGACAGCGTCCCGTCCGGCGCGCGCTGATCGGCGTCTCCGACAAGGCCGGTCTGCTCGAACTCGCCACCGGGCTGCACGCGGCGGGTGTCGAGATCGTGTCGACCGGTGGCACGGCGAAGGTCATCGCGAACGCCGGGGTGCCGGTGACGCCGGTCGAAGAGGTCACCGGGTTCCCCGAGTCCCTCGACGGCCGGGTCAAGACGCTGCACCCGCGGGTGCACGCGGGCCTGCTCGCCGACCGTGACCGCCCGGAGCACGTCGAGCAGCTCAAGCAGCTGGACATCGCGCCGTTCGACCTGCTCGTGGTCAACCTGTACCCGTTCACGCAGACCGTCGCCTCGGGCGCGAGCCCGGAGGACTGTGTCGAGAACATCGACATCGGCGGTCCGGCGATGGTGCGTGCCGCGGCGAAGAACCACAACAGCGTCGCCGTCGTGGTCGACCCCTCCCGCTACGGATGGGTGCTGGAGCGCGTCGCCGCCGGCGGTTTCGAGCTGGCCGACCGCAAGCGGCTCGCCGCGCAGGCCTACGCGCACACGGCGGCGTACGACACCGCCGTCGCCGCGTGGTTCGCCAACGTCTACGCGCCCGCGGACGACTCGGGCTTCCCGGACTTCACCGGCGCTTCGTGGGAGCGCGGCGACGTGCTGCGCTACGGCGAGAACCCGCACCAGAAGGCCGCGCTGTACAAGCACTGGCGGCCGGGCCTCGCGCACGCGGAACAACTGCACGGCAAGGCCATGTCGTACAACAACTACGTCGACACCGACGCCGCGCGTCGCGCCGCCTACGACTTCGACGCCCCGGCCGTCGCGATCATCAAGCACGCCAACCCGTGCGGGATCGCGGTCGGCGAGGACATCGCCGAGGCGCACCGGAAGGCGCACGCGTGCGACCCGGTTTCGGCCTACGGCGGGGTGATCGCGACCAACCGGCCGGTGAGCCGCGAGGCCGCCGAGCAGATCTCCGAGGTGTTCACCGAGGTCGTCCTGGCGCCGGACTTCGACGCCGAGGCGCTGGAGATCCTGCAGCGCAAGAAGAACGTGCGGCTGCTGAAGCTGCCCGCGATCACGTCGCCGGATCCGATCGAGTTCCGGCCGATCTCCGGCGGCATGCTGGTGCAGACCGTCGACACGATCGCCGCCGAGGGCGACGACCCGGCGAACTGGACACTGGCGACCGGCGCGGCCGCCGACGAGCGGACGCTGGCCGATCTCCAGTTCGCGTGGCGTTCGCTGCGTGCGGTGAAGTCGAACGCGATCCTGCTGGCGAACGACGGTGCGACCGTCGGCGTCGGCATGGGCCAGGTCAACCGGGTCGACTCCTCGCGGCTCGCGGTCTCGCGGGCGGGCGACCGGGCGAAGGGCTCCGTCGCCGCTTCGGACGCCTTCTTCCCGTTCCCGGACGGGCTCGAGGTCCTGCTGGAGGCCGGTGTCCGCGCCGTCGTCCAGCCGGGTGGGTCGATCCGCGACGCCGAGGTCATCGCCGCCGCCGAGGCCGCCGGGGTCACCCTGTACCTGACCGGCACGCGCCACTTCGCGCACTAGCCCGGACCTGCGTTTAGCCCCCTAATCGCGATCCGGTGGCGGACCTGCGTTTCGCCCCCTAATCGCGATCCGGGGGTACCTGCGGGCCGGACTGTGGGCGTTCCCGGTGCCCGGCTCCGGTCGCCGTGCCATGCTGGCGGCGGATCGCGTTTAGGGGGCTAAACGCGACGCGGTCGCCGACGTGCGTTTAGCCCCCTAATCGCGACGCGCGAGCGTCCGTGAGGATCGGTAGGAGGATCGGTGCACCAGCCGCCGCAGGGGTACGGCCAGGGACCGGGTCACGGCCCGCCACCTGGGCCGGGAGGCCAGCCCGGTTACGGGCAGCAGCCGGGTTACGGACAGCCTCAGCAAGGCGGACCCGGTTACGGACCGCCTCAGGCTGGTGGGCCCGGTTACGGGCCGCCGCCGGGATACGGACAGCAACCTGGGTACGGTCCGCCTCCTGGCTACGGGCAGCCGCCCAAGAAGAAAAAGACCGGGCTGATCGTCGGTCTGATCGTGGGTGGCGTGGTGCTGCTCGGGCTGGGCATCCCCGGCGGCATCTTCGCGTCGGAGTACTACTCGTCGGTCGGCAAGGCGCCGGTCTCCCAGCAGCCGCCCAACGAGTGCAAGGTCGCCCCGGAGGTCCTGAACAAGACGCTCATGACCAGCTTCCAGGGCTCCCGCGAGAACGAGATCAAGGCGCTGGACATCGTCACCAAGCAGTACGGCTGCTCCTGGCTGGCGCCCGACGGTGACAACGTCCACGACCGTTCCCTCCAAGTCATGGTCTATCGCCACGAGGGACCGGACGCCGAGAAGCGCGCGGCGGAGTCGTCCGTCGGGTCGGCCGCGCCGTCCGAGCGCCAGCAGCAGGTGCAGGGCATCGGGCAGAAGGCGGTTCTCGTCTCCCTCGACACCGACAGCGCCTTCAGCGGTGCCGAACTGCGCTTCACCCAGGGCGTGTACGTCGCCATCGTCACCTACAAGGGCTGGGACAAGGGGTTCTTCGCGAACTCGCCGATCCCGCCGGCGGAGTCCGCCGAAGCGGCGAAGTCCGTCGGTGCCGAGATCGCGAAGAGCCTGCCCCGCTAGGCGTAGAGGCCGTTCAGCCAGGCCGTCCACGCCTTCTCGGCCTTGGCCGCGTCAGCGTCTTCGGCGAACAGGTGGTGTCCGATGCCGACAGGCCGGCCCCAGACGTTCCGGCCGTAGAAGCGGTACAGCGCGTCTTCGGTCCGGATGCCGATGAAGATCGACGTCAGGTAGTCGACGACGCCTTCGACAGTGCCGACGCCCGGTACTTCGAAGCGCACTTGGTCGCCCGCGACCGTCGCGCCGATCGCCGTCCGTACGACCTCGAACGCCTCCGGAGCCGTCGATGCTTCGGGCGCGTCGGTCTTGAAGTACTTCACCTCGCGCCGGTTGAAGTGCGTCAGGTACTCGCCCAGTGAGTGGTAGTAGAACGCCGTGTGCCGCTTGCACGCGTCGTACTCGACGTCGAAATCGTCGAGGACCGTGGTGTGCTCGTAGCGCAGGTACGTGCCGCTGTCCTTTGGTTCGAGGACGTACTCGAGCGTGTTGAACCAGCCGTTCTCGTCTTCCGCGTAGGTGACGAAGCGCTGTGACGGCTTCCAGACGGTCACCATGCCGCCGTTGGGGGTGAGGCCGGACTCGGCGCCGCCGTCGCGCGGCTCGTACCGGATCGGCCAGAGCCAGCCGCCGCTGCCCGTGGTGATCGCGGCCCAGGTGTCGGCGGGTGTGGTGGGCAGGAAGCCCTCGAAGCGGACCTCGGATTCCTTAGCCATGATGCTCCCTCTCTCGTGTGCCTTCACAAGGGCGACGCCTGGCCAGGGCCCGTTTCGACAAACGGATCGCGTTCAGCCCGCTCAAGGTGAAGTGATGCGGGTCACATTCTGGGGTGTCGAAGTGCGGGGGACAGCGGCGTCCCTGGGGTGTCCGCGAAGGCAGCGACCCAAGGAGACCGACATGCAGCAGAGCACGATCGACGAGATCCTGAACCGCCCGTTCAGCCAGGAGCTCCTGGCCCGCGACCTGGCCCGGCTGGCCTACACCGCGCTCGACGGCACGCCGCGGTCGATCCCGATCGGCATCCACTGGAACGGCAGGGAAATCGTCATGTGCACCGCGACGAACGCGCCGAAGCTGGCGTCGTTGCGCCGCAACCCCGCCGTCGCCCTG
The DNA here is from genome assembly GCF_042647925.1 of Amycolatopsis speibonae. NCBI lineage: Bacteria > Bacillati > Actinomycetota > Actinomycetes > Pseudonocardiales > Pseudonocardiaceae > Amycolatopsis > Amycolatopsis speibonae. The sequence goes on from NZ_JBHRWK010000014.1 coordinate 694,600, forward strand.
ACCATCGACACCGAATCGCACCCGCCGAAGATCCTGCTCCTCCGCGGCACCGCCGAGCTGGACTACGTCGACGGCATCCCCGACGAGTACCTGCAGTGGAACGGCACCTACGAGATGGCGCCCGAGCAGCGGATCGAGTGGGAAAAGAACGTACGGTCGCTCTACGACGGCATGGTCCGCATCGTGGTGACCCCGACCTGGGTCAAACTCATCGACTTCGAGACCACCCTGCCCACCGCCGTCGAAGAGCTCTTGCGCCGGCAGGCCGAGCGCCAGAGCGCCTGAAAGGAACTGTCATGACACTCAAGAAGCTCGAACACGTCGGTGTCGTCGTCCACGATCTCGAAGCGGCCAAGGCGTTCTTCATCGAACTCGGCCTCGTGCTGGAGGGTGAGGCGTCGCTCAAGGGCGACACGGTCGATCGCCTCACCGGGCTCGACGAGGTCCGGACCGACATCGCCATGCTGCGGACGCCGGACGGCCACGGCAAGCTGGAGCTGATCAAGTACCGGGCCCCGAGCCGGGACGGTCATTCCCGCGTGCCGATGAACACGCCCGGCATCCGCCACTTCGTGTTCTCGGTGGAGGGCATCGAGGAGGTCCTGGAACGCCTGCGGTCGCACGGCGCCGAACTCGTCGGCGAACTGGTGCAGTACGAGGACAGCTACCGGCTCTGCTATGTCCGCGGTCCGGAAGGGATCACCATCGAGCTGGCCGAGGAGCTCGTACGCCGGGAAGCGTAGACGAGAAGCCGCGTCTCGACGGATTCCCGCGAAGCCTTGTCCTGCCAGCATTTCCGGCATGACGTTGACAGGAATCCTGGCCGCCGCGCTGATCGTCACCGGTGCGCCCGTCCTCGCCACGGACGACGTCCGTGTCCACACCGGAGTGATCGACGGCGCTCGGTACCGGGTCGAGGTGCCGTCGAACTAGAACGGCGAGCTCCTGCTGTACAACCACGGGATCTACCCGCCGGGCTACGTTCCCGAAGAGATCGAACTCGCCAACCGGCGGGAGGCGAAACCCGTCCTCCTCGGCGAGGGGTACGCGCTGGCCGCCTCGCTCTACAGCAAGCCGAGCGGCTTCTCGTCCGGCGAAGCCGTGCACGACCAGACAGCGCTGCTGTCCTGGTTCGACCGCGACGTCGGCCGCCCGGCACAGGTACTCACCTGGGGAGCTTCCGGCGGCGGTCTCAACGCGGTCCTGCTGTCCGAACGGCTCCCGCATCGGATCGACGGCGCGCTGGCGCTGTGCGGGCCCGTCGCGGGAGGCTCCGCGTTGTTCGGTCAGGCGCTGGACCTGGGGTTCGCGGTCCGGACACTGCTGGCGCCCGAATTGGAGGTCGTCCGTGTCACCGACCCGACGGCGAACCTCGCGAAAGCCCATCAGGTGATCGCGAAGGCACTGGAATCACCCGACGGACGGGCGCGGCTCGCCCTCGCCAACGCGTTCGCCGACGTCCCCGGCTGGTCGACGGCGCACCACCCTCGCCCCACCGACGTCGCCGAGCAGATCGGTCAGCAGGCGAAGTTCGTGCAGGCGGTCTACGACCAGCTTTCCTGGGGCACCCACCGGGCCGATCTGGAGACGCGGGCCGGGGGGAACCCGACCGGGAACACCGGAGTGGACTACCGCGGCTTGCTCGCCCGGTCGAGTGAACGTGACCTCGTGAAACAGGCTTACCGTGACGCGGGCCTGGACCTCGGCGCCGATCTCGCCAAGCTCGCGGCCGCGCCCCGCGTCGCGGCCGACACCGCCGCCGCCCGCTGGCTCGCCCGCACCGGGACGCCGACCGGACGCGGCCACCAGCCCGTCGTCACACTGCACCCGATCGGTGACGGCGTCGCTCCCGAACACGAGCGGACCTATGGCGACCGCGTCGATCCCGACCGGATCCGGCAGCTGTACGTGAACCGGGGCGGGCACTGCCAGCACACCGCCGCGGAGGAACTGACGGCGTTGCGCGTACTGCGGGATCGCGTCGAAACCGGCCGCTGGCCGTCGACGTCGCCGGAGCGGCTGAACGCCGAGGCGAACAGGTTCGGCCCGGAGTACCACTTCCTTTACGACTGGCTGCACGATGAGCCGGGCACCACCGCGCCCGCTTTCCGGCGGTATCACCCGGCCCCGTTGCCGCGCGTGGCTTGACCCTCAGCCGTCGACGGGGTGGCTCGCCTGGAAGGCCAGCCTCCCGTCGGCGGTCGCCGCGATCCGGTCGAGCATGTCGTCCAGCGCCAGGAAGACCTCCCACGACGGCTGTCCACTCACGACGGTCAACCGGTCGACCAGCAGCTGTTCGAGATCGGTGACCCGCTTCGCCTTCCAGACCTTGTCCGCGACGCTCACGAGCAGATCTTCGACGCCGACGTCCGCGTTCCAAGCGGCGTGTGTCCGCGCGAACCGGGCCCGGTCCGCGTCGATTCCCCGGGAGACAAGGAGCTCGTAGCCGGCCTGCTCATGCGCGGAACCGGGTCCGGACAACTCTTCGCGGTGGATCGTCTTGCCGATGTCGTGGACGGCCGCGCCGAACAGGGTCGCTTCGCGATCGAACGCCACGTCCGGGTGCTGTTTCTCCAGCCAGTCGGCCAGCGAGCAGGCCACGTCGTGGACCGCGCGCAGGTGCGCGGCCAGGCGCGGGGGAGCGGACAGTTCCTCCAGCAGCGCGCTCACATCGTCGGGCAGAGGGCGCAGCGGCGGCTCGCCGGTGCCGGTCAGGGCTCGGCGCAGGGATGACGAGGGCATGGTATCCAGAATGACAGAAACCGAGGCTCATTCCCCGTGGTACTGCAGGCCGGTGCGCTTGAGGACGACCCAGCGCTCACCGGGCCGGTCCGCGACGACCGGATACCACCGCGGAGCGACCGCGGCGGTCAGTTCGTCACCCCGGTCGATGAGCGCCGCCACCGCGGATTCGCCCACCACGATGAGCGCGGACCAGTCGACGTGCGCCAGCAGGTTGTCCTCGGTGACCCCGAACCGGTCCTCCAGGAGGGTGACCAGATCGTGCCCGGTGTCCGGGCCGGAGTGGACTTCTTCGACGTCGGGCACCTCTTCTTCTTCGACCTCGTCGTCGTCTTCTTCCTCATCTTCCTCGTCGTCTTCGCGTTCTTCGGACCACACGTGGTGGTCGAGCCGCGAGATGCTGTTGCTCAGGTCGAAGGCCTGCTCGTCGGTCATGAACAGGGTCACGGTGTGGCCGTCGGTCAACGTGAACGTCAGTTCCGCCTCCGGCGTGCCGCTGGTGCCGGGTTCCGCTTCGACCATGCCGGCGACGGTCCCGGCCAGCGCCGAAGCCGCGGGGCTCGTGCCCCAGTCCAGCGACGGCAGGTTCGCGGCCATCTCCAGGACGCAGGTCGCGGCGGTCCAGAACGCTTCCTTGTCCCGGAAGTCCTTGCGGCTGCTGGTCAGGGTCCGGCCGCCGCCCAGTGGCTCGGTGCGGGCGTCCACCTGGCCCCGGCCGGTCCCGTTCTCCCAGATCGCGGTGACCGTGACCCGGTTGGTCAAGCGTTTGCGGTAGTTCTCGATATGGCCTTCCCTGGCGAGTTCCCAGCCGTTCACCGTCTCGGGCCAAGCGTCGTCCACTGCGGGTTTCCTTTCCGGTGCTGTGATTCCCGGCCTCGGACGTGACAGGTCCGGTGATCGTTCCCGTTTCGCTTGACAACCGCCGCGCGGACCGGTCTACTGGAGTCATCGAACAAACGTTCGAAGTGCCGCCTTCCCCGTGGCACGCCATTTCCGTCCACAAAGGACGGTTTAGGTGTCGTGGGGAGGCGAGGTCCGTTGACAGCGGAGGTGGTCGAGGCACGGACCTTGCCGTTGGCGAGGCTGGCGGCTTTGCCAGGAGTGAGCACGGCCAGTGGTGTGGCTTCCGCGGCCGAACACGCGAGGACGACGGGAAGGGTGCTCCCGGTGTCCCCGGCGTTGTCCGGTCTGCTGCCCGCCGCGGGGCTCCGGCGCGGGAGCACCGTTTCGGTGCTGGGGTCCACGTCACTGATGCTCACCCTGCTGGCCGCCGCGACCGCCGGCGGCGCGTGGGCGGTCGCGGTCGGCCTGCCCGCGCTCGGGGTGGTCGCCGCCGCGGAACTCGGGGTCGAGGTGGGCAGGCTCGCGCTGGTCCCCCGTCCCGGTGCCGAGTTCCCGGCGGTGACCGCGGCCCTGCTCGACGGCTTCGATCTCGTGGTCGTCGGTCCGGGGCTCGCCCGGCCCGATGTGGCGAGACGGCTGTCCGCGCGCGCTCGCAACCGTGGTTCGGTCCTGCTGTCGCTGGGTTCCTGGCCCGGCGCGGAGGTCGAGCTGAGCTGCCGTCGCTCGCGCTGGACGGGCTTCACCGGCGACGGTGCGGGCTATCTGCGCGCTCGTGAGGTGGAGGTCCAGGCGGGTGGCCGGGGTGCGGCCGCCCGGCCGCTGTCGGCGTTGCTGCGGTTCCCCGGTGAAGGTGAGGTCGAGCGGGCGGGCTTCCCCGAGGTGACCTCGGCGAGGTGGGGGACGGCGTGAACCTGCCTGTACGCATGCTGGTGCTGTGGTGCCCGGACTGGCCCGCGGTCGCCGCCGCGGCCGTCGCGGGTGAGCCCGTCGGCCGTCCTGCCGCGGTCTTCTCGGCGAACCGCGTGGTCGCCTGCACCGCGGTGGCCAGAGGATATGGCGTCCGCCGCGGGATGCGGCGGCGCGAAGCCCAGTCCTGCTGCCCGGAGCTGGCGGTCTTCGGCGAGGACGACGGACGTGACGCGCGGCTCTTCGAGTCCGTCGCGCGGGCGGTGGAGGAGCTGGCCGTCGGGGTCGAGGTGGTGCGCCCGGGGATCGTCGCCGTCCCGGTCGAGGGCGCGGCCGGGTACTTCGGCGGTGAGCACGGTCTCCTCGAAAGGCTGGTGGACGAGGTTTCCGTGGCGGCGGGAGTGGAATGCCAGGTCGGCGTCGCCGACGGCTTGTTCGCGGCGACGCTCGCCGCCCGTCGCTCGACGCTGGTCGAAGCCGAGGGGACGGCGGAATTCCTGGCCCCGCTGCCCATCCGCGAACTCGATCAGCCCGAAGCCGGCCGGACCGAGCTGGTCACCTTGCTCAAGCAGCTCGGTCTTCGCACGCTGGGCGCCTTCGCGGCGCTCGACGAAAGCGACGTCTCCGCGCGCTTCGGAATGGAGGGTGTGCTCGCGCACCGGCTGGCACGAGGGCGGTCCGAACGTCCGCCGTCGCGCCGCCGCCCGCCACCGGAACTCTCGCTCGCGAAGGCGTTCGACCCGCCGATCGACAGGGTCGACGCCGCCGCGTTCGTGGCGAAGGGGCTCGGCGAACGCTTCCACGCGGGGCTCGCCGCGCAGGGGCTGGCCTGCACTCGCCTCGGTATCTACGCCACCACCGAGACCGGTGAACAACTCGGCCGGGTGTGGCGCTGCGCCGAACCGCTGACCCCGCTCGGTGTCGCGGACAGGGTGCGCTGGCAGTTCGAAGGCTGGCTGAAGGTCCGGGACACCTCGGCGCGGCCCCGATCCGGCGTCGTCCGGCTGCGACTGGAGCCGGAGGAGACCGTCGAAGGCCGGTCGCTGCAGCTCGGGTTGTGGCAGGCGGGCGCGACAGGCGTGCTGCGTCCGTCCACAGAGGACGAAGGTCTGGCCGGTGAGCGCGCGGGCCGCGCCCTGGTGCGGGTGCAGGGGCTGCTCGGGCCGGAGAGCGTCTTCACCGCGGTGCTCGACGGCGGCCGCGGCCCCGGCGAGCGGGTCCGGCTGGTGCCGTGGGGCGACAGGCGGGAGAAGTCGGCGCAGGCGGACGCGAACTGGGCCGGGAGGCTCCCGTCACCCTCCCCGGCGACGGTGTTCACCCGGCCGGTGCCCGCACAGGTGCTGGACGAGAACGGGCACGTCGTGGAGATCACCGCGCGGCGCCGGGTCACCGCCGCGCCGTTCCTCGTGAGCTTCGAGGGCGGTGAGCCGCGCGAGGTCCTCGCCTGGGCCGGGCCGTGGCTGGTCGGCGTCCGGGCCGGGGCCGGTCACGCGCGGTCGGGGACCCGGATCCGGGTGCAGGTGCTGCTGGCCGGCGGGCAAGACGTCGAGGAGGCGGTGCTGCTCCGCTTCGAGCACCACAAGAATCCGATGTGGACACTGGAAGGGAAGTACGACTGAACATGGACGAGGAGTACACGCGGCTGGTGCGGCGCTGGCTGGAGGAACCGGCCATCCCGGTGCAGCGCGCGGAGTTGGACACGGCTTGGGCGGCGTGCGTCCCGCGAGCCGAAGTGTTCGTCCCCGCGCCGAGACGCTCGACCGAGAACCGGTGACCGATGGGCTGGAACAACCCTCCGCGGCCGTGGAAGGACCTCGCCCGTGAGCTCGCGGGCGAGGTCCAGCCCGGCGACGGCGGTGACAGCCCCGCGTGGAGCGCCAAGCGGGAGGGCTACCAGCGGCCCCCGGACCTGACGGGGCAGATCGGCGAAGACGACGGAGCCACCGCGCGCCGGATGCCGTACGCCGAACTGCACTGCCATTCGAACTTCAGCTTCCTTGACGGGGCGAGCCATCCCGAGGAACTGGTGGAGGAGGCCGCGCGGCTGGGCCTGGACGCGATCGCGCTCACCGACCACGACGGCATGTACGGCGTGGTGCGCTTCGCCGAAGCGGCGAGGGAACTGGGCGTGCACACCGTCTTCGGCACGGAGCTCAGTTTCGGCCTGTCCGGGCCGCAGAACGGGTTCGCCGATCCCGAGGGCGAGCACCTCCTTTTGCTGGCCAAGCAGAAGGACGGCTACCTGAGCCTGAACCGCGCGATCACCGCCGGGCAGCTGTACGGCTTCGACAGGGATTCGTTGTCTCCCCAGGAAAGGGCGGAGAAGGGCAGGCCGGTCTACGACCTGCGCGCGGTCGCCGAAGAGGTCGACGGGAAGTGTGTCGTGCTCACCGGCTGCCGCAAGGGCGCGGTGCGCAAGGCACTGGTCACCGATGGTCCCGCCGCGGCCGTCGAAAGACTGAAGGAACTCATCGACTGCTTCGGCCGGGAAAACGTCTACGTCGAACTCATCGACCACAGTCTTCCCCTGGACAGCACGCACAACGACCTGCTGAGCGAGATGGCCCTGGAGTTCGGGCTCCCGACGGTGGCGACCACGGCCGCGCACTACGCCCGGCCGGAACGGGCCCCGCTCGCCGACGCGCTCAGCGCCATCCGCGCCCGGCGCGGCCTGGAGGACATGGAGGGCTGGCTGCCCGCCGCGGGGACGGCGTTCCTGCGGTCGGGGGAGGAGATGGCCGAGATCTTCAAGCGGTACCCGGGCGCGGTGCAGCGGGCGGCGCTGCTCGGCCGGGAGTGCGCGTTCGAACTACACCACATCGAACCGAAGTTGCCGCCGTTCGAGGTGCCGGAGGGGCACGACGAAGCGTCCTACTTGCGTTACCTCACCAAGAAAGGCGCGAAGGAGCACGAGAAGAACAAGGACGACGACTACCGCGAGAAGGCCCGGAAGCTGATCGACCACGAACTGCGGATCATCGAAGAACTGGGCTTCCCCGGCTACTTCCTGATCGTCTGGGACATCGTGCGGTTCTGCCGGAAGAACGACATCCTTTGCCAAGGCCGGGGTTCGGCCGCGAATTCGGCGGTCTGCTACGCGCTCGGCATCACCAAGGTCGACGCGGTGCGCTACGGCCTGCTCTTCGAACGGTTCCTCGCCCCGGATCGCGACGGCTACCCGGACATCGACCTCGACATCGAATCCGACCGCCGCGAGGAGGCGATCCAGTACGTCTACGGGAAATACGGGCGGCTGAACACCGCGCAGGTCGCGAACGTGATCACCTACCGGGCCCGGTCCGCGGTCCGGGACGCGGCGCGGGGGCTGGGGTACTCGCCCGGCCAGCAGGACGCGTGGAGCAAGCAGATCGACCGCTGGGGAGCGTTGCGGGCCACGGAAAAAGACCACGATCACGACATTCCGGAAGAGGTCGTGGAACTCGCTTGCGCGCTCGAAGACTTCCCCCGGCACCTCGGCATCCATTCCGGCGGGATGGTGATCTGCGAGCAGCCGGTGAGCGAGGTCGTGCCGATCGAATGGGCCCGGATGGAGAACCGCAGCGTCGTGCAGTGGGAGAAGGACGACTGTGCGGCCGCGGGATTGGTCAAATTCGATCTGCTCGGACTCGGGATGTTGTCGGCCCTGCACTATATGATCGATCTTGTCCGCGACCACAAAGGGGAGGAGGTCGACATCTCCGAATTGGATCTCAAGGACCAGAACGTCTATGGAATGCTCTGCCGGGCCGACGCGATCGGTGTCTTCCAGGTGGAGAGCCGCGCGCAGCTGGCCACCCTGCCTCGCTTGCGCCCCAAGAAGTTCTACGATCTGGCGGTCGAGGTCGCGCTCATCCGGCCCGGCCCGATCCAAGGTGGTTCGGTGCATCCCTACATCCGGCGCAAGAACGAGCAGGAGAAATGGGATTTCGACCATCCGAAACTGGAGAACGCGCTGAAGAAGACTCTCGGCGTCCCGTTGTTCCAGGAACAGATGATGCAGATCGCCCTCGACGTCGCCGATTTCACTCCGGCGGAGGCGGATCAGCTTCGGCACGCCATGGGGGCCAAACGTTCCGAGCAGAAGATGGAACGGCTCAAACGGCGCTTCCTCGAAGGCGCCGCGAAGAACGACATCGAAGGTGAGCTCGCGGAGAAGATCTTCGGCAAGCTCAAGGCTTTCGCGAATTTCGGTTTCCCGGAGAGTCACGCGCTGAGTTTCGCCCTGCTGGTGTTCGCGAGCGCGTACTTCAAGTACTACCACCCGGACGCGTTCCTGGCGGGTTTGCTGCGTGCCCAGCCGATGGGGTTCTATTCGCCGCAGTCGCTGGTCGCCGACGCGCGGCGGCACGGGGTGCGGGTGCTCGGCCCCGACATCAACGCGAGCCTCCCGCACGCGACGCTGGAACCCTTGCCGGAAGGGGAAGAGCTGCTCGCGGTGCGTGGCGGCCTGTCCACCGTGCGGATGATCGGCGAGAACCTGGCGAAGGAGATCGTCGAGGAGCGGGAACGTGGTGGCCCGTTCGCGGACCTGTCCGAGGTCGCCCGGCGCGTGCGGCTGACCAAACCGCAGGTCGAGGCACTAGCCGCGGCCGGCGCGTTCGGCTGTTTCGGCGAGAGCAGGCGAAGCGCGCTCTGGGCGGCGGGGGCGGTCGCCGATGAAAGCCCGGAGAAACTGCCGGGGCTCACCACCGGGGCCAAGGCGCCGATGCTGCCGGGGATGGACGAAATCGACATCGCGGCCGCGGACGTCTGGGCCACCGGGGTGTCGCCGGACAGCTTCCCGACCCAGTTCATCCGGGAGCGACTCGACGAACTCGGTGTCGTCACGGCCGAGGGCCTGCGAGGGGTTCCCCATGGCGCCCAGGTGCTGACAGGCGGCGCGGTGACCCATCGCCAGCGGCCCGCGACCGCGGGCGGGGTCACCTTCATGAACCTCGAAGACGAGACGGGGATGATCAACATCATCTGCACGATGGGGGTGTGGCAGCGCTACCACCGGGTCGCCCGCGGCAGCCCAGCGCTGCTGGTCCGCGGCGTGGTCGAGCGCACCGGCGAGGTGGTGAACGTCCTCGCCGAACAGATCCGGCATCTGCCGCTGCGGATCACCGCCAAGTCCCGTGACTTCCACTGAACGTCCTTGACGATCACCCGTGGCCTGTGCTGTAGTTCGATCAACGTCGCAGTGCACCCGGCAAAGAGACCGTCGTGGGCGCGGAGGCGTCGGACCATGGGAAATCATGGAAACCCCTTCTTCATCGAACGGCCGGCTGACGGCGTTCGGAAATCAACTCGTTCAGGTTCACAACTGGCTGCGTAAAGAGCTGGCCATGCTGCACGACGACCTCGGGTCGGTCGCGGAGGGGCGTGCCGAGCGGCTGCGCGATCTCCGGGCGCATTGCCTCACCTTCTGCTCGGCGCTGACCAGGCATCACACCGGCGAGGACGGCGGCGCTTTCCTTGTGCTGGCGGACAAATTCCCCGAATTGCGGCCGTCGCTCGAAGAGCTCGCGCATGACCACGGCGTGATGACCGGGATCATCGAACGGCTCGAAGAGCTGGTCGCCGGTGTCGGCCCCGGGTCGAGTCAGGACGAGATCCTTGACGTCCAACGGGAACTGGATGGTCTCACCGCGATCATGGAGACGCATTTCCGATACGAGGAGAAGCGGATCGTCGAGGTGCTCAACTCGCTGGACATGCCGGAGTGGCAGGAGTCCAAGCCGTCTTTCCTGCTGAAATCGCATTAGGACACGATCTGTCCTATACGGGTTCCAGTGTTCTTCTCATCGCACCAGCACGACTTGAGGAGAACTCCGATGAGCAACCCGATCCCCGACGGCTACCACTCGGTCACCCCGTGGATCATCTCGCGTGACACCGCGGGCGTGATCGACTTCCTCAAGCGCGTCTTCGACGCCGTGCCGATGGGCGAACCGGTGTACGTGGGGGGCGGGAAGATCGGGCACGCCGAGGTCCGGATCGGTGATTCGGTCGTCATGCTGTTCGACGCGCAGGACGACTGGGTCGAAACCCCGGCGTATCTGCGGCTCTACGTCGAGGACAGCGTGGAGACGCAGCGCCGGGCAGTCGAGGCGGGCGCCGAAGAGGTCACCAGGCAGACCGAACTCTTCTTCGGCGACCGCGTCGGCCGGGTCCGCGACCCGTTCGGCAACCTGTGGTGGATCCAGACCCGGCTGGTCGATCTCGACTTCCCGGAGATGGAGCGCCGGATGAACGATCCGAAGTTCATCGAGGCGATGAGGTACGTCTCCGGCGCGGAGATCATCCCGAGCCGCTGAAATCGGTAAGGTGGTGATCGCGACGCGGAGGTGAGCCGGTGGATCACCACCCACTCCGGGGCAACCCCGGGGAGAACGAAGTCAGCGAGACAAGGCGTCCCGCGCGAGAGCGGCACGCTTCGCGTGCGTGTCCGCGCGGATGACAGGAGAAAGAGTCACCTCCGCGTCGCTCATCGAGCCCATGCCGGTCTGGCGATGGCAGGTCGCCCGCTGGGTGACCTTCGACGAGTGCGCCGCCGCGCTCGACCTGACGCCCGGCGAACTCTCGTGGTTCGCCGACGCGAAAGGCTGGAACCGGCGCGCGGCCGAGCCGGTCCGGCACTACAGCTACCGCTGGATCCCGACGGCTTCGGGTGGGGTTCGGCTCATCGAACGGCCGAAGCCGCGGATCGCCGAACTGCAGCGCCGGATCCTGCGGCACGTCGTCGAGGCGCTGCCGGTGCACGAGGCCGCGCACGGGTTCCGGCGCGGACGTTCGCCGCTGTCCTGCGCCGCGCCGCACGCCGGGCGGGAGACCGTGGTCAGGATGGACCTCGAAGGGTTCTTCCCGGCCGTGTCCGCGCGCCGGATCTCGGCGTTGCTCGCGCTCGCCGGCTATCCGCCCGCCGTGGCGGAGGCGCTGGCGGGTGTGCTCACCACCGCCGTTCCGCCCGATGTTCTCGCCACCGCGCCCGGGGGACGGCGGGATCCGGCGCGCGTGCGGCTGCTGCGCAACCTGGCGGCCACGCATCTGCCGCAGGGCGCGCCTTCCTCGCCCGCGGTCGCGAACGCGGTCTCGCACCATCTGGACCGGCGGCTCGACGGCCTCGCGCGCGCACTGGGCGCGGCCTACACGCGGTACGCCGACGATCTGGCGTTCTCCGGCGATTCCCTGCCGCTGCACCGGTTGCTGCCCGGCGTCCGGCGGATCGTGACCGACGAGGGCTTCCGGCTGCGCGACGACAAGACGTCGATCGCCGCCGCACACCAGCGGCAACGGGTCGCGGGACTGGTGGTCAACAGCGCCCCGGCCGCGACGCGCGCCGACTACGACGCACTGCGCGCCCAGCTCCACAACTGTGTTCGAACCGGCCCGGAGGCACAGAACCGGACCGCGCATCCGGACTTCCGCGCCCATCTGCTCGGCCGCATCGGCTGGATCGCCACGTCTTCGCAGGCGCGAGCCGCGAAGCTGCGCGCGTTGTTCGACGGGATCACCTGGGCTTGAGCGGGTATGCGATCCTGGACGGGTGATCGAGACCGCCGAAGACTATCGAGAAGCCGTCCTTTCCCAGCAATGGTGGGAAAAACGCAGTTTCGTCGGCTGTGACTTCACCGAGGCCGACCTGCGTGGGCTGCGCACCCAGGGCTGCACCTTCGACCAGTGCGACTTCACCAAGACCGACTTCGAGGGCTCACGCCACGAGGCGTCGGCGTTCCGCTCGTGCACCTTCGACCGCAGTGTGCTCGCCGGCACCCGGTGGAGCTCCTGCTCGATGCTCGGATCGTCCTTTGTGGACTGCAGGTTCCAGAAGATCGCGTTCACCGAATGTGACCTGTCGCTGGTCTCATTGAGCCGCAATCGACTGTCCAAAGTAGATCTTTCCGGGTTGCGGCTGCGTGAGGCCAACCTGACCGAGGCGGACCTCGCCGGCGCCGACCTGCGCGGCGCCGACCTCACCGGGGCCCGGCTGGCGGGCGCGAAACTCGAGGGCGCCGACCTGCGCGGTGCGCGGATCGACGCCAACGGCCTGGTGCAGGCGAACCTCTCGGGTGTCCACGTGGACACCGAGACCGCGATCGCCTACGCAGCCGCGCACGGCCTCGTCATCCACTGACCCCCTCCGGACGCTATGAAAGGTCCTTTCCTTGCCAAATTTGCAAGGAAAGGACCTTTCATAGCGCTTCCGCGGAGCTAGTCGATCGGCGGTTCGCCCGGGTCCAGTTCGATGAGGTCACCCTCGGCGAGCAGTTCCTCGATGGACGCCGGCAGCAGGTACGCCGACCCGCCACCGGGCTGGTTGAACCACGGGATCGCGACACCGGCGAGAGCTTCGAGAGGCCGCTGCACGCGGTACACGTGGTACGGCCGGTTCACCCACTCCGGCACGAGCGAGCGCTCCTCGAACGGTGTCCCGGCCGCGTAGGTCAGGTTGCCGTTCGGGCCACCGAAGCGGTCCAGTTCGCTGCCCGCGGGCAGCTCGCGCAGTTCCTTGCCGCGGAACAGCGTCAGCGGCGGCTCGCCGTTGAGCGGCGAGATCGGCCAGTTCTGCTTGGCGTCCGGGGCTCCCGCGCTCGCCGCGACCGGCGGTCGGGCGGGTTCCTCGCGCCGCGGCGGCGGCGGAGTCACCGGCGGTTCGCGCCGGGGCGGAGCGGGCGGCGGGCTCGCCAGCACCGGATTCGGCCGCACCGGGGGCGCGGGCGGGACCGGCACGGGGGCAGGCTCGTCGTCCAAGTCGTCCCCGAGCAGCTCTTCGGCCGTGGTGAACGCCGTCTGCTCCTGGGCCGGGATCGCTTCCTGCGGCGGAATCGGATGCGAACCCGTCGCGATCTCGGGGGACAGCGTCGCCAGCACGGGCCGAGCCGGAACCGGTGCCTCGACGGGCCGCTCTTCGACAGCGGGCTGCTCGTCGAAAGGCGGCTCGTCCTCGGGCTGCTCGTCCACCGGCGGCGCGCCGTTCGGGTTCAGCAGGACCTTGCCGAGCATGAACGCGGCCGCGTCCTCGGCGTCGCCGAACACCGCCGGGTTGGTCAGCTTCCCGTCGTACCAGCCGACCCGCCAGCCACCGCCGTCGACCTGCTCGACGCTCCAGCCGTGCTCGGCGGGGCCGCCGATGCGGTAGACGTCGCCGGGCACGTCGAGGTCGTCGAACTTCGACTGCAGCTCGTTCAGCACCGGCACGGGGTGCTCGGCGCGGCGCGGGGCCTCCTCGCGGCGCGGTTCGGGCTCCGGGTGGGGCACGGGGGCGGTAGCAAAGGTCCCCCGCTCCTGCGGCGGGGTGTCGACCTGCGTGACCTCGGAGTCCGAGGGCGGCGGCGCCTTCAGCACCTCCGAGTCGTGCGTGAGCAGCGGCAGCTCAGGACCGGCGTCGGCCTGCTCGACCGGCGTGTAGCCGGCGGTCGTCTCGTCCTCAGGGGCCGTGTACGGCTGGTTCTCTTCCTGCCGGGGGTACGTGTCCTGCCCGTCCTCGTGGGGCCGCTCGTAGGCGTCGAGCTGCGGAGCCCGCGCGTACGTGGTGGCCTCCGGGTCGGCGACCCGTGGCTCCGGTTCGGGCTCGGCGCGCTGCGTCGTCTCGTCCTGCCGGTCTTCGTCGGCGTAGGCGTCCTGCTCGGACTCGTGGAACTGCGCCTCGTCGTGCGCGTACGGGTCTTTGTAGCCGTCTTCGTACTGCTGCTCGGCGGCGGCTTCGTGGAAGTCCTGCGCCTGGTAGTCCTGGGTGTCGTAGTCCTCTTCGTACCGCTGGGCCTGTTCGGCCTGATCCGGGACGCCCGGCTCGGCGGCGGGTACGGCCGCCGCCGCGGCGACCGGTGCGGCGGCCGCGGCGGCCACCACGGCCGGGTCCGGGCCCTGCTGGTGCGGCGGCGGGACGGGCGGCTGAGCGGCCTGGTTCGGGCCGGGACCCGCGGGACCGTGGGGTCCGGGCTGCCCGGGAGCGCCCTGGTTGACGGCGGCCTGCGGCGGCGGCACCGGGCCGTTCTGTGCCGGCCCGTTCTGTGCCGATCCGTTCGGCGGAGGGCCCTGCGGAGGTGGGCCGACGGGCCCGCCATTGGGGCTCCCCGGTCCGCTCGGGCCGTTGGGGCGCTGCTGCGGGGGCTGATTCCCCCGGGTGAGGTACCCCGCCGCGGCCTGCAGCGTCGGGGAGTCGACCTCGGGCAGCGCGAAGTCGTTCTGCCGGACGTGGTCGATCAGATCGAGCTCCGGCGAGACGCCGTACTCGCGCAGGTAGAAGTTCACGGCGGCGGGCCAGATCCACTGCCCGTCGCTGTGGAAGGCGACCGGGACGGTGGCCTCGGGGGTCTGCGCGAGCCTGTCGATGTCGTAGCCGCGTTCGGGGACCACCAGCGGCGCGTGGTCGAGATACTCGAGCAGCCTGTCCTGCTCGTCGATCTCCAGGTCGGGCCGGTTGATCACCGGACGCCCGGCCGGGCCGATGGTGTCGAAGATGCGGGCGATGCGGAAATGCGGGCCGGGCTGCTCGGGGCCGAGGCCGGACATGCGCCGGATCAGCCATTCGGGCACGTTCTCCTCGGAGCGGGGGAACATGCGCAGTTCGTCGGAGAGCGCCTGCGGAGGCGGCGCGAGGCGCCACTGGGGCTCGTCGCGGTTGTACTCGAGGTTGTAGCTGGACGGATGGTCGAGCTGGTAGCGCGCGTTGAACCAGGTGCCGCGGCCGTCGCGATACATCCCGGCACGGAGCCTGCCGAACAGCGTCGCGATGTCATGGGTCGCGACCCATTCGTGCGCGGTGCCGTCCTCGGTGATGATCTCGCCGGTCATCTCGTGGTACCTGCCGACGGCTCGGTACTCGGCGGTCACCTTCCGCCAATCGCGCGGCGCGGCCCGCAGCAGGGCGAGGCCGATCTGTTTGACCAGGGTGTCCTGCTCGGTCGCGTTCAACTGAGTCGTCGGTTGTGCCACGGTCACATTTTGACCGTATCCGCGCCTGTGTGCACCCCGCATGTGGGTTTTGCCGCTCTTGACAATGCGGAAGACGCCCTGACCTGGTGCCGGGTCACTCACCCGGGATACTGAAGAAGTGAACCGACTTGCCCGCGAGACCCTGAAGGACGAGGACTGATGGCGGTGGCCGGACAGCGGCGTGACCGTGGGGCACTGCTCCATCACCTGCCGTTCCTGCTGGTGATGCTGGTGGTGGCCGTCGCCGCCCTGCGGATCGGCCAGTACCACTGGCGGCAGGGGGCCGTGCTGATCGGCGGGGCGCTGCTGCTCGCGGGCCTGCTCCGGGCGGTCCTGTCCGACGCCAAGGCCGGGCTGCTGGCGATCCGGGGTAAACCCGTCGACGTCCTGACCTACGGCGCGCTGTCCGTCTTGATCCTGTTCATCGCCTTCACGATCACCGGCGGCCCGCTGTCCTGAACGCGGTCAGGAGGCCATGGCGGGGGCGAGGCGCGCCTCGCGGCGGTCCAGGCCGCCGGACACCACGGCCAGCGAGAGCCCCAGCACGGCCAGCGACGCACCCACCCAGTTGGGCGCGACCAGGCCGAGGCCGCCCGCGATCACCAGGCCGCCCAGGTAGGCGCCGATGGAGTTCGCGATGTTGAACGCCGACTGCACGGCGGCGGAGACCAGCGACGGCGTCCCGCCCGCCTTCTCCATGATCCGGGCCTGCATCATCGGGCCGATCATGAACCCGGCGAGGCCGACGAAGAAGATCGTCACCGCCGCGCCGACCTTGCCGTTCGCGGTGAAGGTGAAGATCGCCAGCACCGTGGCCAGCCCGAACAGCGAGACGTAGAGGCTCGGCATCAGCGCCTTGTCGGCGAGCCTGCCGCCGAGGTAGTTGCCGATCGTCATGCCGATCCCGGCCAGGGAGAGCAGCAGGGTGACGTTCGACGGCGAGTAGCCGGTGACGTCGGTCAGCATCGGCGCGATGTAGGACAGGCAGGCGAAGACGCCGCCGAGGCCGAAGGTGACGATCGCGAGCGCGAGCCACACCTGCGGGCGGCGGAACGCGCCGAGTTCGCCGCGCAGCGACGGCTCGACCGGTTTGCCCTGGTGGGGGACCAGTTTCGCGATCGCGGCCATGGCGACCAGGCCGATCACGGCGACGACGCCGAAGGTCGCGCGCCAGCCGACCTTCTGGCCGAGCAGCGTCCCCAGCGGCACGCCGACGACGTTGGCCAGGGTCAGTCCCATGAACATCATCGAGACGGCCTTCGCGCGTTCGCCCGGCTTGGCCAGGCTGGACGCGACGACCGCGCCGGCGCCGAAGAACGCGCCGTGCGGCAGGCCGGCGAGGAATCGGAAGGCGATGCCGAACTCCTGGTTCGGCGAGAGTGCGAAGAGGACGTTGCCGAGCGTGAACAGCCCCATCATCGCCAGCAGCATGGTCTTGCGCGGCAGTCGGACGGCGGCGGCGGTGAGCAGCGGTGCGCCGACCACGACGCCGAGGGCGTACCCGGAGATCAGGTAGCCGGCGGACGGGATCGACACGCCGAAGTCGGCGGCGGCTTCGGGCAGCACGCCCATCATGACGAATTCGGTGGTCCCGATGCCGAAGGCACCGATGGCGAGCGCGAGCAGCGCGACGGGCACGGCTCTCCTTCCGGGGGTGGTGATGCCGGGTAAACGATTACTCGCCCATCGTCGCGGAAGGGGAGCTGAATCGATTTAGGTCTCGGACACAAAAGAGGACAGCGCGTGCGGCCTCGACGTCGACGAGCTGTCCGGCATCCAGTTCAACGGATCAAGGGTGCCTTTGTCATCCCGGTTTCGGGTGAGGCTGCCCACCCTCAGCGGCGGGCGGCGAGCACGCCTTGGAGCAGGCCGGGGAAGAGGTCGTCGAGATCGTTGCGGCGCAAGGAGTTGTAGCGCGCCGTGCCCTGCTGGCGGCCCATGATGATGCCCGCCTCGCGCAGTGTGCGCAGGTGATGGGTGAGTGTGGACTTGGTCACGGCGACGTCGAAACCGCTGCACGAGATCTCGGTGCCGGACTCGGCCAGCTGGCGGACCATGTCGAGCCGCACCGGGTCCGCGAGCGCGGCGAGGACCGCCTCGATCCGGATCTCGTCCTGATCGGGGTAGACGTACTGCTGGGTCGTCGCGGCCATCAGTCCATAGTACGACGACCCTCGAACTTTTCGCGAGTTCGTAGTACGGTCTTCATCGAACTACGACAACCATCGAACAACGACCCCGCGTCGACTTTCGCGGGCTAATCGCGCTCCTGTCGCCTGCCGCACCGACCTGCGTTTAGCGGGCTAATCGCGATCCGGGCGGCTCCAGGGAGACCTGGGCCCGACCTGCGTTTAGCCCCCTAATCGCGATCCGGCGGTACCTGGGCGACTGGGGGCCGGGATCGCGTTCAGCGGGCTAAACGCGATCCGGCCGCGGTCGTGGAGTTGCCGCAAAAGGGGTCTGGAGCTGGGGAGTCATGACTTTCGCACCACCCAGGACCGCGGTGCTCGCGCTCGGCACCTTCGCGGTCGGCACCAGCGGGTACGTCGTCGCCGGGCTGCTGCCCGCGCTGACCGGCGAGCTCGCGGTCTCCGAGACAGCCGCCGCCCAGCTGGTCACCGCCTTCGCCATCGCGTACGCCGTCGGCTCACCGCTGTTCGCCGCGGTCACGGGCCGCTGGGAGCGGCGCACGCTCCTCGTCGCGGCCCTCGTCGTCACCGCCATCGGCAACGCCCTCGCCGCCCTCGCGCCCGGCTACGTGACCCTGCTCCTCGCGCGGATCGTCACCGCGATCGGCGCGGCGGTCTTCACCCCGGCCGCGAGCGCCGTCGCCGCCGAACTCACCTCCCCGGAACGCCGGGGCCGCGCGGTCGCGCTCGTCTTCGGCGGGCTGACCGTCGCGACGATCCTCGGTGTCCCGCTCGGCAGCGTCCTTTCGCAGAGTGTCGGCTACCAGGCTGTCTTCGCGCTCGTCGCCGTCTTCTCGCTCCTCGGCGCCTTCGCGGTCCGGCTGGTCTTGCCCGCCGTCCCGGCGCCGCCACCGGTCCGGCTGGCCGAACGGTTCACCGTCGCCAAGGATCCGCGTGTGCTCGCCATGCTCGGCGCGACCGTGCTCGGCTGCCTCGCAGCCTTCTCCGTCTACACCTTCATCTCGCCGGTCCTGTCCGCCACCGCCGGCGTCCACGGCACGACGGTCAGCATCCTGCTGTTCGTCTACGGCGCGGGCGGCGCGCTCGGCAACGTCTTCGGCGGCCGCGCGGCCGACCGCTGGGGCGCCAAGGGACCACTGCTGGTCGTGTTCGGCGGGATCACCGTGGTGCTCGCGCTGCTGCCGCTGGTGGCGACCACCGTCGCGGGCGCGGCCGTCATCCTGTTCCTCTGGGGCCTGGCGACCTGGTCGGTCAACCCGCCGATCCAGCACCGGCTGATCGAGCTGTCCAAGCAGAACGCCGGGCTCGTCCTCTCGCTCAACGCTTCCGCGATCTATCTCGGCGTCGGGCTCTCCGGCCTGGTCGGGGGAGCGGTGCTCAGCGGCGGTGGCCCACTGCTGCTGCCCGAGATCGCGGCGGTGCTGACCGCGCTCGGCGCGGCCGTGGTCGTGGCGGGCTGGCGGACCCGCGTGGCGCGGCCCGTCCCCGCCGAGTGACGGCTATTCGGCGCGGGTCTGGACCTCGCAGTCCGGTCCGGGGAAGACCAGCCCTTCGTGCCCGTCCGCGAACCGGACGAGATACGGCGGACCACCGTGTTCTCCGCGTACCTCGAGGATTTCGCCGCGCTGCCCGGCCGAGCCCACCGTGCGTCCGTGCACGTGGATCTCGTCTCCGACGGTCGCCTGCATGAGAACCACCTCCGACGCTTCAAGGTTAGGAGCGTCGGAGGTGATCCCGCTACAGTGTCGTCATGATCCTCGAAATCCTTGGAGGCGCGACGCCTCACCGCCGGTGAGCCCGTCGATCCGGGTCCGCACGCCCTCGGAACTGCGTGCGGCCAGAAGAAGGAAAACCCACCCCTGCTGGGGACATCTCGTGGCGGCACCGCTGTGGCCGCTGCACGGCGCGAATCTCGGTACCCTTTTGCGAACCTGCGACGCGGTGGGTGCCTGCCTTGCCGTGCCGAGGTTTCCGTGGGTGCCGGAGGCGTTGCGCCGCGGGAACACGTTGCGGCGCCCGGCTTGTGTGCACTGGGTCCACGATCCGCCGGGCTGGCTGACGCGGGAACGGGCGGCGGGCACGGCGATCGTCGGTGTCGAACTCGCCGAAGAATCCGTGCGCCTGGCCGATCTCCCGCCCGCGCGGGGCCGGACGATCGCCGTACTCGGCCATGAGCAGCAAGGCATTCCGCCGGAAGCGCTGGATCTTCTCGACGCCGTCGTCGAAATCCCGATGGTGGGCAGCGGCGCGAGTCTCAACGTCGCCGTCGCGGGCAGTCTCGTGTTGTACAAATTGGCGGGCTTGCTGTGACCGTCGCCGATAGGCTGCCCGGATGACCGACGTACTCGACACAGTGGCCGGGAAGAGCGGCGAATTGGTACTCCGCCGGGCGGGGGACGACTTCGAGGTCATCGCCAACGGTGTCTTCCTGATGGACACCCGGAACGGTGAATCCGAACGACTGCTCGTCTCGGTGGCGGCCGACCTGGTGCCCGGCAAGGCGCGGATGCTGATCGGCGGTCTCGGTGTCGGCTACTCGCTGCGTGCCGCGCTGGACCACCCCGGCGTCGGCGAGATCGTGGTCGTCGAGCGCGAACCCGCCGTGATCGGCTGGAACCGTGAGGGCCCGCTCAAGGACGTCCACGACGACGCCCTTTCCGACGAACGGGTCACCGTCGTCGAGGCCGATCTGGTGAAATGGCTGCGCCGGACGGACGAGCGTTTCGACGCGCTGTGCCTCGACATCGACAACGGTCCTGAGTGGACGGTCACCGACGGCAACGCGAAGCTGTACCAGGAGGACGGGCTCGACATGCTCGCCGAGCGACTGCGGCCCGGTGGTGTGCTCGGCGTGTGGAGCGCCGAGTCGGTGCCGTCGTTCGCGAAGCGGCTGCGAGCGCGGTTCGGCGAGGTGCGGGAGCTGAAGATCCCGGTTCCGCAAGGCGAACCGGACGTGCTGTGGTTCGCGCGGAGGTAGCGGACGCCGCGCGGGTCAACGCCCGCTGGTGTCATACGGTGTGCCGCGCGCACGGGATCGACACTTCGCCGGACTGTCCAATTTGTACACTCACGGCGGCATCGACGACGCGTGGCGTGGCGAGCTTCCCCGGCTTGCCGATCACCGGCTACGAACGTGGCGAGGATCTCGAAGCGGCCCGGCAGAACGGCTACACGGCACTGGGACCGCTGCGGGTGTGGCTGAAATGATCGCCGCATGGAGATCACGACCTGGCACCTCGAACAGACCTCGCCGGACGACCTGAGCACGGCGAAGCCGCCCGCCGTCCCGGTGACGGTCACCCGCGCCGAGCTGGTCAGCCCGGAGCTGAACCGCTACCTCTACAGCGCCGTCGGCGGCGACTGGTTCTGGATCGACAGGCTCGGCTGGACGTGGTCTCAGTGGATCGAGTGGCTGGACAGGCCGGGCGTCGAGACCTGGGTCGCGTACGCGCAGGGGACGCCGTGCGGCTACTTCGAACTCGACGGCACCGTTGAGGGCGAAGTGGAGCTCGCGTACTTCGGCCTGATGTCGTCCTTCGTCGGCAAGGGTGTCGGCGGGCACCTGCTGACCGTCGCGCTGCGGGAGGCGTGGGCACTCGCGGCGCGCTGGCCGGGCAAGACGCCGGCGCGCCGCGTCACGGTCCACACCTGCACCACGGACGGCCCGGCCGCGCTGAAGAACTACCAGGCCCGCGGCTTCCGGCTGTTCCGCACCGAGGTCGAGCAGGTCGAACTGCCCGCCGAGACGCCGGGACCGTGGCCGGGAGCGGCGAAGGGGTAGCTACTTCGCCGCCTTCTTGAACGCCCGCACCTCGCCGAGGGTCTTCGTGTCGACGACGTCGGCGATCGAACGCCGGGAGCCGCGGTCGCCGTAGGAGCCGGTGGCCGCGCGCCAGCCCTTGGGGTGCACGCCGAGCTGCTTGCCGAGCAGCGCGAGGAAGATCGCGGCCTTCTGGTCGCCGAAACCGGGCAGCGCCTTGAGTCGCTTGAGGACTTCGGGGCCGTCCGGTTTGGGGCGCCCGGCGGTCCAGATCCCGGCCGCGTCACCGTCGTAGACCTCGACGACGTGCTGGGCGAGGTCCTTCACCCGCCGGGCCATCGAGCCGCCGTAGCGGTGGATCGCGGGTGGGACCACGCAAAGCTCGACGAAGGTCTCGGTGTCCATCGCGTGGATCTTCCCGATGTCGAAACCGTCCATCCGGTCCGCGATCTTCTGCGGGCCGCGGAACGCGTGTTCCATCGGGAACTGCTGGTCGAGAAGCATCCCGACGAGCAGGGCGAACGGGTCCTCGGTCAGCAACCGGTCCGCTTCCTCGTCCCCGACCAGGTGCAATGCGCGCGTCATGCGCCCAGGATCTCACGACCGGGCCGCCGCGCGCGTCCTCATCCGTGTGGGTCGACGAGCAGGTCCGCGGCCGCAGTGAACACCGTTCGTGCATCGCCCCTAGTTGTAGCCCAGGATAAGCTGTGCGCACGAGCCAGTGCGATCATGGGAAGGAGCAGGGGAGGGAACGTGGTTGACAAGTTCAATGAACCGCTGCTGACCCCCAAAGAGGTCGCGCGTCATCTGGGTATCCCTGAGTCGACCATGTACTACTGGCTCGGGGAAGAAGCGGACGGCGTCCCCCTGGTTCATAGAATCTCGCCCGAGAGACGAGGCTGGCCCTCAGTGCCTTTCGTTGCTGTTGTGGAAGCATATGTCTTGCGCGCCCTCCGGGATCTCGGCCTGACGAAGCGTAAGATTCGGGAAGCAGCGACTGAGGTTCGTCGATCCTTCGATACTCCGTACGCGCTTGCCACAAAGAAGATCACTACCGATGGTGTTGATATTTTCGTGCACTACGCTGATGGTGATCTCGCTCGTGTTGGTGATGGCCAGCGACCTTTTCGCGAGGTTATCGACGACTATCTTCACTATATTGACTGGGACATGAAAGACGGGTTCGCGGGCAGTCTGCGACTGAGGCAGTATCCGGACGTTGCTCCGGTGGTCATAGATCCCAGGTTTGGCTGGGGTGTTCCAGTTGTGAGCTCAAACAAGGTTCCCGTGGATGCCATTGTTGATCTTTGGCTCGCGGGTGAGCCACTTGAAGATGTCGCATATGAGTACGGTCTCACGCGGGAGCAGGTCGAGGCGATTTGTCGGGTCGCTCGTGCAGCCTGAGTTCTTCCTGGATCGTGGCTTGGGGCGTAGAGTTGCCGAGGGACTTACTGAACTGGGTTGGATTGTCCACCGTGCGGCGGCGCATTTTCCGCACGACGCCCAGGATGTCGAAGACGAGGTCTGGTTGTCCTATGGTTTGGATCGAGGATGGTCGCCGTTATGCAAAGATGGCAGGATAAAGGGTCGGCATGCTGAACGGGAACCTCTTGAGTTATATGGGGGAGTCCTATTCTATTTGGATAATCAACGCCTTGTGGTTGCTGACATGATCGAGCGTTTTCATGCCAGTCAAGCTGCTATTTATCGCGCTATCGAGCGCGGTGGGCCTCGGGCGTACGCAGTCGGCGCATCTGGGATCAGGTCAACTTGGCCGTAGCGCCCAGGATCTCACGACCGGGCCGCCGCGCGCGTCCTCATCCGTGTGGGTCGACGAGCAGGTCCGCGGCCGCGGTGGTGACGGCGGCCGACACCGCGGCCAGCGCGGGGGAGTCGAGTTTCCACTGCTGCCAGAACAGCGGTACGTCGATCGGGTGGTCCAGGTCGAGGCAGGCGAACGTGCCGTCGCGCAGGCGGTCGCCGATCTGCGCGAGCGGCACCATGCCCCAGCCCATCCCGCCGGCGACGGCGTCGAAGAACCCTTCGGAGGAGGGGACGTAGTGCCGCAGCGAGCTCGCGATCGTGCCTCGCTCGCGGGCGAAGCGGTCCTGAAGGTCGTCACGGCGGCCGAAGACGACGACGGGGGCTTCGGCGAGGTCGAGGTCCGTGCCGAGCGCCGGGCTCGCCACGGCCAGGTAGCGCATCTGCCCGAGCCGGTGCACCGAACACCCCGCGACCGGATCCGGGGACGACGTCACGGCCGCCATCACCTGGCCTTCCCGCAGCAGGGTCGTGGTGTGGTCCTGATCCTCGCGGTGCAGTTCGAAGCAGATCTTGTGCTCGGGCGGCACCCGCTTGAGGGCGGGCAGGAACCACGTCGCCAGCGAATCGGCGTTCACCGCGATCGGCAGGCGGACCGGTTCGTCGTCGGCGGTCAGGCCGAGTTCGGCCCGGGTGTCGGCCTCCAGCAGGGCCAGCTGACGGCCGAAGCGCACGACCGCCTGCCCGGATTCGGTCAGGCGCACCGGCTTCGTGCGGATCAGCAGCACCCGGCCGGTGCGTTGTTCGAGCGCTTTCACGCGTTGGCTGATCGCCGACGGTGTCACGTGCAGGGCCGAGGCCGCCGCGTCGAACGTGCCCTCGTCGGCGACCGCCAGTAGCGTGCGGACGAGGTCCAGCGGCAATTCTTTCGTCACGAACGCTAATGTTACGTAAGAATCTTTAGCTGTACTGTTGACTATCCGCTTCCTAGTGTCCTTCGTATGGGAAACGTTCTGCTCAGCGCGGTCGCCGGGTTCGGCGCCACCATGGCCCTCATCGTCGCGATCGGCGCGCAGAACGCGTTCGTGCTGCGTCAGGGCATCCGCCGCGAAGCGGTGCTCGTGGTGGTCCTGATCTGCATCGTCTCGGACGTCATCCTGGTCAGCCTCGGCGTCGGCGGGGTCGGCGCGCTGGTGGGGACCTCGCCCGAAGCGCTGACCATCGTCGCGCTGGTCGGCGGCGCGTTCCTGCTGTGCTACGGCGCTCTCGCGGCCCGTCGCGCGTTCAAGCCGTCTTCACTGGAAACCAGTGGCCCGGAGATCGGCGGATCGCTGCGCCGCATCGTGCTGACCACGCTGGCGATCACCTGGCTGAACCCCCACGTCTACCTCGACACGCTGCTCCTGCTCGGCGCGATCGCGGCTGGGCACGGCAGCGGCCGATGGGCGTTCGGCGTCGGAGCGGTGTCCGCCAGCGTGCTCTGGTTCCTCGCGCTCGGCTTCGGCGCGAGGCTGCTCAGCGGGTTCTTCCGCAAGCCGTCGTCCTGGCGGGTGCTGGACGGCCTGGTCGCCGCGATGATGATCGGCCTCGGCGTGACGCTGGTGGCGAGCGCCTGATCACGGCAGGCGAGCCAGCTCCTCGGCGGTGAGCACGAGATCGGCGGCGGCCACCGAATCGCGGATCGTCGCGGGCCTCGTCGAACCGGGGATCGCGATCAGGGACGGCGACTTCGCGAGCAGCCAAGCCAGGCATACCCGCTGCGGGCTGACGCCGTGTTCTTCGGCCACGGCGAGGAATTCCCCGCCGATCCCGCGGAGCGGCCCCCACGGCAGATAGGCGAGCCCGAGCTCCGTGCACAGTGCCAGTTCCGGCTCGTGCGCCAGATGCGCAGGCGAGTGTTCGTTCTGTACGGAGACCAGCTTTTCGCCCAGGATCTCGCGCGCTTCGAGGAGCTGCGCACTGGACACATTGGACACTCCGGCGAGCCGGATCTTGCCTTCGTCGGCCAGCTCCTTGATCGCGCCGACGGACTCCGCCCACGGCACGTTCTCGTCGGGCTTGTGCAGCTGGTAGAGCCCGATCGCGTCGACGCCGAGCCTTTTCAGCGAGCCTTCGCAGGCGTTCTTGAGGTGCGCGGGTGTCCCGGTGACGGTCCACGAACCGTCACCAGGCCTGCCTCGACCGCCCTTGGTCGCGACGAGCACCGCGTCCGAGTCGCCGCCGTAGCCGGCCAGCGCCTCGGCGATCAGCACCTCGTTGTGGCCGGTTTCGCCCGCGTGCCAGTGGTAGGAATCGGCCGTGTCGATCAGCGTGACCCCGGCGTCGAGGGCAGCGTGGACCGTGGCGATCGCACGGTCACGGTCCGGGCGGCCTTCGATCGACAACGGCATCGCGCCCAGGCCGATCGCGCTCACTTCGACGTCTCCGATGCTGCGGTAGCGCACTTCGCTCAAGCCTTTCTGACGTCTTCGATGGCTTCGCCGAGCCAATCGGTGGTGCTGGAGAAGGAAAAGCCGAGACCTGTCGCCCGCGAGGTGTCCATGACGGCGTACCGGTCGAAAGAGAACGGCGAGGTGTCCCGCTCGACGACCTCGAACCGGGGCTCGGCGGAGATGGCGGCGGTGAGATCCAGCGCGGACAGCTCGCCGTGCGAACCGGCGTTGACCGGGCCCGTGAAGTCCGCCTGCGTGGCCCAGGCCAGGAAATCCGCGATCTCGCGAGCGTGGATGAACGTCGACGGACGCGGTTCGGCGTGGATCTCGACGGCGTCGCCCGCGTCCAGCCGTTCGACGTAATGGCGCAGCCGGCCGGTGAAATCGTCGCCGCCGAGGACATGGGCGACCCGCACCGAAGCGAACGAAGCGTCTCCGTCCGCGAAGACCGTCTCCGCCTGACGCTTGCCCTCGCCGTAGTGCGCTTCGAGGAAATTCTCATCGTGCCAAGGAAGTCCGGCATCGACGGGAGACCGCGAGACCAGCGATTCGGCCATCGGGGCATCCGTCCGGATCTGGTCGTAGACCTCGATCGTGGACGTCATCACGTACCGGTCCGCACGGATCACCCGGCGCGCGATGCCCGCTTGGAGCGGGGTGTAGCAGACCTGGTCGAGCACGACGTCGAAGGAGCGGGAACCCAGCGCGGCCTTCAAACCGGCTTCGTCGTCGCGGTCGGCGATCAGGTGGATGACGCCGGACGGCGCCGGTGCGGACCCGCGGTTGAGCACCGTGACGTCCAGTCCGGCGTCACGCAGCCGCTCGACCGCCCCGCGACCGAAGTACCGGCTTCCGCCCAGAACGAGCACTTTCTTCATGCTGACCAGTGTTACAGTGGCGATCCGGGTGCTTGAAGGGGAAAACATGGGCGAATCGGCGGAATCACTGAAAGAACCTCGGTCAAATCGCACTTTCACTGAAAGCTCACTGGACGTGATCGACAGGCGACTCCTCGAACTCCTTCAGGAGGAAGGCCGGATGACCCTGAGCGAACTCGGGCGCCGCGTTTCGCTGAGTCCCGCCGCCGTCGGCGAACGCGTCAAACGGCTCGAAGCGGACGGCACGATCACCGGTTACGCGGCGCTCGTCTCGCCGTCCGGGATCGGCCTCGGGCTGCAGGCGTTCGTGCGGATGGCGCCGCACGGCGGGTTCACCGTCCGGCACCCCCGGACGCGGAAGATCATGGACCGCCCCGAAATCCTCGAACTGCACCACGTGGTGGGGGAGGATTGCTGGATCCTCAAGATCGCCGTCCGCGACACCACGCACCTGGAGGATCTGCTCGAAGACCTCTCTACACTGGGGTCGACGACGACCTCGATCGTGATGTCCAGTCCGATCGAGCGACGGATCTTGCTGCCTTTGTGATCAGTCACAAAGGGGCGTGAGCAAGTCTGGTTCTTCTCCCGGTTACGGTCGCCCGTTTGTGACGCATGATGACTCAAGTCACATACTGACGAGTAACCGGAGGCAGGGATGCGGGCTCGGGTCACCAACGGCGGTGCCACGAAGACCAGGAAGATCCTCACCACGCTAGTCGCGGCCTTGACGTTCACGATCGCCGTCCCGGCGGCGGCGAGCGCGGCGCCGTCGAGCGGCTGGAACGACTGGTCGTGCAAGCCGAGCGCGAACCACCCCGAGCCCGTCGTGCTGGTGCACGGCCTCGGCGGCAACGCGACGACGAACTGGTTCTACCACGCGCCGAAGCTCAAGAACGCCGGCTATTGCGTCTATTCGCTGACCTACGGCGGCACCGTCCTGGGTGGACAGTTGGTCGGCGGGATGGCCTCGATGCGGAAGAGCGCCGTCGAATTCGGCGCGTTCGTGGACCGGGTGCGGTCGAGCACCGGTGCGGGCAAGGTCGACATCGTCGGGCACTCCGAGGGCACGACGATGCCCGCGTACTACCTCAAGTTCGAGGGCGGCGCGGAGAAGGTGAAGCATTTCGTCGGCTTCGGCTCGAACTTCAAGGGCACGTCGCTCAACGGCCTTTCCGGGCTGGCCAAGGCCGTGCTTTCGCTGCCCGGCCTCGACCTGCTCGCCGACGGCGTGTGCGGGGCGTGCCGCGAGTACCTCGCGCCTTCGGACTTCCTCGACGACCTCGCCCGCGGCGGCGTGAGCGTTCCTGGGCCGACGTACACGAGCATCGTGAGCCGCCACGATCGAGTGGTCACGCCTTACACGAGCGGGGTGCTGAACGAGCCGGGCGCGACCGACATCGTGCTGCAGGACAAGTGCGGCGCGGACGTCTCCGGGCACCTGAGCCAGGCTATCGACCCGAACGTGACGGGCCTGATCCTCAAGGCGCTCGACCCGGAAGGCGCGCCCGCGTCGAAGTGCGTGCCGTTCTTCGCGCCGCTGTAGGCCTCAGGGTTTGGTCGCGTGCACCACGAACACCGACCGGACCCTGTCCTCGGACTCGACGTCGAGGCGCTTCACGGTCACCTCGGTGAAGCCCGCTTCGGAGGCCAGTTCCGCCGCGTCGTCCTCGGTTTCCGGCAGCTTCAGGTCGGTGGGGACGATCGCGGCGAACGCCTCCGACGGCCGGAACGCCGATGCCAGCGGCAGGCTGAAGCCCACCCGGCCGCCCGGGCGCAGCGCCCGCAGCCAGTCGCGGAGCGCGGCCGTACCGAGGAAGTGCAGCGAGGACGCGCAGAGCACGGCGTCCGCGCCGTCGTCTTCCACCGGCGACGGGACCGCCGAAGCGACCTGCCAGGTGATGACCTTGCCGGGATCGCGCGTCGCCGCCTTCGCCTCGGCCTTGGCGATCATGCCCGGCGAGATGTCGATCGCGAGCACTTCGCCCGGCTCCAGGCGCAGCGCGGCGAACGCGGCCACGCCGGTCCCGGTCGCGACGTCGAGAACGATTTCGGGAGCAGTGCGGCCGAGGCCGTCGACAAGCGCTTCGGCGACGAGGCCGTGAAAGGTGTCTTCGTCGTAGTGCGCGGCGATGCCGTCGAACAGGTCGGCCACGACGGTCACTGCGGCGACCCTGTCCGGGAGACGGCGGCGGCCGGCGAAACCCAGGTCGAGGCGGTGATACCAGCACAGCTCCGGGTCGCCCTCGAGCCAGCACAGCAGGACGTCGACGCCGTCGAGTTCGGCGGGGAAGTCGATCAGGAGCGGGGCGAACCCCTTCAGCTCCGCGCCGGTCCGCTGGACGGTGGTCATCAGATCGTCCAGCCTGGCCTGCGCGGCCTTCCACTCCGGCAGCCCGCCGAGCGCGGTCTCCCGGCCGCCCGGGCGCAGGGACGCGGCGAGTTCGGCCGCGTCGGCGCGCAGCCGGACGAGCTCGTCGAGCACGGGGCGTAGCCGGGCGAGCTCGGCGCGGGCTTCAGGAACGGTGAACAATCCCATGCGCCGATGGTCCCAGCCCGCTCAGCGGCGCCGCCGGGCGAGTCTCGACGCGAGGCCCGCGCCGATCAGGAGGAAGCCCGTCCCGAGCAGTCCGCCGATGAACAACCAGCTCGTGACGCCGTAGGTGACGTCGTTCTGCGGCAGGTACTTCATGAGCCGGAAGCCCCATTCGGGGACCGCGGCGGCGGCCACGCCGGGTGCGAGGCCCCAGACGAGGCCGCCGAGGATCGGGCCGGTCGCCGAGAGCGCGCCGAGCAGCCCGACCGCCAGCAGCAGGATCCCGCCGCCCACGAGCAGGCCGATGCTGAAGACGTCACGCTGGGTGCTCAGCGTCGCCTGGACGAGCATCTGCTGCCGCAGGCCGCCCCAAGCCAGCAGGCCGAGGGCGACCGGCGTCAGGATCAGGCCGCCGGCGCCGCTGAGGACGCGACGCACGCCTCGGCCCGCGCGGGGGTCTTCGGAGCCCACGTCGTCGTCGAAGGGCTCGTACGGTTCGTACGACTCGACGTCCTCGTACGGCCTTCGAGGGTCTTTGGGCTGCTGTTGCTCGTACTCGCCGTATTCCTGGTAGTCCTCGTCGTCGTACTCCGCGACGTACCGGTGTGATGACATGGGCGGGCCACCTCCCTGAACCGGACTACGGACGCGAAGCCCCTTCGGTTCACTTCGATCTCCCCGGATCGCGTTTAGCGGGCTAAGCGCGATTTGGGCGGCGCCGGGTGATGGTCCCGACCAGGCCGGCCCCGACCAGCAGGAAACCGCTTCCGAACAGGGCACCCATCACCAGCCAGGTCACCAGGCCGACGCCGAGTTCGCGGCCGCCGACGTCGTACATGGTGCTCATGACGCTCTGCCCGCCCAGCAGGGTGGTCAGTCCCGGCACCACTCCCCAGATCAGACCGCCGAGCACCGGCCCGAGTCCGGACAGCGCGCCGAGGAGCGCGACGCCGAGCAGGAAAAGGCCGCCGACGATCAGCAGGATCAGGCCCAGCGGGTCTTCGCCGACGGTGTAGGCCTGCGCGTACGTCCGCTGCAACCGCGAGCCGCCGTAGATCACCAGGCCGAGCGCGACCGGCGTGAGCAGGACCCCGCCGAGCGCGCTGATCACGCGAGGCACGGCGCGGCTGCTTTGCCTAGGCTGGAGGTAAGGCTCCGGCGCCGAAGGCTGCTCGTGCGGCGGCACGGCGTAGGGGTTGGTGGACATGGGGACCGTCCTTCCGGTGACCGGCTGAGGAGTGCGGTTCGATGATGGCGCGGTCCCCGGGGATCCCGTGACGGCCGGATGGCCGTCGTCCGACCGGGTGACGTCGGCCACATCGGCCTCGTGGAGACTTGATACCCACCACTACTGGAACCATCCAGCGCCGTTAAGCAGTACGCTTGTACCGCTACCGGAGAGACTTAAGAAGAACGCGAAGATCCGCGGAAGGAGCACCGCTGCTCATGGCCAAGATCAAGGTCCAGGGCACCGTCGTCGAGCTCGACGGCGATGAGATGACCCGCATTATTTGGCAGTTCATCAAGGACAAGCTGGTCCACCCCTACCTGGACCTCAACCTCGAGTACTACGACCTGGGCATCGAGGAGCGGGACCGCACCGACGACCAGATCACCATCGACTCCGCCAACGCCATCAAGAAGCACGGCGTCGGCGTCAAGTGCGCCACGATCACGCCGGACGAGGCGCGCGTCGAAGAGTTCGGCCTGAAGAAGATGTGGCTCTCGCCGAACGGCACGATCCGCAACATCCTCGGCGGCGTGATCTTCCGCGAGCCGATCGTCATCCAGAACATCCCGCGCCTGGTGCCGGGCTGGACCAAGCCGATCATCATCGGCCGTCACGCGCACGGTGACCAGTACAAGGCGACCAACTTCAAGGTCCCCGGTCCCGGCACGCTGACCATCAGCTACACCCCGGACGACGGCTCCGAGCCGATGCAGTTCGACGTCGCGAAGTTCCCCGAGGGCGGCGGCGTCGCCATGGGCATGTACAACTACCGCAAGTCCATCGAGGACTTCGCGCGCGCCTCGCTGCAGTACGGCCTCGACCGCGAGTACCCGGTCTACATGTCGACCAAGAACACCATCCTGAAGGCCTACGACGGCATGTTCAAGGACGTGTTCGAGGAGATCTACCAGGCCGAGTTCAAGGCCGACTTCGACGCCAAGGGCATCTCCTACGAGCACCGCCTGATCGACGACATGGTCGCCGCGGCGATGAAGTGGGAGGGCGGCTACGTCTGGGCCTGCAAGAACTATGACGGTGACGTGCAGTCCGACACGGTCGCACAGGGCTTCGGTTCGCTGGGCCTGATGACCTCCGTGCTGCGCACCCCGGACGGCAGGACCGTCGAGGCCGAGGCCGCGCACGGCACGGTCACCCGGCACTACCGCCAGCACCAGCAGGGCAAGCCGACCTCGACCAACCCGATCGCGTCGATCTTCGCGTGGACCCGGGGACTCGAGCACCGCGGCAAGCTGGACTCGAACCCGGAGCTGATCGGGTTCGCGAACAAGCTGGAGCAGGTCGTCATCGAGACCGTCGAGAGCGGCAAGATGACCAAGGACCTCGCGCTGCTGATCAGCAAGGAGCAGGCGTTCCAGACCACCGAGGAGTTTCTCGCGACGCTGGACGAGAACCTGGCCAAGAAGATCGCCCAGGGCTGAGTCTCGCTGTAAGTACGTGAAGGCCCCCTTCCTCGCGGAAGGGGGCCTTTTCGCGTCGTGACCCTGGGTAGTACGGACGCCGTCCGGTTGGCGCCTCCGGGTGGTTGGCAATCCGGGATCTGGGCGACCGCCCCGGCTTCTGCCACTCTGGACCGGACAGAAAACGATTCCCTTGTTCGAGGAGTGACCATCATGGCCATCTCGAAACCGGTCTTGTTCCTCGGCGCCGGCGCGGCGCTGATCGTCGTCGTCGCCATCTCGGGACAGGACAGGGAGTCGAGCGCGAGCCCGACCGGGTGCCAGGTCGTGGTGACGGCCGACGTGCTCAACGCGCGCGACATCCCCGGTGGACAGAAGATCGTCGGCAAGTACGTCAAGGACGCGAAGATCGACGCGCAGCCGGTGGTCGAGAACGGCTTCCGCAAGATCGCCGAGGGCAAGTGGGTCTCCGCGCAGTTCGCGCCCCCGGTCGAAGGCTCCAAATGCGGCCCGTGACCTGGGAGATCGCGTTTAGCCCGCTAAAGGCGAGTCGGTGCCCGTGGGCTGCGGGATCGCGATTAGGGGGCTAAACGCAGGTGGGCGCCTTCCTCGGCCGCCAGCACCTCGCCCCTGAACTCCCTCCGCGCTTCGGCCACCGAGACCTCGCGGTCGGAGCCAGGCCAGAAGTGAGTCAGCAGCAGCCGCCGCGCACCCCCGCGTTCGGCCCAGTACCCGGCCTCGCCCGCCGTCGACACCAGCCGCGGCGTCTCGTCGGGAGACGGGCCCTGCAACGTGGCGTCCGCGATGAGCAGGTCGGCGTCGCGCGCCAGCTCCGCCAGGGTCGGGCTGGGCCCGCTGTCACCGGTGTACGCGACGGTGAGCCCGGGCGCCGTCAGCCGCACCCGTAGTTCGGCACGTGGTGCGGCAGCAGGAACGTGGTCATCCGGAACGGCCCGACCTCACGCGGCGGGCCGAGGTCGGACACGTCGAAGATCGTCGTCGGATGCGGCCGGGGTTCCATCGCTTCGAGCCGCCGCACCGTGCCCGGCGTGCAGTGCAGCGGGATCCTCGGCTCGTCCGGCAGCCCGTAGGCGCGGGCACGGCCGAGCGCGCTCACGTCGGCGCAGTGATCGGGATGTTCATGCGTCACCACCACCGCGTCGACCCGGCCACCGGGGGCGTGTTCGAACAGCTGTGACGCGGCCCCGTAGCCGAGGTCGAGCACTACCTTGAAACCCTCGTGGACCAGGAGGAACCCGGCGCAGGCCCGCCCCGGTTCCGGCCAGGCGCCGCAGCTGCCCAGCACGGTCAGCTCGCTCATGGGCGCAGTCTCGCAGAACGCCCTCGGTAACGGCGCGCGATTTCCGGCGACTTGCTGACCGAGGGGTCGCGAGGAGGTCCGTCATGAAGCAGGTCCAGAGCCGGGTCGTCACCCCGAAGCCGATCGACGAGGTCTACGCCTACCTCGCCGACTTCACCAACCAGCCGGAGTGGCGCTTCGACGTCGTGTCGTGCTCGCTCGCGTCCGGAGAGGGCGGCGCGCCGGGGGTGAAATATCACCAGCGGGTGAAACCACGCGGCAAGGAAATCGACAGCGAAGTCGAGCTGACCCGCGCCGACAAGCCGGACGAGGTCGCGTTCCGCACGCTCGATCCAGGGCCGGTCAGCGTGTCGGGCGCCTGGCATCTGAAGAGCACCGGCACCGGCACCGGGACCGAGGTGATCTGCGACGTCACCATCGAGACGCACGGATTCCTCCGGCTGCTGGAGTTCACCATGGGCCCGTCGCTGCGGAAGATCTCGGACCGCTACGAACGGGACCTCTCCGCGCGGCTCAACCCCTGACGTTTCTGTCGGACCCTCCGGGTAGCGTGCGAAGGGTGCTGACCGTCTCCACTGTGAATGTCAACGGCCTCCGCGCCGCCGCGAAAAAGGGCTTCGTCGAGTGGCTCACCTCCACGAAGGCCGACGTCGTCGCCTGCCAGGAGGTCCGGGCCGAGCTCAAGGAGCTCCCGGCCGGTGCCGCCGCGCCCGAAGGCTGGCACGTGGTGCACGCGCCGTCGGCGCAGAAGGGGCGCAACGGCGTCATGCTCTTCAGCCGGGCCGAGCCGGACGAGGTCCGCATCGGTTTCGGCGAACCCGAATTCGAGGACAGTGGCCGCTACGCCGAGATCCACCTGCCGAATGTCGTGGTCGCGAGCCTGTACCTGCCCAGTGGTGACGTCGGCACCCCGCGGCAGGACGAGAAAGAGCGCTTCATGGCGGCGTTCCTGCCGTACCTGGTCGACCTGCGCGCCAAGGCGGAGGCCGGCGGCCGTGAGGTCGTCGTCGTGGGCGACTGGAACATCGCCTACGAGAAGACCGACCTGAAGAACTGGCGCGGAAACCAGAAGAGCTCGGGCTTCCTGCCGGAGGAGCGCGAGTGGCTCGGCCGCGTGTTCACCGAGGCCGGTTACGTCGACGTGCAGCGCAAACTCGATCCGGAAGGCCCCGGCCCGTACACCTGGTGGTCCTACCGTGGGAAGGCTTTCGACAACGACTCGGGCTGGCGCATCGACTGTCAGATCGCCACCCCAGGTCTCGCCGAGCGATGCACCTCCGTCGTGGTCGAGCGCGCCGAGTCCTACGACCAGCGCTGGTCGGATCACGCTCCCGTGACGGCGACCTACGGGAACTGAGCGTTCGCCGTGACCTGATGGGTCTGGTCAGGCACAATCAGGCTCAGGAGGTGGAGGTCGTGCATGAGTCGATCGAGCTCAAGAAGCGTGAGATCGAGGAGCTTTGCCGGAAACACTCGGTGAGCCGCCTCGATTTGTTCGGCTCCGCCGTGAGTGACAGGTTCGACTTGGTCTCCAGCGATGTCGACGTGCTGGTCGAGTTCGACGCGGGGCAGGGGTTCGACTACTTCGGCACTTACTTCGATCTGAAAGAAGGCCTGGAGCGGATACTGGGCCGCCCGGTCGACCTCGTCAGCGTGACCAGCATTCGCAATCCGTACTTCAAACAGCAGGTGCTGGAGACCCGGGAGCTTCTCTATGCGGCGTGATGCTCGCGCTTACCTGTGGGATGCTGCCAAGGCGGCGGAACTGCTGAGTGAGTTCAGCGAGGGCGAGGATTTCGATGGCTACCGGTCGAACGCGATGCTGTGCTCGGCGGTTGAGCGTCAGTTCGAAATCATCGGCGAGGCGTTGAATCAGCTGTCCGAACTGGACAGCGATCTTGCGGCGCAAGTGCCTGACCTCGGGCGTATCGTCGCATTTCGCAACATCCTGATCCATGGATACGCGACGGTTGACGATGCCTTGGTGTGGCAGG
Source organism: Amycolatopsis speibonae (assembly GCF_042647925.1). Taxonomy (NCBI): domain Bacteria; kingdom Bacillati; phylum Actinomycetota; class Actinomycetes; order Pseudonocardiales; family Pseudonocardiaceae; genus Amycolatopsis; species Amycolatopsis speibonae. Next base: position 729,489 of record NZ_JBHRWK010000014.1, read on the forward strand.
TGCTCACTGAAAGGCTTCCTGGCTTGATCGACGTTCTGCGGCGGTTGCGGGATGCGTGAATCGGGGAGTCATGGAGACTAACGAAGCCAGGCGTATCGAGGCGACGAACGCCGAGCGCTACGCGATGTCCGCCCAGTACGGGTGGGAGTTCAGCCCGGACGCGCCGAACCTCCTGGAGCGCTGGACGGTGCTGCCGTTCAACCAGCGCGGAGACAAGCGGATGGCGTTCGGCGCGCTGAGCGGCGCTTACAACGGGCTTCAGTTCAGCGTCTTCGACTACCACCGCCGCCCGACGGTCACGAGCGTGCATACGCGCTGGACCAACAAGAAGGTCAACGAACTCGACACGATCTCGATCGACACGGTCTGGGTGCTCACCCTGCCCGCGCCGATGCCGAACTTCCAGATCGCGTCGAGCATCGAGGCCGCCTGGGACGTCGATCAGTATCCCGAGCCCGCCACGGCGGACCGGAAGTTCAACCGCTGGTACAAGCTGATCGACACCGACCCGAACGTCGCGGTCGCGGTGCTGACACCGCAGGTCGCCGCCACGATGCGGTCATCGAAGCTGCACACCTGGTCGCTGGTGGGCGCGGAACTGGTCTACGTCGAGAATCCGACGTTCGGCCGGACCAAGCCGGACGACGTGCTCTTGACGCTGGGACTCCTCGGGAACCTGGTGTCGCTTCTGCCGTTTCACCTCGGTGGCGGGCAGCCCGCCGCGCCACCGTCGCACCAGCCCCAGCAACCGCAACAGCCGTATCCGCCGCAGAATCCCGGGTATCCGCAGCAGTACCCGCCTCCGCCGCAGTACGGCCAGCCGCCGTACCCGCCGCAACATCCGGGATATCCGCCGCCCCAGTACCCGCCGCCTCACTATCCGCAACCCCGGTACCCACAACCGCAGTATCCGCCGCCCCAGTACCCGCAGTCCGGGTATCCGCCGCAGGGCTATCCACCGCAGGGATACCCGCCGCGCGGTTACTGACGGGACTTCGCGCTCTCCGTCCACACCGGACTTTCGGTGAAGTGATTGTCGAACTTTTCCTGGCTGTCCAAGAGATCCTGGACGGTCGCTTTGCCGTGGCCGACTTTTTCCAGCAGGCGGAAGTAGTCGAACCGTTCCACGCCGGGGATGAACACGATCAGCACGTCCGCCGATGAGTCCACGGCGGCACGGAAGGCGTGCGTGGTCAGTGGCGGGACGACGAGCATGTCTCCCTCGGAAACGGTGACGATCTCTTCTCCCACAAGGACTTCCAGTCTTCCTCCGAGCATGAAGAACATCTCGGAGGAGCCGGTGTGATAGTGCGGAGCCGCTCCATCGGCGCCGACGCCCAGTTCTGTTCTCGCGCTGCTCATGACCCCGCCTGTGGTCGAGACATCGGCGAGCAGCGTGACGAGGGTGGGGGCCGCGCCGACGGTCTCGGCTTCGGCGGCACGGACGAGGACGGGTTCGCGGGTGTCGATGTGCTGTGTCATACCCGGATAGTTCCACCGCTGATAGTTCGCTGTCAAACTATCTCGTGTCGAATAGACTTCCGGACGTGAGTGAAGAGCGGAACGTCGACGCGATCGACGAGGTGGTCGGCGCGTGGCGGCGGGAACGGCCGGAACTGGACTTGGCGGCGATCGGGGTCGCCGGACGGCTCGGGCGCGTGACGATGCTGACCGCGCCGATGGTCGAGGCCGTGTTCGCGAGACACGGCTTGAAACAAGGTGAGTTCGACGTGCTCGCGGCGCTCAGGCGGTCCGGGAAGCCGTACACGCTGATCCCGTCCGAGCTGTCCGCGACGCTGATGATGTCCAGGGCCGGGATGACCAGCCGGATCGACAGGCTTGAGTCGGCGGGACTGGTCGAGCGGGCGCTCGACCCGGAGGACCGGCGCAGCTTCCGGGTCACGCTGACCGAGCGCGGGTTCGAAGTCGTCGACGCCGCGATGACCGAGCACACGGCGAACGTCGCGAAGCTTCTCTCGCCGCTGGGCGGGGATCTCGATGTCCTGGATGGGGCACTGCGCCGACTTCTCGGCTCTCTCGAATGACGAAGGGGCCCTTCGCTGCATTAGATGCGGCGAAGAGCCCCTTCAGCTCTCTGGATGGATCAGCAGGACAGGTTGCCGCCGGGGTCGACGCCGAGGATGCCGGTGAACTGCTGGTACTTGCTCACGCGGCTCTGCACCTGGCCGGGGTTGCCGCCGTTGCACTCGATGCTGCCGTTGATGCTGCGGATGGTCTCACCGAAGCCGCGGCTGTTGACCATCGCGTTGTGCGGGGTCATCGTGCCCGGGCCGTTCTGGGTCATCCAGTACCAGATGCCGGTCTTCCAGGCGACCGCCGCGTCGTTCTGCACCAGCCACGGGTTGGTCAGCAGCGGCAGGCCCAGCGCGTCGCCGGCGGCCTTGTAGTTGAAGTTCCAGCTCAGCTGGATCGGGCCGCGGCCGTAGTACGCGGCGTTGCCCGCCGGGCAGCCGTAGGACTGGCTCGTGTCGCAGTAGTGCGGGTAGTTGGCTTCGTTCTGCTCGACGATGTAGACCAGACCGCCGGTCTCGTGGCTGACGTTCGCCAGGAAGGCCGCCGCTTCCTGCTTCTTCACGGTGTCGCTGCCCGTGCCCGCGAAGGCCGGGTACGCGCTGAGGGCGGTGACCAGGCCGCTGTAGGTGTAGAAGGCGTTCCGGCCCGGGAACATCTGGTTGAACTGTGCTTCGCTGACCACGAAGCCGGACGGGTTCGGCGGGTTGGTCGTGCCGCCGCCGCAGGCGCCCTGATCTGCCCAAACCTGGGCCGTACCTGGGGTTTCGTTCTGCGTCCACCACTTCGCGGACCAGTTGTGTCCGTTGTGCGAGGCGGTGTTGCCGCCCCAGTAGACCGAGCTCGCGTTCCACGGTGCCACGCAGTCCGCGGCGGAGGCGGACTGGGCCGGGACGACCACGGCGACCGTGGTGGCGGCGAAGGTGGCGGCGACCGCCGCGAGAATACGTCGAAGAGACATCGGTGGCTCCTTCGTACGAGGGGACCATGCAGGGAGATATTGGTCTATACCTTTTAGGGGTATGGCCAACAGGTATAGACCATTGCGCACAAGAAACCAACCGGGGAAAGTCGGATCGTGCCTGTTCGGCCCTGTGGTGACATCCGAACGGCCTAACCCTGTCCGGTTTTGTCAGAAACCGTTTCCACGCACGACAACTCTGAGAAGAGGGGTGCTCGAAAGATCCCCCCTGTGAGGGGCTAGTGTCGTGCCCCGAGTTGATCAGAACCCACAGGTCTTGACACGCTCGGTAGTTTTTTGACCAGCAGCCTGGAAATGCTCACTCTTTCGGGTTAGCGTTCCGGTTCGGCAAAGTCACGTCACGGGAGGCACTCCGGTGCGGAACCCAGTTCATCTCCTGATGCGCTCGGCCCTGCCTGCGGCCAGGGCCACGGCGGTCATCGCGATCCCGGTCGCGCTGCTTGTCGCGGGCGCTGTCCCGGCGTCGGCCGCGGAGTCGACGTCGCGTTCGGAGATGGCGTTCGGTCTTCTGGGCCCGGTCGGCCTGATCGCCGTCGCGCTCGGCATCGTCGGCATGGCCTTCGGTGTGTTCCGTCAGCGTCGGAAGGCCCGCGCGGCCGCTGCCGCCCACGCTCCCGCCGCCCCGGTCCAGCCCGCCGCGCCGCACGTCGCCGCGATGGCCGAGGCAGTCCTCACCGACGAGGCCCTCGCCCGCCAGCGACGCCCCTGACCTGCTGATCTCCCGCCCCAGATCGCGATTAGCCCGCTAAACGCAGGTCGGCGGTAGGGCGGGGCGGGTCGCGATTAGCCCGCTAAAGGCGACGTGCCGGATTTCTTGGGTAGGGACACCTAGTCCGGCCCGGATTGTTTTGGGTAGCGGCGATCGCCACGCTCGGGTACATGACGGTGACGCGGCGTCGCAGCCAGCCCGGGGATCCCTTCCCCCGTGCCCTGGACCGTGCGATCGCGGACAGCGGCCTCGGACTCGACCGGATCCGGCACCGGCTCGCCCAGCAGGGCGTCCGGGTCAGCGTCGCGACCTTGAGCTACTGGCGGACCGGAAGAAGCCGCCCCGAGCGGTGCGACTCCCTGAAGGCGGTCGCGCTGCTGGAGCGGCTCTTCGAACTTCCGCACGGTTCCTTGCTGAACCGGCTGGGACCGCGTCGCCCCAGGGGGCGGTGGGGCGACGCGGGAACCGGATCAGACTCCGGAGTTGGTGCGGATCCAGCTGCGGAAGTAGGGGACGTCCACGTAGATCGACGGCCCGGTCGCGCAGGTGCTGCTGTTGTTCCCGGCGCGGCTGGTGGCGCCGACCAGCTGCCAGACACCGTTGACCTGCTTCACCTGCGGGCCGCCCGAGTCGCCGTAGCAGGCGCCCTTGTTCCCGCCGGGGTTGTTGGTGCAGATCTCGCTCGCGCCGCTGATCCCGAGGCACTTGTTGTCGGCGACGATCGAGGTGTCCAGCTGCTGCAGGGTGACCGGGGCACCGCAGCCGCCCTGCGGGGCGCAGGTCTGGCCCCAGCCGATGATCCGCGTCGCGGTGCCGACGGCCCCGGACGCGTCGGCGATCGTGACCGGCGCCTGCGAAACCGACGACGAGAGCCGCAGCAGCGCCAGGTCGGCGCTCGGGTGGGCGATCCGCTGGGCCACGCGGGCCACGGTGCCGCCGCTGGTGCGGTTCGTGGTGCCGACGCGCACCTGAGCCGGCGTGCCACAGTGCTTCGCGGTGACCACCCAGGTCGCGCTGATCAGTGAGCCACCACACTGGTGCCCACCGGAGCTCGACTGCTGGGACACCATGAACGAGTAGACCTGGGTCGCATTGCCGCCGCCGACGATGTTCGGCTGGACGCCGCCGGTGGGCTCGGCCGCCGTCGCGGCTCCGGGGAGCGTGAACACGGCCGCAGCCGCGATGGCCAAGCCCATCAGCAGGGATCGTGCCTTCATCTGGGTTCTCCTTCGGTGTGGCCGGAAGATCCGGTGCCATGAACGCTAGGAATCGGACACCGCGCCCAGAACCGTCGGAAGTATGTGGCGTTTAACCGTTTAGACCGTTCGGCGGGGGCGACCTCGGATGACCCGCCGCGGCGTGGCCTGACAGAATCCGGGCGTGTCCGACGAACTGAAGCGCCCGCGGGTGCTCTCCGGGATCCAGCCGACCGCCGACTCGTTCCACCTGGGCAACTACCTGGGTGCGCTGCGGCAATGGGTGCGGCTGCAGGACACCCACGAGACCTTCTACATGGTCGTCGACCTGCACGCGATCACCGTCGAGCAGGATCCGAAGGTGCTGCGCCACCGCACGCGCCGCTCGGCCGCGCAGTTGCTCGCCCTCGGCGTCGACCCGGCCCGAAGCGCGCTGTTCGTCCAGAGCCAGGTGCCCGAGCACGCCCAGCTGAGCTGGGTGCTGGAATGCCAGACCGGGTTCGGCGAGGCGAGCCGGATGACGCAGTTCAAGGACAAGGCCGCGAAGCAGGGCACGGATCGCGCCAGCGTCGGCCTGTTCACCTACCCGGTCCTGCAGGCCGCGGACATCCTGCTGTACCAGGCGAACGAGGTCCCCGTCGGCGAGGACCAGCGGCAGCACCTGGAGCTGACGCGCAACCTCGCGCAGCGGTTCAACAACCGCTACGGCAAGACGTTCACCGTGCCGGAGCCGCATATCGTCAAGGACACGGCGAAGATCTACGACCTGCAGGACCCGACCGCGAAGATGAGCAAGTCCTCGTCGACCGGCAACGGCCTCATCGAGTTGCTCGAAGACCCGAAGAAGTCGGCGAAGAAGGTCCGCTCGGCGGTCACCGACACCGGCCGCGAGATCGTCTTCGACACCGAGAACAAGCCGGGTGTCTCGAACCTGCTGACGATCCTCTCCGCGCTGACCGACCAGCCGGTCGCCGAACTCGTCACCGCCTACGAGGGCAAGGGCTACGGCGACCTGAAAAAGGGCGTCGCCGAGGCGTTCGTCGAGTGGGCCACGCCGGTGCAGGAGCGCGTCCAGTCCTACATGGACGACGTCGCCGAGCTCGACAAGGCGCTGGCCCTCGGTGCGCAACGGGCCCGCGAAGTCGCTTCGGTGACGTTGCGGAACGTCTACGAGAACATCGGGTTCCTTCCCCCGGCAGGCTGATTCGCGCTGCGATGTCGCCGACGTGTGGTTAGCGTTTGACGGTGGCGAAAGATGACGGCGCGAAGCCGGAAGAGGACAAGCTGTTACCGCGTTTGCGGCGGAAGTACGGCTGGCTCGATCACCTCATCCGGGCCAACGACGCCTTCACCGAGCGCTACGGCAACCACTACGCCGCCGCCATCACCTACTTCAGTGTGCTTTCGGTGATCCCGATCCTGATGGTCGCGTTCGCGGTCATCGGGATGGTGGTCGCCGGCGATCAGACGGTGCTCAACCAGATCACCGACGGCATCAACAAATCGGTGCCCGACGGCCTGCGCGACCTGGTCGGCGGCATCGTCGGCGCGGCACTGAAGTCCGGCGGCGGCATCGGGATCTTCGGCCTGGTGCTCGCGCTGTACTCCGGCATCGGCTGGATGACGAACCTGCGTGACGCGCTGACCGCCCAATGGGGTCAGGAAAAGCAGCAGCTGCCGCTGGTTTCGACGACGATCAAGGACTTGCTCTCCCTCGTCGGGCTCGGCGTCGCGCTGGCGGTCTCGTTCGGTCTCACCGCCGCGGGCAGCGGGATCGGGCGGTTCCTGCTCGAACTCGTCGGCTTGGAGAACCAGAGCTGGGCCGTGTTCCTGCTGAAGGTCGCGACGATCCTGCTCGGCCTGCTCGCGAACACCCTGGTGTTCCTCTGGGTCATCGCGAGGCTTCCTCGCGAGCACGTCGCGCTGCGCAGCGCGGTCAAGGGCGCGATCTTCGCCGCCGTCGGGTTCATCGTGCTCCAGCAGGGCGCGACCCTCTATCTGGGCAGTGTCACGAAATCACCGGCGTTCACGCTGTTCGGCCCGGTGATCGGCCTGCTCGTGTTCGCGAATCTCGTCTCGCGGTTCCTGCTGTTCGTCACCGCGTGGACGGCGACGGCGAAGGAGAACATGTCGACCGTCATCGAGCCGCCCGCCCCGGTGCTGATCCACCCGAGAGTGACCGTTCAGCAGGGGCCGGGGCTCGGTGCCGTCGGCGGGGCTTTCGCGACCGGAGCGCTTCTGGGCTGGTTCGGCCGCCGGAAGTCCTGATTCCCTACTCGCCCGCCATGGCCTTCTTGCGCTGGTGACCGACGACGAACGACGCCACGATGATCAGGAAGACGGCCAGCGTGATGATCCAGCCGGTCACCCCGAACGGGTCTTCGGCCGCGGCGGCGGCGCCGCTGTTCGACGTGCCGTCGGCGTTCGGCGCGGCCGCCGCCTGGCCCGCGTCCACGGCTTCCGTCGCCTTGTATTCGATGCGCCCGACCGATTCGGCCTTGGCCTCGCGCAGCGCGATGCCGTAATCGAGGAGCTTCGCGGCCTGTTCGGTGACGCGTGTCGGGCGCTGCTCGGCGCGGAGCATCACGACCGCGACCCGGTGGCCGTTCTGGAGCGCGCCGCCGACGTAGGTGTGCCGCGCGTCGTCGGTGAAGCCGGTCTTCCCGCCGATGAACCCGGGGTAGGACCCGAGGAGCTTGTTGTCGTTGTAGATCGTGATGACCGGCTTTCCCGCGATGGGCGGGATTTCGAAGCTCTTGGTCTTCACCACCTGCGCGAATTCCGGCTTCCTCATCGCGTAGTGGAAGATCAGGCTCATGTCGTAGGCCGAGGTCGACATGCCGGGGCCGTCGAGCCCGGACGGCGTCGCGGCCCGGGTGTCCGTGGCGCCGATGCGGGTGGCCAGCGCGTTCATCTTCGCGACGGTGGCGTCGACGCCGCCGAGCACGGTGGAGAGCGCGTGCGCCGCGTCGTTCCCGGAGTGCATCAGCAGTCCGTGCAGCAGCTGGTCCACTGTGTACTGACCGCCGGCCGCGATGCCGACGCAGGTGCACTCCTGCTCGGCGTCCTCCTTGGTCGGGATGATGACCTTCTCCGGCTTGAGCTCGGTGACCACCACCAGTCCGAGCAGGACCTTGATCAGCGACGCCGGCCGCTGACGGGCGTGCGGATCCTTCGCCGCGATGACGTCGCCGGTCTCCAGGTCCTGCAGCACCCAGGACGCGGCGGTGCTTCCTTCCGGCGGGTTCAGCGCGCGCTTCGGGAGCACGAGGCCGCATTCGGCCATCCGGTCGCCGCCCACCGGGACCGGCGGGACCGGCATCGGCTCCGGCACGGCCTCGCCGGGGCGCGGTTTCTCGGAGGTGTCGATCGGTGCGGGCGGTGTCGCCTTGTTCGCGCACGGCTGTGCCTGGACAGGTGGCTTCGGGGCGGCTGTGGCCACCGGCGTCACCGCGAGGGCGAGCACACCGGAAACGAGGACCATGAGCGACCGGGAGATAGCGCTGTGCACCCGAGCAATGTAGCGTCGCCGGGCTCGCTGCATACTCAGGGGCATGCGCATTTCGCGAGGTACTTCGATGTTCCTGCTGGGTTTCGGCGTGTGGTCGTGGATCATCTGGATCACGTTCGCCAAGAACCTCTGGGACAGCGACCGCGCCTGGGCCGCCGACGGGTCGCCCACCGCCTACTTCATCGTGCACGCCGTGCTGACGGTGGTCTCGTTCGTGCTCGGCACCGTCATCGGTCTCATCGGTCTGCGCACGCTTCGTGGCGCCAAGTCACGGGACGCGGAAAAGGCTGACGCCTGATCCGGTTTGTCGTCCTTTTGACGGTGGTGGGCGGGCTTCGGCTCGCTTACGTTCACTCCACCGAATCATGGAGGTGGAATGTCCCGGATCAGACGCCTGCTCGTCCCCGCGCTCGTCGCGGCGGCGGCGGGAAGTGTGTTCGCGGCCCCGTCGGCGAGTGCCGCGCCCGCACCGCAGTGCGACACCGCGAGCGCGCCGTTCAACTACGTTGTGCTCTACAACCCGCGTACCCCGGAGCGCAAGGTCGACACCGAGCTGCGCGCCAAGTGCGGCGAGAAGGTCGCGTACTACCCGGAGATCGGGGTCGCGGTGGCGACCTCGCGCAACGCCGACTTCCAGGCGAAGATCGGCGTCTTCCGCGCCTACTCGGGCGGCCGTGACGTGGCGTTCCCGCCCGCGGCCTCGAACCGTTCGACCCGCTCCGCCGTGGTCGACACCAAGGAAAGCGAAGAGACCACCAGCGTCGCGGCCGAAGAGGACTTGTCGGCCCAGCAGTGGGACATGCGGGCGATCCAGGCTCCCGAGGCGAACAAGGTCTCCGGTGGCAGCCGCTCGGTGACCGTCGGCGTGCTGGATTCGGGCATCGAGCCCACCCACCCCGCGCTGAAGAACGCCCTGGACCCGAAGACGTCGGCCGGATGCAACACCGGCGCGCCGGACACCACGCCCGCCGCCTGGGCGCCGACGAACTCCGACCACGGCACGCACGTCGCCGGCACCATCGCCGGCAAGGACACCGAGCGCGGCTTCACGGGCATCGCGCCCGGCGTCAAGCTGGCCTCGGTGAAGGTCGTGAACGACGACGGCCTGATCCTCCCCGAAGCCGCCGTCTGCGGGTTCATGTGGGCGGCGAAGCACCGCTTCCCGGTCACGAACAACAGCTACTACATCGACCCGGGCATGTTCTACTGCACGAAGGAGCCGGGCGACGCGGCCGCGTTCGAGGCCGTCCGCCGCGCGGTGACCTACTCGACCGGCCGTGGCGTGCTGAACGTCGCCGCCGCCGGCAACAGCGGCTTCGACCCGGACGAGCAGACCACCGACCCGAACCGGCCGCACCCGGTCGACAAGAGCTGCGGCATCCTGCCCAAGGCCATCGACGGCGTCGTCAACGTCTCGGCCATCGGCTACGCGGGCTCGAAGTCGTCGTACAGCAACTACGGTGACGACGTTTCGGTCACCGCTCCCGGTGGCGACCGTGCCCAGCTGCCGCCCACCGGCCAAGGTGCGGGCTGCCCGCTGTCGACCATCTTCAACGGCGCGTACGGCACCAAGTGCGGCACCTCGATGGCGTCCCCGCACGCCGCCGGTGTCGCCGCGCTGCTCGCGTCGCGTTTCCGCGGCGCTCCGCCCGTGGCGCTGAGGTGGCTGCTGGAGCACCAGGCCGACACCGTCCCGTGCGGCACCGCCGCGCCGGTCTGTGAAGGCCCGGCGAAGGACAACTCGTACTACGGCCACGGCCGCGTCAACGCTCTGGACGCGGTGAAGTAGCTCTTTTCGACTACCGGGGCCGGTCCACTTCCGTGGGCCGGCCCCGGTTTCGTTTTCGGGCACTTTCGCCGGATTCGCGACCGGTGCCGGACTCGCTACGTTGTGAACACCTTCGACAGTGGGGAGTTCACGATGTCGGTGTTCGGTCGGTTGGTTCCCGTGCTGGTGGGGTTGGCGGTGCTTCCGCTGGTCAGCGCACCCGCGGCGGTGGCGGCGCCGGTCCAGGCCTGCAGTGAGGAGCCGCGGGAGCTGCCCATCAACGAGTTCACCGACTACCGGGAGATGGTGCGCGAGCTCGGCAGGCTCGAACGGGTGAGCAAAGGCCGGGTGGCGGTCAAGGAGGTCGGGCGGTCGAATCGCGGCCGGGTGATCCATCAGGCGAGTGTCGGGACGGGGCCGAAGGTCTTCGTGGTCTCCAGCGAGATCCACGGGAACGAGAAGACCGGCACCGACGCGCTTCTGCGCATCCTCGACTACCTCGGCACGTCGGAGTCGCGGGACGCCGAGCGGCTGCGAAAGACCATCACGTTCGTCGCGGTGCCGAAACTGAACCCGGACGGCGCCGAACTCGACCGGCGCGGCAACGACCTGTCGTGGGCCGAAGTCCAGCGGAGGCTCCCGCAACTCAAGGAGCGGCCGCCCGCCTGGAACTACCTCAGCGACGTCATCCAGGGCGACGACTACCGGAAGCGTCCCGGTTTCGACGTCAACCGCGATTTCAATCCCGAGCTGAACTACCTCCCGCGCGCGGAGGACTTCCCCGGTGCGCCGGATCAACCGGGCTGGTTCATCACGCCCGAGGCGCGGGCTCTGCGTTCGGTGTACGTCTCGCTGACCGCACAGCGCGGGAAGGTGCCTGACGTGTACGTCGATCTGCACCATCAAGGTGCGTGCGTCCGGCAGGAAGGCAGCGACCGGCTCCTCGACGTCGGCATCGACTATCCGCCGCTGCCCGACAAGTTCTTCGAACCCGGCCGGAAATATGCGAAGTACCGCGATGTGTACACAAAGGACGAATCGCGGCAGCTGGCGATCAGCGGGTTCAACGGGATGACGTCGCGCGGGTTCGTCGGGGCGCGCTATCCGCATGCCCCGGATCGCGATCTGCCGGGGCAGGCGCGGTGTTCGTTCGCGCTGAACGGGACGGGGACGGTGCTGTTCGAGGTGCGCGGGCAGACGCAGACGCTCGGGCAACAGCACCGGGAGCACTTCACGCGCGCGGTGATGGCGGGGCTGTACAACATGCTGCGGGACGTGAGTACGGGTGCTGTGGAGGACATCGACCCGGAGGGTTTCGACCTGCTGCCCGGTACCGCCGATGCTTCCGCGTTGGCGCGGGTGCTGGAGTAGCCGTTGGGTCGTGAAGGCCTCCTTCCCTACCTTCAGAGTAGGGAAGGAGGCCTTCACGGAACCTCAGGCGGCGGTGGAGAGACGAACCTGTGGGCGTGGACGAGAAGCCGCGATCTGCCAGGCGGTTGTCAGGTCCGCGACCACGGCGGCCGGATCATCCAACAGTTGCGAAGGCAGCGTCTGGACGACGACGATCCCGGACGTCGCGTACCGGGTGTTCCTGTCCACGGTCCGCTGATATCCGGCTCGGCGGAAATGGAAGTCGAACGAATCGATTTCCCACACCATGCCGACGTCGTCCCACCACGCGTCCGGCCGCCCCAGATATCTGCCGGAAGTGTCGAAGAGTTCGGCATTCCAATGGCTGGGCGGCGTCTTCAGCCGCTGGCTGAGCACCTTTGCCCGAGACTCGGCCATCGAGCGGATGTCTACCCAGCCCGTCAAGAGACGTCTCGGCACCGCGGTTCCTCGCTGGGTGCCGTGATCGAGTTCCCACAGCAAAGCCTTGGGATGGCATCTACCTTGCTGGACAGCCTCGATAAGCAGCTCTTCCGACTCCAGCGGATCGGTGAGCCGCCGAACAGCGTCGGTAGTCGCGCGGATCAGCGGAGCGAGAGGAACTCCGTTCCGGTTTGCCGGCGAAGGTAGCCGTACCGTTCGTTCGGTGGTGACGAAGCCGACGCTTCGTACCTTCCGCCCGTGCGGTATCAGCAAATGCAGTCCCGAGTCGTCCGGCAGTGCGGACGGTCGGAGTCCGTGTAGCCGACAGGCTTCGATGCCGGTGAGTAGCGTCTTCGCGCCCGCGTACAGGAGCGCCGCTGTCACCAGTTCCGACGAGGTCGGCTTTTGATCGTGCAGCAGGACGATTCCGGGTAGGAGTCGCTGCCATGGACCACCTGGGAGGCATCGGCTGTAGATCGTCTTGCTGGGCATCTCCAGTGATTCCAGGTCGGCGACCCGGACGACGCCCTTATGGCTTCGCGCTAGCAGCAGTTCGGGATGCTGTGCCCATCTTCCCCTCTTGACCACGTGATCCAGGCTGTCCTGGATGGACCCATCCGCGGCAGCCCCACTTTGCGAACCTGTGGATAACTGGGGTGTTGTGGATAACTCCGGGAATGCCGTGAAGGCCTCCTTCCCTACCTTGAGAGTAGGGAAGGAGGCCTTCACGGACCGCTGAACCTAGACGCGCTTGAAGAGGAGGGCGCGTTTGACCTCTTGGATCGCTTTGGTGACCTGGATGCCGCGAGGGCAAGCGTCGGTGCAGTTGAACGTCGTACGGCACCGCCAGACACCCTCGGAGTCGTTCAGGATGTCGAGACGCTCTTCGGCGCCTTCGTCACGCGAGTCGAAGATGAACCGGTGCGCGTTGACGATCGCCGCCGGGCCGAAGTACGAGCCGTCGTTCCAGTACACCGGGCACGAGGACGTGCAGCAGGCGCACAGGATGCACTTGGTCGTGTCGTCGAACCGGTCGCGGTCGGCCTGCGACTGGATCCGCTCGCGCGTGGGCTCGTTCCCGTAGGCGATCAGGTACGGCTTCACCGCACGGTACGCCTCGAAGAACGGGTCCATGTCGACGTAAAGGTCCTTGAGCGTCGTCAGACCCTTGATCGGCGCGATCGTGATGGTCGTCTTCTTGCCGTCCTGCGACAGCAGGTCCTTCATCAGGACCTTGCACGCCAGCCGGTTGATGCCGTTGATCTGCATCGCGTCGGAACCACAGACGCCGTGCGCGCACGAGCGGCGGAACGAGAACGTCCCGTCGATGTAGTCCTTCACGTAGAAGAGCAGGTTCAGCAGCCGGTCGGTGCGCTGCGCCGGGACGTCGTAAGACTCCCAGTGCGGCTCGGTGTCGACCTCGGGGTTGAACCGCAGGATCTTCAGCGTGACGGTGATCGGCGTGTGGTCGGAGGACACGGCCTCCGACTTCTCGGGGGTGGCCGTGGTCATCAGTACTTCCGCTCCATCGGTTCGTAGCGGGTGAAGGTCACCGGCTTGTAGTCCAGTCGGATATCGGAGGCCAGCTCGGAACCCTGCTTGTAGGCCATGGTGTGCCGCATGAAGTTCGTGTCGTCGCGGTTCGGGTAGTCCTCGCGCGCGTGTCCGCCGCGGGATTCCTTGCGCGCCAGGGCGCCGACGACGAGGACCTCGGCGAGTTCGAGCAGGAAGCCCAGCTCGATGGCTTCGAGGACGTCGGTGTTGTACCGCTTCCCCTTGTCCGACACGGTGATCCGCTCGTACCGGTCCTTCAGCGACTGCACGTCGGTCAGCGCCTGCTTCAGCGTGTCCTCGGTGCGGTACACCGAAGCGTGCGAGTCCATCGTCTTCTGCAGTTCGGTGCGGATGTCGGCGACGCGCTCGTCGCCGTGCTCCGACAGCAGACCCGAGAGCTGGTCTTCGACGATGGTGGTCGGGTTCTCCGGCAGCTCGACGAAGTCGTGCGCCAGCGCGTACTCGGCGGCGGCGATGCCGGCGCGACGGCCGAAGACGTTGATGTCCAGCAGCGAGTTGGTGCCGAGCCGGTTCGAGCCGTGCACGGACACGCACGCCACCTCACCCGCGGCGTACAGGCCGGGGATGACGTTCTCGTTGTCCCGCAACGCTTCGCCGTGGATGTTCGTCGGGATTCCGCCCATCACGTAGTGGCAGGTCGGGAACACCGGCACCGGCTCGGTGACCGGGTCGACGCCCAGGTACGTCCGGGAGAACTCCATGATGTCCGGGAGTTTCGCGTTCAGTGTCTCTTCCGGGATGTGCGTGACGTCGAGGACGACGTAGTCCTTGTTCGGCCCGCAACCGCGGCCCTGCAGCACTTCCTGCACCATCGACCGGGCGACGATGTCGCGCGGCGCGAGGTCCTTGATGGTGGGGGCGTAGCGCTCCATGAACCGCTCGCCGTCGGCGTTGCGGAGGATGCCGCCCTCACCGCGCACGGCCTCGGAGATGAGGATGCCGAGCCCGGCCAGACCTGTCGGGTGGAACTGGAAGAACTCCATGTCCTCCAGCGGCAGGCCCTTGCGGAAGATGATGCCGAGCCCGTCACCGGTGAGGGTGTGCGCGTTCGACGTCGTCTTGAAGATCTTGCCCGCGCCGCCGGTGGCGAACACGATCGACTTCGCCTGGAAGACGTGCAGCTCGCCGGTGGCCAGCTCGTAGGCGACGACGCCGGAGGCGACCGGGTTGCCGTTCTCGTCCGGGGTGAGCACCAGGTCGAGCACGTAGAACTCGTTGTAGAACTCGGTGCCGTGCTTGACGCAGTTCTGGTACAGCGTCTGCAGGATCATGTGCCCGGTGCGGTCCGCGGCGTAGCAGGCGCGGCGCACCGCGGCCTTGCCGTGGTCACGGGTGTGCCCGCCGAAGCGTCGCTGGTCGATCTTGCCTTCGGGCGTCCGGTTGAACGGCAGGCCCATTTTCTCGAGGTCGAGGACCGCGTCGATGGCTTCCTTCGCCATGATCTCGGCGGCGTCCTGGTCGACCAGGTAGTCGCCGCCCTTGATCGTGTCGAAGGTGTGCCACTCCCAGTTGTCCTCTTCGACGTTCGCGAGCGCGGCGCACATGCCGCCCTGGGCGGCACCGGTGTGCGAACGTGTCGGGTAGAGCTTGGTGAGGACCGCGGTGCGCGTGCGCTGGCCGGATTCGATGGCCGCGCGCATGCCGGCGCCACCGGCGCCGACGATCACCACGTCGTACTTGTGGAACTGCATGAGGACTCCGCTTAACGTGTGGTGGGCGTCAGTTGGCCGAGATACCGGGATCGAAGGTGAAGATCACCATCGTGCCGACGGCGAGGATGAGCACCATCGAGACGTAGAGCACGATCTTCAGCCAGAACCTGGTGCTGTCCTTGCGGGCGTAGTCGTCGATGATCGTGCGCAGCCCGTTGCCACCGTGGATCTCGGCGAGCCACAGCATCGACAGGTCCCAGAACTGCCAGAACGGCGAAGCCCAGCGGCCGGCGACGAAGCCCCAGTTGATGCGGTGCACGCCGCCGTCGAGGATGTTCATGATGAACAGGTGGCCGAGCACCAGCACGATCAGGGCGAGGCCCGAGATGCGCATGAACAGCCAGCTGTAGAGCTCGAAGTTGCTGCGGCGGGCGGCGGCGCGCTTCGGGGCGCGCGGGCGCTCGAGAGCGAGTTCAGCCATGGTCAGTTACCCCCGAACATAACCTCGACGGTGCGCTTCATCATGAAGAAGGCACCGGGAATCATCACCACGACCCAGATGGCCAGGATGGTCCAGAGCATCGGCTTCTGGAACTTCGGTCCCTTCTCCCAGAAGTCGACCAGCATGACCCGGATGCCGTTGAGCGCGTGGAACAGCACCGCGCCGACGAGGCCGACCTCGAGGAGGTTGACCAGCGGGGTCTTGTAGGTCTCGATGACCTCGTTGTACGTGTCGGGCGACACGCGCACGAGCGCGGTGTCGAGCACGTGCACGAAGAGGAAGAAGAATGTCAGCACGCCGGTGATGCGGTGCAGCACCCAGGACCACATGCCGGGGTCGCCCCGGTAGAAGGTCCCTTGCCGGCGTGAGGCACCCGCCCGATCGCTCGCGGCCGCCTCAGAGGCGGTGCTAGCCGTGGTGGACATCGGTGAACGGCCTCCAACGTCATGGCTTGGGCCCGCTGACCGCTGGTTTCCGCGCCTGCGCCGGGTCGCCCACCTGGGGACGGCTCCGGCGACGGTGCCGAGATCATGGTCATCGAGCGTGGATGAAAAGGATGCTAGACCCGCTCCTCACGGTGGGCTCACTTCCGGGTTCGTCTGTGTGATGGACCAGACATCACGCCCTGTCGCGGGTGATACCGGCGAATCCGCCCCGGCTCCTCGTCGCCGCCCTGGCCACCGGTGCTCCGGACGCCGAACATCTGATCTCTCTCAGCGGTACATCCGGAAAGATTCGGCCAAAGGAGTTGTCGATACAGTGACTTGTTGACGAGTGATATGTCATATCTTACGTTCATCCGGTCAGACATCCGATGAATCGGCCGAGTTCACGATGGGGTGACCATGGGCCAGTCCGCTGGGTTCCCACGACGCGACCTGCTGGGTGGTACCGCCGCCGGGCTCCTCCTCGGGGCACTCCCCGTGACAGCGGCGGAAGCCGCTGAGACCTCTGTGGACACCGGCGATACGACGGCCGGATGCCACGGGATGAGCACGGACGCGGACTGGTCGCGGTTCCTCGCCGGACAGGATCCACGCTGGGAACGGTTGCCGCGCACCTGGTACGAGGGGCCGTTCTTGGGCAACGGTTTCGTCGGCGTGCAGGTCTACCGCGACCAGGACGCGCTGAAGTTCACCGTCGACCACAGCGAATCCCAGGACCACCGGCCTGCCTTCGGTAACGAATGGGGTGTCGCGCGGCTCCCGATCGGGAAGGTGCTGCTCACACCAGTGGGTGAACTCACCGGCGCCCGGCGGCGACTCGACCTCTGGAACGCCGAGCTCACCGGGACCGTGACCACCGACAAGGGCACCCTGGAGATCCGCGCGTTCGTGCACGCTTCACGTGATCTGATGGTGGTGGACGTCGCACCGAGCGCGGGCGAACGAGGGTTCGGTCTCACTTTCGCGCCGGTGCCCGCGGTGAGCCCGCGCATCGTCCGCGAGCAGCCACCGAAGGGTTTCGAGCCCAACCCGCCGCCGGTGACCCGTGTCGAGGGCGACACCACCGTGGTCGTCCAGCCGCTCGTGGCGGGCGGGCGGAACGCGACGGCGTACCGGACGCGCCCGGCGAGCCGCGGCGGCAAGACGCTCTTCCTGTCGACGGCGCACAGCCATCCGGGGCCGGAAGCCGAGGCACGGGTGCGATCCGCCGTCGCGGGAGTGTCTGGAGTGTCCACGGTGGACGCGCTGGCCGTGCTCCACCGGCGCTGGTGGCACGCGTTCCATCGCCGGAGCTTCCTGTCCATTCCGGACGCGAGGCTGCAGAGCTTCTACTGGATCCAGCTGTACAAACTGGCGTCCGCCGCCCGCGCCGAAGCGCCGATCATGGCGACGACCGGTCCTTGGCTGGAGCCGACGCCGTGGCCGTCGGTCTGGTACAACCTCAACGCCCAGCTCGAATACTGGCCGGTGCACGGGGCCAACCACCTCGAACTCGACCCGATCCCGCGCACGATCGCCGAGAACGGCCAGATGCTGATCGACGGTCTGCGGCCCGAGTACCGCGCGGATTCGATGGGACTGCGGCGCAGCGCCGACGCGCGGTTCGCGGACGCCGGGTTCGTCGGCGTGCCGGGGCCGGACGCGGACGCCGAGATCGGCGACCTGCCGTGGCTGCTGCACAACGTCTGGCTGAGCTACCGCCACACGATGGACGCTCCGATCCTGCGCGACGTCCTGTTTCCGGTGCTGCGCAAGGCGATGAACTACTACCTCCACTTCCTGAAGCCCGGCGCCGACGGCCGCCTGCACCTGCCGCCGACGTTCTCACCGGAGTACGGCCGCGCGCCCGACTGCCACTACGACCTCGCGCTGATCCGGTGGAGCTGCCAAACCCTGCTCGACGCCGCGAAGACCTTGCGGATCGACGACCCGCTGGCGCCGAAGTGGCGCGAGGTGCTCGACAAGCTCGTCGCCTTCCCTGTCGACGGAAACGGCCTGATGGTCGGCACCGGCGTCCCGTTCGCCAAGTCTCATCGCCACTACTCACACCTGCTCGCGGCGTACCCGCTGTACTTGCTGAACGTGGACGACCCGGCGCAGGCGGAGCTGATCTCGAAGTCGCTGGCGCACTGGATCAGCTTCGAAGGCGCCCTGCGCGGGTTCAGCTTCACAGGCGCCGCTTCGCTTTCGGCGGCGCTGGGACGCGGGGACGACGCGCTGGACCACCTGCGCGAGTTCGTCACGCGGTTCGTGCAGCCCAACACCATGTACTACGAAGCGGGCCCGGTCATCGAAACGCCGTTGTCCGCGGCGCAGTCGATCCACGACATCCTCTGCCAGAGCTGGGGCGACACGATCCGGATCTTCCCCGCGGTGCCCGCCACCTGGCGCGACGTCACCTTGCACGACTTCCGCACGCAGGGCGCGTTCCTGGTCAGCGCGGTGCGCAAGGCCGGGGTCACGAAGTTCGTCCGCGTCCGGAGCCTGGCGGGCGAGCCGCTGAAGCTCAGGCCGTCCATCCCCGGACGGCTCGAGGTCGAAGGCGCCCGGTCCTGGCGGCAGCGTCCCGACGGCACGGTGACCATCGACCTCGCGCGAGGTCGCGAAGTGCTGGTCTACGCGAGGGGAAGGCGTCCGGACACGACGATCGCGCCGGTGCCGGTCGGCGAACCCTCGACCGCGTGGGGGCTGCCCGCGCTGCCGCCCGCCGGGGACCTCGTCCCGGTGGATCTGGCCGCCGTGCTGAACTCCGACGGCGCGACCAGCGAGTTCTACCTCGGCGACGGCGATTTCGACGGTTCGGGCAACACCTATCCGGCCGCCCAGCTGCCGCAGACCGGGCAGACCGCCGACGACGGTGTCCCGTTCCTGTTCGTCAACGGCAGCGAGGGCACGCCGAACAACGTCGTCGGCGCGACGATCCCGTTGCCCGCCGGGAGGTACGCCACCCTGCACCTGCTCGGCGCCGCCGACACCGGCAACGCCGTGACCACGCTGAAGGTGTCCTATGTGGATGGATCGGTCGACCTCCCCCTCCGGCTCACCGGATGGCGTGCGGCGGCGGCGTTCGGCGAGAGCGAGGCCGTCACCACGAACCAGCTGCACTCGCGGGCCGGGATCCAGTCCGTGAAGCTCGCGATCTTCCACCAGCGGATCCCGCTCGACCCGGCGCGTGAGGTCGTGTCGGTCACGCTCCCCTCCGCCGCCACCCCGAGGCCGCACGTGTTCGCGGTCACCCTGGAGAAGGGAAAGTAGCCATGGAGAACTTCGACCGCCGGAAGGCGCTCATCCTGGGGGCGGGCGTGCTCGGCGCGGCCGCGCTCGGCACCGGGACCGCGCACGCGGCCACCTGGACACCGCGGTGGAGCCCGGACCCGGCGAAGGACGGCCTGCGCGCGTTCGAAGGCCTGGAGGACGACCGCGCCGGATCGCATCCCGGCGTGAAACACATCTACCCCGAAGGCGACCACTGGCGCTTCGACATGCACACGCGAGATGTCGACACGTCGACCGACCGGCAGCGCAACGAGTCGAAGGGGATGCGTGACGGCGACAAGACGTACAAGATCCTGAAGGACGAGACCTGGCGGATCTCGTACCAGGCCTTTTGGCCCACCGAACTGACCGCGACGACGGCGTTCACCCACCTGTTCCAGATGAAGGTGCCCGACGTCGGTGCTCCGCAGTGGACCCTCACGCCGCGCCAAAAGGGCGGCGAAGGGGTGCTGACCATCAGCGGTGACTCGGGCGCGGAAGCCGACCTCGCCGACTACGCGCCGCTGCAGAACAAGTGGATCGACGTGTCCTGGGAGTTCAAGGCTTCGCACAGCGGCTATCTGCGCTGCGTGCTCAAGGACGGTTCCCGGACCGTCGCCGACGTCCGGAAGGCCGC
This sequence comes from Amycolatopsis speibonae, assembly GCF_042647925.1. Taxonomy (NCBI): domain Bacteria; kingdom Bacillati; phylum Actinomycetota; class Actinomycetes; order Pseudonocardiales; family Pseudonocardiaceae; genus Amycolatopsis; species Amycolatopsis speibonae. The sequence continues at coordinate 749,565 of NZ_JBHRWK010000014.1, forward strand.
GGATCTGTGGCGCGACGTGAACTATCTGCGGCCGAAATGGGGCGTCTACCGCAGCCTGAACTCCGCCGGCCTGAAGAACTGCCACCAGAACATCCGCGGCCTGAAGTCTTCCCAGCTCGTCTGAGGTCACCGACGGTGGCGACGGCGTCCCCGCGACAGGGCTGTCAGCCGTCGCCTCGGCGCACCCTCGCAGGGCCCTGAACAGCGCGTGAACGCCCTCGTCGCCCGCCTCGAACGGGGTCCCGCGACTACTCCATTGTGATCACCGTAAGTACTCCCTTCGTCGCGCTTACGACTCATGAGTAAACGTTTGTGTTACGTAGCGTGCCTTTCCTATGGCAGCAAAGCGGCCGTTAGGTACCGTCTCTCGGTCGAACCCGGCAGCGTTGCCGGGTCGCTTTCTTCGGACCATCCGCTGGATCAGCGGGGAGGGAGACACACGTTGCGTCGCATGCGTGGAACCGCGCTGGCCGCCGCCGCCATGGCCGGTGCTTTGGTACTGACCGGGTGCGCGAAGGATTCGGGTGCGGGGAACAACAACAACGCGAGCACGGGGGACCAGTCCGCCAGCTGCGTGACGGCGCCGAAGCCGCCCGCCGCGGCGGCCGCGTCGACAAGCTCCGCGCAGGCGGGTGAGAAGGTCGACGGCAGCAAGCTCAAGGTCGCGCTGGCCTTCGACGTCGGCGGCCGTGGCGACGCGTCGTTCAACGACTCCGCCGCCGCCGGTACCGACAAGGCCAAGAGCGACCTCGGCGTCACCGCGGTCACCGAAAGCACCGCCGCGGCGACCGAGGACGAGGCCGCCAAGTCGCAGCGTCTCGACCAGCTCGCGTCGCAGGGCTTCAGCCCGGTCATCGCGGTCGGCTTCGCCTACGCCAAGGCCGTCGGCGCCATCGCGCCGAAGTACCCGAACACCCAGTTCGCGATCGTCGACGACGACTCCGTCAAGGCGCCGAACGTCACCCCGCTGGTCTTCGCCGAGGAGCAGGGCTCGTTCCTGGCCGGTGTCGCCGCCGCGTACAAGTCGAAGAAGTGCCACGTGGGCTTCGTCGGTGGCGTGAACACGCCGCTGATCCAGAAGTTCGAGGCCGGCTTCCTCCAGGGTGTGAAGGCCGCTTCGACCAAGGCCGTCATCGAGGACGAGTACCTCACCCCGGCCGGTGACTTCTCCGGGTTCCAGGACCCGGCGAAGGGCAACGTGAAGGCCGCCGCGCAGATCGCCAAGGGCGCGGACGTCGTCTACCACGCCGCCGGCGCCTCCGGTAAGGGCGTTTTCGAGGCCGCGAAGTCGAACAACGCGCTCGCCATCGGCGTCGACTCCGACCAGTACAACCAGAAGACGGTCGAGGCGTCGAAGGACGTCATCATCACCTCGATGCTCAAGCGCGTCGACGTGGCGGTGTTCGACTACCTCCGCGCGCTCGCGAAGGGCGACCTGACGTCGCTGCCGAAGCGCTTCGACCTCAAGGTCGACGGCGTCGGCTACGCCACCTCCGGTGGCAAGATCGACGACATCAAGGACGTCCTCGACGGCTACAAGGCGCAGATCGTCTCCGGGGCGATCACCGTCTCGGACAAGCCGCAGAAGTAAGCTCCACCAGGTAGCAGGGCTCGGAAGGACGACCCTTCCGAGCCCTCACCTGTTTACCCAGAACTGGATGGCTTTTTGATGAGCGCTCCCCAGGCCGAGGTCACCGACGCCCCCGACCGGGGTGAACCGGCCGTGCAGCTGACCGGGATCACGAAGCGATTCCCCGGTGTCGTGGCCAACTCCGACGTCAACCTCACCGTCACCAAGGGCGAGGTGCACGCCGTCTGCGGCGAGAACGGCGCGGGCAAATCGACCCTGATGAAAATCCTCTACGGCATGCAACAGCCGGACGAGGGCGACATCGCGATCAACGGCGAACCGGTGAAACTGCGCAACCCGCAGGACGCCATCAAGACCGGGATCGGGATGGTCCACCAGCACTTCATGCTGGCCGACAACCTGACCGTCGGGGAGAACGTCTTCCTCGGCGCGGAGAACCTGCACGGCATCGGCCGCGCGGCGAGGGCCAAGCTGGCGGAACTCGCCGGACGCGTCGGCCTGCACGCCCGCCCGGACGCGCTGCTGGAAGAGCTCGGCGTCGCCGACCGCCAGCGCGTGGAGATCGTCAAGGTGCTCTACCGCGGCGCGCGGATCATCATCCTCGACGAGCCCACCGCGGTGCTCGTGCCGCAGGAGGTCGACGCGCTGTTCGAGACCGTCCGTGCCATGCAGAAGGACGGCTTCACCTTCATCTTCATCTCGCACAAACTCGACGAGGTGCGCGCGATCGCCGACACGGTCACCGTGATCCGCCGCGGCACCACCGTCGGCACGGCCGATCCGAAGGCGATCACCTCGCGCCAGCTGGCCGAGATGATGGTCGGCTCGGAGCTGCCCAGCCCCGAGACCCGCGAGTCCACCGTGACCGATCGGGACGTCCTGCGCCTGGACGACGTCTGCCTGAAGGTCGAAGGTTCCGAGCGGAACGTGCTCGACCACATCTCCTTCACCGTGCACGCGGGTGAGGTGCTCGGCATCGCCGGCGTCGAGGGCAACGGCCAGACCGAGCTCGTCGAGACGATCATGGGCATGCGCAAGGGCGGCGGCCGCATCGAGCTGACCGAAGCCGATGGCGAGGTCGTCGAACTGCACAAACTGGGGACGCTCGCCCGCCGCGAGGCCGGGATCGGCTACATCGCCGAAGACCGCACGCGGCACAGCCTCCTGCTCACGCAACCCTTGTGGGTCAACCGGATCCTCGGTTACCAGACGCGCGAGCCGGTCGCCAAGGGCCAGCTGCTCGACATCGCCGGCGCGCGTGAGGACACCCGCCGCATCGTCGAGCAGTACGACGTCCGCACGCCGGGCATCGACGTCCCGGCCGCCGCGCTTTCCGGTGGCAACCAGCAGAAGCTGATCGTCGGACGCGAGCTTTCCGGCAACCCGGTCCTGCTGATCGCCTCACATCCGACGCGTGGTGTCGACGTCGGCGCGCAGGCGCTGATCTGGGAGCAGATCCGCCAGGCCCGCGCGGCCGGGCTGGCCGTCCTGCTGGTTTCGGCCGACCTCGACGAGCTGATCGGGCTGTCGGACACCATCCAGGTCATGCTCCGCGGCCGTCTGGTCGGCGAGGCCGACCCCGCGACCGTGACCCCGCAGCAACTGGGCTCCGCGATGACGGGTGCTTCCGAAGACTCCGAAGAAGAAGGTGCATCGTGAGTTCCTGGCGTACGAGGCTGCTGCCGCCTCTGCTCGCGATCGTTTTCGCGGTCATCCTGACCGCCATCGCGCTGATCATCTCGGGCGCGGACCCGCTCCAGGCCTACGGCACGATGGTCGGGCAGCTCTTCAAGGGTTCGACAGCCGTCGACACGGTGAACCTCGCGACGATCTACTACCTGTCCGGGCTCGCGGTGGCCATCGGCTTCCAGATGAACCTCTTCAACATCGGTGTCGAGGGCCAGTACCGGTTCGCCGCCATCGTCACCGCCATCATCGGCGGGGCGCTGCGGCTGCCGCCGGTGATCCATGTGCTCGCGATCTTGGTCGTCGCGGTCGCCAGCGGCATGCTCTACGCGGCGATCCCCGCGGTGCTGAAGGTGACCCGAGGCGTTTCCGAGGTCATCTCGACGATCATGCTCAACGCGATCGTCGGCGGCATCGTGGCGTTCCTGGTCAACGCCGACCAGTTCGGCGTGCAGACCGGCAACAACATCGCCACCCGCGAGATCGCCGAAACCGGCCGCATTCCCGGGATCCCGATCGGATCGGGCGAGCTGTTCGGCTTCGTGATCATCGCGGCGCTGATCGGCGCGGCCTACTGGTTCATGCTCAACCGGACCAGGTTCGGGTTCGAGCTGAAGGCCTCCGGCGAATCGACGACGGCCGCGGCGGCGGGTGGCGTCAACGCCAAGAAGATGACGCTGATCGCGATGCTGCTTTCCGGCGGTGTCGCCGGTCTGATCGCGATGCCGGAACTGCTCGGCCGCGACTTCACCTACGGCATCACCTCGACCCAGATGTACGGCTTCACCGGCATCGCGGTCGCGCTGCTCGGCCGGAACCACCCGGCGGGGATCGCGCTGGGCGCCCTGCTGTGGGCGTTCCTCGACCGGTCCGCGGTGTCGCTGGAGCAGATCAACGTGTCCAAAGAGATCGCCACGATCATGCAGGGCGTGATCGTGCTGTCGGTCGTCATCGCGTACGAGATCGTGCGCCGCGCGGACCTGGCCGCCGAACAGCGTCGCGTGGGTCGCGCGCTGGCGGGTAAGGGTTCCAGCGTTTCCGAGGGAGGTGCGGTGTGAGCACGGATGTTCTTTCGTCCAACACGGGCGGGACCACCATGCCGGTGAAGCCGCCGAAGCGGCGTATCCCGGGCTGGCTCAAGGGCGCCATCTGGGGTCTGCTGGCTGTCGGGGTGCTCGCGATCGCGTCGTACGCCACCGGCGTCAACACGCTGACCTCGACCAACACCGCGCACACCGCGCTGCGGCTGGCGCTGCCGATCCTGCTGTGCGCGCTCGGCGGGCTCTGGGCCGAACGCGCGGGCGTGATCAACATCGGCCTCGAAGGCATGATGATCCTCGGCACCTGGGGTGCCGCGTGGGGCGCGTACCACGGCGGGGTCTGGGCCGGGCTGATCTCGGCGATCGTGTTCGGCGCGCTCGGCGGTCTGCTGCACGCCGTCGCGACGGTGACCTTCAACGTCAACCACATCGTCTCCGGTGTGGCGATCAACCTGCTCGGTCTCGGGGTCGCGAAGTACCTGGCGAACCTGATCTTCACCCCGCTTTCGGGGAACCCGCGCCAGTCGCCGCCGGTGCCGAAGTTCGACACCTATTCGGCGACGTTCCTTTCGGACTGGCTCGCGGATCTGGAGAAGATGCAGCGGGTCTTCATCTCCGACCTCGCCGGGATCCTCAACGGCCTGGTGACCGAGGTCGCGCCGCTGACGATGATCGCGATCGCGCTGGTCCCGATCAGCTACCTCGTGCTGTGGCGCACGCGGTTCGGCCTGCGGTTGCGGTCCTGCGGTGAGAACCCGGTCGCGGCCGAGTCCCTCGGCGTCAACGTCTACCTGCACAAGTACGTCGCCATGATCATCTCCGGCGGGCTCGCCGGGATGGGTGGCGCGTCGCTCGTGCTGCTCGCCGGCGGCGCGGACTACCTGGAGAACCAGACCAACAACCGCGGGTACATCGGTCTCGCGGCGATGATCTTCGGCAACTGGCGGCCGGGTGGCCTGCTCGGTGGCGCCGCGCTGTTCGGGTACGCCGACGGTCTCCAGCTCGCCGGCGGCGGCACCGCGGTGCTCGCGCTGCTGTACGGCGCGGTGATCCTGCTGGCCGTGATCGTGGCCGTGCAGCTGTTCCGCCGTCAGTGGATCGCCGCCGCGCTCGGTGTCTTCGGCGCGGCTCTGCTGTACGCGATCTACTGGACGAACGACGATCTGCCCAGCGACCTCATCCCGTACACGGCGCACTTCGTGACGCTGATCGTGCTGGCGGTGGCTTCGCAGCGGCTGCGGCCGCCCAAGGCGGACGGCGCGCTGTACCGACGAGGTGAGGACTGACATGGCCGAGTACGACTGGGAAGCCCTGCGGGCTCAAGCCGTCGAGGCGGCGAAGTCGGCGTACGCGCCGTACTCGGGGCTGCACGTCGGTGTGGCGGCCGTGGTGGACGACGGCCGGATCGTCGTCGGCTGCAACGTCGAAAACGCTTCGTACGGCTTGGGAATGTGCGCGGAATGCACGATGGCGGGGCAGTTGCGGCTGACCGGTGGCGGCAAACTCGTCGCCGTCGCGTGCCGCAGTGGTGAAGGCGCTCTGCTGATGCCGTGCGGGCGTTGCCGTCAGATCCTGTTCGAGCACGGAGGCGCGGAGTGCCTGGTGGACACCCCGAGCGGGATCCTGCCGATGTCTTCGGTGCTGCCGGACGCCTTCGGCCCGGACGATCTGCCATGAGCGAGTTCGCCGCCGTCGACGTCATCCGCGCGAAGCGGGACGGCGGACGGCTCTCCGACGAGCAGATCGACTGGACGATCGACGCGTACACGCGCGGCGACATCGCCGAAGAACAGATGGCCGCGCTCGCGATGGCCATCTTCCTGCGGGGGATGGATTCGGGCGAGATCGCGCGCTGGACCGGCGCGATGATCTCCTCGGGGGAGCGGCTTGATCTGAAGGTCAGCCGTCCGACGATCGACAAGCATTCGACGGGCGGGGTCGGCGACAAGATCACGCTGCCGCTGGCGCCGCTCGTCGCGGCGTGCGGGGCGGCCGTGCCGCAGCTGTCCGGGCGCGGGCTCGGGCACACCGGCGGGACGCTGGACAAACTGGAGTCGATCCCGGGCTGGCGTGCCGCGTTGTCGACGTCGGAGATCATCCGGCAGCTCGACGAGGTCGGCGCGGTGGTCTGCGCGGCGACGTCCGGGCTGGCTCCGGCGGACAAGAAGCTGTACGCGCTGCGGGACGTGACTTCGACGGTGGAGTCGATCCCGCTGATCGCGAGCTCGATCATGAGCAAGAAGATCGCGGAAGGCTCGGCCGGGCTGGTCCTCGACGTGAAGACCGGTTCGGGCGCGTTCATGAAGACGCTTCCGCAGGCGCGGGAACTCGCGCGGACGCTGGTGGAGATCGGGACCGCGCACGGCGTCGCGACGACGGCGCTGATCACGGACATGAACGTGCCTTTGGGATATGCCGTCGGGAACGCGATCGAGGTCGCGGAGTCGGTCGAGGTGCTGCGCGGCGGCGGTCCGGCCGACGTCGTCGAGCTGACCGTGGCTTTGGCGCGGGAGATGCTGGCGCTGGCGGGACTGTCCGATGTGGACCCGGCCGCGGTGCTCGCGTCGGGGAAGGCCTACGAGACGTGGTGCCGGATGATCGCCGCTCAGGGCGGGGATCCCGAAGCCGCTCTGCCGCGGCCTAAGCACGTGCACGTCGTCCCGGCGCCCGCTGATGGCGTGTTGACGTCTTTGGACGCGTACTCGGTCGGGGTCGCCGCTTGGCGGCTCGGGGCCGGGCGGGCGCGCAAGGAGGATCCGGTGCAGGCCGCGGCCGGTGTGCTGTGCCTGGCGAAGCCGGGCGACAAGGTGTCGGCCGGGCAGCCGCTGCTGGAGCTGCACACCGACACTCCGGACGCCGTTGCTTCGGCTCTCGCTGCGCTCACTGACGCCTACGCGGTCAGCTCCTCGGAGGCCCCGGACTCCGCTCCGCTCGTCCTGGAGACCGTGCGCCCCTGACCTGCGTTTAGCGGGCTAAACGCGATCTGTGGCGGCGCCCGACCCCGGGTCGCGGCCTCGTGTCCTGAAGGCCCCCTTTGAGACGTTGAACGTCTCAAAGGGGGCCTTCACGCGGAACCTGTCGCGGTCAGTCGGTGGTCTCGTCGGTGCCGTCGGCCTTCGCCTTGGCGTCGGCCGCCTTGGGCGCCCGGCCGTTGCGCGAGCTGCGACGCGGCTGACGCGGCGCGGGCGGCGGCGGGGAGATCTGCTGCACGGCCGGGCCACCGCCGAGCATCAGCTCCGCGAAGGTCGCCATGGCCTCGTCCAGCTGACCACCGATGCGGCGCACGGACTCGTCGTTGCTCTTGCGCACCAGCGTGTCGACCGAGTCGGTGTCCGGCTGCTTCTGCAGCGTGCTCTCGACCTTCGACAGACCACTGCGGATCGAGCCGTCGAGGTCGCCGAGGCGCCCGGTGAAGCCGTCCTCGACCTTGTCGAGCCGCTCGGCCAGCTGGTCGAGGCGCGAGGTGACCTTCTCGAGGCGGTCGCCGAGGCCGTCGAGACGGTCCGAGGCGTCGATCATCTCGCCGGTCTCGGTCAGTGCGGTCTTCAGCGCTTCGGTGTTCGCGGTGAGGCTTTCCTTGGTGGCCTTGTCGAGGTTCTCGACGCGGGTGCGCAGCTCGCGGTCGACGGTGTCGACGCGGTCGCGCAAGGCCGACTCGGCCTGCTCGACGCGCTCGCGCACCGGGCCGATCACCGACTGCGGCAGCGAGTCGGTCTTCACGTCCTGCTTGTCCAGGTGCGCGCCGAGCTCGTCGAGACGGCGGTGGATGTTCTGGAGCTTGTCCTCGAGCCCGTCCATCCGCCCCCCGACGCCTTCGAGGCGCGCGGCCATGCCGTCGAGGCGGCCGTCGAGCTGGGCGAACGGCTTGGCCAGCTTGTCGACGATGCTCTCGACGGCGCGGGTCAGCGCGGCGATCGCGGTGTCCTGCGCTTCGAGCCGCGACATGGTCTCGTCGAGGCGCTCGGCGAGCACGCCGGTCTCGGTGCGGTCGGGCATCTCCGAGAGGCGCTTGCGGACCGCGCCGAGCGAGTCGACCGGCGCCAGACGTGCGTAGATGTCGTCGAGCGCGTCGAAGATCTGCTGCTGTTCGCTCTCACGCACTTCGGCCGCGCGCACCAGCATGTTGCGCATCCGGTCGAAGGACGGGGCTGCAATGTGGTTGTCAGTGGTCACTGCGGTGTCCTTCGGGGGCGGGGAAATGGGAGGGACGTGACGTGAAGCTTATCCATTGCGAAATTGCTGTGCGTATGGCCCCCGGGTATCGGACAATGCCGAGCTCTGCCCCTGATGGCCGATTCAGCCCGTGATCGACAAAGCTGAGGGTTAACCAGAGCCGGTGACTTACCACCATGTAGGGGAATGACAGCCTGGTTACCGTTACGTATGTCCTCTGAAAGCAGCAGATCCCGCATCCCGGAGGCGGTACTGACCCGCGCTCCCAAGGTTCTCCTCCACGACCACCTGGACGGCGGATTGCGTCCCGCCACGGTCGCCGAACTCGCCGAGCGGACCGGGTACCGGGCCTTGCCCACCACCGATCCCGTCGCACTCGGCCGTTGGTTCCGCGAGGCCGCCGACTCCGGCTCTCTCGTCTCGTACCTTGAGACGTTCGCGCATACCTGTGGCGTGATGCAGACCGAGGAAGCGCTGGTCAGAGTGGCCGCCGAGGCGGTGGAAGACCTCGCGGCCGACGGCGTCGCCTACGCCGAGGTGCGGTATGCCCCCGAACTCTTCGTCGAACGCGGACTGTCACTCGATGCGGTGGTCGAGGCTATTCAGGCAGGGTTCGCGGAAGGTGAACGGAGAGTGGCGGCCGCCGGTGGCCGGATCCGCGTCGGGACGTTGCTCTGCGCGATGCGCCAGCACGCCAGGGCCCTCGAGATCGCCGGTCTCGCCGTCCGCTACCGCGACGCCGGCGTGGTCGGGTTCGACATCGCCGGACCGGAAGACGGATTTCCGCCTACCAGGAATCTCGACGCATTCGAGTTTCTGCGGACGAATAATGCGCATTTCACCATTCATGCCGGCGAGGCGTTCGGGCTCGCGTCGATTTGGGAGGCGATTCAGCATTGCGGCGCGGAGCGGCTCGGCCACGGTGTGCGCATCGTCGACGACATCAAGACCGACAGTGACGGCACGGTCCATTTGGGACGGTTGGCCGCCTACGTCCGCGACCGCCGGATCCCGCTGGAGATCTGCCCCACGTCCAATGTCCAGACGGGGGCGGCGCGCTCGATCGGCGAACATCCCATCGGCCTGCTCGCCCGGCTGCGCTTCCGGGTCACCGTCAACACCGACAACCGGCTGATGAGCGGCTGCTCGATGACCAGCGAATTCGCCGCCCTGGCCGAGGCCTTCGGCTTCGGGCTGGCCGATCTCGAGTGGTTCACCATCAATGCGATGAAATCCGCGTTCCTCGATTTCGACCAGCGGCTCGACATCATCAACACGGTCATCAAGCCCGGGTACGCCGCCTTGCGTTAGTTAGCACCGGCAACTATCGTTCACTATGTAGGAGAGCTTTCTCAAATAATGAAACGGTGACGATGATGGCGCAGGTCGCGGACGTGGGGATCGGCGGAAAACGACGCTGGCTCATCCTCGCGCTCGGCCTCGCCGCGCAGACCGCGAGCTGTTCGTTCCTCTACGGGATCCCGTTCCTGGTGCCGTCCATGCAGCGTGCGGAGGGACTCACGCTCGCCGAAGCGGGAACGGTGGTCGCGGCGCCGAGTCTTGGCCTGCTGTTCACCTTGATCCTGTGGGGTGCGGCCGCGGACCGTTACGGAGAGCGTTTGGTAATGGCTCTCGGACTCGGCGTCTCGGGGTTACTCCTCGTGTACGCGGCCGCCGGCGATCACTCGCTCGGGACCCTCTTTGGGGTGTTCCTGCTCGCCGGCGCGAGCACCGCGTCAGTGAACGCCGCGAGCGGCCGGGCCGTCCTCGGCTGGTTCGGCCCGGCCGAACGCGGCCTCGCGATGGGTATCCGCCAGATGGCCCAGCCGCTCGGGGTGGGCGTCGCCGCCTTCGGCCTCCCGCCGCTCGCGGATCGCTGGGGGTTCCAGGTCTCGCTCATGCTGCCCGCGCTGACCGCGGTCGTCGTCGCGCTGCTCGTGGCCTGGCTGCTGGTCGATCCGCCGCGGCCGGGGTCCGGGACCGCGCCGGGGGAGAAGCCGCCGTCGCCGTACCGGAAGCCGGCGTTGTGGCGGGTCCACGGCGCGAGCGCGCTGCTCGTCGTCCCGCAGTTCACGGTTTCCGCGTTCACTCCCGTGTACCTGGTGACCATGCATCACTGGATGGCGGCGTCCGCGGGCTGGTTCGTCGGCGCCGTCCAGATCCTCGGCGCGCTGGGCAGGCTGGTGTCGGGCTACTGGTCCGACCGCGTCGGCAGCAGGCTGCGGCCGATGCGGCAGCTGGCGATCTCGAGCGCCGGGGCGATGCTGCTGGTCGCGCTCGGGGACGCGACGTGGCCGTGGCTGGTGCTGCTCGCGCTCGTCCTGGCCGCGGTGATCACCGTGTCCGACAACGGGCTCGGGTTCACCGCGTCGGCGGAGATGGCCGGGCTCGCGTGGGCGGGGCGGGCGATGGGCACGCAGAACACCGGCCAGAACGTCGCCGCCGCACTGACGCCGCCGATGCTGGGCTTGGTGATCGGTGATTCGCGGTACGCGCTGGCCTTCTGCGTGGCCGCGGTCTTCCCGGTGCTGGCCGTGGCCCTGATCCCCGTCAAACACGAAAAGAGCCCCTCAGGACGAACCTGAGGGGCCCGCGAGGTGACCGGCGGACTGTCTCTCGGAAGCGCGTCAGCGCGACGAGAGACTTCACCGCGCGCGCCCTCTTTCGGGCCGAAGGCCCACGAAAACGCGATGAAGGGGCGCCCTCCGCACCCAACGCGAGTTGCGTACGGCCCGGCGCCCCTTCGGCGCGCTTTTCGTCAGCGCGCGAGCTACAACACAGCCAACCTGTTCTCGAAGGTCTCGACGAGCTTGCGCCACTCGGACTGCTCGGCGTCGAACGGAGCGCTCGGCTCGAGGCGCGTGGGGTCCGGCCGCAGCACGAACGACACCAGCCAGCCGAGGCTTTCGTTGGCGGCCAGTGCGGTGTCGACGCTGTCGTCGTCGGCCCATTCGGCGGCGTCGGTGATCAGCTCGACGGCCAGCTCCAGCTGGGTCGGGTCGATCGACTCCGGGCCTTCGGCGATGTCGTCGGCGATACCGGTCAGCACGTAGGTGTTCTCGGTGTCGACCTCGATCTCGAGCTCGCCCGCGGTGGCCTTCGTGGTCACCTCGTCCCAAGTGGACACTTGGGCGAGGTCGTTGTCCGCCAGCTCCTTGCCGTCCGCGATCGCGCGGATGAGGGCCTTCTCGGAGGAGAAGACGTCGATCTCGCCTTCGCTGCCGAGGAAGATCGGCTTGTCGTCGAGGTAGCAGCGCAGCGTGTAGTACTCGGCGCCGGAGGTGATGATCTTGATCGGGTCGATGCCGACCTCGCCCCAGAAGCCGACGGGCTCGTCGTCTTCGTCGTCATCGTCCTCGTCGACGTCTTCGAGGTCGTCGTCCTCGGCGGCGGCCGCCTCGGCTTCGGCGGACTCCGCGAGGAAGGTCGCGAGCTCCTCCGCCGTCTGCTCCAGCACCTTCTCGTCGACGTCGGGAGCGGTCGCCAGACCGTCGATCGCGTCGAGCACGATGTCCCACTTCTCGGAGACCGCTTGTGACAGGTCCGCCCACAGGCGTTCGCCGTCGCGGCCGGAGAAGGGCAGCGTGCCCTGGTCCAGCAGCGAGAAGCTCTCGTGCGCGTCGAGGACCTCGTGGACCTCTTCGAGCTCGCACACGTCCGCGAGCGAACGCACGATGCCGATGATCTCGGCGAGCTCGCCCAGCGTCCACTGGTCCGGCTTCTCGGCGACCAGCTCGGGGACGCCCACCAGGTCGTAGGTGTGGTCGTCGTCCGGGATCAGCTCGGGCACGTTCAGCGCCGGCACGACCTCCCACGCGGGGTGGTCGAGCAGGTCGTGCTGCTCGGAAGTCCGCACGAAGGCGGCGAGATGCGCGGCGTCCGGGAAGGCGTACAGGTCCTCCTCGTCGCCGAGGAAGGCTTCCCATTCCTCGCCGTCTTCCCGCCAGCGCGGCGCCCAGAGAGTGACGACGTCACCCTGTGGCAGGCCGAGTTCGATCGGGATGATGTCCTGTGCCATTCCTTAGCCCTCTCGGATTACCGCCTGTGTGCGCGCGGCCGGGTGATGCTGCCCGGTGGGTGCGCGGTACCGCGAAGCCTACGGGTTTCCACCGATGGGCGCGATCACCCCTGGGCAAGAAGCGACCAACGGATGGCACGATAGGTCCTCTGATGACACTTACAGACCTCCTGCCTGCGGCTCCCGACCCCGACTCGCTGTTCGAAGCCTTCTCGACCTGGACAGCCGAGCGCGGGTTAGAGCTGTACCCCGCGCAGGAGGAGGCCATCATCGAAGTGGTCTCCGGGGCGAACCTGATCCTGTCGACGCCGACGGGCTCGGGAAAGAGCCTGGTCGCCGTCGGGGCCCACTTCACCGCCCTCGCGCGCGGCCTCCGCAGCTACTACACGGCGCCGATCAAGGCGCTGGTCTCGGAGAAGTTCTTCCAGCTCATCGAGATCTTCGGCGCGGAGAACGTCGGCATGATGACCGGCGACTCGGCGGTGAACGCCGACGCGCCGATCATCTGCTGTACGGCGGAAATCCTGGCGAACATGGCGCTGCGGTTCGGCGCGGACGCGCCGGTCGGCCAGGTCATCGCGGACGAGTTCCACTTCTATTCGGAGCCGGATCGCGGCTGGGCCTGGCAGGTGCCGCTGCTGGAACTGCCGAAGGCGCAGTTCGTGCTGATGTCGGCGACGCTGGGCGACGTCTCGTTCTTCGAAAAAGATCTCACCCGGCGCACAGGCCGCCCGACCGCGGTGGTCACCTCGGCGGAACGGCCGGTGCCGCTCACCTTCCGCTACGCGCTGACACCATTGCACGAGACGATGTCCGAGCTGCTCCACGGCGGTCAGTCGCCGGTCTACGTCGTGCACTTCTCACAGGCGGCGGCGATCGAGCGCGCGCAGACACTGATGAGCATCAACGTCACCTCGAAGGCGGAGAAGGAGGCCATCGCCGAGATGCTCGGCGACTTCCGCTTCTCGGCCGGGTTCGGGAAGACGTTGTCGCGGCTTGTCCGGCACGGTATCGGCGTGCACCACGCCGGCATGCTGCCGAAGTACCGGCGCCTGGTCGAGCAGCTCGCGCAAGCCGGGCTGCTGAAGGTGATCTGCGGGACCGACACGCTCGGCGTCGGCATCAACGTACCTATCCGCACAGTGGTCTTCTCCGCGCTGACGAAGTACGACGGGGTCCGGCAACGGCATCTCAAGGCGCGTGAGTTCCATCAGATCGCCGGGCGGGCGGGCCGCGCCGGGTACGACACCGACGGCTATGTCGTCGTGCAGGCGCCGGACCACGTCGTCGAAAACGCCAAGGCGCTGGAGAAGGCGGGCGACGACCCCAAGAAGAAAAAGAAGATCGTCCGCAAGAAGGCGCCCGAAGGGTTCGTCAACTGGACGGAAAGCACCTTCGACCGGTTGATCGCGGCCGAGCCGGAGCCGCTGACGTCGAGTTTCCACGTCAGCCACTCGATGCTGCTGAACGTCGTTTCCCGGCCGGGCAACGCGTTCGACTCCATGCGGCATCTGCTGGAGGACAACCATTCCGACCGTCCAGCCCAGCGGAAACTGATCCTGCGCGCGATCGCGATCTACCGCGCGCTGCTCGCGGCCGGTGTCGTGGAGCGGCTCGACGAGCCCGACGAGCAGGGCCGGATCGTCCGGCTCACCGTGGACCTGCAGTTCGATTTCGCGCTGAACCAGCCGCTTTCGCCGTTCGCGCTGGCCGCGATCGAACTCCTCGACCTCGAATCGCCGTCCTATCCGCTCGACGTCGTGTCCACTGTGGAATCCACTGTGGACAACCCGAGGCCGGTGCTTTCGCAGCAGCAGTTCAAGGCGCGCGGCGAGGCCGTGCAGGCGATGAAGGCCGAGGGCATCGAGTACGACGAGCGGATGGAACTGCTCGAAAACGTCACGTACCCGAAACCGCTGGAGGAACTGCTGGAGGCGGCGTATTCCCGCTACCGGCAAGGGCATCCGTGGGTCGACGACTACGAGCTCAAGCCGAAGTCCGTCGTGCGCGACATGTACGAGCGCGCGATGAACTTCGTGGAGTACATCGGTTTCTACCAGCTCGCCCGCTCGGAAGGGCTGGTGCTGCGGTATCTCACCGACACCTACGACTCGCTCCGGCACACGGTTCCCGACGAGGCCAAGGACGAGGGGCTGCAGGACCTCATCGAATGGCTCGGTGAGCTGGTGCGGCAGGTCGACTCCAGCCTCCTCGACGAGTGGGAAGCCTTGCGGAATCCCGAAGAGGAAGGCCCCGTTTCGGCGAGGCCGCCGTCCGAGCCGCCCGCGGTCACGCGGAACGAGCGGGCTTTCCGGGTGCTCGTGCGGAACGAGCTGTTCCGCCGGGTCGAGCTCGCCGCGCGGCGTTCTTACGGGACGCTCGGCGAGCTGGACGCCGCTTCGGGCTGGGACGCGGAGGCGTGGGAAGACGCCATCGAGGACTACTTCGACGAGCACGAAACGCTCGGCATCGGGCCGGACGCGCGCGGGCCCAAGCTGCTGATCATCGAGAAGGAACCCGAGATCTGGCGGGTGCGGCAGATCTTCGACGATCCGGCGGGCGATCACGACTGGGGTATCGGCGCCGAGGTCGACCTGGCGGCGTCGGACGAGGCGGGTTCGGCGGTCATCCGGATCACGGCGGTGGACCAGCTCTGAGGTCGGCCGCGCGCTACGAGTAGCCGTCCGTGAAGGCCTCCTTCCCTACGCTGAAAGTAGGGAAGGAGGCCTTCACGACCTTGGGGCAGTGAGCTCCCGACGGCGTCGGACCAGCTGGACGACCAGCACGATCAGCGAGAGCGCGGGCAACGGTGCCACCGGCAGTTTCGCGCCTGTGCGGGCCTTTCCCCACGGTTTCGCGATCGAAAGCCAAGCCTGGAAAGCCAAAGCGCTCGCCATCAGCGCCGTTCCGGCCACCAGCGCCGGCGGTGTGGGCGCCGCCACGACGGAATCCCGCAAAGCGCCCGACAGCAGGAAGATCCCGGCGTGGAGCTGCACGAGCGTGATCGCGAACTTCGCCAGCACCCACCAATGCCGGGTGAACCCCCAGGCCGTCGCCGCCGCGAGCATGAAGCCGGTGAAGGCCGACGCGTTGGCGAGCGGTGCCAGCAGGAGCGAGTCGATCTCGTGCGCCATGGACGTCGCGGCGGCGCGGATCGCGCCGTCGGTGGTGGTGCGGCTGATCGCCAGGAGGGTGAACAGTGCCAGCGCCTCTCCCATCCAGCCCACCGAAGTGATCACGTGCAGCCACACGGTCAGCTGCCGCCAAGTCTTCTTCTCCATGCCGCACACCTTCGCCCGGCCGCCCGGCCCGGCACATCGGGGACGACCCTGAACTCAGGCGGGAAGGGGCGGGAAGCAGGCCTGCGCGTCGTGACCGTCGAACCACAGCCCGACCATGAACGCCATGGTCGCCTCCATGAGCTCCGCCCGGTCGAGCCCGCCGGCGTTCAGGGGCGTGCAACCGAGGTCGCGGACCAAAGAACTCACCACCTCGACGGCGTCCGGCGAGCCGCAGAGCGGCACCGCGAGCGGGCGGCCGCCGAACACCGGGGGAGTCATCCGCCAGACGTCCACCGGGCACAGGGTGAACGCCTTGACCACGTGCGCGTCCGGCGCGGCGGCGGCGATCCGCTCCGCCTGGTCGGGGATCGTGAGAACGGCGCCGGGGCCGACCGCGTTGGTGCAGTCGATCAGCACCTTTCCGGCGAGATCTCCTGCCATGGCAACGACTTCCGCCACCGACGGCGCGGGGACGGCGAGCAGGATCACGTCGCTCCAGTGCGCGGTTTCCGCCCAGGTGCCCACGCGGGCGGAGACCTTCGCGGCCTTGGCCCCGTCGCGTGCGGCGACCATCACCTCGTGCCCGGCCCCGGCCCACTGGCCCCCGAGCGCCTCCGCCATCCCGCCCGCGCCGAAAATACCGATACGCATGTGCCGCTCCCTAAGATCGAGTCACGACACGACCGTAGAAAGCCGCGCGGGTACCAAGTGGTTACCGGAGGTCCCATGAACGACGTCTTCCTCGCCGACTGCCGGGCCCGGCTGGCCTTCGACCTGATGGCGAACACGTGGAACCCGGTCGTCCTGTGGGCGCTGCGCGACGGGCCACAGCGGCCCGCCGAGGTACGGCGACGGCTGGGCGGGATCAGCACGAAGGTGCTCACGGAGACCGTCCGGCGGCTGGAGTTCAACGGCCTGGTCCACCGGCGTGACTGTGGGCGGACGGCGAAGGTCGAGTACTCGCTGACGGACCTCGGGGCCGGCCTTCTCGGTCCGATCGAGGCCTTTGGGGAGTGGGCCCATCGCCACGGCGACGAGGTGATGGCAGCTCAGGACAGGGCGGCCCAGGAGAAGGCGGTCGGTCTCGTGAGTGGCAAGGACGGTTCTTGAGGGGTAAGTCAGTCGTGTCGTGCCGGGACACACTGCCCTGACTTTCGGTACAGCACATACGAGGCCGGCGACACCCGGAGCCGACAGACGCGCGAGCGGCCGAGTACGAAACCTTTGCCTTACCTCTCAATAGAACCCGTACCTGCGGCCGGGCGGTTTCGCGTGATCGGTGGGACGACACCCGGTGGATTCGGCGTCGCCGAGTGTAGTCTCACTGGTCGCGGGTGTCGTGATCAGGCGGCGATCTCGCGTGATTGGAAGGCGATCACGCGTGATTGAAGGCGGAACTCGCGTGATCGGTCAGGGGAGCGGGCGAGCCTCGGCCAGTCGGAGGAGCGGGATGGCCGCGGCGGCGTCGGTGATCAGCGTCGCAACCATGCCGGAGCGCAGGACGGCGTCTATCGCTTCGGCCTTCGGTTCCGTGTAGCCGAGCGCGATCACTTCAGGAACCGCCAGCAGTTCCTCGGCGCTGATGGCCAGCACGTGGTGGGCCAGCCCGGTGGACATCGGCGTCCCGTCGGCGTCGAACAGGCGCGCGGACACCTCCGCTTTGGCCCCGCGTTTCGCTATCGCGCTCCGCTCCGTCTCGTCGAGCGCGTCGTAGACCGTCGACTCCTCGGGTTTCCACGCGCCGATGCTGACGACGGCCTTGGTCAGGTTCTTGAACTGCCCGAAGGTCTCCGCGATCCCGGGCTGCCTGCGCAGCGTCTCGGTGGTGCGGCGGTCGGGGAGGACGAGCGGGCCGAAGATCGGGTACGGCTCGCCGCCGGAGACCGACGCGACCCGGCTGACCGTTTCCACCGACCGGTCCCGCATGTCCATCCCCGCCTGCACCCCGCACAGTTGCACGACCGGGCATTTCGGCAGCGACTCGATCGCGTCGGTCATCGCGTTCACGGAACGTGCCCACGACAGCCCGAGAACGTCGCCGGGAGTGATGATTTCGGTCAGGAGCCGGGCGGCGAGCGCGCCGATCTTCCGCCGAGCCACTTCGCGGGTTTCGGGTTCCGGCGCTCGTTCGAGCACGAGGACGCGGTCCAGCCGGTACGCGGAGCGGATCTCCTCGGACAGCACGAGATCGACCGGGGCGGGCAAGCGGAACTCGACCGTGACGATTCCGGTTTCCCTGGCCGTGTCCAGCATCCGGGCGACCTTGAACCGGCTGATCCCGAACTCGTCGGCGATTTCCAGTTTCGAGGCGCCCTGCTCGTAGAAACGCCGGGCCACGGCGGCCAGGCGCAGCGACTCCACCAGGCCGGGACCCACCTTCTTCCCGCTCATCTGAGCACTGTACCGCGAAATGGGCTCGAAAGGTTGACGTAACACCTGGGAAAAGTTCACCATGCGGGGACATCAACAGCCTCGACATGCAGTCCGAAGCATAGGCCCGTCCCGCTCATTTGAGCGGAGAGAAGAGGAGCTGGCATGCGTGCCGCGATCGTGGACAAGCCCGGGGAGATCAGGGTCGGCGAAGTACCCGATCCCAAACCGGGGGATCGCCAGGTCGTCGTCAAGGTGGGTGCCTGCGGGATCTGCGGGACCGACCTCCACATCGCCGACGGGCATTTCCCGCCGA
Organism: Amycolatopsis speibonae; assembly: GCF_042647925.1. Classification (NCBI taxonomy): domain Bacteria; kingdom Bacillati; phylum Actinomycetota; class Actinomycetes; order Pseudonocardiales; family Pseudonocardiaceae; genus Amycolatopsis; species Amycolatopsis speibonae. The sequence goes on from NZ_JBHRWK010000014.1 coordinate 768,040, forward strand.
CGCCCTACCCGATCGTCCCCGGCCACGAATTCGCCGGTGAGATCGTCGAACTCGGCGCCGACGTGCCGGGCGGCTGGAAGGTCGGCGACCGGGTGGCCGTCGACCCGTCGCTGTTCTGCGGCTACTGCAAGCCTTGCCGGTCCGGCCGCGGCAACCTCTGCGAGAACTGGAACGCGACCGGCGACACCGTCAACGGCGCTTTCGCCGAGTACGTCGCCGTTCCCTCCGCGAACTGCTACCGCATGCCGGACACGATGACCTGGGAGCAGGGCGCCCTCGTCGAGCCGGTCTCCTGCGCGGTCCACGGCGTGCGCCGGATCGGCGTCGAGGCGGGGGAGCGGTTCCTCGTCGTCGGCGCGGGCACGATGGGGCTGATCATGCAGCAGTTGCTGCAGCGCGCGGGTGCCCAGGTCACGGTGGTCGACCGCAACACCGCTCGCCTCGGCCGGGCCATGGACCTCGGCGCTGTCGCCGTCGCGGGTGATGTGAAAGACCTGGACGACGAGAAGTTCGACGCCGCCGCGGACTGCACCGGCGCCGCGCCGGCCATCGAAGCCGCCTTCGACTCGCTCCAGCGCGGAGGCCGCCTGCTGGTCTTCGGCGTCGCGCCGGAGGAAGCACGCGTCGCGCTTTCGCCGTTCCGGATCTACAACGACGAGATCACCGTCGTCGGCTCGATGGCCGTCATGAACAGCTTCGGTGCCGCGCTCGACCTGGTCGCCAGTGGCGCCGTCGACACCGGTGCGCTGCTCACCGACACCCTGCCGCTGGAGCGGTACCCCGACGCTCTCGCCCTCATGCGCAGCGGCGCCGGCCTGAAGGTGCAGGTAATACCGGGAGGCGAAAGTGCGTAAAGCAGCCGCCCTGTTCGCGGTCCTCCTGCTGAGTCTCACCGGATGCGCCGGTGCGGGCGCGCTCGGGACCGGTGACCGGACACTCGTCGTCGGGATCGTCGCGAACCCGCAGATGAAGGACGCCATCGAGCTTTCCGGCGAGTTCGAGAAGGCGAACCCCGGAGTCACCCTCAAGTTCGTTTCGCTGCCGGAAAACCAGGCCCGCGCGAAGATCACCGCGTCGACGGCCACCGAAGGCGGCGAATTCGACGTCGTCATGATCAGCAACTACGAGGCGCCGCAGTGGGCCGCGAACGGCTGGCTCGAAAACCTCGAGCCGCATATCGCGGCGAACCCCTCCTACGACGCGGGCGACTTCATCCCGAGCATCAAGGAATCCTTGTCGCACAACGGATCGCTCTACGCGGTGCCGTTCTATGGCGAGTCTTCGTTCCTGGCCTACCGCAAGGATCTGTTCGAGCAGGCCGGGCTCACGATGCCCGCCAAGCCGACGTGGTCGCAGATCGCCGAGTTCGCCGCGAAGCTCGACGACAAGGCGAAGGGCGTGGCCGGGATCTGCCTGCGCGGCAAGCCCGGCTGGGGCGAGAGTCTCGCGCCGTTCACCACGGTCGCCAACACCTTCGGCGCGCAGTGGTTCGACAAGGACTGGAACGCCAAGCTGACCAGCCCCGAATTCAAGGCGGCCGCCGAGTTCTACGTGAATCTCGTGCGGAACCACGGCGAGGTGGGCGCGTCGAGCGCGGGCTTCTCCGAATGCGGCACGCGGTACACGCAGGGCCAGGCCGCGATGTGGTACGACGCCACGGTCATGGCGGGCACGAACGAGGACCCGTCGGCGAGCAAGGTCGTCGGGAAGTCCGGCTACGCCCCGGCTCCGGTGGAGAAGACGCAGGCGAGCGGGTGGCTCTACACCTGGGCGCTGGCGATCCCGAAGGTCGCCAAGGACAAGGAAGCCGCCTTCAGGTTCATGGCCTGGATGACCGACAAGGCCTACGTGCAGCGGGTCGCCGGCGAGTTCAAGGACTGGAACAGGGTCCCGCCGGGCGTGCGGAAGTCGACCTACGACATCCCCCAATACCGCGAGGCCGCCAAGGCCTACGCGCAGCCGACGCTGGACGGGATCGCGGACGCCGACCAGCGGAAGGCGATGGCGAATCCGGTGCCCTACCCCGGCATCCAGTTCGTCGGCATCCCCGAGTTCCAGGATCTCGGCACGCGGGTGAGCCAGCAGCTTTCGGCGGCGATCGCGGGCCAGATCACCGTGGACGAAGCGCTGAAGCAGTCACAGGAGTACGCGCAGACCGTCGGCAAGTCGTATCAGGAGGTGCAGTGATGGCCACGCTCTCCGCTCCTGCCCGCACCGAGCCCGCCGAAGCCAGGAAGGCGGCCCCGAAGCGCGGCACCGACACGCCGTTCAAACGACGGCTACCGCTGCTGCCCGCCCTGCTGTTCGTCGTCGCCGTGACGCAGCTTCCGTTCGTGCTGACGGTGTTCTACTCGTTCCAGTCGTGGAACCTGGTGCGGCCGGGGTCGCGGCATTTCGTCGGGCTGCAGAACTACATCGACGTCTTCGCCGACTCGACGTTCCTCGGCGCGCTGCTGAACACCGTCGTCCTCACGGTCGTCTGCGTGTTCTTCTCACTGCTGCTCGGCCTGGGACTCGCGATCCTGCTGGACCGTAAGTTCCTCGGCCGCGGCGTGGTCCGGACCCTGCTGATCACGCCGTTCCTGATCCTGCCCGCGGCGGGCGCGCTGCTGTGGAAGACGACGATGTTCGACCCGACCTACGGGTTGCTGCACTTCGTCTTCGGCACCGACGTCGACTGGCTTTCGGAGTTCCCGCTCGCCGCGGTGATGGCCCAGGTCGTCTGGCAGTGGACGCCGTTCATGATGCTGCTGATCCTGGCCGGGCTGCAGAGCCAGCCGAAGGACGTCCTGGAGGCCGCGTCGGTCGACGGCGCCGGCCGCTGGCGGACGTTCACCGCGATCACGCTCCCGCATCTGAGCCGGTTCCTGCAGCTGGCGACGCTGCTGGGCGCGATCTACATCGTGAACAGCTTCGACGCGATCTTCCTGATGACCCAGGGTGGTCCGGGAACGGCCAGCACGAACCTGCCCTTCTACATCTACCAACGGGCTTTCCAAGGTTTCGACGTCGGGCAGTCGTCCGCGATGGGCGTGATCGTCGTGATCCTGACGATGATCGTCGCGACTTTCGCGCTGCGCCTGATGTTCCGCTCGTTCTCGGTGCAGGGAGGCGTGAAATGAAGGCCCGGTTCGGCGCGGGCGCGCTGACTGTCGCGACCTGGGTGATCGCGATCCTGTTCGTGTTCCCGCTGCTGTGGATGATCCTCACGGCCTTCAAACAGGAGGCCGACGCCTACACCGATCCGCCGCGGCTGTTCTTCACCCCGACACTCGACCAGTTCGCCGGGGTGCTCGAACGCGGTTTCCTGCCGTACCTGTCGAATTCCGCGTTCGTCACCGTCGTTTCGACGATTTTCGTGCTGCTGCTGGGAATCCCGGCGGCGTACGCGCTGTCGCTGGCGCCGGTGAAGGGGACGAGCAACGCGCTCGGCTTCTTCCTGTCGACGAAGATGCTGCCGATCGTGGCGGCGATCATCCCGCTCTACGTGATCTCGCAGAACGTCCAGCTGCTGGACAACGTGTGGGCGCTGATCATCCTGTACACCTCGATGAACCTGCCGCTGGCCATCTGGATGATGCGGTCGTTCTTCCTCGAAGTGCCGCACGAGATGATCGAAGCCGGCCGGATCGACGGCGCGACCCTGCCGGTGCTGCTGCGGAAGATCATCATGCCGGTCGTCGCGCCCGGGGTGGCCGCGACCGCGCTGATCTGCGTGATCTTCTCGTGGACCGAGTTCTTCTACTCGGTCAACCTCACCGCCGCGCGCGCCGGGACCGTGCCGGTGTTCCTGGTCGGGTTCATCACCAGCGAGGGCCTGTACTGGGCGCAGCTGTCCGCGGCCGCCCTGCTCGCGTCGCTGCCGGTGATGATCGTCGGCTGGATCGCGCAGAACCACCTGGTGCGCGGGCTGTCGATGGGCGCGGTCAAGTAAAAGCCTCGTGAGTGGTGAGGACGGTTCTAACCGTCCTCACCACTCACGAGCCCCAACGCCTACGCGAGCGACAACGCCTGACCCGGGCAGATGTGCACGGCCGTGCGTGCGTTCTCCTCGGCCTCTTCGCCTTCGGGCTCGGCGTTCAGCACGAGGACCGTGCCGTCGTCCTCGCTCTGATCGAACAGATCGGGATCGGTGAGCACGCACTGGCCCGCGCCCACACATTTCCCGGTGTCCGCGATGATCTTCATGGCTCCTCCTACCAGGTGACCGGGAGGGCGTGGAGGCCGTAGATCGTCGAGTCGTGCTTGAACTGCAGCTCGTCGACCGGAACGGCGACCTTGATTCCCGGCATACGACGGAACAACGTATCGAACACGATCTGGAGTTCCATCCGCGCCAGATTCTGGCCGAGGCACTGGTGCACCCCGAACCCGAACGCGACATGGTGCCGCGCGCCGCGCTCGATGTCGAAGTCGTCGGGGTTCTCGAACCCGTCCGGGTCGTGGTTGCCGGCGTTGCTCAGCCCGACGACGCCTTCACCCGCGCGGATGAGCGTGCCGCCGATCTCGACGTCCGCCGTCGCGACGCGTGAGGTCGCCGTCTCGGCGATGGTGAAGACCCGCAGGAGTTCTTCGATCGCGGCGAGGGTCTTGCCCGGGTCCGCCTTGATCTTCGCCAGCTGGTCGGGATTCTCCAGCAAGGTCACCGTGCCGAGGGAAATCATGTTCGCCGTCGTCTCGTGACCGGCGATGAGCAGCAGGAACGCCAGGCCGACGAGTTCGTCGTGGTCGGCTTCGCCGGTTTCCCGTTGTTTGAGGATCTGGCGGCCGAGGAGGTCTTCCTCGGTGGCGTTCGCTTCCTTCTTGGTGACGAGCTCGACGAGATAGCCTTCGAGTTTCTCGAAAGCCACCATTCGCTCTTCGGCGCTCACTTCCCGGCTGAGCAGCTGGGAACTGCAGCCCTGGAAGAACTCGTGATCCGAATAGGGGACACCCAGCAGTTCGCAGATCACCAGTGACGGAATCGGCAGTGAGAGCGCCTGGACGAGATCGGCGGGTTTGGGCCCGGCGAGCAGGGCGTCGATGTGTTCGTCGACGATCTGCTGGATTCGCGGCTGCAGCGCTTTCATGCGCTTGACCGTGAATTCCCCGACGACGTCACGCCGGGCCTGGCTGTGTTCCGGCGGGTCCATCGCGATGAGGGACGCGCGGAACGGCTTGTCCTCGCGCCGGATCTGGCGCTTCACCATCAGCGGAAAATCCGGATTCTGCCGGTCGGAGCTGAAATGCGGGCTGCTCAGCATTTCGCGGATGTCTTCGAGCCGGGTGAGTGCCCACGCCGTTTGCCCGGACGGGAGACCGACCCGGGAAATCGGACTTTCCGCGCGAAGCTTCTCATATTCCGGAGGCGGGGAAAACGGGCATTTGCGCATGAGCGGCAAGGTCGCGGTGGTTTCCTCGACGTCAGTCATCGGGTTTGTCCTTCCCCAGGTGTCGGGTGGGTTCGGGCGATATCGGACAGGAGGCCCCAAAACGTATGCGGATGGTTTCATTCCGCTTATGTCACCAAGGTACTCAAGTGGAGGCAGGTCGTCCACTCGCGAAGGGGTGGTTTCCCGGGAAGCGTGAGGGGCACGCCCTTACGTGCGAGAATCACTGCGCCAAAGGACCCCTGAGAGGCGAGGACCATGACAGCCGACCCCGAGACCCGCTTGCGTGCCGACGCGCGCCGGAACCGGGATCAGATCCTGGCCGCGGCGAGAACCATCTTCGCCGCGCAAGGCGCCGAGATCCCGATGGAGGAGATCGCGCGCTCGGCGGGCGTCGGCGTCGGCACCCTTTACCGGCGTTTCCCGGACCGGGACGCGCTGATCCGCGCGGTCGCCGTCGACAACTTCGATCGGGTCCTGAGGGACGCGAAGGCCGCGAAGGAGCAGGAGCCCTCGGACTGGGACGCCCTGATCCGGCTCCTGCACCAGTCGATGGAACTCCAGTTGAGCATTCAGCTCGCGATGGTGTCGCCTCGCGCGCTGGTGATCCTCAGGAGTGATCCCGCGATCAAGGCCCTGCGTGACGAGCTGCTGGTGGTGCTGAGCGGTTTCGTCCAGGGCGCGCAGGCGGAGGGCAAGCTCCGCAAGGACGTCGCCACCGGGGACGTCGCGATGTTGTTCGCGACGTTGCTGCGGCAGATGCCGGGCAAGAACGAAGAGGTCGCGCGGATGGCGATCCGGCGCTGCATCGGCATCATGATCGACGGTCTGCGGGCCGGGGATACCGAGCCGCTCCCGGGCCGGGCGCTGACCGGCTCCGACCTCGACCCCTGACGCTCTCGCTGCTTCCGGATGTCATGAAAGGGTCGTTCAGGACGTTTTTCGTCCTGAACGACCCTTTCATGACATGTGGGACTCGGTAATCCCGCCGCATTCAGAGGACTAAACGCGGACGTCAGACGCCCAGCGGGTGCCAGACGGTCTTCGCTTCCAGGTACCGCCGCAGCCGCGCGATGTCGGCGTCGGCCGTCCAGTCCGGCTCGGCGTCCGGGACGGTCAGGACGCGCTTCACGGTGCCCGCGGCGTCACGCGCCAGGTCCGCCCGCGCGGACGGCTCCGCGCCTGTCGGGTCGAGCGCGTTGACGTCGCCGTGCGAGGCCAGCCACGAGCCCAGCTCCGACGCCCGTCCGGTCAGGATGTTCGCGACCCCGCCGGGCAGGTCGGACGTCGCCAGGACCTCCGAAAGCGTGATCGCGGGCAACGGCCGCTCCGCGCTGGAGACGACCACCGCGGTCGAACCCGTCGCCAGCACCGGCGCCAGCACGCTCACCAGGCCCAGCAGCGACGACTGCTGCGGCGCCAGCACACCCACGACACCGGTCGGTTCGGGCACGGTGAAGGAGAAGTACGGGCCCGCGACGGGGTTGGCCGCGCCGAGCACGGTCGCGATCTTGTCCGTCCAGCCCGCGTACCAGACCCAGCGGTCGATCGAAGCGTCCACAAGGGACTGTGCCTTCTTCGCCGCGACGCCTTCGGAAGCGGCGACCTCCGCGACGAACTGCTCGCGGCGGCCTTCCAGCATCTCCGCGACCCGGTACAGCACCTGGCCGCGGTTGTACGCCGTCGCCGCCGACCAGCCGCCGAAAGCCTTGCGGGCGGCGGAAACCGCGTCGCGGACGTCCTTGCGGGACGCGTGCGAGGCGTTCGCCAGGAACTTGCCCTTGCTGTCGGCGACGGGGTACACGCGGCCCGACTCCGAGCGCGGGAACTTGCCGCCGATGTAGAGCTTGTAGGTCTTGGCTACCGAAATACGGTCAGACATCGAGGTAGGCCTCCAGTCCGGTGCGTCCGCCTTCGCGGCCGAAACCCGACTCCTGGTAGCCGCCGAACGGCGCGGCGGGATCGAAGCGGTTGAACGTGTTGGCCCAGACGACGCCGGCGCGGAGCTGGTTCGCCATCCACAGGATGCGCGAGCCCTTCTCGGTCCAGATACCGGCCGACAGCCCGTACGGCGTGTTGTTCGCCTTGGTGACGGCCTCGTCCGGCGTGCGGAAGGTCAGCACCGAGAGCACCGGCCCGAAGATCTCCTCGCGGGCGATGCGCATCGACTGCTGGACGTCCGAGAACACCGTGGGGGCGAAGAAGAAACCGCGTTCCGGCACCGGGCACGGGCTGGTCCAGCGCTGCGCGCCCTCGGCGTCGCCGGACTCCACCAGTCCCTTGATCTTCGCGAGCTGCTCGGCGGAGTTGATCGCGCCGATGTCGGTGTTCTTGTCCAGCGGGTCGCCCAGCCGCAGCGTCGAGACGCGGTAGCGGAGCTTTTCGAGCAGCTCCTCGGCGATGGACTCCTGCACCAGCAGACGCGAGCCCGCGCAGCAGACGTGGCCCTGGTTGAAGAAGATCCCGTTGACGATCCCCTCGACGGCCTGGTCCAGCGCGGCGTCGTCGAACACGATGTTCGCCGCCTTGCCGCCCAGTTCCAGGGTGAGCTTCTTCGAGGTGCCCGCCACCTGACGCTGGATGGCCTTGCCGACGTCGGTCGACCCGGTGAAGGCGACCTTGTTGACGTCGCCGTGGCCCACCAGCGCGGCGCCGATGTCCCCGGCGCCGGGCAGGATGTTGACCACGCCGGGCGGGAGTTCGGCCTGCTGGCAGATCTCCGCGAACACCAGCGCTGTCAGCGGGGTGGTCTCCGCGGGCTTGAGCACCACGGTGTTGCCGGTGGCCAGCGCGGGCGCGATCTTCCACGCCAGCATCAGCAGCGGGAAGTTCCAGGGGATTACCTGGCCCGCGACGCCCAGCGGCTTCGGGTTCGGGCCGTAGCCCGCGTAGTCGAGCTTGTCGGCCCAACCGGCGTGGTAGAAGAAGTGCGCGGCGGCCGTCGGCACGTCGGAATCGCGCGATTCCTTGATCGGCTTGCCGTTGTCGAGGCTCTCCAGGACAGCCAGCTCCCGCGAACGCTCCTGGATCAGGCGCGCGATGCGGAACAGGTACTTGGCGCGTTCCGAGCCCGGCATCTTGGACCAGACATTGTTGTACGCCTTGCGCGCGGCCTTCACCGCGATGTCCACATCGGACACCGACGCGGTGCCGACCTCGGCGAGCACCTCTTCGGTGGCCGGGTTGATCGTCTTGAGCGGCTCACCCGAGCCGTCGACGAATTCGCCGTTCACGAACGGCCGGTAGTGCGGTTTGAGGTTCGCGAGGTCGCGCGATTCGGGCGCGGGCGCGTACTCGAAGATGCCCATGGATCAGTCCACCGTCACGTAGTCGGGGCCGCTGTAGTGGCCGTCGGCCTGGGTGCGGCGCTGCAGCAGGAGGTCGTTGAGCAGGCTGGACGCCCCGAAACGGAACAGATCCGGGGTCAGCCACTGCTCGCCGGCGACCTCGTGCACCGCGACCAGGTACTTGATCGCGTCCTTGGTCGTCCGGATGCCACCGGCGGGTTTGACGCCGCGCAGTTCCCCGGTCTGGACGAACCAGTCGCGGACGGCCTGCAGCATGACGTGGGTGACCGGCAGCGTCGCGGCGGGCGAGACCTTGCCGGTGGAGGTCTTGATGAAGTCGCCGCCTGCCAGCAGCGCGAGCCAGGAGGCGCGGCGGACGTTGTCGTAGGTGACGAGTTCGCCGGTCTCCAGGATGACCTTGAGGTGAGCGCTGCCACAGGCGGCCTTGATCGCCTGGATCTCCTCGAAGACCTCCAGGTAGCGGCCTTCCAGGAACGCGCCGCGATCGATCACCATGTCGATCTCGGCGGCTCCGGCGTCGACGGCGATCTTGGTGTCGGCCAGCTTGATCTCACGGCTCGTGCGCCCGGCGGGGAAGCCGGTGGCGACACTCGCGACGTGGATGCCGGTGCCGCGAAGCGCCTCGACAGCCGTCTCGACCATGTCCGGGTACACGCACACGGCCGCCACCCGCGGGGTGTCCGGGCGTTCCGGGTCCGGCCGCTTGGCCTTCGCCGCGAGCGCGCGGACCTTGCCCTGGGTGTCGGCGCCTTCGAGGGTCGTCAGGTCGACCATCGAAATGGCGGTGTCGATCGCCCAGAGCTTGGCGGCCTTCTTGATGCTGCGCGTGCCGAGGCCCGCCGCCCGCTGCTCGACGCCGACCTGGTCGACACCAGGCAGCCCGTGCAGGAACCGGCGCAGGCTCGCCTCGTCGCGAGTCGCGTCCGTCAGTGGCGCCGGGGTCCCCGGCGCCACTGACGAGCTGGTCGTAGCTGTCATACGGGTGAGTGTAAGCGGCCTACAAGCTGGGCACCGGGGCCTGGGCGGCGGCCTTGGCCGAGGGCACCGCCGGGGCGCAGAACTCGGTGACCATCGGCAGCTGGCGTTTGAGCGCGGCGTCCGGCGACGCGGTGAGGTCCACCGTGGCCATCGTGGAGATGTTCTTGCCGGACTCGTCGTGGAAGCTGAGGGTGTTGTACCCCGGCAGGTCGCCGCCGTGCCCCCAGATGACGTGGTCCTCCGCGCAGCCGCCCGCGGTCTTGAGGTTCAGCTTCATCAGGCCGAGGCCGTACTCGAGGGCGCCGCCCGCCGGGACCGTCTTCTTCATCTGGGTGAGGAGGTCGGCGGGCAGCAGACGGCCACCCAGCAGGGCCTCGAAGAACCGGTTGAGGTCCTTGCCCGAAGAGACGACGCCTCCCGCGCCGAAGTAGCGCGAGTAGTTGTAGGTGGTGACGTCGGTGAGGCCGCGCGGAGCGTCGTACAGCTGCTCGTAGCCGCGGGCGGCCGCGCCGATCAGGAAGGGGAAGTCGCGCGGCAGCGAGGTGTCGCGCAGGTGCAGCGGCCCGGTGATGCGTTCGGCCAGCACACGTTCCAACGGCTTCCTGGTGGTCTTCTCGACCAGCAGGCCGAGGACGTTGTAGCCGGTGTTGGAGTAGGCCCAGCTCGTCCCGGGCTTGAACTGAAGCAGCTGCTTCGTCACGCTCAGGCGGATTTCGTCGTCGCTGTCGAAGTGCTCGAAGCGTTCGGTGTCGATCTCCGGTCCGGACGCCCAGGAGTCCTCGGGGAGCAGGTCACGCGGCAGGCCGCTGGTGTGCTGCAGCAGCTGGCGGACGGTGATCGGCTCGGGATACGGCAGCAGGCCGGGCAGGTAGCGCTGCACGGATTCGTCCAGCCCGACGCGCTTTTCGGCCACGAGCTGCAGGACGAGAGTCGCGACGAACACCTTGGAGACGCTCGCCACCCGCCAGCGTCCCGAGGCGTCGGGTTTGCCGGGCCGTTCGATGTTCGCGACGCCACTGGCGCCACGGAAGTCATCGGCGACGGCGACCATCCCCGGAATGCCCGCGGCGACAGCCGCGTCCATCGCGGTCTGGCGCGGATCGGCCTTCCCGGCGGCCGCCGCCGGGAAGGCGGTGGCGGAAAGCAGTGCGGCACAAGCGATGGCGACGAAACTTCGGCGCATCAGATGGTCCCCCGGATGTGTGGTCAGCCTTCGATTTCAGGTACGTCTTTCCGGCGTGGCTTCCGCTTCACGACGACGCCGCCCCAGAACGCCAAGCCGTTGATCTTCACCGTCGGCGCTGTCGGCGGCGCGGGCGGCGCGCCGCTGCGGTCCTCCAGCTCGAAGGCGCCCATGAAGCCGATTCCGGTGACGTCGACGTTGATGTCGTCGGGCACGATGATGTCGATCCCGCCCATGATCGCGACCGCGGTGATCGTCGTGTGCTTCTCGGCGAACCGCGCGTTTCGCAGGTCGAGGTCGGCGCCGCCCCAGAACGCGAAACTGTTGTGCTGCGGCGGGACGACCCAGCTGCCCTTGCGCGACACGCCGGACATGACGGCGATCGAGGCGCCCGAGCCCGGGTGCCCGCCGATGCGGTCGTCGGGCAGGCCCAGCGCCCGCGAGGTCGCCGGTTCGATCGCCGATCGTGCCTGCTGCGGCAGATCCGCGGTGACCGGTTTCAGGTCCCCGACGGTCTTGGCCGCGTATACGATGGTGAGCCGTTCTTCCAGCTCGTTGATGGTGATGCGCCCTTCGGACATCGCCGCGTGCAGCACCTGCGCGACCTGCTCGCGGTCGGCGTCGGAGATGCGCATCTGTTCGGGTCCTGGCAAGGCCGGCTCTTCGCTCACCCGCAGAAGCCTAGCGCTGGTGGGAGAGCCGGACGTCCAACTTATGGCCGACAGTGGCATTCTCGCGTGATGGGGAACTCACTACCCGACGCCTTGGAGCTGCCGGACGGGGTGAAGGTACGGGGACGGGGCCTGGGTCGGCCCTGGCCAGACGGGCCTTCACCGGATTTCGGGCTGTATCTCGGCGGCGCGAAGCTGCGCCGGAAGCACGACCACAAAATGGACTGGGAGCGGGCGTGGATCCGCTGGCCAGACTTCCTGCTGCCGACGGACTGGGCGGACGCGCGGCGGCGGATCGTGGACCTGCACGAGCGCGCGGCGGCGGGGGAAAGTGTCGAGGTCGCCTGTCACGGCGGTGTCGGGCGGACCGGGACCGTGTTGTCCTGTCTGGCCACGCTCGGCGGGCTGACCGCCGACGAAGCCGTGGCGTGGGCGCGGGCGAACCACGACAAGCGTTCGGTGGAGACGCCGTGGCAGCGCCGCTGGGTCGGCTGGTTCGCGCGGCAGGCCTGAGGAGATAAATTGACGGGCATGGATGTGCACGTCGTTGATCACCCGCTGGCCAAGGCCAGGCTCTCCACCATGCGCGACGCGCGCACCGACAGCGCCGCCTTCCGCGCGGCGCTGCACGAACTGACGGTCATGCTGGTCTACGAAGCCACCCGCGCCATGCCTGTGCGCATCGAGCGGATCCACACGCCGGTCGCGCGCACCGACGGCTACGCGCTGGCGAGCCCGCCGCTGCTGGTGCCGGTGCTGCGGGCCGGGCTGGGGATGGCGGACCAGGCGCACAAGCTGATCCCGGACGCCCAAATGGGCTTCGTCGGGCTCGCCCGCGACGAGGAGACGCTCAAGCCGACGCCGTATCTCGAATCGCTGCCCGAATCGCTCGCCGACCGGCCGGTGCTGGTGCTCGACCCGATGCTGGCGACAGGTGGGTCGATGGAGTACACGATCCGGTTGCTCACCGACCGGGGCGCCACCGACGTCACCGCGATCTGCGCGCTGGCGGCTCCCGAAGGCATCGAGCACCTGGAGAAGACCGGGCTGCCGCTGCGCGTGGTGACCGCGAGCATCGACGAGCGGCTGAACGACTCCGGCTTCATCGTGCCCGGTCTCGGGGACGCGGGGGACCGGCAATACGGCGCGGTCTGACCCCCTCCGGATCGCGTTTAGCGGGCTAAACGCGATCCGGTGCCCGGGTGTCGCAACATCTCGCCGGGTGCCGGTCACTGATGGACGTGACCAGAACAGCGACCGGATCGGCGGGGGTGCCGGTGGATTCGTCCGGACCTCCTCCCGACAGGAGCGACACGGAGCTTTGGCACGCGGCCGCGGGCGGTGATCACGGGGCGTTCACCGAGCTCTTCGAACGCCATGCCCAAGCGGTGTGGAACCACGCGTACCGGCTGACGGGGTCGTGGGCGTCGGCGGAAGACCTGACGTCGACGACCTTCCTCACCGCTTGGCGGCGCAGGGCGGACATCACGCTCATCCGCGACAGCGCGCTGCCGTGGCTGTACACCGTCGCGGGGAATCTCGCGCGCAGTGAACATCGCAGCTCGGGGCGGCGGCTCCGGCTCGTCCGGCGGCTGCCGGAGCCCCGGTCGGTGTCCGACCACGCCGAAACCGTCGTCGACCAGCTCGACGGTGAAGAGCGTCTCCGGAGAGTGCTCGCGTTGGTCGCGAAGCTGCCGAAGTCACAACGCCAGGCCGTCGAACTCTGTCTGCTCGGGGATCTCTCCCTCCCGGACGCCGCCGAACTGCTCGGCGTCGCCGAGGTGACCGTTCGCGCCCACATCTCGCGGGCCCGCGCGCAGCTGCGGGTCGCCCTGGAGGAGAAATGACCGACGACCTCGGCCTGCCCGACAGGCGTGAACTCCCTCCGGAAGTGCTGGACAACCTGCGGATGTCGCTGCGGGAGGGGATGGGAAAACCCGTGCGGCGCCGATGGCCGATCGTCGCCGCCGCGGCCGCCGTCGTCGGAGTCCTCGTGGGCGCACTGGTCGCGACCGTGCTCGTCCGGGAGCCGGACGGGCCGGGCCCGGCCGTCGCGTCGGACCCTGACTTCGCCCTCGACCTGCCGAAGGCGATCCCGGCCTTGGACAGGTGCTGGGCGGCGATCCAGAGGCAGAACCGGACAGCGGACTTTCCCGCCCGTGACGAATGGGTGCCGCAGTTCACCGTCGCTCCATACTGGACGTCCGTCACCGTCGTCGCGGTGAAAACGGGAGACAAGGTCTTCTTCTGCGAGACCACGGTGACCACGGTGACCGTCTCCGATCCCGGTGCCGCCCCGTCCTACGCCACGGGTACCAAGACCGCCGCCTTGCTGACGAGCCGCTCCGGGACGGTGGCGGGGGTGGCGGACCCCGGCTGGGAGAAAATGGTGATCTTCTCCCGGACCGCGGACTCGACCGGCTCGACCGACGTGAACGTCTTCGGGAACGGGAACCTGTTCGTGATGATTTCGCAGAGCATCCCTTCGCGGACGACGTACTCGGTCGGGCCGTACCCCGGGGCGCCGGGTGACGGGAGCGGTGCCGGGCCGTACGGCCTTCGGCCCGCGCCCGACCCGGCCGTGACGGACATCGATCGCGTCCCGCCCTCGGTGCCGGCCCGGGACACGCCGGCGGGGGAGTTCTTCACCACTTGCGTGCGGGGGGCGACCGAACCGCTGCCCGACGAGGACAGTTACGAGGTCGGCACGCTACTCGAAGGCGATGACGTCAAGGTGGTCGTCGCCCGGTTCGGCGACCGGTTCGTGGTCTGCCAGGGCGGGCTCGGCTATCACGACGGGAAGAGCGAGTACTACCGCCTCTTCCCCGAACTGGGTGCCCAGGCCGACCCCCGAGCGGTGCGCGACCTGTTCACCGAAACACTCGGCGGCGCCGAACAGGGCGGGTCCGGCCGTTCGAAGACCCCGTTCATCGGGGTCGTGCCCGAGGCCGCGGCCAAGGTGAAGCTCGACTTCGGGGCGGGGAAGAAGGTCGAGGCGGCGGTCGTCGGGGGGACGTTCGCGGTGTGGCGACCGGAAGGCGTCAACGCGGCCGGGCCGGACGCGCGGGTGGGCATCGTCGTCCTCGACGCTGGGGGGAAGACGCTGCACGACGGCACTCTGCCGCTCTCGTGAGATCGCGTTTAGCCCGCTAAACGCGATCCGGTACCCGGTGGGCGAGGTAGTGAAGGCCTCCTTCGCAACCCTGAGAGGCTGTTGCGTTTTGGGGCGACCTGCTGGTGATGATTTTGGTGTGGGCTGGTGATGCTGGGAGAATCCTGGTGTGGCTATGGGTTTTCGTCCGGTGGA